>JAUXRY010000006.1 GCA_030679915.1 Thiobacillus sp.
GGGGCGAGTTCTTTGCCGCCCATCCGGCGGGCTCGATTTTCGGGATTTCGGGGGTGAGCGGGGTCGCCTTTTCTTTGGTTACTTTCTTTTGGCGAAGCAAAAGAAAGTAACTTGCCGCCGGCAACCCCGGCCAACGGTCAGCAGTCCAGAAAAGTCTTCAACTACGAAGCAACCTCACAGCCAGCGCTCAAACAACCCCACGATCAACTCGCTTCACTTTGGCTGTAAGCCCAGGATGATCCCGCTGCGGCTTGTCCAGGTGATACCCCTGCACCATATCCACCCCAATCTCCCGCAACATCGCCAGGGTTCGGGCATCCTCGACGAATTCGGCTACGGTCCGTTTCCCCATTCCGCGCGCCACATCGGCAATCGCTTTGACGAACACCTGGTTGTCCCTGTCGGTCGGCAGGTTACGTACAAACAGACCGTCAATCTTCAACGTGTCGACTTGCAAATGCTTGAGATAGGCGAAGGAGGAAAAGCCACTGCCGAAGTCATCCAGGCAAACACCGCAACCAGTCGTACGCAGCGACTCGATGAAGCGTTGCGCGTCGGCCAGATCGCTGACGGCGCTGGTCTCGGTGAGTTCCACCTGCAGACGCGCGGGAGCCACGCCATTGTCGCGCAGCAGGTCATCGATGTACTGCGGCAGGCGCGGATCATCGAACGAGCGCCCCGAGATGTTCACCGCAAGATCGGGCATGTCGGGCCGCTCACCTAAGAGCCGGATCGATTCGGCCAGCACCCAGCGATCGATATCGAGGATCTTGCCGCTCTTTTCGGCCATCGGAATAAAGCGGCCCGGCATGATCAACTGGTCAGGATGCTGCTCATCGAGCATGCGCACCAGCGCTTCCAGATGGGCCAGTTCTCCGCTTTGGGCATGGTAGATACCCTGAAAATGGAGTTGCAGCAGGTTGTTTTCCAGAGCATAGGTGATGCGGTCGTTCCAGGTCAGGTGCTCGACCATGAAACGGGACTTGTCGAGATCCGGGCGGTAGATCCGCCAGGTATTCTTGCCTGCTTGTTTGGCCTGGTACATGGCCATGTCGGCATGGGCAACCAGTTCGTCGCTATCGGCTGCCTGACTGGGATAAAGGGCAATGCCGACGCTGGTAGTGAGGCGCAGGTTCTGTCCTTCGAAACGGAAGGGAATGGCCGCTACCGCGCGCACCACCCGCTCTGCCAGCTGGATCACGGTGTCTTCTTTGGCATTGGGCACTAACAGCGCGAATTCGTCACCGCCCAGACGCGTTAACACCTCATTGCGCCGCACCAGCGTGCTGATTTCGCTGGCCACCCGTATCAACAAGGCATCACCGGCCCGATGACCAAAACTGTCATTGACCACTTTGAATTCATCGAGGTCGAAAAACAGCAGGGCGCCCTGAGTGTCATTACGTTCGCAGTCGACCAGCATGTGCTGAATTTCCTGCTCGAAACGGTGCCGGTTATACAGGCCAGTGAGCGCATCCCGCTCTGCCAGATAGGCCAGCTGAGCCGCTGTCTGGCGTTCGTGGGTGACATCCTCGTAAATCCACAAGTGACCAATGAAGTGGCCATCCTGATCGCGCACCGGATAGTTCAGCTGGGTCACGACCCGGCCGTCGGCCATGGCGATTTCAAAGCTGTCAGACACCTCGCGGGTTTCCAGAACGGACAACAGGTGTCGGGAAAAGTGGTCCGGACGCGACAGGACGCTGCTGGAATGGGACAACACCTCGGTGGCCGTCATGCCCATCAGCGAGGTCTCCTGGGCAATCATCCAGATGCGCTGGAAGGCCGGGTTGTGATAAACCACCCTCGCCTCCGTGTTGACCAGGAGGATGCCCAGGTTCATGGCCGAGAGGAGCGAAACCAGCCGGGCGCGTTCGATCTGCGCTTCCTGGGCAAAACGCCGCTGAGTGGCCTCGGATGATCCAAGTTCACTGAGGGCTTCACGCAGACCCTGCTCGGCTCGCTTCAGCGCTGCGACGTCACGCAGGCTGGCGCGCAAACCCAGGTAGTGATGATTTCGATCGTAGATGGGCTGCCAGTTGGCCGACAGACACAACTCGCTACCATCCTTGCACCGCATGCTGAATTCGTAACCGGCTCCCGCCTTGCCCTGCAAGGCCTCTTTCATGGTGAACCGGACGTTCTCACGTTCTCCTGACGGGACCTGGCATAAAGGAAATTCCGGCATGGCCAGGCATTCTTCCGGGCTGAAGCCGAGCATGCGCTGCACCGTTGGGTTCACCCAGAGCAATCTGCCCTCAGGTGAAAGCCACAGTTCAAGGTCATAGGTGAAATCGGCAATCGCATGGAAGCGTTCTTCACTCTCCTCCAACAAATTGATGCGTTCACGGATCGCGGAGGTCATGCCATTAAAGGCATTAGCCAACAAACTCACCTCATCATGCCCCGACACCTTTACTGTGGCGTCGTAATTACCTGCCGCCACAGCTTGGCTAGCCTGGGTAAGCCGGGTCAGGTGACGCGTCATCCAGATGCCAAGGACGGTCAGAAACAAAATTGACAGGAGGACCTCGGCAGCGGCGATGAGCAAACTCTGGCGTAACAAATGCGCCTGCGATTCCTTGAGAAACCTGGTGGACAAGCCAAAGGCCAGCTGGCCTAATTTCTGATCTGCCAGATTGATAGGCACGGACAGGTTGAAAACCCCCTGTTCGACTTCGTCGAGGTTTAAGGCAGCGCTGACGACTGGTAGCGGTTGATCGGCAGGTCGGCCCACTGCAGAAAGCACATTCCCATAGCGGTCCTGGAGGACCAGGTAGGTGATGCCTTCCTCGCTCCGAATGGCGGCCAGAATATCCTTAAGTGTGCCGTAATCCCGCTGCGCCAGCGGAGAACCCAGCGACGCGTTAAACAGGGTTTTGAGTTCAGCGACCCGTACTTGCGACTGCTCAAGCAAGCTTGCGTTGGTCAGACGCAGACTGTTGACTACCAGCAGACTTAACATGACTACTTCGACAAGCACGCTCGCCAGGATCAGCTTGGTGCGCAGGGATCGTAACCGAAAAATCAAGGCAATCCCTGGATCAGGCGCTTGACTTCACGGGCAGAACGGTCAAGCGAACGCAGCTCCTCCGGCGTAACCGGCCGCATTCCCTTGTAGGCATTGCCACTGTAGAACTGGGCGCCTTCAGGCGTCTCTGCAAAACGTATCAACGCTGCCTGAAAGCGATCCGCCTGCTGCTTCAGGCGCGGATGGACGATCCAGATGAGGGCAGGCACTTGGGGCAGTTCAGCAAATATCTGAATCTGTTCACGGGTGTCTGGAGGCAATTGCAGCACACCGGCGGGGGAAACGACGCCCATCAGGCTTTCCCCTTGTTGCACTGAGAAACCGACACTGTTGTGACTGGGAAAGAGTGCAGCCCGATAATCCCGCCCCAATTCGAATCCGCGGTCCTGCAGCCATTGCTGAGACTGCAGCACAATTAGACCCAGAGGATCGAAGATCGCTAGGTTGCGTCCGCGCAATTCTTCAAGCTGCTTGACAGGCTTGTTTTTAGCCATGATCAGAACTGCCCGGTTGGCTGCGAGATAGGTCGCCACAGGCAGGAACCCGGCTTCCAGCTGGCTCAGGCGGGCCAGATGCGGCGCCGTCACCAGCAGGTCGAAATCCCCCGCCAGGGTGTCGTGATGGAAACGTTTGAAATCGGTGGAAGTGAACATCTCCACCGGCCGCTGCAACTCCCGCTCCAGATAAACACGTAAGGGCTGATAGTTGGTCAACAGTACTTTCGCACTCAGGGTCGGCAATATGCCTACCCGTAGGGCCGCGTCGGGCGCGGCAAGGGCGAATCCCACATGACAAACCAGGAAGAACAGTGCGGCGATGCTTCTCATTTTTTATTTACCCTCAATCCAATCTTGACTACAAGCTTGGATAACTCCGATACGCAAGTCATATCTCAAGTTTAAATGAACGACAATCTGGCGGCCAACTTTAAAAATCAAAACGACTAGTCAGTCGTGTCTAACTAATTTGACTCATAGCAACTATACAAAAAAGCCGCATTTCCACTGCACTGGACGGAAAACCATACCGCACCTGATTAACATTCAACTACTCCACCGTCTCCGCGTCAGCCCCCTTGCCCTGCGCTTCTGCCGCAAAAAACCGCGCCACCACCTCCAGCTTGCGCGTCCGTGTCATCGCAGGCAACGAATTCAACAACAACTTGCCATACGGCTTGTCTGCCAGGCGCGTATCGCAAATCATCAACACGCCGCGATCCGTCTCGGTGCGAATCAAGCGCCCCGCACCCTGCTTGAGACTCAGCGCCGCATGCGGCAACTGGTAATCCATGAACGGCTTGCCACCATTCTTTTCGGCTTGCGCAATCCGCGCGGCCACCACGGGGTCATCAGGCGGCTGGAACGGCAGTTTGTCAATGATGACGACTGACAGCGCGTCGCCGGGCATGTCGACGCCTTCCCAGAAACTCTGGCTGCCCAGCAGCACGGCATTGCCGGCTTGCTGAAAACGCGCAAGGAGTTCGTTTTTGGGCGCGTCACCCTGGACCAGTAGCGGGTAATCCCAGCCACGCGACTTGAACGCGTCAATCAACAGGCCGCGGGCTTTTTCCAGTGCGCGCAGGCTGGTGAAGAGAATGAACGCGCGCCCACCGCTGACTTCCAGCACGGGCAAGGCAGCGTTGACGACAGACTCAGTGAACTCGGGCGTGTTCGGTGCGGATACGCCCTGCGGAACGTAGAGCACGCCCTGACGCGGATAATCGAAAGGACTGTCAACACACAGGGTTTCAGCTTCTTCAATACCCAACCGCGTTTTAAGGTGCGTGAAGTCGCCGCCCACCGCAAGCGTAGCCGAGGTGAGTATCCACGCCTGCGCGCGCTCGGTAAGTTTTGCACCGAACATGGCACCAACCGACAAGGGCGTAGCGTGCATCAGCAGCGAACTCATCGTGGTTTCGAGCCAACGCACGCGTGGGGTGTCGGGATCGTCAGCGCGTTGCCAACTGGCCAGCGTACCTTGCACCGCCTGCGCCCGCTCGAAGCAGTTATTCAGGTCGGCATCACGTTCGGCCTGGGTTGCCAGCAGCTTGGTCAGCTCCTCCAGCGTGTGGCTCGCGGCCTTCAAGGCGTCTGGCCATTTATCGTAGCGTTTAAGTTCGGCGAGGGTCGATTTAACCGGGTTTTGCGGAAAAGCCAAGCGCAGGTCGCGTGCGACCTTGCCGAGTTCTTCCGCCGAGCGCCGTAGCGCGGGGAAGTCGCCGGCCTTCACGGCGGCAAGGCGTTTGGTGTCGTTCGCAAGCTCGATCAGTTGTGCCGTGGACAGCGTCTCGCCGAAAAACTGCGCGGCGGTTTCTGCCAGCTGGTGCGCTTCGTCCAGGATGACGGTATTACACGCAGGCAGCAGTTCGGCGACGCCTTCGTCTTTCAGCCACAGGTCGGCAAAGAACAGATGGTGGTTGACCACCACCACTTCGGCATCGAGCGCGGCCTTGCGCGCGGCCATCACGAAACAGTTTTTATAGTGGCTGCATTCGCTTCCCAGGCAGTTGTCTCGACTGGAAACGGCGTACTGCCAGGCTGTGGCATCTTCCGGGATGCCGTCAGCTTCGGCGCGGTCACCACTTGAACTGACTTTGGCAAAACTGGCGATTTTGGCCAGCCACTTCGGGTCGTCCCGATTGGCAAAGCGGCCATCGCTGAGATTGCGTTCCAGGTGATGGTGGCAGACGTAATTGGCGCGCCCCTTAAGCAAGGCTACTTTGACCGGGGATTTGAGCGCCCGGCGCGCAGCAGGCAAGTCGCGGTGAAACAACTGATCCTGCAGCGCCTTGGTGCCGGTGGATATCACTACCTTGCCCCCCGACAGCAAGGCGGGAATAAGATAGGCAAGGGTTTTCCCGGTGCCGGTGCCCGCTTCGGCCAGCAACACACTGTTGCCGGCCACCGCACGTTCAACGGCTTCAGCCATCGCCAACTGCTGCGGTCGTGCGCGCCAGCCGGGTAGTTCTTCGGCAAAGGCGCCTGCGGGGGAAAATATGCGTTTCAGATCAGACATGTTTGAATCGGAATTTGAGACGCAGTGTAACATTCAGCCCATACCGACCTGATTGTATTTCCTTTAGTTACACCGCCCTCCTGACGATAGTGTCGTGAATTAAATAGCGGGACAGGATAAAACGGATGAATTTTTTCGCGGGGCATACCCGACAGCCTGACGGCTTGGGCACAAGAGGCACGAGGAGGCGACATAGCTGGCTCTATGGCAACGACGAGCAACGCCGCCATGCGGAAAAAGACGCCGTTTTATGTATCGATATTTATGATTCACGACACTAAAACTATGGACACCATCGTTTACGCCCCTGCCATGCGAACTTTCCTGCTTTGCCTGCTGACCTTCGGATTCCCCACTTGGGCTCACGCTGAACTAGCCCAGCTGGAAATGCGCCCGCGAATTTACGCCAGCGCCGAATACCTGACCGGGCAACGCGATAAACCTGCTGTGTTGCTGCTGCACGGATTTCTACAGACGCGTGAATTCCCAACGGTTGCCACCCTGGCGCGTGGTCTGCATGACGCAGGCTACGCGGTACTGTCCCCCACGCTCAGCCTGGGGATCCCCAACCGCCGACAAAGCCTGGCGTGCGAGGCAGTGCACCGTCATGGCATGGAGGATGACCTCGATGAAGTTGCACGCTGGATTGACTGGCTGAAGTCGCGGGGCCATCGCTCGATTGTGCTGGTTGGACACAGCTTTGGCAGCTTGCAACTGCTGGCTTATCTGAGTGCCAACCCGGATAAAGCCGTTCAAGGCTTTATCGGTGCCTCGTTGATTGAAGCCCAGATCGGTGTGACCCCCCGCCCCGCCCTGGTCGCAAAACTGGAGAAACGTGAACTGAATAAAGAAGGCGCGCTCATCACCCAAAATCTGTCACTTTGCAAAAAATATACGTCTGCACCACACGGCCTGTTGTCCTATGTCCGCTGGGACCAGGCGCATACCTTGGCCGCAGTTAAACGTTCCCCCGTAAAAGTTCAACTTATTATGGGTGATGCCGATAACATGATCGAACAGAACTGGATCAGATCGCTGCAGCACAACCAAGTCCCCTTGGTGGTGATACCGGGTGCCAACCACTTCATGGACGGTGAGAACGAGTTTGACCTGCTGGAACACACGCTCATTTTTCTGAACCGAATGGATAAGGCCCCAACCCGATGAAGTGGTACGCACCCGTTTCGATCAAGCAAATTGCGCTCGGATTTATTGGCTGTCTGATTGCCATGATGACTCTGATTGCTGGATTTGCCGCGTATCAAACCCATAACGTCAGCCAGGGTCTCAGTCAGGCCAACCATGAAGCCGCCCGAGCCGAGCTTGCTGCAGCGGTCGAGCGGCTATTGCGCCGCACGGAAAATCAGGCCGAAAAATTATCACAATGGGATGAAACACGGCAGCAATTGGTATTGCCCGAGTATTACGCTTACTGGCGTGATCAACGGGTCTACGAAAGCGGCATGTTGCCCAACCGAATTGCCCGAGCGGTGCTCTACACTGCTGCGGGAAAGCTGCTGGCACCTAGTCCGAGGGAACATCGCTTTCCCGCCGATCTTCCGCCCGAGGTTGTGTCGCACGAGCCCAGCAGTTGGCTTGTCAAAGATGGCGGCACGATTGCGATGTACCAGTCATTCCCTGTCTACAGCGATGAAGGGCGCCAAGTCTTGCTTGGCGTGGGACTGCTGCGGTTCGACTTCCTGCCCGAATTATTGCGCCAGGTCGATTTCCGTTTCGTCAATAAAGACAGCGTGGGACTGGCGTTGCAATCCAACGAAAGCATCCCCGCATCAAAGCTGTTAGCGCAGCTGAGCTTCGGCGCACGTTCAGACCCCGACCAATCCCGCTTTCAGGCCATATTATCCAGAACGATGCTTGCCTTGTTTGTGCTGCTGACGACGGCGGCGCTGGTTGGGTATTACATTTACAACCGCTTGCTGGAACGACCGCTCGGATGGCTTTCGCAAGAGATCGACGCAATGCAACATGAACATTCCAGCCACCCCCTTGCGCGCGCGCGGCCCATGCGCATCACAGAGCTGGAGAACATCCGCCGATCGCTATACAACTACCAGTTGCAGCTACGCGATTTGCACGGTTCGCTGGAAAATCAGAATCGGGAATTTCACTCTCAGGCACGACAGGACGCACTGACCGGTAGCCACAACCGGCGCGCCTACGAAGAGGATTGGACGCGCTTTCGCAGGGAACTGAAAGCCAACCCGCAGGGTGCCGCCTATCTGTTGTTTGACTGTGACCGTTTCAAAACCATCAACGATACCTATGGCCATGCCAAGGGCGACCGGGTGCTCACCATCGTCGCAAATTCCTTAACTATGGCGCTCCGTGCCAACGACCGTTTGTATCGCCTGGGGGGCGACGAATTTGCCACCTTCCTGTCGAACACCACCCCCACGCAGGCCAAGCAGATCGCACAGCGCTGCCAAAGTCTGATCGATGCAGCACACTTTGATGATCTTGAAATTCGCGAGCCGATAGGCGTCAGTATTGGCATCGCTTTTTGCTCGGCTGAAAATTTCGAACAGGCAGAGGAACTGCCCAAACAGGCTGACATTGCGATGTATACCGCCAAACAGCCGGGGCGCACCCGCATCGCATTGTTCGGTGAGGACACCGAGCGGGCATCACAAACCCTGGTGGCGAGCCGTGAGACCAGCGCCTTGTTTCAGGCCCTGGCCACGCCGGGCATGATCGAAATGCACTACCAGCCAATTTTCAGCTTGCCTGGACGCAAGGTAGATTACTACGAGGCACTGGCACGGATCCGTCATCGTGGCGATCTCCTGATGCCGGACGCCTTTCTCCCGGTCATCAGCAGTCGCCGTCTGGAAACCGAATTCGACATGGCGGTGCTGTATCAAATCGATGCGGATATAGCTACGCAGCAGCTACCGCCGGGCATCGGCATTTCGATCAACATATCCGCCCAGAGCATTTCCCGACCCGAGGTGATTTCCCACCTGATGGAGTTGTCCCGCCACAATGCGCGACACCCTCTGATGCTGGAGATCACGGAAACCTCGTTGATCACACAAATGAACGAAGTGAGTACCTATCTGGAGTTACTCCACACCGCCAATTTCCGTATCGCCATGGACGATTTCGGCACCGGTTATTCACCCCTGCGCTATCTCGTTGATCTACCGGTTGATGTGGTCAAGTTCGATATTTCCCTCGTGAATAAGCTGGCTGAAGACAACCGCGCCGGACAAGTCGTTGCAGACTTCGCCCGCATGATGAGTGAAGTAGGCTATTCACTGGTAGCAGAAGGAGTGGAAAGCGAAGTGGTCCTTCAAAAAGTCGAGAGTCTGGGAATCGCCCACGCACAGGGGTTTTTGCTGGGGAGACCAGTTTCGCTGGCCACATTGGCCGCAACCCTTGCCGAACAGAACGTCGCGTTGACTGTGAGCTGAATCCGGCGGCTTAGTGTTTGCCCGAGCGCCAGATGGAAAAGATAATCCAGAGGCTGTTGAAAAATGCAATCAGAAAACCCACCAGCCCGAACAAGGGCAAGCCGAATAACTTGGGCCCCCCCTCCACCGTCATGATGATGCTGGATCCCACCACCAGTGACGCGGTCAGAATGCCCATGGTGATGCGGTTACTGGCGCGGTCCAGCTGGTGGCCAAAATGATCCAGCCGTTTAAGATCCAGATCGACCTTGATTCGCCCCCGCCGCACATCCCTCAACAGATGACGCAGATCACGCGGCAAATCGGCTATCACTTCCAGCGCTTCGCGCACACTTTTTCGTCCACGCGCAAACAAGGCTTGCGGCGTGTAGCGCTGCTGGATAATCCGTTCCACAAACGGCGTCACATTGTCGATCATGTGAAAGTGCGGATCGAGCTGCTGGCCCAGGCCCTCCAGCGTGATCAACGTCTTGAACAAAAGGGTCAGGTCAGCAGGCAGCAGTAAATTGTTGTCGCGCATCATGGCGGTAATATCATTCAGCAACGCGCCAATTTTCACGTCCTTGAGTTGCAGATCGTCGTAGCTTTGCAATAACTCCGCCACGTCGTAGGCCAGACGATCCTCATCTCCAACGGAATCGTCATTCCAGTCAAGCAACACCTGTAGCAGGACCTGTTCGTCCTTGCGCGTCAGGCCGCTCAGCATATCGACAATCTGGTTGCGACGGCTATTCGTCAGCATCCCCACCATGCCAAAATCAATCATGCCGATACGATTGTCGGGCAGGAACATCACATTGCCGGGGTGCGGGTCAGCATGAAAGTAGCCATGCTCCAGCACCATGCGCAACACGGTGTCCGCACCACGTGCGGCGAGTATGACCGGATCGAGTCCACGCTCACGCAACTTGTCAGGAGAAACCCCCGACAGGCCGATGATCTGTTCCTGAACATTGACTTGGTCATTGGTATATTCCCAATACACTTGGGGAATCTGCACCAACGGATCATCGGCAAAGTTGCGCGCAAACTGCTCGATGTTGCGCGCCTCTTTTGCGAGGTCGAGCTCGCGATTCAGGGAGCGGCGGAACTGCGAAACAATTTGCACCGGGTCGTAGCGACGTAAATCCGGCACCTCACTGACCAGCAAGCGCGCCGCATGTTCCAGAATGCGCAGATCAGCCCGGATCACCGCTTCGATATTCGGTCGGCGAACCTTGACCACGACAGGTGACCCATCCTTGAGGGTGGCGCGATGAACCTGGGCGATGGAACCGGCTGCCAGTGGCACCGGATCAAATTCGGCAAATAACACACTGGGTTCACCCTTGAGCGCGGCTATCAAAACCGGGTGCAACAATTCGTAGGGAACGGCGGGGACCTGACTGTGCAGCTTTTCGAATTCAGTAATCCAGTTGGGTGGGAACATATCAACCCGTGTCGCCAGTAACTGCCCCAACTTGACGAAAGTCGGACCCAGTTCCTCCAGCGCCCGGCGGATGCGAACCGGCGCATCAAGCTGACTGATTTCACTGGTGCTGTGCCAGTGCAACACCCGCCCCGCGCGCTCAAGCACGCCGCTGATACCCAGCATGCGTACCAGATCACCCCAGCCATAGCGAATCATCACCGAAGCGATTTCATGCAAGCGCGGCAGGTCACGTACGACGGATAGGGTTTCCCAGAGCATTATTGTTTATTGAGTAAAAGATGCCGAGAGTGTACCCGCAAGGGGCACGCCGGATTCGTAAGTCACTAAACCGACAACGACTCCGCTGTACCGCAGCCTGTGGCTGCCGGGAGGTGCGAAATCAGGAACGCAGGCGTTCGCTCTGGCGCTTGAGTGCTTCGGACACGGCTTCCAGTACCCCGCTGGCGACTTCAGCCAGGCGACCTGTGGCGGTGCTGGCGGTTTCGCTCAGTTTCTCACGACCGGCTTCAGTCGTAGCCTTCACCCCGCTTGCCATTTGTTGCAGCCCCTCACGCACCTGTTCACCGGTTCGGGTTCCACTGTGCTTCAAATGCTCACTCAGGGTATTCAGTTCTTCTTTCAGCTTGCCGCCCGACTCACTGGCGGTTTGCTTGAGGGTATCGACAAACTGGGTTTCCAGATCGCGCAACTGTTCCAGGCTGGCCTTCAATTCATTGTTCTTGAATTCCCGCCCCTGGTCCGCTGCTTCGCGCAAGGCGTAGGACACTTTCTGGGCAGCGCTGCTGACCGCATCATCCAAACCCGAAACCGCTTGTTTGAGCCCCTCCTTCATTTCACCGCCGCGCTCAACGAGTCCACTACCGACACCGGAAGTAATCGCACCAACGATTTCACGGAGTTCCTTCAAATCCATTCTGCGTTCGTGCAATGCTCGTGAAGTCAGATCGCGTACCCGTTCACGCAGGTCAGGCTCTGAGGCAGCAGCCGCAGCTTCATCCCGCCATTGCGTGAGTTGTGCTTTTTCGGACATACTGGGTTCGGCTGTAGCAGTGTGGAGTGTGTCATTCATGATGAGATCCTCGGAATCAAGATTCGTAGAAATTGGCCGCTTTAACTATATTAACTATAGAGCAGATTGTCATTCGATGAAGCCTGTCGTGTCGTTCTCTCTGCTGGCCTTGCTGCTGTTGACACCACCCGCATTAGCCAACGCGCCCTCCGATGACATTCCGATGTATGCCGTCAGCCTGATTGGCAGCCCATATCGTTTGGGCGGCATGACGCCAGAGACGGGGCTCGATTGCAGTGGTTTTGTCGGTCATGTATTCAAGCAAGTCACCGGCATCGTCCTGCCACATAGAAGTCTCGATATCAGTGAAGTCGCGCAACCGCTTGAACCAGCCGATCTATTGCCCGGCGACCTGGTTTTTTTCAATACACTTAATCGCGCATTTTCCCATGTCGGTATATATCTGGGCGAAAACCGCTTTGTGCATGCTTCAAGCAGCCGCACCAATAAAGTGATGGTTTCCAGTCTCAATGATCGCTACTGGCGCACCCGGTTTGATGGCGCAAGGCGGATCGTTACTCCTGATAAACCCGTCGCTTCGGCCATCCCCCTTGAATAACGAAAAACTGACTCACGTCGGGCTCAGCCTGCTGTCGCTTTCTTCCCTGCTGTTTGCCCTGCTCACCCCAAGCCTCGCAGGCGCACAGTCTGATGTCGACCTCAGCATGGAAAGCGCGCATAACGTCAACGAGGGTGTGCTCAAGTTTCTGGAAAAGGCCCCAGCCAAACCCATACACCATCACCACAACCAGATTTTAATCGACCAAAACAGCTTGCGCTCCGGCTGGGTCAGCTTGAAGCAATGCCATACCCATCTTGACCCTGTTCCACGCGCCCAAATCACCTTCAGAGAAGGCTTTGTTCGCGACCTCAAGGTGGATACTTCCACCAAAATTGAACAAGCCTGGATTGAAGATTCCAGCGTACAACTGATCAACGTTGAACCCGGGGCACGCCTGTGTCTGTCGGCACAGATTCGCGCTTTTCGCAACACAGGAAACGGGTATTACAACCTGACGAATGGACCCTACATGCGAAAATTTCTGGATGGGTATTATCCGATGCGGGTGACACTCGCCATCGACTATCCACCCCAGACGCTGGAACTGATCGATATTGCTCCGCAGGGGCAACCCGGCTTCAAGATCGAAGCCCATAAGGGTGCTATCCGGATAGACACGGTGTTTGAAGGTGAATTACAAACCCTGATTCAATTTGAAAAGCTGTAGTGGCAGCCCCGCACAAACTTGAATCGATCTTATTCATTTGCTTTCCTTAAGTTATACGCTGCGTTATTGATAACGGTTCTCATTTATTGTAGTATTCCTGAAACGACTTCTTTCAGGATATAACCCCATATGAAACCGACCCAACTGCTTACTGCAT
This sequence comes from Thiobacillus sp., assembly GCA_030679915.1. Taxonomy (GTDB): domain Bacteria; phylum Pseudomonadota; class Gammaproteobacteria; order Burkholderiales; family Thiobacillaceae; genus Thiobacillus. The sequence continues at coordinate 13,368 of JAUXRY010000006.1, forward strand.
TCGCACTTTGCGCAACGGCCCTACCCGTACTGGCCGAAGAAGTCGTGGTGTATTCCGCGCGCAACGAACAACTCATCAAGCCGCTTTTCGATGCCTACACCCGCGACACCGGCGTTCAGATCAAATTCATCACCGACAAGGAAGGTCCGCTGATGGCGCGTCTTAAAGCGGAAGGCCGCAACACGCCAGCCGACGTGTTGTTGACTGTTGATGCGGGCAATCTGTGGCAGGCTTCAGAAGAAGAATTGCTGCGTCCGATCCGGTCGAAAATCCTGACTGCCAACGTGCCAGCCCACCTGCGTGACCCCGGCAACGAGTGGTTCGGCCTCTCGGTGCGCGCACGCACCCTGATCTACAACACCAGCAAGGTCAAGCCTGCCGACCTGTCCACCTATGAAGACCTGGCCAACCCGAAATGGAAGGGCCGCCTCTGCCTGCGCACCTCGAAAAAGGTCTACAACCAAAGCTTGGTAGCGATGATGGTCACCGAGTACGGCGAGGACAAAACCGAGGACATGGTGCGCGGCTGGGTCAACAACCTGGCCACCTCGCCCTTCCCCGACGACACCAAGGCGATGGAAGCCGTGGCCGCCGGACAGTGCGATGTCACCTTGGTCAATACCTATTACTACGGTCGTCTGATGGAAAAGAACCCCAGTCTTCCGTTGGGAATCTTCTGGCCCAACCAGAACCTGAAAAACAAAGCGGCCGGTGTGCACGTCAACATTTCTGGCGCGGGGGTTACCCGTAATGCCAAGAATCCGGCTGGCGCACAGAAACTGATTGAATGGCTGTCCTCCGACAAGGCGCAAAACCTGTTTGCCGACGCCAATCTGGAATACCCGGTCAACCCCAAAATCGCACCCGATAAAACCGTGGCGGCCTGGGGCGAATTCAAGCAAAACCTGATCAACGTGAAAGAAGCTGGCAGCCTGCAGGTTCAGGCCGTAAAATTGATGGATCGTGCGGGCTACAAGTAAGCCGGCTTAACCCATGAGCTGAATTATGTTGATCCATGTTGTCGGATAATCTTGACGCACCCTTGAAAACGCCCTCAGCGGGCGTTTTTGTTTGGCCGCGATTCAGCGGCTGGATGCTGCTTGCGCTGCTGATTGCCGCGCTGGTGCTGGTACCGGTTGCGGTTACCTTCTCATCGTTTTCCCATATCGAAGGCGACACCCTTGCGCATCTGACGGAATTTGTTCTGCCCGGGCTGATAGCCAATACCCTGTGGCTGGTGCTCGGTGTGGGAATCGGGGTCAGCGTACTGGGCGTTTCCCTGGCCTGGCTGGTGGCGATGTGCGAGTTTCCAGGCCGCCGTCTATTCAACTGGGCGTTGCTGCTACCACTCGCCCTGCCCGCTTACGTCACTGCGTTCGTCGCCATCGGTCTGCTTGATTTCACCGGCCCGCTGCAAACCGCGCTGCGCGAAGCTTTCGGCCCGATAACACTGCCCGAAATTCGCTCGCGCGGCGGTGTCATTCTGGTGATGTCACTGGCGCTTTATCCTTATGTTTATCTGATTGCAAAAAATGCATTTTCCACCCAGGGGGCCATTGCACTGGAAGCGGCGCAATCGCTGGGACTATCGCGAACGCAAGGTTTTTTCCGGGTGGCATTGCCGATGGCGCGGCCCTGGATCGCTGCCGGCCTGATGCTGGCACTGATGGAAACCCTGGCCGATTTCGGCACCATGGCCATTTTCAACTATGACACCTTCACCACCGCCATCTACAAAGCGTGGTACAGCCTGTTCTCCCTGCCTGCCGCCGCGCAGCTCGCCTCGATCCTGATCTTGTTCGTGCTGGTCGCGGTGGTATTCGAACAACGCTCGCGCGCAAAAATGCGCTATGGCGCGGTGGGGCGCAGTGCCGCTTCACGCCGAATCAAGTTATCGCCCGCCATGGCGGCACTCGCCTTGCTCTACGCCAGCACCGTTTTAGCCATCGCCTTCATCATTCCGGTCACCCAGCTTGCACTGTGGGCACGCGATGTCATGGCCGACGATCTCGATAGCCGCTACTGGGCCTTCGCCTGGCATTCCCTGCTGCTGGCCGGCATGGGCGCGCTGATCGTGGTGGGGGTATCGCTGCTGCTTGCCTATTCCGGACGCCAGCGCCCCAGCAAAACCATGATCTGGACGCAACGTCTGGCCACCATCGGCTACGCGTTTCCCGGCGCGGTGTTGGCGGTGGGCCTGTTCATTCCGGTGGCGTGGCTGGACAACTGGCTGATCGATACCGGTCGAGACTGGTTTGGTTTCGAAGGCCACGAAGTGCTCAAAGGCACGCTGCTGGTGATGCTATTGGCCTATCTCGTGCGTTTTCTTGCGGTGGGTTTCGGGCCCATCGAGAGCGGACTCCACCGCATCACCCGTAACGTCGATGAAGCCGCGCGCAATCTGGGTACCGGCGCAGCCGGCCTGTTAACCCGCGTCCACCTGCCGATGCTGCGCGCCAGCCTGTTCACGGCGGCGGCATTTGCCTTTGTCGACATTATGAAAGAAATGCCGATTACCCTGATGACGCGCCCATTCGGCTGGGACACGTTGGCCGTCCGGGTGTTCGAGATGACCTCGGAAGGTGAATGGGAGCGTGCCGCGCTGCCTTCGCTTGCCATCGTCATTGCCGGTATCATTCCCATCATCTTGCTGACCTGGCGCGGAGCGCATTCACAAAACCAACCCCATGGCTGAACTGATCCTCGATTCCGTTTCGCAGTCGTATGGCACACGACAAATTATTGCCGACCTGTCCTTTTCCCTGCCAGAAGGAGCCATCGGCTGCCTGTTGGGACCGTCGGGTTGCGGCAAAACCACGGCGCTGCGATGCATTTCCGGATTCGAACCCATCCAGACCGGCGAAATTCGCATCGGGGGCGAAGTCGTCAGCCTGCCCGACTGGATGCTGGCAGCCGAAAAACGCCGTGTCGGCATGGTGTTTCAGGATTACGCACTATTTCCACACATGACCGTGTCGGCCAATGTCGGCTTCGGTCTGCGCAGTGAATCCAAAGCCGCGCGGCAGGCGCGTATCGACGAGCTGCTGATCCTGGTTGGCCTGAGCGGTCACGCTGACCAGTTTCCGCATCAGCTTTCGGGGGGACAGCAACAGCGTGTGGCATTGGCGCGTGCGCTGGCGCCGCGTCCACGCTTGATCCTGATGGACGAGCCTTTCTCCAACCTTGACGTGGAATTGCGCGAACGGCTATCGCTCGAAGTGCGCGACATCCTCAAGCGCGAAGCCACCACCGCACTCATCGTCACCCACGACCAGAACGAAGCCTTTGCGCTGGCCGACTGGGTCGGCGTCATGCACGAAGGCCGCATCCAGCAATGGGACACGCCTTATAACCTGTATCACAAGCCCACCAACCGGTTTGTAGCCGACTTCGTTGGCCAGGGCGCACTGGTCACCGGAAATGTCATTAACGACCATCAGGTGGAAATCGAACTCGGCGTGTTAAACGGGGTCATCCCGGTTGAGTGCGGTGCAGCCGGCTGCGGCGAGTGTGTCCGCAGTTGCCACGTTGATGTGCTGCTGCGACCCGACGACATCATCCATGACGACGACAGCCTGATGCTGGCCGAGGTCGAGAACAAGGCCTTCCGCGGCGCCGAGTTTCTCTACACCCTCAAGCTGCCAAGCGGTCAGCGTGCACTGTCGCTGGTGCCCTCCCATCACAATCATGCCATCGGCGAAAGAATCGGCATCAAGCTCGCCGTCGATCACGTCGTAGCATTCCGTCGCGAGTAGATTCCGGTCGCATGCTGCCCTCTCCGTTACGCGGATTGCTGTTTAACGTTGGCTTCGGCTTCACGGCCGCATTGATGCTGATGCTCGCGGTGATTGGTCTGGGGGTCACCCAGATGGCGCACCTGAATGACGAGCTGGAACACGTGGTGGCGGTCAATAACGTCAAAACCCGTCTTGCCTCACGGATGCGCGACACCCTGCGCGATCGCGCCCTGCTGATGCACAACATCGTGGTCTCGATCGACCCCTGGGAAAAAGACACCTTGTTTCTTCGGTTTCTGGAGTATGGCGAACGTTATGCCAAGGACCGTGGGCAGCTGTTTACCATGCTCAACACAGCAGACGAGAAACGCTTGATGGCTCAACTGGACGCTATCACCTTCAGCAACCAACCCATCATGTTCAGCGTAGTGGAAGCCGCACTCGACGAAAACAATTACGGTGCGCTGACCTTGCTGCAGGAAGAGGCCATTCCCTCTCAAAACCGTCTGGTCGAAGCGCTCGACAACATGACCAGCTTGCAACGTGAGGACAACGAAGAAGCACTCGGGAAAACGTTTACCGCCTACCAGGCCACCCGTAACTTGATGCTGCTACTGAGTGTCTTCGCTACACTGCTGGCTGCCGTGGTAGCGGTATTGGTCAGCCGTCGCATGTTAACGCAAACACGCCAGATCGAAATCCAGAAGCACAAGTATCACACCCTGTTCGAGACCAACTCCGACGCAGTCGTCATTCTCGACGAAACCGGCTTTACCGATTGCAATTCAGCCACGTTGTCACTATTTGGCATGGATTCGGTAGAGGATTTTCTGCATACACCCATCTCGGCGCTCGGCACCTCAACCCAGGCAAACGGCGTCAGAGCGATCGATCATGCCAAACGTGCCATCGCATTGGCGCGCCAGGAGGGGCATACCATTCTGGACTGGCAAGGAAAACGCAAGAACGGCACGGTTTTCATGGCCGAAATTGCCATGCACGCCATGCAACTGGAAGGCAAACCCGTGATCCAGGCGATCATGCGCGACGTTTCGGAGCGTCGTGCCGCTGAGGCGGCCAAAGAAGCCGCACGTGAAGCCGCATTACAAATGGCACGGGCAAAATCGGAGTTTGTCGCCAATGTCAGCCACGAAATCCGCACCCCGATGCACGGCATTCTGGGCATGAGCGGACTCTTGTTGAAAACCCCGCTCGATGGTCGCCAGCGTGAGTACATCACCACACTGAAAAGCTCCGCCGAGAGCCTGCTCACGATCATCAACGACATTCTCGATTTCTCGAAAATCGAGGCCGGGAAAATGGGGGTCGAAGCGGTCCCCTTCTCACCGGAAAGCTTGGCGCAAAGTGTCGTGGCCCTGTTTAGGGCGCGTGCTCTTGAAAAAGACCTGATACTGGACCTGGTCATGACCAGCACGCCACCTGATGCACTGTTGGGGGATCCCACCCGCATCCGTCAAATCCTGCTCAACCTGATCGACAATGCCATCAAATTCACCCATCAGGGTAAGGTTGAATTACGCCTGACGTTTGACACCGCCAATAATGAATCCCAGTGCCGCTTTAGTGTGTACGACAGCGGCATCGGCATCAGCCGCGAAACCCAGGCGCGCTTGTTTCAGGCTTTCTCGCAGGCCGACACTTCAACCACGCGACGTTATGGGGGGACCGGACTCGGCCTGGCCGTCAGCCATCAACTTGCAGGGTTGATGGGGGGGATGCTTACGGTGGAGAGCACACCAGACAAAGGCAGCTGCTTTACCCTTGCGCTCAGCCTCCCCGTCACCACCTTGCCGCTGGCAGAACTGCCGACCCAGTCGGTGGTTCAACTTCAAGGCCGGATCCTGGTCGTTGAAGACCACCCGGTCAACCAGAAAGTCCTGGCCCATCAATTGCGTGAAATTGGGTTACAGCATGCCATCGCCACCAGCGGTTCCCAGGCACTTGAGATGCTGGAAACAGAAACGTTTGACCTCGTTTTGATGGATTGGCAAATGCCGGAAATGGATGGTCTGGAGGCCACCCGACGGATCCGCAAACTGCCGACCGACACTCGACAGATCCCTATCATTGCGCTGACGGCCAACGCCAATGCCGGCTTTCGTGAAGCCTGTCTTGAAGCCGGAGCAAACGACTACCTCAGCAAGCCTTACTCTGAGTCAGCACTCGCGGCCTTGCTGGCTCAACGCCTGCCAACTGTCGGGCCCGTGCCCAATCGAATTCCCTTACTCGACCTGCCCGCCCTCCATGCGCGCTACCCAGGCAATCCCAGTCTGGTCAATGATCTGGCCGCCATTTTCATGAGTACGACTGAAGCAAGTCTGTCGGTATTGAAGACTGGCATAGCGAAACGAGACAACCCGTTGTGCCTGAAGGAAACCCATGCCCTTAGAGGCGCCGCGGCCAGCGTCATGGCGAAGGATATTCAGGATCGTACTGAGCAGATTGAAGCGAGTGTCAGAAAGGGAGACTTCACCGAGGCGGCGGCCGAACTCGACCAGCTCGAGCAACACTTTCACGGTCGCGCTTGAAATTTTTTGACGTATGCGACATGTCGCCCACGATGAAAAAAAACGTACGGATTGAAGCGTCACTTCATATTGCGCGGCTGTGCCCAAATCGTCGCCCTGCCGATATACCGCCTGTCTACGCATGCCGCAAGGCAGAGCCCATGCGCCGTCATGGCTCTGCATGGCATAGAAGATTAACCAGCTCAAACAACGCCTCAATACCTTCGGCTGTTTCCAGATCACGATCGGGGCAGAACGCAAGCAAGGCCCCATCGTGTATCTCGATATAGATCCCTGGATGCCGATCCAGCAAGGCCAGCAATTTTCTGAACATCACCAATGCATTGGGGTGGTCCGAGCGGGTATAGAGCCGATGTTCTCGCAGCCCTGCCGTAACCTCCGGCACATCGACTTCATCAAAGCCCACCAGATAACGCTCCAGGTAGTTTCCCGGCGTCAATACCAGTTCAGGCAAGGCCATGGTCACAACGAGTGGGCGCAAAATGATGAGGGTATGGTGGTGCTCGGCGTAATAGTCAGGTGCGGCCGTGTGGCTATAGTCAAACAGTTTGACGTGACAACCGGCGTAGTCGCCGGTCATGACATTGTTTTCCTGACGCATGTCTCCACGGTGCAGGTAAATGAAATTATGCAGGTTGAGCGTACCCGCCGTTGATTCGCTGAAATTGAGCTGATGACCCGCTGCGATGGCCGCCATCAGTTGCGCTCGGTCGGACAGACGGGCCTTTTCCTTGATCAGCTTCGTGTCATGCATTCGAGCCGATAGCGAATGCGGCATGAACTGATAATAGTTTTCCAGTCCAACCAGCCGGAACGTCCGGCCATCACGCAGGCAATCTTCCTCAAACTGGTGCAGGTATTCCATCGCGGTGTGGTCGATGATATGCCCGGACTCACTGGCCACCAGGGTAATCGTGCAATCCCGCGGCAGCGATTGCAGCAGTTTGTCCAGCGGCAACAGATTAAAGCAAACCACCGAGCCAAGCGTAATCTGATAATGCGGCGATCCGTTGTGTTCTTCCTGCTTGAGCTTGATGACCGGACTGCGAAACAAATCGAACAAATTACGCTGCAAATGCACAAACGACTGCGAGTAAGTCAGGCGGCCGGTCAGCACCGTACGGATGGATGGGCTGAGCAGATAAACCAGCATGGCAATTTCCGATGCGATGCCGATCAGAATGCCGTAGAGCAGATCGGTTGCCAGAACCGCCACCACCGTAATCAGAAAGATAACGATCTGATCACGGCCTATGGCATAGGTTTTCTGGAACACGCGGTACTCGCACAAGCGCCAACCAACATAAATCAGGATCGCACCGATGGCGGCAAGCGGCACGCGACTGATCAGGTCCTTGGCCAGGAACAAGAACAGGATCAGGAACATGGCATTGTAAAAATTGGCCCACAGCGTGCGGCCACCCGCGTCAATGTTGACGCGGCTTTTCACGCCGCCGGGGATGATGGTCAAGCCGCCAAAAAAACTGGAGAGCATGTTCGAAATCCCCATCGCACGCAGTGTGGTGTTGGCCTGGGATTTACGCTGATAGGGATCGATCTTGTCGACCGCGGCGATGGTCGCCAGCGATTCGATGCCATCGATCAGCGTCAGCGTAATGACAATCAGCAGGATGCCACCCCACAATTCGGGGCGCTGCCACACGGCATCGAAGGCCGGCGGCGTGATGCCGCCCCGCAGGATGTCGTCCGGCATGCTGATCAGGAAACGGGCCTCCAGATCGAAAACGTAACCCAGCACAATCCCCACCACCGCCACGACCAAAGCCGCAGGCACACGCTTCAGCCACGGCTTCGTCGTGTAGTTGAGAAAAAACATCAGAAACAGGCATATCAGGCCGGTCGCCATCACCGGCGCTTCGATGCGCATCAAACTGTCCGGCAGTTTGAGTATGGCGCCGAGCATATCCTTGGAGAGCGGCGCCAGATCCCCCAACAACGGCGGTACCTGTTTGACAATGATCATGATGCCGATGGCGGCGAGCATGGCTTCGACCACGGTGACCGGCAGAAAAATTGCAAAGCGCCCGGCATTGACCATGCTGAGCACAATCTGCACCAGCCCCGTGAGGCAAATAGCCACCAGCAATAGCGGGTAACCCGCGGTCAAATCGCCGCCGCCGAGCAGCAGCATCCCGGCGAGCAAGGCCGGAGCCAGTCCTGCTGCCGGGCCGCTGATGGTCACATAGGCGCCGCCCAGAAAAGGAAAGATCAGGCCGGCAATGATGGCTGAAATGACACCGGTAATCGGTGGTGCGCCTGACGCCACGGCGATGCCAAGCGAAAGCGGAAGCGATACCAGGGCCACCTGCAGCCCAGCGCCGAGGTCATAGCGCCAGTGTTTAAGCCCGGCCAGGCCGTTGCGTGGTTTGTCTTCGGTCTGCATCAATCGTGATGAATACCTTACGGGCCATTGATCCTGCAATGCCCATTATTTGAATAAACGCCACACGTGTCGTGACGCCTCCCCCAACGAAACGAGGGTACTTGAATCCCATCCGTATTTGTAGACACATTCATCCTGGTGTCGATTCAAGCAGAAGGCACAAATGCGCAGTTGAATACAGAAATACGAAATGCATTGGCCGGCTTAGAGGGTATCCGGTCGTTATAATCACGGTTGCTTTTCACTTCGGTGGCTGATTCCGACCCACCCAGAAGGTCAGCCTGCAACAAGCGCTTCAACAGAACGTCTACCCTACAGGAACTTACTCATGTCCCAGTCCACCCCCTCCACCTCCGCAACCAGCACTATTTGGGGCAACCATATCAGCATCCCTGACACCCCTGCTGGCTTCACCCTGCGCACCACCTGCCCCACCAACCCTGATGGCGTGGAAGTGATGCTGGAACAATGGGAAGCTGGCAGCGCCGAGCCACCGCACTCGCATCCAGGCGACGACATGACTGTGGTGATCGAAGGCAAGATGGCCGTGCAGTTCTTCACCAGAACCAACACGGGCCTGGTTGCCGATGGCGAGCCGCTGATCCTGAACCAGGGCGAGACGGGTTACATCAAAGGCGGACGCATCCACGATGCCAAATACATCGAGCACTGCAAACTGGTGTATGTGCACGACAAGGCGTTTGGATTTGTAACGGAAAGCTGAACGCCCGGTATTCGATCAGTCAGTTCCGTTCCGTCGAACCCGCCTGGCGGTCAGCGGAACCCTACACTTCGGCCCTATGTATCTGTTTGTCGCGGTTTGTCGCGCCGCCAGAACCGCTCCATCAAGGGTTTTACACTGGTGCCGTGTAGCAGGATCGAAAGCGCCACCACAATCAGCGTCATTTGCATCAACTCCAATGCCAGGGGCTCCGGGAGTCCGTGTTGGATAGCATACATCAGGTAATACAGCGAGCCGATCCCGCGCACGCCAAACCACGCACTCAACCCCTGAATTCGCCAGGATGTGCGCGAGCCGATCAAGCTGATGAAAACACTGACCGGGCGGGCCCAAATGAACAAAAACAGAGCCAGCCCCACCGCTTTCCAGCTCCACGAATCCAGAAACAATGAGCCCCCAACCAGCAGAATCAGGATCACTTCTGACAGCCGTTCCAGATGCTCCTTGAATACGAGCGAGCCTTTGCTGACCAGTGGCAAGGGGCTTTCCTCACCAACCACACTGTCACTTGGCGCAGCAACTGCGCTGGCATCCAGCGCCCGCTTGGCCAGTTTCATTTCGGTCTGGCGTAATGCGACGGCTGCGAAAAACACCGCCAAAAACCCCCAAGTGTGAGATAGCACCGATACACCGTACACGACGCCAATCAGCCCCAAACCCAGAAAGTCGTCCAGCAATTCATGTTTAAGCGGTTCACGACGCAACTTCCATCCCACATACGCCAAGGCCATGCCCGCGCCAACACCAATGGCAATCCCGCCCACGGTAGCCCACAGCACATCCACCACAATCCAGTTCAAGCCAAACTCGCCGAGTTCGTGCAAGCCCAGCAATCCCAGCCCCAACATGACGAAGGGGAAAGCACTGCCATCGTTCATGCCGGCTTCGCTGGTCAAGGTAAAACGCAACTGGTCACGGTCTCCGGGATGACGAATTTGCACATCCGTAGCCAGCACCGGATCCGTCGGCGCCAGGATCGCGCCCAGCAAAACGCCAGCCCCCAACGGTAGACCCAGCACGTAATAAGCGAAAGCCGCGACCAATGCGACGGTCAAGGTCATGGAAACCGTCGCCAGTAAAATCGGCGCGCGCCAGCGCGTCAAGTTGAATGGAACCGGCATTTTGACGCCCGCAGAGAACAGCGAAATCAATACCGCGATTTCGGTCAGCACCTCCAGCAGCGCCGATTGCTTGAGCGGATTGAAATGGAATAAATTGAGTACGGTCGGCCCTACCAGTATGCCCACCGCCAAATAAATAATGGCGGAAGTTACCGGGGAGCGCTTCAGGACGGAGTATGTGAGGCCCATGGCAAGCAACAGCCCGCCAACGAGCATGAACCACTGTGCGTTAGTCATCGGTATGGCTTTATAGGGCTCTAGGAGAATGAATCCGGGTAATCAGGCAAGACGCTATGCATCCACCGGCGAAAGGGCTGTATGGGCTGGAGTGATAAAGCCGCAAGTACGCGCGAACGGTTCGATGATAACCCCCATGTGTCACATGACACTGCCTTCGTCTTGATCCTCCGTTAAAAGGTTCCGGACAATCAGGGCGTCTCAGCGTGAGCCTTTTTCTGCATGCAGGAGGATGTGCACGACAAGGCGTAACGTTTTGTGGCGGAAGCGAGCCTCTGCCTGGATGAAATCAGTCCAGCGAGGCCGACGCTTTCACCAGTGTGTCATACGCTTCGCTGCTGATCAGGCCACGTTCCAACACCAGTTCACGTATCGTGCGATTGGTGGTGAGGGCCTCCATCGCCAGCTCGGCCGCCACCTCATACCCCAACTGCGGATTCAACAAGGTCACCAACGTAACCGTTGAATCGAGATGCTTCTGACACGATTCGATGTTAGGCGTAATCCCGGCCACGCAACGGTCGGCCAAAATCCGCATCGCGCGCTTGATGATGTCGATTGACTGAAACAGATTTGCCACCATGATCGGCTCGAAGGCATTCAACTGCAGCTGGCCGCCCTCGCAGGCCATCATCACCGTCAGGTCGTTGCCGATCACCTGATACGCCACCTGGTTCACCATTTCCGGAATCACCGGATTGACCTTGCCCGGCATGATCGACGACCCCGCCTGAACTGGCGGCAGCAGAATCTCGCCGATGCCCGCACGCGGCCCGGAAGCCAGTAGCCGCAGGTCGTTGCAGATCTTAGACAACTTCGTCGCCGTGCGCCGCAGCACGCTCGACCAGGTGAGGTAGATGCCGGTGTCCGACGTCGCTTCGATCGGGTTGGAAGCCGGCGTCAGCGCAAACCCGCTGACCTCGAACAAGTGCCGCACCACCACCGCCGAATAGTCCTTGGGGACATTAACCCCCGTACCAATCGCCGTGCCGCCCAGCCCCACCTCGCCCAGCAGCCGCTCCAGATCGCTAAAGCGCTGCGTCTCTTCGCGCAACGTGTCGGCAAATGCCTGAAACTCCTGCCCCAGCGTCATCGGAATCGCATCCTGCAACTGCGTGCGGCCGATCTTGTAGATGGCCGTGAACGCCTCGGCGCGTTCCTCGAACGTGGCAATCAAATCCTCCAGCGCCTCCTGCACCCCTGCGTGGCTCAACAGCAGGCCCACGCGAAACGCCGTCGGATACGCATCATTGGTGGACTGCGACAGGTTCACGTGATCGTTTGGATGCAGCTGCTTGTAGCTGCCTTTGGCGTGGCCCAAGATTTCCAGCGCCCGGTTCGCGATCACCTCATTGGCATTCATATTGGTCGAGGTGCCCGCCCCGCCCTGAATCAGGTCGACCACAAACTGCTCGTGCAACTGGCCGCCGATGATGTCATCGCACGCCTGCCCGATCGCCTGCGCCTTGTCCGGAGGCAGCAAGCCAAACTCCAGATTCGCCAACATGCTGGCCTTCTTCACCATCGCCAGCGCGTTGATAAAGCGTGGAAAGTGGCTGATCTGCACGCCCGAGACCGTGAAGTTATCCAGCGCCCGCGCCGTGTGCACGCCGTATTAGGCGTCAGCGGGATCTCCTTGGTGCCGAGAAAATCTTTTTCGATGCGGGTGGATGACATGAAAACCTCTTTGTTTAAGAGCATAAAAGCATTGCCGAATCAAAACCAACATACTTGTGCTTAATACCGTAGGCCAAAAGGCAAATAAGGCATCACATTATTTCCTATCGCATGCCATGATTTCCTTTATTTTTCGACGATTACCTTTAGGTAATTTGTAGTAGTAATAAATACGCCCGAATGTTGAAAATATCCGTAATCACTCTGAATCACTGTCCCACAAACATCGTAAAAAAACCGAATCTTCCCATCACCAGAATTCGCATTTAATGTCACTTCTATCTACTGCCAACCAGTTAGCCACCTGAAAATGGTTTGGGTATCACCACGCCATACTTTAATAAATCCGGGTTGCTTGCGGTTCTGGTCCAAGATCTCGTTGGACCACTTGATTTCGCTTGTATACAAGTTTGGGCTCGCTTCCCATCTAAGCTTGTTTTGCGCGTGCTTCCATTCAAACAAGTCAACTGACGCCTTGATGAATTCTTCGTCTGAAATATATCGCTGCTGTACACCACAATAACCTGGCGGTGCAGCGACCGAATACTTGTAGCCGAGGTATGTCACAAGAAATACGACACAGCATGCAACGAATATCAGCGAAAAGATCTCCAGCGTTCTCAGGAAGGAAGGCAATTTCATATAGACCAAACCACTTATAAACGCGACTCAGGTCCCACTTAATTCAATCACCTGCCCCTGCACCAACGCCTTTAAATCCCATTCTGGCGCGGCAGCCCGCAATTCCTCCATGATCGCCGCCTCATTCCCCGGCTTCAAATGCGTGATCCAGACTTCCGGCAGCACGCGCAGCTCCTGCAGGGTCTCGGCCAGCGAATCCGGCCAGTGATGTTTGGATACCTGGGCGATGTCGGCGAGCGCATTCTCAAACGAGGTTTCGATGATGAGGTGGCGCAGGTCGGAGATGGCATTGAGCGCTTCGGTGAAGGCTTCGCTGCTGGTGGTGTCGCCGCTGAACACCAGGCTGTCGCCGGCTTCGGTGACCTGAATGCCACAGGCGGGCACCACGTGGTTGACGGGCAGCGGGGTGAAGGTGCGTGTGCCGAGGGTGAGTTTTTCGCTCATCTGCAGGGGATCGAATTTTAGCCACGGCGCGTCGGCACTAGGAATTTCACGAAAGTCGGGCCACAGGTGCCAGTTGAACATGTGAGTGGACAGGACTTCCAGCACCTCGGGCAGGGCATGGATGACGACGGGCGTGGTGCGTTTCTCGCCTACGGCATCGAGCAAGAGCGGCAGGCCCAGCACGTGGTCGAGGTGGGCATGGGTGACGACGACGTGATCGATCGCCAGCAGTTGCTCCAGGCTCAGGGTGGTGATGCCGGTGCCGGCGTCGATGAGGATGTCATCGTCGACCTTGAGGCAGGTGGTGTGGCGTCCACTGCCGATGCCGCCGCTGCAGCCGAGTATGGTCAGTTTCATTTGGTGGTGTAGACGTAAACGCCGTCCCAGTCTGCGGGAGGCGGGGCTTCGCGGAAATGCGCGATGCGTTCGAGATAGATATCGGCCAAGGCAAAGGGTGTCGTTTCTTTCATCTCGTTCAATATTTTCTCTGCCCCATCCCAATCACACGCCTGGTAGCGCTTATACGCTTCTTCGAACACGCGTGCGCTCATGACTGCCTGTTCGGACAGTTCATCTTTGCGGCCCAGTGGTTGATAAATCGCCACAGGTTTTGCTTTACCTTTGACGCGTACGTCATCGACTTTCATGAAGACATGCACCGGATCGGCCTCGACAGTGGTCTGGGTGACCAGGATACCGACGCCATACTGCTTGGTGATGCCTTCGAGGCGCGAGCCCAGGTTCACCGCATCGCCCATCACGGTGTAGGACATGCGAAATTCCGAGCCCATGTTGCCGACGCTCATGCGCCCGGTGTTGACGCCAACGCCGATTTTGACGTCGGGCCAGCCGCGTGCGGCGAACTCCTTATTGAGTTGCGGCAACGCGGCCTGCATCTCGAGCGCGGTTTGCACGGCACGGCTGGCGTGGTCGGTGAGGTCCACCGGCGCGTTCCAGAACGCCATGATGGCGTCGCCGATGTACTTGTCGATGGTTCCGCGCTGGTGCTGCACGATGTGCGTCATGCTCGACAGATAGGCGTTCAGCACTTCAGAGAGTTCGGCCGGCGACAGGTTTTCCGAGAAATTCGTAAAGCCGCGGATATCGGAAAACAACACGGTCATGTCGCGCGATTGGCCATCCATGGTGTAGTGCGCCGGGTCCTGGCTCATTTCAGCGGCCAGCTCGGGCGGCACGTACTGGCCAAACAACTTGGTCATCTGGCGCTTGTTGCGGCTCGCGGCGAAAAAGCCATAAGCCGTATTGAACGCATACAGGCCGAACACCGTGAGCATCGGCGCCGCCATCGGTACCACCCAGAAGCGTGACCAGGCTGCAGCATAAGCCGCCAGCAACAACGTCAGCAGGCCGATGCTCGACGCCAGCCCGACAATCGGACCAAATCGCAGCAACACAAACGTCAGCACCCCACCCAGAATCAATACGGTCGCCAGCTGCGCATCACCCGCCCAGGGCGGCGTGCTGCGGGTGGTGCCGTCGAGCATGCCGGCGATGAGGTGGGCGTGGATTTCCACGCCCGGGAAAGCATTTGAAAACGGCGTGTTGCGCAGGTCGGCCAAGCCCGGCGCAGTCGACCCTAGCAACACGATGCGGTTTTCCAGTTGCGCCAGCGGTGCCTTGCCTGCCAGCACCTGCGCGGCCGACAGGTAGGGGAATGGGGCACCCGCGCGATACGGCACATAGACGGTGCCATCCGCACTCAAAGGCACCCGGATGCCGCCGACTTCGACCCACGGTGCGGCGTATTGGCGGCCCAAAATACTGCTTTTTTCGACCCCGGCAATCAGCGGGTCGCCACCGAACGCCACGCACAAGGTAGCGGCCGACAAGGCTGGGTAATACCCGTCGCCATAAGGTGCGACCAGATGCATCTGCCGCGCGGTACCGTCTTCATCGGCACGCATGTTGAAGAAGCCTGTACCCTGCGCCACGCTTTGGTAGGTGGGCAGGTTGGCGCCATAACCGGTGGCGGACGGCATACCCGGTTGTAGCGGATCAAACACCGACAACGGCAGTGAAGGCGGCGGCAAGCTGCCTGATTTGGTATCGCCATAGCCTGCCGGAATGAAATAAAAACCCATGGCAATTGGACGGTCGGCCAGCGCCTGAGCAAAGCGGGCATCGAAATCAAGGCGCGGCGCCAGTTGTTTCAGTGCCGTCTGAAACTCACGGCTGCCCGCGAGATCACTTTTTGCCAACTGCTTGAGACTGTTCAATCCCGAACTGTTATCCGGCTCGGCAAACACCACGTCGAAACCCAGTGCGCCGACATAATAGTGATCGTGCAACTTGTCGACCAACGCAGCCATGGTGTCGCGGCTCCACGGCCAACGCCCCACGCTTTTCAGACTGGCTTCGTCGATGTCGAGAATGGCGATGCGGTCATCCGGCCCGATAGGCGCAGTGCGCTTGAGCCAGGCGTCATATAGCCAAGCCTCGGCACGTTGCATCGGCGCGATGTGGATGAGGCCGCCCACATGCGCTGCAATCAACCCGACAAACAGCGCAGACAGGGCTGCCTGCGCCAGCTTGGATGGCAATCGCATCAGCGAATTTTGTACAAGCGATTGGCCAGTTCTTTACCCTGGATGCCGTCAAGGCGTCCGTCCACGGCCTCGCCCAATGCAGCCAGGCGGTCGGCCGGATGCGGGTGGGTTTTGTAGAGCAGGCTGGTGCGGCTGTCCTTGGCAGGTAAGGCCGCCATGTCCTGCAACACATTGGGCAGACCCCAGACGTCGTAGCCGGCGCGGGCGGCAAACACAATCCCCACGCGATCCGCCTCGAACTCGGCCTCCTTGTCGAGTCCGCGCGCCATGATTTCAGCGCCGTTACCGATCAGGTTCTGCACCATCTGGTCGCTGCTCTTAGCCTTGCTGCTTGCGGCTTGCCCCAGCGCACCAATCAGGCTGGATTTTTTGAGCACCTTGAGGTGATGCCGCTGGGTGACGTGGGCAATTTCATGCCCCAGCACACCTGCCAGCTCGGCCTCGTTATTGAGACGCCGATATAGGCCTTTTGTCAGGAAAATATAGCCTCCCGGTGCGGCAAAAGCGTTGATGTCCTCGCTATCGAGCACGCCGAAATGCCAGGTGGTGTTCTTGCGCCCGGTTTGCAGCGCGACCCAGTTGCCGACCAGGTTCACATAGCGTTGTAGTCCGTCGTCCCGCACCAGCGGCACCGCGCCCAGCAGGTTGCCCGAAATCTGCTTGCCGATGCGGTTTTCCTCTTCGGGCGAGTAATCGCCAAACAGCGCAAACCCCAGTTGACCAACATCCACTTTTTGCTTACTGGTCGGGGGCGATGCAGCGGCGCTTTGCGAGCCTTCCGGGGACGGAGTCGTTGCCGGTTGCGTTTTCTTGTCCTTGTTCAGTTCCTGATTCAGGCGATCTTCCAGTAATTTTCCGAAATCAAACCCCATTGCCACGCCACTAACAGACGCGAGCGCAATGGCCAATACCATTAATTTTGTTTTCATCAGTTGCTCTCCCATGGCGATGAGGATTGGGCGGGCCGAGGTTCGGGCAAGCTCGGCACATTGACTGATGCCAGACCGGATTGTTTGGCGAAGCTCTGGGTCTGCGATGTTGTCACCGTCCCGGCTTCCAGCCGAGCCAGTTCGTCCGCATTGAACTTGGCCTGCTTCAGGTCTTCGTCATTCAAACCACGCAAACCGGCCACCGCGACGACGCGGCTGGGGTCGGACCGGGTCGTCGCGGCGCCGAACACATCTCCAGCGCCGGTGCCGCCCGTCCCGCCTGCGCCTGCGCGTACCGACAACAGGCGGATCCAGCCGGTGCTGCGGCCTGCCGTGACGCGCAGCCAGCCCCCCTTTTTGCTAAGAATATTGACGCTGGTGCCTTTGGCAACGTTGGCCTCAACCTTGGAACCCGAAGTGGGCTGGCTGAATAGCCGCTCGTTGCGAAGCACCGTGCCGGGCGATGCCCATGCCGATGCCGCTGATACGCATAGCAAAAATGCGCTGACTGGAATCAAGAATTTGTTCATCGCCTGTCTTCTCCATCTGATTGCAGAACTGTATGGCCTGGGTCTGTAATAACGCAAGGCCCTTTTATAGCGTTAAGATGCCGCGATGAATTTTCTTGTTGCATCCATCGAATCGCTCGGTGCCAAAGTCACCGGCTGGTTTACCGTCGGCTACGACATTTTTGCCTTCCTGTTCAGGTCGATTCTGCTGTTGCTGGATCGCGCCACCTGGAACCGCGCCACTTATGATGTCGTGATCAAGCAGGTGTACTTCACTGCGGTTCAAATTCTGCCCGTTTTTCTGGGTTATGCACTGGTCATTTCGTGGCTCATCATCACCATCATTTTGACTACTGCGCGCGATTTCGGACTCACCGCATTCGCCAGTGAAATGACGATCCGCGTGCTGGTACTCGAATTGCTGCCCTTCCTGACCGCGTTATTCATTGCCTTGCGGTCCGGTAGCGCCATCAACACCGAAGTCGCCCTGATGAAGGTGAACAATGAATTGGACGCGCTGGCGCATTGCAAGGTTCCGCCCATGCAGTTCGAGTTCCTGCCGCGCCTGATCGGTGGCGTGGTTTCGGTCATCACGCTGGCAGGACTGGCCGGGCTGCTGGCCCTGCTACTGTCTTATCTGTCGATTTATGGTCTCAGCATGGCAGGGTTTGATGCCTTTACCCAAATCCTTGCAAAAATTTTCAATTTGATAATCCTGTTCGGACTCATTGCAAAATGCGCTTTGTTCGGCCTGGCGGTCACCCTGATCCCGATCACAGCCGGACTCGAAACGCCGAAAAAACTCTTCATGGTCCCGGTCTCCGTCCTGCGCGGGATGATGCGTGTGTTTTTTGCCATTGTGGCGATAGAGGTGGTGTCATTAGCGCTCAAATACATCTGACCCCGTTTGCCGACCGTGCTGCACTAATGGCGGCCGTCGCCGCACTGCCCGATGACGTGGCGCGCGTTGCGCTCGATCTGCCGTTGCGGGCGAATTTAACGGCACTCGACAACATTGCCCTGATTCCGCTGTATCAGCGCCATTTCAACGCGGCCGAATCGGCACGACAGGCACAGACAATGCTGGATCGACTTGGCCACGCCGGGATTGCCCCATTACGTGACCCCGACATGACCCCTGCGCAACGTTTTGTAACAAAATTGGCACGGGCACTCATTCTGGGCCGAAGCCGACTCGTTATCGACCGCCCCGGCGCCATGCTTTACGATGTGCCCTATCCGGACTTTATCCGGCAGCTGGCTGAACAAACACAGTCAACCGGCACCTGGGAAATTTACGACTTCAGCTGGAATCAGCTTTTATATAGCCAGGCACCCGATCAAGAATGAGAACACTGCATTTCAAAGTTGGCTTGTTCGCTGCTGCCACCCTGCTGCTTGGGGTGCTATTCGTACTGTACATACTGCATGCGCGCGGTTTTTTTGAGGATACCTACCGTCTTCAGCTTGCAGCTTCTACTGCCGATGGTGTCGCACCGGGCGTACCGCTGGTTTTTTCCGGCATTGAAATCGGCCGCGTATCCACGCTGGGCCTCAACGATAACGGCGGCATCATCATTCACG
Source organism: Thiobacillus sp. (assembly GCA_030679915.1). Taxonomy (GTDB): domain Bacteria; phylum Pseudomonadota; class Gammaproteobacteria; order Burkholderiales; family Thiobacillaceae; genus Thiobacillus. Next base: position 32,510 of record JAUXRY010000006.1, read on the forward strand.
CCGAATTGCTGGCACGCAATGCGAAATGGCTGAAGGAAAACAGCACGTTCACGCTGGACAAACCCATTGTCGGCGGCGCCAAAATCCGCATTGATTCCCCCAATCTTGATGCCCCAGCACTGCCCGAAAACTCCACCATGCTGTTGCTCACATCCGACGTCACCAAGGAAATCCCGATTCTGGTCGAGCGGATCAAGGCGATACTGGTCAACGTTGAACACCTCACCCGCAAGGATGGTGAAGTCAATGGAACGCTGGCCAATCTACAAACCATGACCGGTCGCATGACGGGTGAATACGGCATGCTTGAAGCCATTCTGGGCAGCCCGGAAAAAGCCCGTGGTGTCACCGACACACTTGAAAAAACCCGAGCGCTCATTACCAAACTCGACAGTTTGGCCCTGAAGATGGACGGCATGGCTGCCAAAGCAGACACATGGCTGTTCGCTCCGGAGGGTGTGGCCCTGCAAACCCGCGAGGCCTTGGCCCAGGTGAAACTCATCCTGGCGGATGCGCAATCCAGCCTGAAAAAAGCAGACGCTCTAATGACCAATGCGGTGGCGATTTCTGCGGACGTCAAGGAAGGCACGCAGGATATCGTCAAACTCCGCGCTGAGATCGACGATACGGTACGCAAGGCCAATGCGATGATCAACGAAATCAACAAAAAATGGCCCTTTGCGCGTGATGATCCGGAGGTGAAACTGCCATGAAGACCGTGTTTGCAATCACCAGCCTGATTCTGCTCGCTGCCTGCGGCAGCGGCGGACCTCCACCGCCCGACTGGAAAGTGGATTCGGCAGATCTCATTGAGCGTTACAAGAAGCATGCTCTGCTGGGTGAAAACACGTTATCCGAGCGTTATTTCCAGCAAGCCGTTTCCGCCACCGGCGGGGCCGGCCGAATAGCCGATACCGCCCGCTTATGGTTGGTCCGTTGTGCCACTCGACGTGCCATGCTGATCGATGATGCTTGTACCGAATATGCCGACCTGGCCAGCATCGAGCCAAAAGCCGCAGACTACGCTTATTATCAGTTCATCACCTTGCGCTGGGATATGACCGACACAGCCCTCCTACCCAGCCATCACCGCGACCTGGTTCGCGCGCCAATCGGGAAAAAACAGGCTTTGCTCAGCCAGGTTCATGACCCGCTGGCACGCCTGCTCGAGGCCAGCCTGCTCATAATGCGGCAGGAATCCGATGCGGCCACACAGACCCTTGCAACCGAAACCGCTTCGTCCCAAGGATGGCGGCAACCGTTACTGACTTACCTTAAACTGCAGGAAAAGCAGGCCGAGGCTCAAGGTAATGTGGCTGAACAAGCCCGGCTAGCCAAGCGAATTCAGTTAGTCGAGAAAAGCCTGACGCCCCCCCCTTAAAAAAGCACGGCAACCTTGGTACAGTCATACCAATAATATTGGTATGATGCCAAATCGAAGCAAGTCGATTAGATTCGGCCCGGGGTTGAGGCAACAGCGATTTATGCTCAACGCCATTTTCGTATTCAAGCTGAATCGATAGGAACATTAGCCAGCCTGTTGGTACTTTAGTTTGGAACTTGGTTGTAGGGTCTTGTACAAAAGAAGTACTACATTGACAAGCTGTTATCCAATAATTAACGTTGTGCACGGATGACACTTTCCATGTAAATAATAAAACCAAGCAGTTATCCCATTATTCATAAAGGAGGAGCACACATGAAACACGCATCTATCGCCCTAGCCACCTTGGCTTTTTTAGCAACCACAGCACATGCCGCACCAGCAATGATGTCAGTCGAATGGACCGCACAAGCGTGCGATGCCTGGAACAAGGATTCCGACCTGACCACCGGCCTGGCTGACAAATGGATCAAGAACGATGCAAATCGCGGCTACAAGATCATCCATTTGTATCGCACCGAATGCGGTGAAACGACGCAGACCGAGATGAAAATCGTACCCAAGGACGGCAAAGCCCAATGTGTTTATGGCGGCGCGGTTCAAAATGCCAAGATGGACTATGCGGTTGACTACACAATGCATGCCACCACGGCGCGTTGGGACGAAATGGGTGCTGGCGAATATGGCCCCATGAAGGCCATGATGTTTGGACGCCTCAAGTTCAGCGGCCCCAAAGTGGAAGCAATGACCGTCATGGGTCCCTTTGAAGCCTTCCTGCGTCTCCCGGGAAAAATCCCAGGTGACAAGGCTTGCCCTGCCAAGTAAGTCGGTAGTTGGTTTTTAGTGTCGAAAAAAAGCCGGGAGATATCCCGGCTTTTTTTGATCCGGACTACCCACAGGCTAGTGGACTGTTCCGGTTTGAACATCGAGCGGGCGTCCGTTACGGATTTCCTCGGGCGTGGCCTCGCGCATGTCCATGATATTGACCAGGCAAGTCACACTCTGCCCGGCCAACGAAGGATTTCCATCCAATGTGAGTTTGCCGTCTTCGATTGCCGTGACGTAAAAGACCTTGGTTTCTCCCGATGCATTTTCAAACATGACCTCCGCGCCGAGACGCTGGAACTGCGGCGGCACATTATCAATATCGTCCGTGAACACCAGGCTCTCGTCGCGCAAGCCATACCCCTCTTCAGGCGTCAGCTTGATTTCGAGTCGCTCACCCACCTTGCGGCCCGAAACAGCCGATTCGATCGCGGGCAAAATACCGCTGTTGGCACCCTGGACATAGCCAACCGGAATATCGTACTGCTCGACGACCATGCCGCGCTCGTCAAGAATGGAATAGGTGATGTATACAAGGGTGTTTTGTGTAACGGTCGTCATACGGTCTCATCCATTTTCATCAAAAAACGCTGCAAAAATGCGGTTTGGCGTTTACGCAACGCGCTTATGATACCTTCGTATGACTAACCCAGATACCTGCCCGTCCATGACTCCACTCAAAGAACTGCCTGCCTGGAAGACACTGGAACAACACTTCAAGGCCATGCGTACGTATGACATGCGCACCGCGTTCCGCGAGGATGCGCATCGTTTTGAACATCTCTCGCTGCGTTGCGGCAACTTGTTGCTCGACTATTCCAAAAATCGGGTCACCGCGGACACGATGAGTCAGTTAATGCAGCTGGCGCGCGAATCCGAGCTGGAGTCGCAACGCAATGCCATGTTTAGCGGCGAGCGCATCAACTTCACTGAGCAGCGTGCCGTGTTACACACGGCCTTGCGGGCACCGGTGCGCCCGCCACTGATTGTGGAAGGCGTCGACATCGAACGCGAAGTTGCCGCCGTTCTCAAGCGCATGCAGGGCTTTGTCGAGTCCATCCACAACGGCAGTTGGCTCGGCCATACCGGCAAGCCCATTCGCAATGTCGTGAACATCGGCATCGGCGGCTCGGATCTGGGCCCGGCAATGGTGTGCGCAGCACTCGACCATTACGCAGTGGAAAGCGTGCGCGTGCATTTTGTTTCCAACCTTGACCCAGCCCATTTGGCCAGTACCCTGGCGCACCTCGACCCCGAAACGACCTTGTTCATCGTCGCCTCGAAGACTTTTACCACACTGGAAACGCTGGCCAACGCCAATTCGGCCAAGGCCTGGCTGCTGTCGGCATTGCGTGCACCAGCTGCAGTGGCTCGGCATTTCGTAGCACTTTCGACCAACGCCGAAGCCGTCGAATCCTTTGGCATCGACCCCGAGAACATGTTCATATTCTGGGACTGGGTCGGGGGTCGATACTCATTGTGGTCGGCGATTGGCCTGTCGATTGCGCTGCAAATCGGCTGGGGAAATTTCCAGGCCTTACTGGCGGGCGCACATGCGATGGATGTCCATTTCAAGGAAGCGCCGCTGGAAGCCAACATGCCTGTCATTCTCGGTATGCTGGGTATCTGGTACGCCAATTTTTGGGGGACCGATACTTACGGGATATTCCCTTACGATCAGCGCTTACGCCTGCTGGTGCCGTTCCTGCAGCAACTCGACATGGAGTCGAATGGCAAGAATGCCAGCCGCGACAATCGTCTGGTCAACTACAACACCGGCCCCATCGTCTGGGGTGCGCCCGGCACCAACGGGCAGCACGCTTTTTTTGAATTGATTCACCAAGGCACACGGCTGATTCCAACCGATTTTATGGTTGCGGCTGTCAATCACACGCCGCTGGCCGATCAGCACGAATGGCTGCTGGCCAATTGTCTGGCACAGACCGAGGCGCTGTTAAAGGGTAAATCCCGCGCCGTGATTGAAGCCGAATTGATTGCGCAAGGCATGAGCCGTAAAGAAGCCAAGGCATTGGCTCCACACAAGGTTTTCCCAGGCAATCGCCCCAGCAACACGCTGCTGTACCAAAAGCTCGATCCACACACGCTGGGCATGCTGCTCGCGCTATATGAACATAAAGTATTTGTGCAGGGCGTTATCTGGCGAATTAACAGTTTCGACCAATGGGGGGTCGAACTCGGCAAGCAACTGGCCCCTCCCATTCGCGCCGCCTTGAGCTCTGTGCGGGCAATTGGCGAGCACGACGGATCCACCCTGGGTCTGATCACCGACATTCGCCGGCGACGCGGGCTCAGTACCTGACGCGTACCCGGTAGGTGAGCGTTGTCCTGCCCTCAGCAGGCACTTTCACCTGCCATTCGGCGACGCCTGACGCGGCCTTGGTGTGCGCTTGTGACTCACTCACGATGCTCCAGTCGCCCGGCATAGGCTCACGCACCGTGACCGTCACGGCTTCCGGCTTGGCATTTTTCAGAACGATTTCATACGCCGACTCAAACACATAATTGGTGGTGGTGCTGCCACCCAGTTTCTTAAAGTCCGTCTGTTTCTTGTCAGCAGTCACATCAAAGGCATCACCCAGCTTGAGGCGTACGGTTTCGTTCTTCGGCGTATGGTCGATGCGATCCTCGCCGACAAACTGCGCATTGCCCTGGCTGTCTTTCTTGTATATGCGGATGATGCCTTTAGGCAATGGGATGCCCAGCCCCTCTCCCTTGTTGTTGAACTCGACGAACACCCCGACTTTCATTTTCTGGCCCAGATCGCCGTGCTGCCCGGAGTAGTAATAGTTCTCGCCAGTCAGTAGATACTCCTTTTTCACCGGCACTTGGGCCGCCGACATCAGGGCAACCTGCTTGGTCTGGTTCTCCTTCAGCATGGTCGGACGTTGCAACGTGTAGAGGTGGTATTCGAATAGCGACTCCTGCTGCATTTCGGCTGTATCGGCCTTGGCCGCCATCGTCATCACCGAACGCGGTAGCGGCTGAGCATCGCGCACCCGATTGAGGTCGCCCGCCACCAATTGCAGCTTGGCATTCGGATAGGCCGCCCCACTCTCGTTGGTCAACGTTACCCATCCATTCAAATCCAGTCGATCATCACTGGCATTCAGTTCGGCTACATAATCAGCACGCCAGGACAGGCCGCCCGTCAGATAGGACAACTCCAGGTTTTGAGGCCCTGCTTTTGCATTAACCAGCGAAATGACCAGCGTAGGTTTGTCGCGCAGGGTATCGGGCACACTGGAAAATGCCAGTCGGCCCGGCACACCGGTTTCGATACGATCAGCAAACTTGAGTACCACCCCGTTGTTGGTCGAGAGCACAACAGCAGTCTCGCGCGTTTCGACCCCGGTAGTGGGATGGCTACGGATAACGCTGACTTCGCGTCCGATATATTTTTCAAGCATTTTTTGTGGCGTCAGTAAATCAAAATCGAAATTCTGCTCTTGTAGCCTGAAACCGCCCGGGTTCGTCAGGTTACGCAACTGTGCCGTCTCGGGTCGCATTTGCGCAGACACCTCGCGCCATGCCAGTTGATTGGCGCCCGTATCCAGACTGACTCGCCGTGCATCCTTGATCAGCGCCAGGTTATCGTTGTAAATGGTGACAGCCACACTATGCTGGTCAGATGCAGTGCTGACGGTCTCGTCATTCGACGCTCCCCACGCCTGGCTGACTGCCAGCACCAATCCAGCGACCGTTGCTCTCGTCAATATTAAATTCGTCATCCTGTCTCCCATTCCGTAATAATCCATAAAATCCACGCTGCATGATGACCGATTCATCCCAAAAATGGTTCGCGGCGCTAGAATGAACGTACCACTATTGTTGTAATCAACATGACCTCTGACGATCCCCTTCCATCACGCATCATCGGTGGCGGTATAAATACGGTCGATTCCGACCAGCCCGTTGTTGTGACCCATATGCTGGGCATCGACAATCACGATCCGGTTCGGGAGGAGGCATTGCGCGCACGCTTCCTGACATTCGACCCCTTGTTCGACGCCGCTTCCAACCTGGTTGCACATCAGCTGGTACTGCGTGGCCGAACCACCGTAGCCGATGCCCCGCCAGAGCTTCGCCAGATGGAAGAGGACATGCTATTGACTGGCCTTTACTCGCTGACCCATGATGGTTTAACCGGCAAGCTGCCGTTACTGGTCCGTATCAGTGACGGCATTCTTTTCAGTGATGTCCCACAACAACTGAATCACCGACAAGTGATCTGGTTAGTCAACATTAATAACGAGCAGCAACTGGCGCGCTCACTTGTTCTTCAGGACGCTGGACTTAATTTTTGCCCGACGTACACTCCCAACAACAGCATCATCAAGGACAGCATTTCCGTTTGGCGATTCCTCGCCTGCCACGTCGACGACACACCGCCCACGGTTTCTTCGCACCTGATTGTAGAGGGTGTCCGACACGCACAAAGCCAGTCGATCTGGCCTGAGAATTCCTGGTTCAAGGGCAGTTTTTTTTCGGGTGAAACCCAGCCTTCCGACAATACCCACGATCAGTTCATACAACTGGAGCTACTGGCTATCGCATTGGGACAGTCCACCAACACACTCATTCAGTTTTTCCGTTTGAACACGGACATGACGCCACGCCTGCTTGCCATCGCAAACTCACAAGTCGGGGGGTTGAGTCGCCCTGCCGAGTCAGCCATTCATGCCCTTGTCATGCTGGGTCCACAACGCGCCAGTCGGGTTGCTATATTGCTGGCACTCACTGGAGCCCATCCTACTGATGCAACCCGCCATTACGCCGTAACCGCACTCACGCGGGCACTGTTCATGGGGAAAATTACCCGTCTGGGGGCACCTGCCGAGAACGCAGCCGCTGCTTTTGAGATTGGCCTGCTCTCAACCGCCTCGCATGCGCTATCCATTCCGGAAGAAACCTTGATCCGAAAATTGCGGCTGTCTACAACCACAGCGCGTGCATTGAGTGCGCACCGCACGCCCGAAGGCACAATGCTTCAACTGGCACACGCCTGCGAAAATAACGACGGTGAGATCCTGGCGACGTATGCCCAACAATTGGGCGTGCCATTGCATCAAATTTCCGTGGCCTATCTGGATGCCCTGATTGCAGCCTCTGCCCTCGACGCTGCCCTGCATTAACTATCGCAGCGTATTTGATTTAAGGAAAACCAGCAGGCAGCGTAAAATGGCGGTTTTCCTGAACCGCCTGCTCCATGCGCCCTACCCTGGTTTTCGACATTGAAACCATTCCCGACCTCGCCGGGTTCGCCGCTGTCAACGGCATAGACGAAACGTCGCTTCCGCAAGCTGAGCTCGCCGAAATGACCTTGCTCGCCCGCCGCCAAAAAACCGGCAGTGACTTCATGCCTCATCACTTGCATCGAATCGTTGCCATTTCTTGTGTGCTGCGTAGCGGCGACCAACTCAAAGTGTGGTCGCTTGGCGAGCCCGACAGCAGCGAAGCCGAACTGATCCAGCGCTTCTACGACGGCATCGAACGTTACTCGCCCCAGCTTGTTTCCTGGAACGGCGGCGGCTTTGACCTGCCGGTACTGCATTACCGCAGCCTGATTCATGGCGTGGCCGCAGCGCGCTACTGGGACTGGGGTGACGACGACAAGGAATTCAAGTGGAACAACTACCTGTCGCGCTACCACACCCGACATCTCGATCTGATGGACGTGCTGGCGATGTTTCAGGCGCGCGCCAATGCCCCGCTCGATCAGATGGCCAAGCTGTGTGGTTTTCCCGGCAAGCTAGGGATGGATGGCTCGAAAGTGCTGGAGGCCTACCAGAACGGTGATATCGAGGGCATCCGCAATTATTGCGAAACCGATGTCATGAACACCTGGCTGGTTTATCTGCGTTTTCAGAAAATGCGCGGCACGCTAAGCGAGTCCGCCTACGCAGCCGAGATCGAACTGGCACGCAGCACTGTGACGGAGCACGACGCGCCGCACTGGCAAGAGTTTCTGGCGGCCTGGGCATGAACGAAATTGTTGACATTCTGTCCCTCGACCACGAGGGGCATGGCATCGCACGTATCGACGGCAAGGTCACCTTTGTGGATGACGCATTGGCGGGCGAGCGTGCGGAAATCACCGTTTATCGCAAACACGCCAAATACAACTCGGCCCACGCCGTCTCCATCCTCAAATCCAGCGCACAACGCACCACGCCCCGCTGCCAATACTTCGGCCGCTGCGGCGGCTGCTCGATGCAGCATCTGGAAGCCAGCGCACAAGTCGCGGCCAAGCAGCGCGTACTGGAAGAAAACCTCGCCCGCATCGGCAAGGTCACACCCGACGTCGTGATGCGTCCCCTGCATGGCCCCAGCTGGGGTTATCGCACCCGGGCACGGATGTCCGCCCGCTTTGTCGACAAAAAAGGCTGCGTGCTGGTGGGCTTTCGGGAGAAGCGTTCCAGCTTTATCACCGACATGTCGAGCTGTGAAGTGCTCACGCCCGACGTATCGGCGCTGATCCAGCCCTTGCGTGACATGATGGTTCACCTGTCGAATGCATCCCGTATCCCGCAGGTTGAAATCGCGGTGGGCGAGCACATCACCGTCTTGCTGTTCCGACTGCTTGAACCCTGGTCTGACGACGATAGGGCCATCGTGCGCAGCTTCGCCGAGCAGCACCAGATCCAAATCTGGGAGCAGTCAAAAGGCCCCGATACCGTGAAGCCTTTTTGGCCCGACATTGCTCCCGAGTTAAGTTACAGCCTGCCTGAGTTCGGTCTCACCATGCCGTTCCGGCCAACTGACTTCACGCAGGTCAACGTCGCCATCAATCGCGCGTTGGTGAGTCGTGCGATTAGGTTGCTGCAACCTAAGGCCGGCGAACGCATCGCCGATATGTTTTGCGGGCTGGGCAACTTCTCTTTGCCCATTGCGACCAGTGGTGCCGAAGTAATCGGTATTGAAGGGAGCCCGGAACTGGTTGCCCGTGCGCGTGAAAATGCACTACGCAACAAGCTTCCTAACGCACACTTCGTGGTCGACAACCTGTTCGAAATGACAGCGGAAAAATATTCCACGCTCGGTCATATCGACAAGCTTCTGATCGACCCGCCGCGCAGCGGTGCAGCTGAACTCGTCAAATCCCTGCCGGACAGCGGAGCACCCCATCGCATTGTTTATATCTCGTGCGACGCTGCCACCCTGGCCCGCGATGCTGGCGAGCTTTGCCACAATAAAGGTTACCGGCTCGAGGCGGCCGGGGTGGCCAACATGTTCCCGCACACCGCGCATGTCGAGTCGATCGCCCTGTTCGAACGATAAATTTTGCTGCTAATCCATTAAAATTGCCCACTTAACTCAACTCAAACCATCATGGCACTCATCGTACAAAAATACGGCGGCACCTCGGTCGGCAGCGTAGAGCGCATACGCGCAGTGGCTGAACGCGTGGCCAAATTCAAAATGCTTGGGCATCAGGTTGTGGTGGTGCTCTCCGCCATGTCCGGCGAAACCAACCGCTTGATTGGTCTGGCCAAGCAAATTCAGGCCACGCCCGATCCGCGCGAGCTGGACATGATGATCTCCACCGGTGAGCAGGTCACCATTGCCCTGCTCGCGATGGCGCTGAAAGATTTAGGGCTGAAAGCCAAAAGCTACACCGGCGCACAAGTCCGCATCCTCACCGATGATGCTCACACCAAGGCGCGCATCCTCAGCATCGACGAAACCAATATGCGCCGCGACCTGGATTCCGGTCACGTGATTGTGGTGGCCGGCTTTCAGGGTGTCGACGAAAAAGGCAACATCACCACGCTGGGTCGTGGCGGCTCCGACACCACCGGCGTTGCACTGGCGGCTGCGCTCAAGGCTGACGAGTGTCAGATCTATACTGATGTCGATGGCGTCTACACGACCGACCCGCGCATCGTTCCAGAAGCGCGTCGACTCAAGACCATTACCTTCGAAGAAATGCTGGAAATGGCGAGTCTCGGATCCAAGGTGCTGCAACTCCGATCAGTCGAGTTCGCTGGCAAATACAAAGTCAAATTGCGTGTGCTGTCCAGCTTTCAGGAAGAAGGCGACGGCACACTGATCACATTCGAGGAAGACGACAAAATGGAACAGGCCATCATCTCCGGCATTGCGTTCAATCGCGACGAAGCCAAAATCACTGTGGTCGGCGTGCCCGATCAGCCCGGCGTCGCCTATCAGATCCTGGGCCCGGTTGCTGATGCCAATATCGACGTCGACATGATTGTGCAGAACGTGGGGCACTCCAAAACCACCGACTTCACCTTTACCGTGCACCGCAACGACTACGCCCGCGCGTTCGATATTGTCAAGGAAAAAGCCGCCAGCATTGGCGCCAGCGAAGTCACAGGCGACGACAAGATCGCCAAGGTGTCCATCGTCGGCGTCGGCATGCGCTCACACGTCGGTATCGCCCGCAAGATGTTCGAAACGCTGGCGAATGAAAACATCAACCTGCAAATGATATCCACTTCCGAAATCAAAATATCGGTCGTGGTTGAAGATAAATATCTTGAACTCGCCGTGCGCGCACTGCATCAGGCCTTCGAACTCGAGAAAGCCCCGGCTTAAGGTGGCTTTCTGCCGCGCATTCCTATACAATTCGCGGCGGTTCGGAGACGTGGCCGAGAGGTTGAAGGTACTCCCCTGCTAAGGGAGCATGCGGGCTTAAACCTGCATCGAGGGTTCGAATCCCTCCGTCTCCGCCAATAACAATACAAGTTTGTGTCAGTCACGCGAAACTGCGTATAATGCGCATCCTTCAATGCGC
>JAUXRY010000015.1 GCA_030679915.1 Thiobacillus sp.
GGAAAATTGCATCCGAAATATCTGATCACGCTGCCGGCCGACCTCGATGATCACACCCGATAGCCCGTATTTCGCGCAGGTTCGGTTGCTGGTGACCGTACTGCCGATCGTCGCCCGGGAGCGCTGCTTTGCGCTGAAGGGTGGGACGGCAATCAACCTGTTTGTGCGCGATATGCCGCGCTTGTCGGTGGATATCGATCTTGCCTTTGTGCCGATTGGCGACCGCGCGTCGGCGCTGGAAGAGATCGACGCCGCGCTTGGCCGGATAAGCGAAACACTCGCCGGCCGGCCGTATGGCTATCGCGTGAGCGTGGGCAAGCGCCAGGATGCCAGTGCTTACGGGTTGCTGGTATCGAATCGCACGGCGGAAATCAAGATTGAGGTATCACCGGTGTTGCGCGGCTCGGTGTATCCGGAATCGATGAGACGAATTGTGGATCGCGCGGAATCAGAATTTGGCTTTGCCGAGGTGCCCGTTGTCTCATTTGCCGATTTGTACGCAGGCAAGATCGTCGCTGCACTGGACCGCCAGCACCCGCGCGATTTGTTCGACGTGAAGCTGCTCCTGGCCGCGGAAGGAATCAGCGACGAACTGTTCCGTGCATTCCTGGTGTATTTGATCAGCCATGACGGTTCCATCGCACGGGTTCTGAATCCGACGCGCAAGCCGCTGGACGATTTGTTCCAAAGGCAATTTGCGGGAATGACGGTAGATGTTGTGACGGTCGATGAACTGGACCAGGCGCGGTCCGATCTGATCGCAGCCCTGCATGAGCGGTTGGGCGAACGCGAGAAGGCATTCCTGATGTCCTTCAAGCGAGGTGAACCAAGTTGGGATTTGCTTGGCGTTGCGCATGCGGCAGATTTGCCGGCGGTGCGCTGGAAGCTGCAGAACCTTGCCCAGATGGCACCGGCGAAACATCGCGAAGCACTCGACAATCTGGAACGTGTATTGGGAAAAATTTAGAACAACATGAACACATCAAGCATCGTCCAAAAACGCTGATACGACTGCAACGGCATGAGCTACGGCGGCCGGAAGAGGCCGAAGAACAGCTATGAGCATGCCCCAAGACATTTCAGCTTTAATCGGCCCATTCCTTCCTTGTGGCAAAAACACTCATAAGTATTTGAATGGAAGCGATTTTGCGCGTTGGTATTTTTTGGGGGGCTTGTTAAAATGGTTTTATTAACACCCGACATAGCTATTTGTTTCAGCTTGGCCCCAAACCGGCGGGTCAATTCCAGGGGGAAAAGAGTGAAGACTACAGCCACTATCAACAGGAAAGTCATCAAGGCCGTTCAAACCTCCATGCGGATCGAAGGCTGCAAGTCTGCTGTATCCGTGAAGACAAAGGCGCAGGCAAAAGCGCTGATGGAACAGCAGCGTGTCCAAGTATCAGTTCCAGGAAAGTGACATCTACCTTCCTGGCACGGATATCCCCAAGAACCGTCTGGGAATAACCGAAGCCGACCTGCTGCACGAAGTAGAAGCAACCCTGCTGCAACAGGCCTATCAGATTTTTATAGCCGAATTGCAACCCGCCATCCGCTTCGACGAGACCTATTTCAAGTCCCTGCATCAGCGCACCTGGGCCAGTCTGTACGACTGGGCAGGCGAATACCGCAGCGTGGACATGAGCAAGGGCGGCTCGTTGTTCTGCCGCGCCGAGTTTTTGGAAAAGGAATCCCAGCGCCTGTTTCGGCAACTGGAACAGGAAGGCTATCTCAAAGAGGCCGCCGACTGGCCGAAGGAGAAGTTTGCCGAACGCATGGCGCACTACCAGTGCGAGCTCATCGCTCTGCACCCGTTTTACGAACTGAATGGACGCATCACCCGACTATTCTTCGACCTCATCGCCATGTACAACGGTTACGGCCCCGTCGACTACAGCCAGACCCTCGGTGAAGCAGCGGATGAATCCAACGCCTATATCCAGGCTTCCATCGCCTGTGTCCGCGCCGCAGACAACAGCATGCTGCGGCAAATCATTCTGGACGGCCTGAACAAGGCGGAGGCGCCGTAAGTATTTCTTCGGCTTCCTTGGCAAGAAACCGGCTCGAAATGCCGGCGCTGGAGGTCGTTCGCTGTTATATGGCTGAGCCTTTGAGACTCAATAACTTGATGGAACAGCCGGTGATGAACTGGCTGGAAGCATGATGAATTTCGAATCGACCCCATTGAATGACGAAGAACTCGATTGGCTTGACCAATTCTTGCTCGATCGTATCGATGACGACACCGACACGGAGGGCAAGGACGAGGGTGTATTGGATGTCTCGGAGCTGGATGGTTTTCTGACTGCTCTGGTCAGCGGTCCGGTGGTGGTCCCGCCCTCGCGCTGGTTGCCCATGGTGTGGGGCGATTTTGAGACCGAGTGGAAGAACGCAAAAGAGTTTGAGGCTGTTTTTGCGTTGCTGATTCGGCATATGAACGGTATCGCGGCCGCGTTGATGACGCAGCCGGACGATTTCGAGCCACTGTTTCTGGAGCGCGTTCTGGAAGGCAAGACTTACACCATTGTTGTCGATGAGTGGTGCGAGGGCTATGTAAACGGGGTGAACTTGACGGCAGACCTGTGGGGCGCAGGTGGCCTGGAGATGGAGATTATGCTCATGCCCATGCGTGCGTTTACGAGCGAGACGGACTGGCGGGCACATGAATTGTCTTCGGATGTCGAAATTGAAAATCTCCACAACGCCATTACACGCAATGTGCGCGAGATCCATGCCTACTGGCTGGCGCGCCGCGAAGCGTATGCGCCTTCTTCCACACCGGTTCGCCGTACCGCGCCCAGTGTTGGACGCAACGACCCTTGCCCCTGCGGAAGTGGCAAGAAATTCAAGAAATGCTGCCTGCACTGAACCTGGCAGCATGGTCGGTCGGCCACACAGATTTCTCAGCCGTTAGCGGCCTTCGATCAGCAAGCCACCGGTAGGACATACGCCTTGTCTGACCGCTACGCCCGAATTTCCCTGCTGAGCCATATGCGGGCCTTGTCCAGCCTGGCCGGACATATTCTTGGCTCGCACCCCGCAGATCAATGGCTACTACGAGATGCCTCTCCAATAACTAGACGGGTCAGCTTCGAATTGTTTCCTGGAACAAATTTTCCGTGGAATTCACGGCTAATCCAAACCGACGTTGCCCCGTTAACCCTGCTTCGCCCTATCCAAACTGGCGAGCAGGGCAGCCAACAGTGCCAACCCGGGTGCGATGAAAAAATCCGGTGATTCCATGGCCCACAGGGTGGCGCCACTGATCAGGCACCACAGGATGGGGATGGGGGCCAGCACCCAAAAGCTTCGCGTGCCGGTGAGCAGCAAGATGCCCAGGGTGGCCAGCGCGGTGGGGTCGGGCGCCAGGCCGATGACTTCTGCCTGGGTCCAGCTTCTGCCCAGGGCCAGGCCGATGAGGGGGTAGACGGCTAACGCAAACAGCACCAAGCCGAGGGCGGCGCGCTGCCGCAAGATGCTTGTTCGCGCAATGCTGAATCGGCGATGGGATAACCCCACCCATATAAGTAGTAAGGACTCGACCGCAAACGCCAGCGCAAACCAGGGGGCGGCCAGGTGGATGTTGGCGTAGCGCGACCAAAAGTAAAACCAGGCGACCGAACCCCAGCCCGCAGCCAGTATGGCGAAGACCCAGGGGGTGGCCCGGTCGCGGTGTCGGCCAAACAGCAACATGGTGGACGCGCCCAGCGCAAGCGCAAGCAGGTGGGCGGGCCAGAGGTCGGCGTTGATGCGTTCAAACAGGCGGTAATAGGTCTGCGGCGAAAACATCAGCAGATCCTGCAGGCTGTAGGTCCACCATTCCGACATCAAACCCCCTCGACAATGGCCGCCATGCGTGCGCGCATGCCGGCGTTGGGCAGCGGGCCGGATGCGGTGCCCATGTTTTCCAGCACGTGGGCGACCTGGGTGGTGGCGGGGATGGCGCAGGTGACAGCCGGGTGGGCGATGATGAACTTGAGTGCAAACTGGGCCCAGCTGGTGCAGCCGATTTCGGCCGACCAGGCCGGCAGCCGGCGGCGTTCCAGTGCATTGAGCAAGGCGCCCTTGCGAAACGGCTGGTTGACGATGACGGCGATGCCGCGTTCACGCGCAAGCGGCAGCAGGCGTTGCTCGGCTTCGCGGTCGATGAGGTTGTAGGTGAGCTGGATAAAATCGATTGGATGGCGAGTCATGATCTGTTCGAGTTCGCGATGGCGCCGGCCGTGCGACGTGGTGATGCCCACATAGCGCAACCGCCCGACAGCCTTCATCGCGAACAGCATGGGCAGATGCGCCTCCCACGACACCAGGTTATGCACCTGCAACAGATCAAACCGCGGCACGCCCCAATCGCGGCGTGATGCTTCGATCTGGGCCGGGCCCGCTGCGCCGTCGGCAATCCACACCTTGTCGGCCGAGAACACGTTTTTAGATTGGCCCAGCTTGTTGAGGCTATAGCCGATCACCGCCTGCGAAGACCCATACATGGGCGAGCTGTCGATCATTCGCCCGCCCGCCAGTAAAAAATTGCGGATGACTTCGGCACAGGCATCGCGCGCCTGTGTGTCGTTGCCCACGTTAAAGGTGCTCCAGCTGCCCAGCCCCACCAGCGGTATCGCCTCGCCGCTAGATGGAATCGCGCGGGTGGCAGGGCGAGCCTGCTGCGCCCACCCCGCGCCGGGCCCTAGCAGCGGCGCAAACGTGGTGGCCGCTGCGGCCTGGATGAAACGGCGACGCGTGATGTTGGAAGGTGGGTTCATCTCAACGCTCCTTTGCTGGGCGTGTTGGGCAGGCCCGGATGGCTGCAGGGAATACGTCGAGGATAGTCTGCCGACTGGTAGAAGGACAGGGGGTGAGGTGGGGGCCTTGGTTGCCTGTGTTGGTTAGAAACTTCAGCAGGTTGATGCCAACACTTGAAATTTGACTTGGCACTGGATCCGGGCAGTCCTTCGACAGGCTCAGGACGAACGGTTGAGGCGTGGGGCTGAGGACGAACGGTTGAGGTGGGGCTCAGGACGAACGGTTGAGGCGTGGGGCTGAGGACGAACGGTTGAGGTGGGGCTGAGGACGAACGGTTGAGGTGGGGCTGAGGACGAACGGTTGAGGGGGATCAGGACGAACGGTTGAGGAGTGGACTGAGGACGAACGATAGTGGCGTGAGGCTGAGGACGAACGATTGAGGCGTGGGGCTGTGGACGAATGGAGGTGGGGCATGGCGAATGCAAATGTATATGCGGCAGGATCAACGATAATGGATGGGTTTTCTATGTATTCCTTTATTCAAGTAGTAAGAATGTTGACATTTAGCGGTCATCGAAACGTTTCCTGGAACACGGTTTCTGCTCATATCAATTAATCCAAGGTACCCGAATGCCTGAAACACTTTTTGCCAGCACCGAAGGCCGGCTGCTGGGCGTTGGCCTTGCGCTGGCGGGTTTGATGCTGCTGGCGTTTGGAATAGGTTGGTACCTGTTTCCGGACAGCGCGCTCACCTATGCGGCCATAACCGGGCTGAACCTGACGATCGGCCGGGCAGCCGGGATGTCATTCGGGTATGCAAGTGGGTTGGGGCATACCCAGGTGATACCCCTCAGCATGTTGGTCGAGACGATCAAGGTACTGGTGGTATACCCGCTATTCGTGCTGAGCTGGCGGCACCTGATCACGCTGCGCAGGCTGCAGTCCTTCGTCACGCGACTGCATCACGCCGCCGAGTTGGGGGGTGGCGCGGTGCGTAAGTACGGCATCGTCGGCCTGTTTGTTTTTGTGTTTGTGCCGTTATGGATGACCGGCCCGGTGGTGGGGGCGATCATCGGATTTTTGATCGGCTTGCGCCCCTGGGTCAACGTGGCCGTTGTGCTGAGTGCCACTTATGTCGCCATTGGCGTGTGGGGCTTGCTGCTGAACGAGCTCAACGCCTGGGCGGCAACCGTCAACCAGTTTGCACCCTATGCGTTGTTCCTTGCGATCGTTTTCATTGCTGGGGTGATGTATCTGCTGAACCGACGCCGTGAGCGGATGGCTTAACGCGTACCTGGCTAACGATTTGCGGTTCCATTACTTCGGTAATTGTTAATAACTACCGAAACTATGGAACAATCCCGATATGACTTCGACTGAACAGCAAATCGATAAGCTTCTGCGCCGGGTTGGCACGGCGCGCTCGCGGGATCTGGTCGCGGCCGGTGCAACCCGCAGTGAGCTTTCGCGTAGGGTGGCGGCGGGCCAGCTGGTACGGGTGGCGCGCGGTTTGTACGCGCTGCCGGGCTATCAGGGCGGCGAACACAGTGCGCTGGTGGCGGTGGCCCAGCGCGCGCCCGGTGTGGTGTTTTGCCTGCTGACGGCGCTGCGTATTCACGATCTGACAACGCAGGCGCCGTTTGAGGTGTGGATTGCCATTGGCAATAAGGAACATCCGCCCCGGCTGAATTATCCGCCGCTCCGCACGGTGCGCTTTTCTGCTGCCGCGCTGGCGGCGGGGGTGGAGACACATCGAGTTGATGGCATGGCGGTGCACGTAACCAGTGTGGCAAAAACGGTGGCTGACTGTTTCAAGTTCCGCAACAAGATTGGGCTGGACGTGGCGCTGGAGGCACTGCGCGAGGCGCGCCGTGCCAAAAAAGCAAGTGCTGATGAGCTGTGGCGTTATGCCAAGATCAATCGCGTGACGAATGTGATGCGCCCGTATCTGGAGGCAGTGGCGTGAGCGATGGCCAGGCTGCGTCGATTCATGCGCGCTTATTAAACCGGGCCAAGGCACGTGGCGAAGACTTCAACCTGATTTTGACGCGCTATGCGCTGGAGCGATTTCTTTATCGTTTGTCTCAGGTACCGGCGCGCGAAACCTACTGGCTCAAAGGCGCCATGTTGTTCGACTTGTGGTTCGATGTGCCGCATCGACCCACGCGTGATGCAGATTTTTTGGGCTTTGGGCCAATGGATGTGGACGCGCTGGCAAGCACGATCCGTGAAATCTGCAATATCACCGTGGACGATGGCATGGAGTATGACCCCAGCTCGATCACAGTCGAGGAAATTCGTGAAGAATCCCGGTATGGCGGCCTGCGTGTGCGGCTGCTGGGCAGGTTGGGCAATACGCGCTGCACGATGCAACTCGACGTGGGCTATGGCGATGCAGTTACGCCTGGGCCGGAGGAGGCGGTTTACCCAACGCTATTGGATGATATGCCGCCGCCGCGCTTGCGTGTTTATCCACGCGCAGCAGTGGTAGCCGAAAAGCTGGAGGCGATTGTGAGCCTGGGTATGGCCGCTCAGGCCGCATACCAGAGCACGGCAAAGTAGTGGCAGGTGGTGCCCGCCATCACAAACAGGTGCCAGATGAAATGGCCGTAGCGCAGACGAGAATCAAGCGCAAAGAAAATCACCCCCAGGGTGTAAGCCAGGCCGCCGGCAATCAGCCATAGCAGCCCGGATGCGGGCATGCTGGCAGACAAGGGTTGGGCGGCAATCACGATGAGCCAGCCCATAAGCAGATACAGGCCGGTGGAGAGAATGGGGTGGGCCATGCGGTTCAATGATTTGAGCAGCACCCCGGCCAAGGCGAGCCCCCACACCAGCCCAAACAGCGTCCAACCCCATGCACCACGCAGCACGCCCAAGGTGAACGGGGTGTAGGTCCCCGCGATGAGAAGATAGATTGCGGAGTGCTCGATCACCCGAAATACGCCCTTGGCGTGGCCGTTGGGCAGCGCGTGATACAGGGTGGAGGCCAGGTAGAGCAGAAGCATTGTTGCGGCAAAGATGCTGGCGCCGACGATGAACCCCGCATCGCCCTGCCGCACGGCATGCAGGATCAGGAAGGGGGTGGCCACCATGGCCGCGACCAGCGCGAATCCGTGACTGAGGCTGTTCGCGATTTCTTCCCCGCGCGACTGCGCCCGCCTGGCGGTTGCAAGTGGCCGGCTCACGGCAGGCGCCCCACCGGTCCACGGCTCGGGTTCTGCCGGAGGGGTTGGGTCAAGCGCTTCGGGGTTATGTCTCGCATTGGGGCTTTCTACTCCAGACTAAGGGGGTGCCTGAGTGGGACCCAATGCCCATTCTACAAACAGACGCATTAGGAAGCGCGAGGTGGGTTCCTTGTCGAACAACCGGCAGGTGTTCAGAACGATTGAGCGGGAACAAGGGGGCGCAGGGTCTGACTGCGTTTGTTCTGGGCGCGCCGCATAATAAAGTTGAACTATTCGCCAGATCGGCCTCTAATGGCCTATCTGTAGGATTCAAGTTTCAAGATTCACTGGCGGTAACTCTGGTTGTCCACTTTTCCTTGATTTCGATAGATGGGGCATGTTGCCCAAATAGGTTTATTTAAGGAAATGCAAAATGGAAACAGGTATTGTTAAGTGGTTCAACGACGCTAAAGGCTTTGGCTTTATTACCCCGGACAGCGGTAGCGCTGACCTCTTCGCTCACTTCTCGGCAATTCAGGCAGGCGGCTTCAAGACCCTGCAGGAAAACCAGCGCGTGAGCTTCGATGTCACCGATGGCCCCAAGGGCAAGCAGGCATCAAACATCCAGGCTGCGTAAACACGCAGCAGGTTGAAAAAACCCCGGTTCGCCGGGGTTTTTTATTGCCTGCGTTTTCAAGAGTACAAGTGGGAGATTAATTGTGGTGGGTAGCGTAATGTATTGACTATCAATAACTTTGTTTCTATATTCGCTATTCGGAAATAGCGAATAAGATCATGCAAAAAGTTAAATCCAATCCGCAGGTTGTGCTGCGTCCCCAGGACCTGGTGGTTCTGTTGCGCCTGTCGATGGAGGCGGGGGCGGCGCCAACCTATGCCGTGTTGGCGGCTGAGTTGAGCCTGACGGCTTCCGAAATCCATGCGGGGGTGGAGCGGGCAGTACTTGCCCAGTTAGCGCGAAAGGACAAGTCAGGCAAGGCTTGGGTGGTGCGCGAGGCGTTGCGTCAGTTTGTGCTGAATGGGGCGCGCTATGCTTTTCCCGCGACCCGTGGCGGCATGTCGCGGGGGATGCCAACGGGATACGCGGCAGCACCGCTGGCCGACAAGATCGTGCAGCCTAATGAGCCTGCACCGGTGTGGCCGCACAAAGACGGCACGGTGCGCGGCGAGGCTTTTTATCCGCTTTATCCCACGGTGCCCGAGGCGGCGGGACGCAACCCTGCGCTGTACGAATTGCTGGTGTTGTTCGACGCGGTGCGCGGCGGCAGCCCACGAGAACGAGCCTTGGCACTGCCGCTGCTGGATGAGCGGCTGGCGGGATGAACCCTAATGACATCAATGCGCTGATGCTGGAATCGGTCGCCCGGCAATTGGGTGACGATCTGCTGGGCGAACTGGTGTTTGTTGGCGGTGCGGTCGCAGGCCTGCTGATTACCGATCCGGCCATGCCGGCGATCCGCCCGACGGAAGACGTGGATCTGCTCGTCCAGGCGCTCACCCTGGTTGAATACCATCGCGTGGGCAAGACGTTGGCAGCACGGGGGTTTGTGCATGACCTCAGCCCGGATGCACCGATCTGCCGATGGCGGGTGGGGGGTGTGGCAGTGGATGTGATGCCGGCGCTGGAAGAGATCTTTGGTTTTTCCAATCCCTGGTTCCCGTTGGCGCTTGAGACTGCCTCGCTCCAGGCTTTGCCAAGCGGCACAGTGATTCGCCTGGTTGCGGCGCCGGTTTTCCTCGCCACCAAGCTGGAAGCTTTTTCCGGACGTGGCAAAAACGATTATTTGTTCAGCCATGATTTGGGCGATTTCCTGGCCGTGATCGATGGACGAGACAGCCTGTTCGACGAATGCCGTGCAAGCCGTGCTGAACTGCGTGCGTATCTGGGCGGGCGAGTCGCCGGCTTACTTGCGACGCCGGCTTTTATCGATGCCTTGCCAGGGCATTTACCGGGAGACCTTGGCAGCCAGGCGCGGCTGCCCGACCTTGAAGATAAATTACGTGCGCTGGCAGGTTTGGAGTAAACCTTGAGCACAGCAATCATCGTCCCAAAATGCTGGAGCCGACTCGCACTGCAGATCACGGCCATTGCCAAAAGTGGTGAAGGGGAAGGGTGTTTGATTGCGAGCAATCAGGCCTTGTCACATAAGCGCTATGCCTGACCCCTACGCCCGAATTTTCCTGCTAAGTCATATGCGGGCCTTGACCAGCCTGGCCGGGCATATTCTCGGCTCGCATCCCCAGATCAACGGCTACTACGAGATGCATCTCGGCTATGAAGACGCCGCCGCGTTGGAACAGCAGCTGGACGTGTACCGGGCAGGCGATGTGCTTAAGCCCAACAGCCGCTATCTGTTCGACAAGCTATTGCACAACGACTATGTGTTGAAGCCGGAACAGTTGGGTGGGGCCGATATCAAAATACTCGTGGCGCTGGCGGAGCCGGAGCACACGATCAAAAGCATCGTGTATCTGTTTCGTCAGAAGCCGGACCCGGACCTATATGCCTCGCCGGTTGAGGCGGCGAAGTATTACGTTGAGCGGGTGCAGGCGCTGGCCGACTTCTGCCAAACGCCTCCCCGGCGCTATTTCTATTTTGATGCTGAACTGTGGCAACGCGCTCCGGCGCAACTGCTGCCCAAGCTGGCAGGCTGGCTGGAACTGGATAGTCCCTTGAGCGAACGCTACGAGACCTTCAGCCACACCGGCAAAGCCGGCAAGGGGGATTCGTCCCCGCGCATTCATGGCGGGCGCATCGATACCAGCCGGGCCGATTATTCGCATATTGCCTTGCCGGAGGATTCGCTGCGGGCTGCGCAGGCGGCGTATCTGGATTGCCGCGAGCGGATGATTGCCGGCGCGGCGGATAGCCTGACGCTGGATAGCGTGGTTTAGCCAATAGCCTGGCTTAGAACAGACTATCCCAGGCATCGCGCTCGGCGCGGTAGTTCATCAGGGCCTCGATGATCTGCTGTTTGCGCTGCGCGCGGTGTTCGGCGGACTGGATTTGGCCCCAGGCGGTGGCGTGCTCGCCAAAGTTGCGGTCGATGTTGTCGATGAAGGCGCGGACCTGGCGCAGGGCGTTGGCCAGTGACGGTTCGTTCAGCCACCAATGGCCGGCGTTAAATATAAGCGCGCTCAACTGCCGATTTTTCTCGACGATGGCGTCGTGTTTTTGCTGGTACAGCGCCAGCAGTTCGGTTTCTATCTGGTTGATGACGGACTCGATCCCGTCGCGGGCGAAGGGCTGGTTCACGTCGGCTTGTTTGACCAGTGCTTCGGTGGTGAACAGCATCAGGTCGCCAAAGAACTGGCGCTCGAACTCGTTGGATAAATCGATGCTGGCCTGACCCACGCCGGCCTGATCGACTTCGACGCCGGGGCGGAAGTCGTCGCTCATGCCCGCCTCGGTGGTGCGGCGGTGCAGGTTGGGCATGTTGAACGAGGCAAAGCGCTCGCCGATCTCGGCAGCAATCAGACGCCCGGCGGTGGGGCCGGACATGCGCAGTCGTAGATGGCCAAACGGGATGAGGTATTTGAGCCCTGCATGGTTGACGATGAAGTTGCCGGGATAAATGGTGCGCGCGGGGCTGAGCTGGGCAAAGCCGCTGCCGTAGTCAAACCAGGTTTTGCGTGTGAGGTGTTCGCCAAAGAAGAAGGCATTGAGCCGCTGCGCAAAATCTGTCAGGCAAGCGCCGTGGTCATGCGCGCCTTCCAGGCGGCAGGGGTAGTCAAAGGTCGTGGGCCCGTTCTCAAAGCCAAACAGCTTTGCCATGTCGTGATAGGCGGCATCGCCCGGTTTGGCTTGCGGCACGCCATGAAACTGGCAGCCCTGTTCGCTACCCAAGGTGGCCAAACGGGTAAAGAATGCAATCACGTCATCCAGAAAATTGACCGCCATCACCGCCGGCGAAACGGGCGGGTCGCCCACCATTTTTCCGGTGAGCATCAGGGTGTCGGTGCTGCGGAAAATGGCATCGATGGTGTGGAAGTAATTGAGCGCCACCACGGCTTCTTCGCCGGTTTCGGTCTGCCGGTTCACGCGCAGGGACTGGTCGCTGTCGATCAGGTAGTACAGCGTGTTGTCCGGGTTTTCGGTCAGCTGCAAACACTTCAGGTAGCTGAGGTTGCGGTTGGCGGCTTGGCCTTTGAGATAGAACTGTTCTCTGGGCTGAGTGGTGAGCAGATTGCCCAGTTGCGCGCGCTGCTGTGGGGGCAAGGCGTGCAGCAGTTCGTATTGTTCGTCCAGCCCAAAGTGGATCACCTGCAGGCCTTTTAGCTGGTATTCCGCAATCAGATCCTTGTGACGGCGGATGTTGGTTTCGTCGCGGCTGTCTTCACTGACGATGATCTTGATTTTGTCCCACACGCCGGACGCGTGGCCGCCGTAGTCGAACTGCGTGCAGAGCTGGTAGATGCTTTCGAGGCAGGCTTGCAAATGGGGCGGGCGATCGGCCACCGGGATGCTGAGGATGAAACTGTGGCGATCATCGGCGGTATGGCCATTCTGGCAGCGCTGCCGGATCAGCGATTCCTGTTCGCGGAATAGCGACTGATAGCTGGCCAGCAGCGCATGAAAGTCCGCCGCGCCGGACCACATGGCCTGTTCCAGCAAGGGAGTGCATTGTTCGTAAAGATCGATGAGCGTAACGAGCCTGCCCGCCTCGGGCGATGGGGACAGGCCGTGCAATTGCGTGCCCAGATTGACCAGGCCGGGGAGGGTGGATTGGTAGCGCACGATGCAATCCTGCAGACACGGGATCGCATGATGGAGCAAAGGGTGGGCGCCCGGGGTGCGTTGGGTGTCCGCTTCTTGCGGATGGAGGCTGCGAATTTGTTTGTCCGGCAGGTTCATCGGTACGGCGGCTGGGTGAGCCCATGTTGTTGCGTCGATAAGCCTAATAGTACCTGCCCATGCATCAAATCCTGATGGAGCCGACCTGCCGATCGGCTTCATCCAATACAAGCCTTGGCTAGGCAGCTCTCAGTCGCACCCGCTTTTCCACCGTGAGCACTTCACCTGCCGCATCCATCACTGCATACAGCCGGGGTTGCGGACGGCCAGCCCAGGACGGAGTGGGAGTAGGGCTGTCGAGATACACGACCTGGGCGCCGTCGAACTGCTTTTCGACCTGGCCGTGGTTGATCAGATCGTTAAGCGCAGCGATTGATATCCCGCGTTGCTTCATATGGCTTAAGGCGAGGGCGCTGATTTTTCCAAGTTTCATCATGGGTGACTCCTGTTTGCCTATGCTGGGCCTGCTGCTGGGCGGGCATCACTATTGGCGTTTTTCGAATTCAGTACTTATACTGTACAAATATACAGTAACACTACTGTACGTGTATACAGTATTCGGAGAAAGCCCATGCAAGCGCTGACACGCCGCCAGGAAGAAATCCTGAACCTGATCAAGGAGTGGATCGAAACAACCGGTAGCCCGCCGACGCGAGTCGAGATCGCGCAGCACTTTGGCTTCAGCTCACCCAACGCCGCCGAGCAGCACCTCAAGGTGCTGGCCAAAAAAGGTGCACTGGATCTGGTGCCGGGGGTGTCGCGCGGCATACAACTCAAGGGCGGTGGTGGTTTGCCGGTGGTGGGCCGGGTGGCGGCGGGTAGCCCGATCCTGGCGCAGGAGCACATCGAGCGGCACGTCCAGATTGATGCTGCAATGTTTTCACCGCGCGCGGATTATTTTCTCAAGGTGCAGGGCATGAGTATGAAAGACGCCGGCATCCTGGACGGCGACCTGCTCGCGGTGCATCGCAGCGCCGAGGCAAAAGCCGGGCAGGTGGTGGTGGCACGGATCGGCGATGAGGTCACGGTCAAGCGCTTTGCCAAGCGCGGCCACATCGTGCAGCTGCTTCCAGAAAACGCTGACTTCAAACCGATCGAGGTGGATCTGACGCGCGAGGAACTGGTGATTGAGGGGATTGCGGTTGGGGTGATACGTGGTGGCAAGAGCCTGTAAATGCGGCCTGCATGGCAAACGTTTATATCGCTGGTGTCTACGCTTTAATCGCTGTCATGCAACGGCAGTTGTTTCAATACACACAACAACTGCCCCAAATGTACTGAGAAACATGGCTTTACAGGTTCTCTATACGGTGCTTTAATTGGCACTAAATAAAGTACAGGAGTTAAGCATGAACGTTGTCCCCGCACAAGAAATCAAACGTCGCGGCATCGCTGCCGTGGATGAAGCCCTGGCCCATGGCCCGGTGCATATCATCAAGAACAACCGCCCGCAATATGTCGTGCTGACTGAAGAGCGCTACAGCGAGTTGATTGACTCCCAGGAAGAAGCTACTTTGGCCCGTATCAAGGCCTCACTGGAAGACGCCAAGGCAGGTCGGGTGACATCACACGATAGTGTCGAAGCCTTGATGCAGCACCTGGACAGCGAAACGGCGGCATGAGTTGGACGCTGACCACCACGGTTTTTTTCGACCGCCGAGTCCGCAAGTTTCTGACGAAACACCCCGATCTTCGGGCGCGTTTTGTTGAAACCATGACCCACCTTCGTGAAGATCCGTTCGAGCCCAGCCTGCGTCTACACCCACTGACCGGGAAACTGCAAGGCATGCAGGCCGTTAGTTTGACCTACAGCTATCGCATCACCCTGACGCTACAAATTACAGAGCACGAAATTCTTCTGCTGGACATTGGCAGCCACGACGAGGTGTATGGGGTGATTAGGACAGGGGCTGAATGATCAGCCCCTGTCCTGATAACGCTCCGCCAAACTGTCCAGCGTTTCGCCAATGCCGATTGAGGAAGTCTATTCGCAGGGCAGATGGCACCGCCCCTGTTAATTTTCGACAAGAGCCGCCCGCATCACTTCCCCGTGTCGGGCACAAACCTCAGCACGTTGCCGTTGATGCAATAGCGCTTGTGGGTGGGCGCGGGGCCGTCTTCGAAGACGTGGCCGAGGTGGATGCCAGAGCTGGCGCTCCGCACTTCCACTCGCGTCATGCCGAGCATCCGGTCTTCGTGAAGTTTGATGGCACCGTCCACCGGGTTGAAGAAGCTGGGCCAGCCGGTGCCGCTTTCGAACTTGGTGTCGCTGCGGAACAAGGGCGCGCCGGTGATGGGGTCGACAAAGGTGCCGGGGCGTTTTTCGTCGAGGTGTGATCCGGTACCGGCGCGTTCGGTGCCTTGGTCAAAAGCGATATGTTGTTGAGCGGGGCTCAGCAGACGATAGCCGAGCCATTTCCAGAAGTCAGCCTGGTTGCTGTATCCGGTGTAGCGCGAGACTTCGCGGCCGCGCTCGAACAGAACAATGGTGGGGGTGGCGAACAGGCTTTTTCCCAGTTCCCAGCCAGTGGGGACGTTGGGGTTGAGCGTGCTGATGATAGGCACGGGCGACTGCCAGCGGTCGAGCACCTCGGCTTTGAACTGTTTGCAGAACGCGCATTCCTCTGCTTCAAACACCACCAGTTGCCGCTCAAAGGCGAGGGCTTTGCCATCCAGGCGGGGGGCTGTTGGGGTGTGGGCAGCGCTGGTTGAGCCAGGGTATTTCACGCCGGTGCCGCCCAGGCCGCAATAGCCTTGTGGGTTTTTCTTGAGATAGTCCTGATGGTCGGTTTCGGCGGGAAAGTATTTTTCTAGTGGCGCGATATCGGTGGTGATAGTGCCCAGCCCGCCTTTCGTTAGCGCCTGCTGGTAGGCCACGCGGGTTTTCTGGGCGATTTCACTTTGTGCCGGGCCATGAGTGTAGATGGCGCTGCGGTAGTTGGTGCCGACGTCGTTGCCCTGGCGGTCACCCTGGGTGGGGTTGTGGCTTTCCCAAAATTTGATCAGCACGGTTTCGAGCGTGGTTTTGGCGGGGTCAAACGTCACCTTGACGACTTCGGCATGGTTGCGCTGGCTGGTTTTTCCTTTTTTTACGGCGCGCTCATGGGCGAGCACGGCCTGGTAATTTCCCGCGATGTCGCCATTGGCATAGCCGCTTTCCACGTCGACCACGCCCGCCACTTCTGACATGCGCTTTTCAGCGCCCCAGAAACACCCCATACCCAACACGATGGAGTCGAGTTGGGTATTCGGGTTGCTGAATTCCGGTTTGGCCGGCGCTGCGGGGGTTTCCTTGGCGCAGGCGCTCACGAGCAGGCCCAGGCTGAGGGTGAGAAGAAGCGCTTGTAAGCTGCGGGTTGAAAACATGGGTTTAGGCTCGGTTGGATTGCTGTTCATTATTATGGGGTATGGGTTTCGCTTGCTGCCACACACCGTGGTTATGGCTTGGTCGTAGATAGAGGCGATTCCTGACAAAAAGTTTTGCAAGGGTGGGCGCTGTAGGCACGTTATGGATCAATCGCGGGCCAATCTGCCCGCTTCGAATTAGAATTCGTAGACTGCACGTTAATCATTCCGTAAATATCAAGCGCCTGATTTGAAGGGGCGCAGGCCCGAACACAATCCAGGGAACCGTATGGCTCGTCGCAAACAAAGTCGTTTTGATAAATCACTTGCGCTTATCAGCAAGATGCCTTGGTGGGCGGGGGTCATGTTCGCGCTGGCTACCTATTTGTTGCTGCATAGCGTGGTCACCCGCGAGATAACGGCAGTGTCGCAACCGGGAATAATGGGCGGTGCAGTGAGTCCGGCATTACTGAATTTGCTCGCTACCTTGGGCCAGTATCTGTTACCAGTCATTTTTTTGCTGGGCGCGGCGGCGTCGACTTACGAGCGTTCCAGGCGTGAGGAAAATCCAGGTGGTGCAGCAACCCACGCAGAGTGGGGTGCGCTAAACGCAATGACCTGGCGGCAGTTTGAAACCGTGGTGGGCGAATCATTTCGGCGCAAGGGTTATTTGGTAACCAAGACGGCCGGCGGCTCCGATAGCGATTTTAATCTGGTCTTGAAACAACAGGGCAAGACCTTTCTGGTGCAATGCAAACAGTGGCGCGCCATCAAGGTGGGCGTCAACACGGTACGTGAGCTCAATGTGGTGATGACAGCCCAGGGGGCCAATGGTGGGTTTGTGGTGACATCTGGCCTGTTTACCGATGAGGCGCAGGCGTTTGCCCGCAACCATCACATCGAGTTGCTGGATGGCAAGGCGCTTCATGCACTGATACATGGGGTGACAGTACCCGACAAAGCTGGCTTGGGCCCGCTTATCGCGGTGACGTCGGGCGCACCGTTCTGCCCTGAATGCCAAGGCCGAATGAGCTTGCGCAAAGCCAAACGTGGCAAGCATGCTGGCAAGACGTATTGGTGTTGCATGCGGTATCCGGATTGCAAAGGCAGACGCAGGGTCTGATTGGTCTAGGCCAGGCCGACAAGGTTAATCATGGGGTTATCGACAGACATGGAGACACCGAACTTGCGCGATTTGTCGAGCCAGTTTCCCCGTCATGGCCGGATCGACGCCATCTTTCTGCGTCCCCAGCGACGAGGCGAGGTGCAGTCGGTGGAACAGGCCTTGGCGATTGCCGCGTGCGGGCTGGAGGGGGATCACTACGCAAGCCCCTCGCGCAACCGCGTGGAAGGAGGCGCGCGACAAATCACCCTGATCCAGGCCGAGCATCTTCCGCTGTTGGCCGCATTGACGGGACAGCCCCGTATTGACGCAGCCGGGTTGCGTCGCAATCTGGTGGTGTCGGGGCTCAATCTGTTGGCGGCGCATGCCTTGTTTCGTGATCAGTCTCTGGTGCTGCGGATCGGCGCCGAGGTGACGCTGGAGGTGACAGGTCATTGCGCACCCTGCTCGCGCATGGAAGCGGTTTTGGGGCTGGGTGGTTATAACGCCATGCGGGGTCATGGCGGCGTCAATGCACGCATTCTGGTCGGTGGTTTCATTCGCTTGAACGACGAGCTACGTTGCGAGTTTAGGGCGCTGTGATGCGGTTGTTTCAAAAGCTTAGCGTGGATTCTTGATGCTGAGTATGATCCATCTGCTGGCTGATCTCATGTTCGCATCAGGTGCTTTTTGGCGTATTTACATTCAGGGAGATCGTATGAAAATCGGATTATTGATGATGCCTTTTGTGTGTGCGGTCAGTGTGGCCATGGCAGCGGGCGAAGGGGAACCGGCCATGGCACTCGAACCCAGCGGCGCAGCGCATGGTGTATCCCCCGCCCATTACCGCGTGGTCAATAGCAAGAGGAAAGTATTGCCCAGTGGGGATATGCGTCAATGCCTGGAATTGAAAACAGGCAAGGACATCATTCGCTGTTCGGAAACACGCCGCCAAAAATAAGTGCAAGCGGTATTTCGCGCGCTATTTTTAAACAAAAACTGACCCTTAGTGACGGATTTCTTTGCATGTTCAAGCGCCTGAACTTCTAATGTATTGTTTTAAATGCTTAAGGTCTTATAGTAGAAAAGTTGCTTGGAGAATGTCGGTGCGCAAAGACGTACCCATTTGCAGAAAACAATCTTATAAAACAATCCCGGAGGGGGAGCCATGAAATTCAATGAGAAACAGATCGCGCTCGCAATTGTTGCAGCGCTAGGCAGTACATCCGCACTTGCTTTGGTGGGCGGCAGTATCGATCCAAATACAGCGGATTCACCTTGGGCCGGAGTGGGTTCAATCACGATTAATGGCGGCATTTTTTCTGGGGTGATGCTGGATAGCACACATGTGCTGACCGCCGCACACGTGGTGGCAGGGCAGGTGAATACGGCCGGAGATGTCAGTTTTTCGCTCAATGCGGGTGTTAACTCGCAGACGCTAACCGCCTCTGCAATCAGCGTCTTCACGGGTTATACCGGGACCACACCAGGCGCTGACTTTTTCTGGCACGATGACTTGGCGGTCGTTACTTTGAACGCTCCGATTACCGGGGTAGTGGGATACGACCTGTATGACGCCAGCTTGAGTGGCCAGACGATTACCCTGGTTGGGTATGGCGGAACCGGAGCCACAGTCAAAAAAGTAGGGCAGAACGTTGTTGACTGGGTGCTGAATGACGATGACAGTAACAACCCCAAAAATACAATCGAAGAAGTCTATGTTTTCGATTTTGACGGTCCCGACGCAAGCTCCAATTCGTATGGTGGCGGCACACTGGGTGAGGGAATCGAAGCCGGGTATACCGGTGGTGATTCGGGTGGCCCGGTGTTTGTTTCCGTCGGTGGACAATGGCAAATCGCGGGCATAGCCAACTTCAACGGTACGTCGAATACAGGCGGTCCTATCGGGGGCGGCACGATCGTGTCGTCCTATATTCCCTGGATTCAAGAGCAGATGGCTGCACCCGTGCCTGAGCCCCGCACCTGGGCGATGCTGTTGGTGGGGCTGGGACTGGTAGGTGCCGCGGTGCGTGGCAGAGCCAAGGCTTAGTTTCGCAGCGCCCGTGGTTACGGGCGACCCCGGACATAGGTTGAAGAAACCGGGGTCGCCTTGATCCAAGACGTTGATTAAGTATTTGTTTCGCGATTGCGGTCCTCAGGCAAGCGCACTTATCCCCAGTAAACACGTGGCCGGTAGCCGCTTTTCAGCAGGATTGTCGCTGCCGGTTAATGTGTCCTGACCCACTTTATTTTTTAGCCCTACTTCTGGCAGGCTTGAAAAATCCCTACATCACTTCAAAATAAGGCCTGTAAACAGGGCTTATTCGGGCTATGGCAACCAAGAAAGAAAGCAGTACCCTACTGGAACCGGTCGCGGCTAAAGTCAAGCCGCCGCCCTTGTTCAAGGTTTTGCTGCTGAATGACGACTACACCCCGATGGAATTCGTGGTGCTGGTCCTTAAAAAGTTTTTCGGCATCGACCAAGAACGGGCGACACAAATCATGCTCAAAGTGCATACTGAGGGTGTTGGCGTGTGTGGGGTCTATCCTAGAGATATCGCTCATACCAAGGTAGAGCAGGTCATAGATTTCGCACGGCAGCATCAGCATCCGCTGCAATGCACGATGGAGGAAAGTTAGATGATTGCCCAAGAACTCGAAGTTACGCTGCACATGGCGTTCATGGACGCGCGACAGAAGCGCCACGAATTTATTTCGGTGGAACATCTGCTGTTGGCGATGCTGGACAATCCCTCCGCTATTGAAGTGTTGCGCGCCTGCGGTGCCAACATCGAGACCATGCGTGAGCAACTTGCCAAGTTTATCGAGGAGCACACGCCCAGAGTGGAAGGTGAGGGCGATAGCGAAATCGACACACAGCCCACACTCGGCTTTCAGCGGGTGATTCAGCGCGCAATCCTGCACGTGCAGTCATCAGGAAAAAAAGAAGTGACCGGTGCCAATGTGCTGGTAGCGGTGTTTGGCGAAAAAGATTCGCATGCCGTGTATTTCCTGGGCCAGCAGGGCGTGACCCGGCTCGATATCGTCAATTTCATTTCCCACGGCATCACCAAAACCCCACAAAGTGAGCCGCTACGCTCGGATGAGACAACCGAAACGAGCACGGAGTCTCCTGCGACTTCACCGCTGGACAGCTTTGCGCAGAACCTGAACACACAAGCCTTGGCAGGCAAGATCGACCCGCTGATCGGGCGCGACCAGGAACTGACACGCGTGATCCAGACCTTGTGCCGTCGGCGCAAGAACAATCCGCTGCTGGTGGGTGAAGCGGGCGTGGGTAAAACCGCCATTGCCGAAGGCTTGGCGCGCCGCATTATTGAAGGAACGGTGCCCGAAATCCTTGAAGGAAGCATCGTTTATTCGCTGGACATGGGCGCGTTGCTGGCCGGAACCAAATACCGGGGCGACTTTGAGCAACGCCTGAAAGGCGTGCTGAAGCAGTTGGCCGAGAGCCCCAATGCCATTCTGTTCATCGATGAAATCCACACCCTGATTGGCGCAGGTGCGGCCTCGGGTGGCACGCTCGATGCCTCCAATCTGCTGAAGCCGGCGCTGTCATCCGGGCAGCTGCGCTGTATTGGCGCGACGACGTATACCGAATATCGCGGCATTTTCGAGAAAGACCATGCTTTGTCACGACGCTTCCAGAAGGTGGACGTGCCTGAGCCGTCTGTCAGCGAAACCGTTGAGATCCTGCGCGGCCTTAAAACCCGGTTCGAAGACCACCACGGCGTTAAATACACCGCGGCAGCCTTGACCACTGCGGCAACGTTGTCGGCGCGTTATATCAATGACCGCCATCTGCCCGACAAGGCGATTGATGTGATCGACGAGGCGGGTGCAGCGCAGCGCATTTTGCCAAAGTCCAAGCAGCGGAAAACCATTACGCCCCGCGAGATCGAAGACATTATTGCCAAGATTGCGCGTATCCCGCCCAAGACGGTTTCGTCCGACGACAGGAGTTCGCTTAAAACATTGGACCGTGACCTTAAAGCGGTGGTGTACGGGCAGGACAAGGCGATTGAAGCGCTGGCAACAGCGATCAAGATGTCGCGCAGCGGTTTGGGTGATCCGCAAAAGCCAATTGGAAACTTCCTGTTCTCAGGTCCGACCGGCGTGGGAAAAACCGAAGTCGCACGCCAGTTGGCCTATGTGTTGGGGGTTGAACTGATTCGCTTTGACATGTCCGAGTACATGGAGCGTCACGCGGTGTCACGTCTGATTGGTGCACCTCCGGGTTATGTGGGATTCGACCAGGGCGGATTGCTGACAGAGGCGGTAACCAAACACCCTTATGCCGTGATTTTACTGGATGAAGTTGAGAAGGCGCACCCGGATATTTTCAACGTGCTGTTGCAGGTGATGGATCACGGCACGCTGACCGATACGAATGGTCGCAAGGCCGATTTCCGCAACGTGGTGCTGGTGATGACCACGAACGCGGGCGCTGAAATGCTCAACAAATCCAACATCGGATTCTCCAATTCGCGTGAAAGTGGCGATGAGATGGGTGAAATCAAACGCATGTTTACTCCGGAGTTCCGTAACCGCCTGGACGCGATCATTCCCTTCGCCTCTTTGACTGAACCAGTGATTTTGCAAGTTGTGGATAAATTCCTGATGCAGCTGGAAGAGCAATTGCATGAGAAAAAAGTTGAAGCCGTCTTTACCGATGAGCTCAAGGCTTATCTCGCCAAGCATGGCTTCGATCCATTAATGGGTGCCCGACCCATGGCGCGCCTGATCCAGGACACGATCCGTAAGGCGCTGG
Source organism: Thiobacillus sp. (assembly GCA_030679915.1). GTDB lineage: Bacteria > Pseudomonadota > Gammaproteobacteria > Burkholderiales > Thiobacillaceae > Thiobacillus. The sequence continues at coordinate 21,957 of JAUXRY010000015.1, forward strand.
CAGACGAGCTGCTTTTCGGCAAGCTGGCGAATGGCGGGCGTGTAACCATTGCAATGGGTGCCGATGACAAAGTTTCACTGGAGTTTGAAGAAGCGGTGCCCGCGTAATTCTTGGTAAAGATTCGTTCATCCTTGGCCGTTAGTGTTCATAACGTCTAGTGCCAATTCGTACTGGTTTCCTTTAAGCCTGTTTCCTGGATAAACAGGATCTTGAAGAATAACTGGATGTGCACAGGCAAGTGAACTTACTAACGCTTGGAGTTGCGATGAAATCTGATTTACTAGTACTGGTGGTTGTTGCTTCTTTTTCCAGCATGCTTTCCTTGAATGTTTACGCTGCGGAAGCTGACGACAGCTTGGCTGCTGCAGGAGAACGTATTCGTCAGACCGGGGCTCAGCTTCAGGCTGATATTAAGAAAGCACGTGAGCAGCTAGAAGCAAAAGAGGCCAGAGAAGCCATAGAGCGCAAGCGCGAAGCTGAGCGTGCACGTCAGCAGGCAATCACGGAAGAAAAACAGCGGCAAGCCCAGGAAGCTGCCCAGGCACGTGCCCGCCGGGATGAGGCGGCACGAGTTGAGCAAGCAGAACGATTACGTCAGCAACTTGCTGAAAAAGCAGAGCGTGAGAAAAAGCTTCAGGCTGAAAAAGCAGAGCACGATAAGAAGCTGTTGGCAGAGAAGGCGCTACGCGAAAAGAGTCGCGTACTCACCAAGGAAGAAGAGGCCGCTAATCGGTTGGCTGCCAAGGCAAGAGCGATTGAGGCACTTAAGCAAATTCGTGCAACCAACACCATGAAATCGTTTGTTGATTAATTTGACACATTGCGGCTTGATCTCCTGATGACGGGAAATCAAAGCGCGTTCAACTCAATATATTGATACCTTCTGAAGAGCCTGCGGTTTTCCGTGGGCTCTTTTCGTTCCAGTCTCCATTTTTTTGGTTGAACGTTTGGAGACCCGGCAATAAAAAGCGGCGCCAAAGGCGCCGCGAAAAACCCGGTGTGGCAGGAGGAGAGCGCCTGGGGTTAGACCCCATACCGGGAGTATCTACAAGGGAAATCTACTTAAGCCGTAAGTATTACCACTATCAACGGCGCCATTTCAACTTTCTTTAATTTAATGATAGACGTTAGAAACTGACTTGTTGGGTAAGGAGGAATCTCGCATCTCAATGAGACAGTAGAAAATTCGAAATATTCTAAAGTTTGAAGGATTAAGCGACTGAATCCAGTCGTGGATACCCCACACATTAGGGAAACGTGTATGGTTTGGTCTGGGGATACTCTAAATCGACGTGATTACACATTAAAAAACACTTTCGACATGACCACACTTCATCCTGTAATACTTTCCGGCGGCTCAGGCACGCGTTTATGGCCCTTGTCCCGCGCGGCTCTACCCAAGCAATTGCTGCCTCTTGCGAGCAAACACAGTCTGTTGCAGGACACGGTTAGCCGACTGGCTGACATGCCTGAAATCGCCAATCCGTTGGTGGTGTGTAATGTCGAGCACCGCTTCATGATTGCAGAACAGATGCGCCAGATTGGGGCGACCCCACGTGCCATCGTGCTGGAGCCGGTGGGACGCAACACGGCACCCGCGATCGCTGTCGCAGCACTGATGCTGTCGCGTGACGACCCTGAGGCCTTGATGCTGGTGCTTCCCGCCGACCATTTGATTGGGGATGTCGACGCGTTTCATGCGGCGATACGAACGGCTGCGGAAGCTGCAAAAAATGGCCATCTGACGACTTTTGGCATCGTGGCGGCCATTCCAGAGACAGGTTATGGCTATATACAGCAGGGTGCACCCCTAGCTGAACCGAAGGGCGCGTTTCAAGTGGCGGCCTTTGTGGAAAAACCCGATTCGACTACTGCACAGCAGTATGTGGATTCCGGCGACTACTTTTGGAACAGTGGCATGTTCCTGTTCCGCGCAACGGACTTTTTGAATGAACTTCAGACCCTTCGTCCCGATATCCTTGAGGCCAGCCGGGCTGCACTGGATGCGGCTACGCTTGATCTGGACTTTGTGCGGCTGGATCCGGCTGCCTTTGAGGCCTGTCCGTCAGAGTCGGTTGATTATGCCGTGATGGAGCATACCCGTTGCGCAGCGATGGTGCCGGCCGATATGGCATGGAATGATATCGGCGCATGGTCGGCGCTGTGGAACGTCGCGGTGAAGGACGATCTGGGCAACGCGACCCGGGGTGATGTCATGCTGGAAGATGCCCGGAACAACTTTGTCCGTGCCGAAACCCGTATGGTTGCCATGCTGGGGGTATCGGACCTGGTGGTGGTGGAAACGGCTGACGTCGTGTTGGTTGCTAAAAAAGACCAGGTTCAGGATGTCAAAAAGCTGGTTGAGCGTCTGAAAGCCGAGAAACGTTGTGAACACCTGGTCCACAAGCAGGTTTACCGGCCATGGGGCTGGTATGAGGGGATCGACGAGGGCGAGCGTTTCCAGGTCAAACGCATCATGGTCAAACCAGGCGAAAAGCTGAGCCTGCAAATGCATCACCATCGTGCCGAGCACTGGGTCGTGGTGTCCGGTACCGCCAGCGTCACCTGCGGTGATCTGGTCACGCTGTTAACCGAAAACCAGTCGACCTACATTCCGCTGGGGACCACACATCGGCTGGAGAACCCAGGCAAGGTCGATTTGCACATCATCGAGGTGCAGTCGGGGACTTATTTGGGTGAAGACGACATCGTGCGTCTCGAAGATATTTACAAGCGCAACTAAGACGACAATATTGCTCACTGCATTCGGCGGGCGCAATGCCCGCCGTGAAGTTGAAATAGCCTGTATTCGCAAGTCCTTGTTATCTATTGATAACCCACTGCATTTCTAGGGTTTGTTGCTGTCTGAAATATGATCCGGCTACGGGGCATGTAAGACAAACACCTACACAGCTTTTCGCGCGCTACCGTATCCGAATACAGCCAACGTCCACGTTAACTTTCCCCTGTTCCGTCCGAAAACGAATTCAACACGCAGAGTTAAGTGTGCGACTGAAAATAATTCAATCCGGAAGGGCGAGAAAATGAAACTAGACGAAATGCTGGACGAAATGCGTGATGTCAATCTCAACTACCTGATGCTGGCGCAAAACATGATCCGACATGACAAGGCGACCGCTGTTTTTCGCCTGGGCATCAGCCAGGATGTGGCTGGTTTGATCGAGTCACTGACCCCAGCACAGATCCTCAAGCTCGCTGCCTCCGGCATGATGGTTTCGCGCTTCCGTTTTGATGATGGCATGGTACTGAACATGCTCACCAGCTACACCAAAGATCGCGCCATTGCACAATCTCACGCCGCCATTCTGATGGCTGGCCAGGCTGTCGAAGCGTTTGCCTGAATGAGTTGACTTGCCCGGCTGGGCTATGTGGCGTAACAAACAGGGAAGAATTCCAATGAGCAAAAAAAGTTTGCTGACCGAAATGCGTGACACCCAATTGGCGATCGAGCTGATCGAACTGGGAGCGCGTCCGCAGGTTTTGGAATCTGAGACCACACTGTCTCGCGAACGCTTGCTTAAGCTGTATAAGGAAGTCAAAGGTGTCTCGCCACCTAAAGGCATGCTGCCGTTTTCAACAGACTGGTTTCTGACCTGGTTGCCCAACGTCCACTCTTCACTGTTCATTAACATTCGTCGCTACATCACTAAAAACAGTGATTGTGATGGGATAGAAGCGGTACTGAAAACTTACCGCCTGTATCAGGAATACCTGCATACCAACCAGATTGATGAAGTGCTGAGTTTCACTCGCGCCTGGACTCTGAATCGATTCTTTGAAAATCGCATGCTCGCAACGGCTGCCTGCACTGGGTGCGGTGGACATTTCGTGGTTCATCCCGATGATTTACATACCCACTACGTTTGCGGCTTGTGCAACAAACCTGCCCGCGCCGGGAAAACACGCAAGGCCAAAGCTGAGGCAGAAACTGCGCTGACCGCTGCTGCTTGAAACGATTTCGCAATTAACGAAAGATGAAGCGCCTGCCAATCAGCCTACAGTCGCTCATCATTCAGGGCGTCGCACTGTGTCTGGCCGGCATCCTGAGTTATTTGGCCCCCATATACTTCTCGCATCAGCCCGCTTGGTGGCAGTTGGCAATCGTACAGGGCGGAATCGCTGCTTTATTGAGTTATCTCCAGCAGCAGCCCACTTGGTGGCCGCCACTGCATTTCATTTTCTTCCCCGCCATTCTGCTGGCCCAGCAGGCCAGCGTTCCAACCTGGTTTTATCTGGCAGCATTTTTGACACTGATGTTGTTCTACTGGAGCACCTTTCGCACCCGTGTTCCTTTATACCTGTCTGACAGTAAAGCCTGGCAGGCCGTTGCGCCTTTGTTGCCTCAGACCCAATCTTTCCGCTTCATTGATGTGGGCAGTGGCTTGGGCGATGTCCCTTTCTATTTGGAACCCCGGTTTCCTGAAGGCCATTTTTACGGCACTGAAATCGCCCCGGCACCCTGGCTGATCAGCCGAATACGCGCCTGGTCCAGGCGTAGCCAGGTGACATTCATGCGTCGCGATTACACGGCCATTGATCTGGCCGGTTTTGACGTGGTGTTTGCGTTTCTCTCACCCGCAGTCATGCCGGCATTGTGGGAGCAGGCGCGCGTTCAGATGCAGAAGGGTAGTCTCTTCATCAGCCTTTCATTTGGTATTCAGTCGCAGCAGCCTGATCATGAAATTTCGCTCGCCGAAGGCGCGCGTCATACCTTGTATGCCTGGCGGATGTGACATGGAGACACATCAATATTCTCTAACTGCACCATCAAGTTTTAGGCAATCGGGTCGAATCTTCTCCCTGACAGCCTGTGCTTCAAACCACGAAGTACAGGGGCAGGGTGAAGTGACCCGGGCCAGAACAATCAATCCAGAATAAGGAAAGACGGTCGTGCTAGTTATCGTTGGATACATAGTGATCATAGTGAGCGTGTTCGGCGGCTTTGCGCTGGCGGGCGGACACCTGGCTTCGTTGTGGCAACCGGTCGAACTGCTGATGATTGGCGGCGGTGCGGTGGGCGCCTTTATGGTTGGCAATAACGGCAAGGCCATGAAGGCCACGCTTAAAGCCTTGCCTACCGTGTTTAAGGGGTCGAAATACAATCGCGCCTTGTACATGGACATGATGGCGCTGCTGTATGAGCTGCTGACCAAGATCCGCAAGGAAGGGTTGATGTCGGTGGAGGCAGATGTGGAGGCGCCTGAGAGCAGCCCTTTGTTCTCAAAATACCCCGCCATTATGGCGGACCATCACATTATTGAATTCCTCACTGACTACCTGCGTCTGATGGTGAGTGGCAGCATGAATGCCTTTGAAATTGAAAACCTGATGGACAACGAAATTGAAACGCACCACCACGAGGGTGAGGTGCCGGTGCACTGTGTTGCCAAATTAGGCGATGGTCTGCCCGCGTTCGGTATTGTGGCGGCGGTGATGGGCGTGGTGCACACCATGGAGTCGGTGGGAATTCCGCCGGCAGAACTGGGCATTCTGATTGCAGCTGCGCTGGTGGGCACTTTCCTCGGTATTTTGCTGGCTTATGGATTCGTGTCGCCACTCTCGAGCTTGTTGGAGCAGAAGCTGCATGAATCCTCCAAAATGTATCAGTGCGTCAAAGTTACCTTGCTGGCCAGCATCAACGGTTATGCCCCGGCGATTGCCGTTGAGTTTGGACGAAAGGTGTTGTACTCGACCGAACGACCGACCTTTGCAGAGCTTGAAACCCATGTGAAGGGCGCGAAGTCGCGTTAAGTGTTTTGAATCCAACCTCAGATCCAACACGTTCTATTCATGGCATGTAAATGAGCGAGCAAAAAGCAACCATCGTCGTCAAACGCATCAAGAAGGTGGCCGGGGGTCACCATGGTGGTGCGTGGAAGATCGCCTATGCCGACTTCGTGACGGCGATGATGGCTTTTTTCCTGCTGATGTGGCTGTTGGGCTCAACTGCCAAAGGGGATCTGGCAGGGATAGCCGAGTATTTCAAGACACCGCTCAAAGTGGCCATGCAGGGCGGCGATGGCAGTGGAGACAGTTCCAGCGTACTCAAGGGCGGCGGCCAGGATCTGACGCGCAAGGCGGGGCAAGTGAAAAAGGGAGAATCCATCCCGGAAAAGAAATCCTACAATCTTGAAGCGGCAAAAGCCGAGCTTGTGCGCCAGGAAGCGGCCAAACTCAAATTACTGGAAGGCCGTCTCAAAGAAGCGATTGATAGCAACCCAACGCTCAAGCAGTTCAAGCGTCAATTGTTGATCGATATTACCAGCGAGGGCTTGCGCATCCAGATTGTTGACGAGCAGAACCGGCCCATGTTCAATCTGGCCAGTGCTGACTTGCAGCCCTACACCAAAATCATCCTTAATGAGATAGGCCATGTTCTGAACGATGTGCAAAACCGAATCAGCCTGTCGGGGCATACCGATGCCATCGCGTATGCCAACGGCGAGCGGGGGTATAGCAATTGGGAGCTGTCGACCGATCGCGCCAATGCGTCGCGGCGAGCGTTGATCGCGGGCGGAATGGACGAGTCAAAAATGCTGCGAGTGGTGGGGCTGGCTTCATCTGTTCCTTTTAACGAGGCGGGGCCTTCCGATCCGGTCAACCGACGCATCAGCATCATTGTGATGAATAAGCGCACCGAAGAAGCCGTGACCAAACAAGCAAGCGGCGTGAGTGAGACCAACGAAGCAGAAGTCCGCAGCGAAGTGGGTAAAGCGGCACCTTAGCGCTGATCGAATACGACACCCCTCGATGCGTTGAGTGGCCTGATTTGTGCACTGACATGCACAATCCAGGCCACTTCTTTTTCTGCTGACCCGGGCCGGGTTCAGCCCCGCTCGAGACTTGAAGCTAAATAGCGGCCCAAATCCACCTTTATTCCCCTGATCGTACGCACGTGACGTGCACAATAATCCAGTCTGTAGAACCCCCATCGATAACCGATGGATCACAAATAACAGGTGAATTTTGGGATGGCTGAAGGCAGCGATCAGGAAAAAACAGAAGCCCCATCGCAACAGCGATTGGAGAAATCACGCGAAGACGGCCAAGTGGTGCAGTCACGCGAGTTGTCGACTTTTGTCATCCTGATGGTGGGTGGAACAGCATTGTGGATGATGGCCAGCGGACTCGGTCAGACCCTGTTACACATCGTTAAAGGTGCACTTCAGTTCAATCCTGGAATTGCCCGCGACAGCTCGCACGTCATGGCGCAGCTTTCAAACCAGTTTTTCGAAGCAGCCTTTGCCTTGGCGCCTTTCCTGGGTCTGATGGTACTTGCCACCCTGGCTTCTCCCCTGATGCTTCGCGGCTGGATGTTCAGCACCAAGGCATTGGCCCCGAAATTCGATCGGCTGAACCCGCTGTCGGGTATCAAGCGCATGTTTTCCAGCCAGGGGTTGATCGAACTGGTCAAGGCTCTGGGAAAAGTCGGCTTGCTGGGTGGCGTAGCGGCCTGGTTGATCTGGACTAACCTCGATGGAATTTTCTCGCTCAGCCTCGAAACGCCTTCACTCGCGATTCAGCACATGGGCGATCTGATAGGCAAAATTTTCCTGACGGTTTCCGGCACTATGATTTTTATCGTTGCGCTGGACTTGCCTTATCAGCTCTGGAGCCATCACAACAAACTCAAGATGACCAAAGAAGAGTTGCGGCAGGAAGCCAAGGAGTCAGAAGGCGACCCGCATCTCAAGGCGCGTATCCGTTCACAACAACGTGAAGTGGCTCGTCGCCGCATGATGTCCGAGATTCCCACTGCGGATGTGGTGATCACCAACCCGACCCATTATGCCGTCGCGCTCAAGTACAGCGAAGGCAAAATGGGGGCACCTCGCGTGGTAGCCAAAGGCGCCGATGAAGTTGCCGCCCGTATCCGTGCATTGGCTGCCGAACACAATGTGCCGCTGCTGGAAGCGCCGCCATTGGCACGTGCGTTGTTCCGCCACACTGAACTTGGCGACGAAATCCCCGCTACGCTTTATGCAGCGGTGGCCGAAGTGCTGGCCTATGTATTCCAGTTGCGCCATTTCCAGCAGGAGGGCGGTGCCTATCCAAACGCGCCGACAAGCTTGCCGGTCCCCCCCGAACTTGATCCACTGCAGGCCACCCCATGAATGGCACGCTAAGTCTTTCCAATATATTCAACTCGGCCAATGCACGTTCATTTGCCGCACCGATTTTCATCGTCCTTATTCTGGCGATGCTGGTGTTGCCGCTGCCGCCGTTTGCGCTGGACATTTTGTTCACCTTCAACATCGCGCTCTCCATCATGGTGATGCTGGTCGCTCTGTCGACCAAAAAGGCGCTCGATTTCGCCGCCTTTCCCACGGTGCTGCTGCTTTCTACCCTGCTGCGTTTGTCGCTCAACGTCGCTTCGACTCGAGTCGTGCTGCTGGAGGGCCACACTGGGCCGGACGCGGCGGGTAAGGTGATCGAGGCCTTCGGCCATTTCCTGGTCGGCGGCAACTACACGGTGGGCATCATCGTCTTCGTCATCCTGGTAATCATCAACTTCATCGTCATCACCAAGGGCGCCGGGCGTATCGCCGAGGTCAGCGCGCGCTTCACGCTGGACGCGATGCCGGGCAAGCAGATGGCGATCGACGCCGACCTCAACGCCGGCCTGGTCGACGAAAACGAGGCGCGCCGTCGCCGCGCAGAAATTTCCCAGGAAGCCGATTTTTACGGCTCGATGGACGGCGCCTCGAAATTCGTGCGCGGCGACGCCATCGCCGGCATCCTGATTCTGCTGGTCACCATCGTCGGCGGCCTGCTTATTGGCCTGCTTCAGCACGACATGTCGCTGGCCGACGCCGCTAGCAACTACACCCTGCTGGCGATTGGCGATGGCCTGGTGGCGCAAATTCCGGCGCTGATCATCTCGATCGCGGCCGGCATTATCGTCAGCCGCGTCAGCACCGATGAAGACATTGCCGGGCAGATGTTATCCAACATCTTTAACAAGACGCAGGCGCTCTACATCACCGCAGCGATCCTGGGCATGATGGGCATGATCCCGGGAATGCCGAACTTTGTCTTCCTGCTGCTGGCGGGCGGCATGGCCTGGATTGCCTACAAGAGCAGCAAGAAGCAAGAGGAAGTCCTACCGGAAATCGAAACAGCACCGGCGGTTGCAGTCGAGGCGCAGGAAGCCAGCTGGGAAGATGTCGCACCCATCGATACCCTGGGCCTGGAAGTCGGCTACCGCCTGATTCCGCTGGTGGACAACGCAGCCGACGGTGAACTGGTTCGTCGTATCAAGGGTATTCGCAAGAAATTTGCACGAGAGATCGGTTTTCTGCCGCCTGCTGTGCATATTCGTGACAACCTCGAAATCAATCCGAACAGCTATCGCATCACGCTCAAGGGCGTTGAAATCGGCAGCGGCGAAGTGCGTACCGGGTTGTTCCTCGCGATTGATCCCGGCAGCATCTCGGGAACCCTGCCCGGTGTGGCGACAACAGACCCAGCCTTTGGCTTGCCAGCCGTGTGGATCGAATCCAACCAGCGCGAGCAGGCTCAGGCCATGGGTTATACCGTCGTCGATCCAGGTACGGTGGTTGCCACGCATCTGAATCATCTGGTGACGCAACATGCGGCCGAACTGTTGGGACGGCTGGAAGTGCAAGCCTTGCTTGACCATCTGGGCAAGAGCGCACCCAAGCTGGTGGAAGAACTGGTCCCGAAGATGCTGACACTTTCGGCGGTGCAGAAAGTGCTGCAAACCTTGCTGATCGAAGGCGTGGCCATACGCGATATGCGCAGCATCATTGACACCCTGCTGGAGCACGGTACACACGTCCAGGACCCGAACGAACTCACCGCGCTGGTGCGGGTGGCGCTGGGTCGCTCGATTGTTCAGCAGATTTATGGATCGGTCAGCGAATTGCCGGTCATTGCGCTGGATCAGGCACTGGAACGTTTGCTGTTACAGACACTGCAATCCGGCCACGATTCGGTGGGAATGGAGCCGGGATTGGCCGATACCTTGCTGGAAAAAACGCAAACCTCGACGCAACGGCAGGAAGCATTGGGCCATCCCCCGGTGTTGCTGACACCGGCAGTATTGCGCCCCTTGCTGTCCCGTTTTCTGCGGCGCGCCTTGCCGCAACTCAAAGTGCTTTCGCACGCTGAAGTACCTGAAGGCAAACATATCAAAGTCACTTCCCTTGTAGGAGGAGCAGCATGAACATCAAACGTATCGTCGCCAAAACATCCCGTGAAGCCATGCGCCAGTTACGCGACGCCCTCGGTCCCGATGCCGTCATTCTGTCGAATCGTGCTGTGGAGGGCGGGGTGGAAGTTCTGGCCATGCCGGCCGAAGACATTGCTTCCCTGGCGCCACCCGTTGAAGAAGCCCCTGTTCATGTTGTGGCCCACAAGGCCAGGACGCCGAAAATTCAACGCGACCCGGAACCCGAGATGGAGCCCGAACGGGAGAGTGAGCCTGACCCTGCCGTGACGATCAAACGCAGATTGATTGAGCGGGTGAGCATGCCCGGCGATGACAGTGCGCAATTGGCGCAGAGCGTGATCAGCGAAATCAAGTCCATGCACATGCGGCTGGAAAACCAGTTGTCGGATATGGCCTGGCGTGATCTGCCGGGTCGGGATCCATCAGGGGCCGCGATGATGCGCGACATGCTGTCGGCGGGATTTAGCGCCACCCTGGCGCGAGAGATGCTGCGAGAATTACCGAAAGGTGACGTCGATCAGTCGCAAGCCTGGATGCGCAACACCTTGATGAAGCGCTTGCAGGTGATGCAGAACGAAACCAGCATGCTCGACACCGGCGGCGTGTTTGCGCTGATGGGCCCGACGGGTGCCGGGAAAACGACCACCACTGCCAAACTGGCTGCGCGTTTTGTGGTGCGCCATGGCGCTGAAAAATTAGCCTTGCTGACCACCGACAGTTACCGGATAGGCGGCCACGAGCAATTGCGTATTTACGGCAAGATTCTGGGGGTGACGGTGCACGCCGTGCGCGACGCCGCCGACTTGAAGCTGGCACTGTCCGAATTGCGTAACAAACATACGGTTCTGATTGATACCGTTGGGATGAGCCAGCGTGACCAGGCGGTGTCCGAGCAGGTCGAAATGCTGTGTCAGGCCGGCAAGCAAATCAAGCGTTTGCTGCTGCTCAACGCAACCAGCCACGGCGAGACCCTGAATGAAGTGGTGGAGGCATATCAGAAGCGTGGTCTGGATGGATGCATCCTGACCAAAGTGGACGAAGCCGCAAGCCTGGGACCCGCGCTCGATTGTGCGATTCGTCACGAACTGAATGTGCACTACCTGGCGACCGGCCAGCGTGTGCCTGAGGATCTCCATCTGGCCAACCGCCAATACCTGATTCATCGTGCATTTAAAGCCCGTTCGGCGGCTTCACCCTGGCAGCTCGATGACAGCGAACTGGCTTTCGCGCTATCAGACAATCAATCATCCTATCGTGAAAGCGCGGTGTCCTTTGGCTAACTTTATGGGCGATCAGGCCGCCGGGCTGCGCCGCTTGCTGGGACAAACCGGATTTCAGGTCATTACCGTGATGGCGGGTCAAAAGGGCGCAGGCAAGACTGCCGCCACGACCAATCTTGCCGTGGCACTGGCACGATCCGGGCGTGACGTGCTCATCATCGACCAGGCCCAGCAGGGTAAAGGAGCATCGGCTGCGTTGGGGCTGACGCCGCGCTACGACGTGTCGGATGTGATCGAAGGACGTTGCAAACTGGAAGCCTTGATTCTCAATGGCCCAGACAATGTCCAGGTACTGCCGATAGGTGGCGGATTCAACCGGCTGGGACGATTGTCCGAACGCGATCAGGAATGGCTGGCGCAAAGCTTCAACCGGCTGCAATGCGGCGTCGATGTGGTGCTGGTGGATATGGAAGAGGCCACCGACCCTGAGGCATTGCCGCTGGGCTTGGCTGCATCCGAAATCATGGTGGTGCTGCCACCCGGAAACGCTTCGATCACCGAGGCCTATACGCTGGTCAAGCGTTTGGCTCATAATTTTGGCAAGCGTCAATTCAGATTGTTGCTTAATCGTATCGAATCACCGGAGCAGGCTCAGGCCGTGGCGCAGAATTTTGCGCAAACCGCCGAGCGTTATTTGAATGTGTCTGTCGACTACCTGGGATATATTCCGTTAGACGAACGCCTGACCCGTGCGGGTGACTTGCGGACTTCAGTGGTGGATGCGTTTCCCGTAGCCATCTCCACCTCGCAGTTTCGCAAGCTGGCAGAGGGGTTGCTGCGTTGGCCGCAGCCACCCAGCCTGGGCAGTGTGGGAGGTTTCATGCAGCGCGTGATCCAGGGCAGCCGCCTGGTGGATGCGTGTAGAAGGGGATAAGACATGTACACCGCAACTGGCCGAAGTGAAAAAGGCGAAAAAGGCGACTTGCTGACGCTATACATGCCAATGGTCAAACGACTGGCCCACCATATGATGGGGCGCTTGCCGCCCAGCGTAGAAGAGGATGACATCGTTCAGGCCGGCATGATGGGTTTGCTGGATGCCATCAGCCGCTATGACGAAGCGCAAAGTGCGCAATTCGAAGCCTATGCCATTCAACGCATCCGTGGCTCGATGATCGACGAGCTGCGCCATTCCGACTGGATGCCCCGTAGCGCCCGGCAATCGATGCGGAAAATTGAAAAAGCCATCGGCATGCTGCAACATCAATTGGGGCGTCAACCCAGCGAAGGCGAAATAGCCAACGCCATGCAACTGCCACTGGAGACGTATCAATCGCTATTGGGCGATGCACGGGGTCACCAGTTGATGTACTTCGAAGATTTCGGCGAATCTGACGAGAATGATTCCTTTCTCGACAAGCAGTCGGCAAATGAATCCAGCATGCCGTTGCCGCAATTGCTCGATGCCAATTTGCGTGCCTGCATCATCGCCGGCATCGAAAACCTGCCTGAGCGCGAACAACTGTTGATGTCCTTGTATTACGAGCAGGAACTCAATCTGCGTGAAATCGCTGAAGTGTTCGGTGTCAGCGAATCCCGCATTTGTCAGCTTCATGGCCAGGCCATCGCACGATTACGTACCAAGCTGAAGGAAGATTCATGGATCGCGGAAGCCTGATAGGTCTCCTGCTGGCGGGCGCCGCCATTTTTGGCGGCCAGGCCATGGAAGGGGGCCATATCAGCTTGTTTCTGCAACCCACTGCATTTGTCATTGTGGTGATGGGCACCCTGGCGGCCGTGTTGCTGCATTACCCCTTGGCTGTGTTCATGCGCGGGATTCGGATGGCTAAATGGGCCTTCAAACCCCCTGAGTCAGAGGCCGAGGCGCTGATTCGCCGGATCGTTCAGTGGTCTCATACTGCTCGGCAGGAGAGTCTGCTGGCGCTGGAAAAATACCTCTACATGACGCGTGATCCGTTCCAGAAAACGGGGCTTCAACTGCTGATAGATGGCACCGATGCAGAAAGACTTCGCGACACGCTTGATGTCCAAATCATTGGCTTCGAAACCAGCGAGCGTCAGGCTGCGAGGGTGTGGGAATCAGCGGGAGGCTATGCGCCTACGCTCGGCATTCTGGGCGCAGTCATCGGCCTGATTCATGTCATGGAAAATTTGTCGGACCCAAGCAAGTTGGGCGCAGGGATTGCGGTTGCCTTTGTCGCCACCATTTATGGTGTCGGCTTAGCCAACCTGGTGTTTCTGCCGCTTGCCAACAAGATCAAATTCACTATCGCGCGTCGTGTTACCGAACGCGAGATCCTCTGTGATGGGCTTATGGGCATCGCCCAGGGTGACAACCCCCGCCTGATTGAGGCGCGCCTGAGGGGTTATCTGTAAATGCGCAGACGCCGGCGCATCACGATCGAGCATGAAAATCACGACCGCTGGTTAATTTCGTTCGCCGACTTTGTCACCCTGTTATTCGCCTTTTTTGTGGTGATGTATGCGATTTCAGCGGTCAACGAAAGCAAATACCGTGTTTTGGCCAGTTCGTTGGGTGATGCCTTCGGTAAGTCTCCCTCGCAGGATGCGCCGGTACCGCAGGTATCACCAACGCCCCTGCCGCCCGAGGTAAAGCAACGCACGCTGAAACAGCAGCAGACGATAGAAGAACAGGCACACATGACCGAAGTGGCCAGTAACCTGCTTGATGTGATGGCGCCGCTGGTGAAAGAAGGCAAGGTGCGGGTCACCCAGAGTCGCCGTGGCGTCAGCATTGAAATCAATGCCAATGTGCTGTTTGCGGCAGGACAAGCCGAACTCGAGCCGCAATCGCTGACGGTATTGCGCGCGGTGGCAGAACATCTGCGCACCGAGCCGTTCAATATTGAAATAACCGGCCATACCGATACTGTGCCGATCAGTAATTCGATTTTTGCGTCCAATTGGGAGTTGTCGGCGGTTCGCGCCAGCAGCGTGGTGCGCTTGCTGGCTGAAAACGGCATTGCACCAGTACGGTTGTTTGCCATTGGTCGCGAGGCCAGTCTGCCGATTGCGCCCAACGAGACAGCAGAAGGGCGTGCCCGCAATCGGCGGGTCGAGTTGATGATTTTGTCTGGTCTGCCGGACACCATCGAGGAAATTCCGGTCAGAGCCAATTCAAGTAACCCTTGAAAATGGCCAGTTTGGCCCGATACTGCTACATCCTGCTTACTGGATTTTAAAACCCTGATCATGCCCAATGACCCCGCGCTCGAAGGTGAATTCCTGTCCGACGAACGCAAGTTGCCGGCGTCACCGGTCCTGCCGGATGAGTTATATCTGCTGCCGTTGACCGAAAAGCCCTTCTTCCCCGCGCAAACCCTGCCTTTGCTGATGAACGAAGCGCCGTGGTTGCCAACGGTCGAGGTCATTGGCGAGACTGCGCATCACATGGTGGGGTTGGTGGTGGTCAAGCCAGAAAATACCGACGATGTGAAACGGTCGGACTTCCGCAGCATTGGTACCGTGGCCCGAATTCATCACCCCGTGCGCACTGACGGAAAAATGCAGTTCATTGCCGAGGGCAGGCGGCGTTTCCGTATCGTCGAGTGGCTGTCGGACGCGCCGCCGTACAAGGTCAGAGTTGAATATCCGAACGAAATCGGCAAGCCGGATTCTGAAGAAATCCGTGCTTATTCCATTGCCATCATCAATACCATCAAGGATTTGTTGCCCCACAATCCGCTCTATTCCGAAGAACTCAAGTTTTTTCTTAATCGCTTTGGGCCGAATGAGCCTTCGCAACTGACGGATTTTGCCGCCAGCCTCACCACCGCATCCAAACTGGCTTTGCAGGATGTCCTGGAAGCGCTGGGCTTGAAAAAGCGCATGGAAAAGGTGCTGGTGTTGCTGAAAAAAGAACTCGACGTGGCGCGTCTGCAATCAGACATCCGCGGCAAAGTCGACGAGAAAATGAGTGAGCAGCAGCGCGAGTTTTTTCTGCGCCAGCAGCTTAAAGCTATCCAGAAAGAACTGGGGCTGGCCAAGGACGACAAAACGGCCGAACTCGATACCTTCAATGACCGCCTTGCCAAGTTGACGTTGCCCGAGCCAGCGAAAAAGCGCATCGACGAGGAAATGCACAAGCTTTCCCTGCTGGAGACTGGCTCACCGGAATACGCGGTGACACGCAATTATCTGGATTGGCTGACATCGCTACCGTGGGGTGTCCACACACAAGACAAAATAGACCTCGAACACGCACGTAGCATTCTCGACCGTGACCACGATGGGCTGGATGACGTCAAAGACCGCATCATTGAATTTCTGGCTGTCGGCGCGATGCGTGGCGAAATGGCCGGCTCGATATTGCTGTTGATCGGGCCGCCCGGTGTGGGAAAAACCTCGATCGGGAAATCCATTGCCGAGGCATTAGGCCGCAAGTTTTTCCGCTTTTCGGTTGGCGGCATGCGCGACGAGGCCGAAATCAAGGGCCATCGCCGTACCTACATTGGTGCCATGCCGGGCAAATTCGTGCAGGCATTGAAAGAAGTCGGCTCAGCCAACCCGATCATCATGCTGGATGAAATCGACAAAGTCGGTGGAAATTATCAGGGGGACCCGGCTTCAGCACTGCTGGAAGTACTTGATCCCGAGCAAAATGCCGATTTCCTCGACCATTACCTCGATGTGCGGTTTGATTTGTCCAAAACACTGTTCATCTGTACGGCCAATGATTTCTCGATTCCCTCGGCGTTGCTCGACCGGATGGAAGTCATTCGCTTGTCGGGCTACATCACCGAAGAAAAGGTTGCGATTGCACGGAATCATTTGTGGCCACGTGTACTCACCCGAGCCGGGTTGAAAAACACGCAACTCAAAATTACCGATGGCGCGTTGCGACATGTAATCGAGGGCTATGCGCGTGAAGCCGGAGTACGTAATCTGGAGAAACAGTTGGGCCGGGTCGCCAGAAAGGCCGTGGTCAAGGTTTTGGGTGGAGCACCCACGCCGATCAAGGTTGGCATCAAGGAGGTCGAGGCTTATCTCGACAAGCCCGTGTTCAGCCGGGAAAAACCCATGAGCGGCGTCGGCGTGGTCACCGGTTTGGCCTGGACATCGATGGGCGGCGCCACGCTGCCGATTGAAGCTTCGCGTATCCATACGCTGAATCGAGGTTTCAAACTCACCGGGAAACTGGGGGAGGTGATGAAGGAGTCAGCCGAAATCGCCTACAGTTACGTCGCTTCGCACCTGAAGGCCTATAACGCGGAAAGCACTTTTTTCGACACCAGCTTTGTTCACCTTCACGTGCCGGAAGGTGCTACGCCTAAGGATGGTCCCAGCGCCGGTGTCACCATGGCGACCGCGCTGCTGTCCTTGGCCAAGAACGTCAAAATCAAGCGGCCGCTGGCGATGACAGGTGAACTGACGCTGACAGGCCACGTTCTACCGGTTGGCGGCATTCGTGAGAAAGTCATTGCCGCGCGTCGGATCGGCATTTCAGAGCTTATCCTGCCAGACGCCAACCGACGTGACTTTGACAAACTTCCGGACCATATCCGGGAAGGGATGACCGTGCATTTCGCCAAGCGTTATCAGGATGTGGCAGAGGTCGTCTTCCAGCAGCCTTGAACAGACGCTGGGAGAGATGGCTCACCCCCAAACCCGTTGACACAACCGTGGCCAGGGATAGCCTTGCGCCTTAATGTCGGCAAGATGTTCGCGGATCGCGCTGCGCCACGGTTTTTCGGGAACGTACCCCAGTTTGCGCGTTGCATAATCATTCGGGCACACCCATTCCTCGCACAAATGCACAATCGAGCGGGTGAGGAAAGGATAGCCGGGCATGACCGGATACAGCTTCTCCATCAACCACCCGAAGGCATATCCAGCAGGATAGGGCACGCTGTAAAGCGGCTTGGGAAATCCTGTCTCGTCAGCAATGAAGTTCACCACCTCACGTAACGTCGGGGATTCACTGCCGCAGATATTGAACGACTCATAGTCGTCGAGGTCCTCTGCAATACAAGCTTTGTAGAAAGCTTGTCCCATATCCGTATCCGCGACCAAAGGGAGATGCTTTTTGCCTCCTGCCAGCCATGGAACAAGGTAGGTACGTAAACGGGGCGTCAGCGCGGGCACGAGCCCCAGCCGGTTTCCGGCACCCAAGAAATGACCGAGTCGCAGGGTCACCATGGTCATGCCGCGCGTGCTGTTGACGCGCATGTGGTTGTCGATGTCGATGAGACGGTCGAGATGCGGCCAGTAACCTGTGTGTTGGGTCGGTGCGAAATCATCGAAGGGGTGCCCATCTTTAACTTTGGCAGCAATGCTGACCGTGTTGGGCATGATGAAACGCTGCACGCCGCCCGCTATCGCAGACTCGATCAAATCCCGGGTCGGCTCGAAAAAATGGGTGCGCTCAATTTCAGTGTGATTCCACATTGAGGCCCAGCCTCCGGCATGACACATCACGTCAACGTTTTGGCAGAGTGCGCGTCGATAGTTTGGGTCAGTCAAATCACCCACCCGGATTTCGCCCTTGAAATCAGGGTCGATTTTGGATTTGTCGCGGCAGGCAGCAATTGGAGTAATTGGAGTAATTTGAGACTGACCACGCAAGGCACGCAAAATGTTGCCGCCAAGAAAACCACTGGCACCCGTGACCAGCACCCGCAAATCGCGTTTGTCGTTCATATGCCGTCCTATGTTTATTAAACCAGGCTCGAAACAGTTCGCTGAGCGTTGCACTAAACGATGGGGTTTAATTACGCGGGTATCTACAGACAAGCCCGTCTGTCACCTCGTGGCCTTGTTCAAGGTCGGCCGGAAGTTCGAACGGGCTTGCTTAATTGAACGCAGGGCAGCAACCCAAACAGCATTCAGATGAACAGACATACGTCCGATTTTTGCGCGACCGGCAAAAAGGACGCAGCGCCGATCCAGTCCTTAATTTCTGGAATGAAATCGTCAGGCGAGTAGCCGAATAATTCCACCGTCATCTGACACGCCACCAGTTTGACATCGGCTTCGATACACGCACTCCGTAATTCTTCGATCGTTGCGACGCCATTATTCTTGACTGTTTGATGCATCAAACCTGTGGCTACCTTTTCGAACCCGGGTACGCCTGCCATCACGAGATTGGGGACCTTCCAGTTGATGTCCTTCAGCCATTTTGGGCCGAAAGGCATTTTCATCGGCATCCCCGGGTTACCCAGAGGACTGACTTCGAGCGTCAAATTCTTCTTCAGCAGTTCAAGTCCATAAAACGTGAAAAACACCGAGACATCCCATCCCAACGCAGAGGCAGTCGAAGCCAGAATGAACGGAGGATAGGCCCAATCCAACGTCCCCTTGGTTGCAATAATGGCAAGCGATGCCACGTGTGCATCCTCTCGCTCGGTCATTTTGCTTTCAAAGCGCTGGTCGAACCACTGGTCGAACTGGGATTTGTCCAGACTTTTCGTCATGATTTCTTCAGATGCACCCATCATCGTCTCCTTAGGCTTTACGGATAAAAAACTCAAACTCGCCTGCATTTGCGTTTGAGGCAACCAACTCATTCCGGGTTTGTTTGCAAAACGCCTGCATATCCTTCACCGATCCAGGGTCAGTCGAGAGGATGGATAGCGTTTCTCCGGCAGCCATTTCATTCAAGGCCTTCTTGGTGCGAAGTATGGGTAGGGGGCAATTCAGGCCCCGTGCGTCCAGAAATTGTGTGGCAACTGTATTCATTTGATTGACTCCTTTTTAATGATCTTGCGATCAAGGGCGAATTAAAAAACCAGGTCAAACACCTTGCGGTTTGCCTCTAGCTAGACCGGTCAGTCAACTGATGGCGGAAAAAAAGCAGCTGTTTCCAGTGCTTTCATGAAAGCGTTAATTCGACTCGCAGGGTTTTGATTGCGGGCCCCAAGCGATAGAGCAGTTCCGGATCATTTTGTGATTTGGCCAGCAAGATAACCCCTTCGAGGTAGGCCAGCATGGCTTCTGCCGTCAGCGAAGTATCAAGCGGCGCAATCGTGCCGGCTGCGACAGCTTCATCCAGGGTATTCATAAAGCGGGATTTCGCTCGTCCAAATATGGCCAGCAACTTTGCGCGCAATATGTCGTCCTGCGTACTGACTTCAAGCGTCAGATTGCCGAAAATACATCCGAGCATGCGGCCATGCACCTGCTTGATGGATTTTTGCCAGAAGTAGGCCGCATCGATCAAGTAATCAATACGCTCCATGGGTGGCAGGGCAGGGTCAAATGCTTCTGCGACAAAACCGTTCGCCCATTCATCGGCGAATTCTTCAATGACCGCTACAATCAAATCTCGTTTGGAAGGAAAGAAATGATAAAAACTGCCTTTCTGAATGCCCGCACTCTCGCATATCTCCTGTATGCCCACGTTGGCATAACTGCGGGAATGGAAACGCGGCTTTGCAGCTGCAATGATTCTTGAACGGGTATCAATGACAATATTCATGTTTTTAATCCTAGTTGACCGATCGGTAAAATGCAAGTCATCCCGCAAACTTGTTTGATTGAGGTGCGTTGCACAAACAAGCGCTTGGCGGAGTCGAGTAAAATATCCCTATGAACGTCGCAGAGCTATTAGAGCCACAACACCAAAACCTGCCCGCTACGGCAATTAAAGTGCGTGGCGAATTGCTTAACGAGTTGCCACATGATCTCTATATACCGCCGGATGCGCTGGAGATTTTTCTTGAAGCGTTCGAAGGCCCACTCGACCTCCTGCTATACCTTATTCGTCGTCAGAATCTGGATGTGCTGGACATTCCCATGGCGGCGCTGACCAAACAGTACATGGCTTACGTCGAGGCTGCACGCGCCACTCGGCTGGAGTTGGCGGCCGAATACTTGTTGATGGCCGCCATGTTGATCGACATCAAGTCACGCATGCTGCTGCCACGGGTACAACAGAATGAAGAGGCTAACGAGGGCGACGATCCGCGTGCTGAGCTGGTAAGACGTCTGCTGGAATATGAGCAGATGAAGCGCGCGGGTCAGCATCTCAATGAATTCCCCCAGGCCGGGCGCGACTTCGATACGGTGAGCGTGTTTTTACCCACAACGGCCAAGCATTTACCCAGTTTGCACCCGGAAGAACTGGCCGCTGCCTGGCTGGCCATTCTCTCCCGCGCAAAAAACCGTACGCATCACCGTATCGGCCGCCAGGAATTGTCTATCCGTGAACACATGACCCGGATTTTAAAACGCTTGTCGCATGGTGAGTTCATGGAATTCAAGGAGTTATTTCCTGATTCTTCGACTGTACATGAACTTGTGGTCACTTTCCTGGCAGTACTGGAATTGACCAAGGAAACCCTGCTCGACGTGACTCAGGCCGAGCCGTTTGCCCCTATCTACGTGAAGCTCCATGAATTTACAACCGAATGACAATCCGGATGATCTGAAAACCGTGCTGGAGGCAGCGTTGCTGGCAGCCATCGAGCCGTTGACGCTCGTCGAACTCAAACGCATGTTCGAACAGGATGAATCGGATCAAAGCCTGTCCAACGATGTATTGCGCCGTGCGCTCGACGAGTTGCGCACGCAATGGCACGGTCGGGGGGTGGAGCTGGTGCAGGTGGCCGACGGCTGGCGCTTCCAGACCCGCGCTGAAATGCAGCCCTGGCTCACGCGGCTGAAAAATGAAAAACCGCCACGCTACTCACGTGCCGTGCTGGAAACTTTGGCCATCATTGCCTATCGCCAGCCGGTGACGCGCGGTGATATTGAGGATATTCGCGGGGTGTCGGTCAATCCCAACATCATTAAAATGCTGGAAGAACGGGGCTGGATCGAAGCCATTGGCCATCGCGACGTGCCTGGCCGCCCGGCGCTATTCGGCACCTGCAATCACTTCCTCAGCGATCTCGGGCTGCGCACCCTGTCTGAATTGCCGCCGCTGGAAGAGCTGGGCCAACTCGTTACACCTGATGAAACTGCATTAATTCCTGAAGTCAGAGCCGAATTGCTGGACAATGACGGTTCCCAGACGTTTGGTGCGGTGATCGAAATCGTTCGCATCAGCGCTGCGCCTGATACTGCTGTTACCGAGATTCATTGAATATGTCCCGCCCCACATCCCCCATCCGCCGTTCACCCTCTGCCCCCATGGGTCGCGCAGCGAGTCGTCTGCAACAGGCTACCGCGCCCGAGGCAGCGAGCGAGCGCCTGCAAAAAGCGCTTGCATCGGCGGGGGTCGGTTCGCGTCGTGAGATGGAAGAATGGATTACCCAGGGGCGGGTGCAGGTCAATGGCGAGACAGCCCTGATCGGCAGTAAGGTCGGGCCGCGTGATGTCGTCAAGGTGAGTGGCAGGCGCGTGTACTTGCGTTTTGATGAGAAGCGAACGCGTATTCTGATTTATCACAAATCTGAAGGCGAGATTGTCACGCGCGATGATCCCAAGGGTCGCCCCACGGTGTTTGATGCCTTGCCAAGGCTGCGTGGCGCCAAATGGATTGCCATTGGCCGGCTGGATTTCAATACCGACGGTTTGATGGTGTTCACGACCTCGGGCGAACTCGCGAACAATCTGATGCACCCGCGCTTTGAAGTCGAGCGTGAGTATGCAGTACGTATATTGGGCGAACTGTCCGAAGACATGATTGCGCAATTACTGGCAGGCATTGAGCTCGAGGATGGCCCGGCGCAGTTGCAAAGCTGTTTTGCTGCAGGTGGCGAGGGGGTGAACCACTGGTATCGCGTGATTATCAAGGAAGGCCGCAAACGTGAAGTGCGTCGGATCTTTGAACATTTCAAGCTGACTGTATCGCGCCTCACCCGTATTCGCTTTGGCCCGATTGCACTGCCACCGCAATTGCGCCGCGGCCAGAAAATGGAGCTTGAAGACGATCTGGTTGCGCGCGTACTGGACTGGGCAGACATGGCGCCCAGTCCGCGCCGGCAGATGCGCGGCGTGCCGGATAAGCACACGCGCAAACCCCGCATGCGTTAATCCATCAAGCCTTATTGAAAAACGGCAGTTTGACTCGTTCAATAGCGAGTCAAACTGCCGTTTTTGCTTTGACCGGGCGCGTATTCAACCCGCTGCGTTTACTTTTCAGTCATCTTCTTGATCACGCTTGCAGCCCATTCGCGGCCACCGAGGCCGAATGCCAGCGCAAAAGCCAGGCCGATTGCACCAAACCCAATCTGGAAGGCCGCGGTCAACAGGGTCGTGCCAATTGCCAGCTGTTCCAGCGCAACGAAGATGACGAAGATGATGACCGCATACTCAGCCAAGGTGCTGATGGTCAATGCGCCCTGCACCCCAATGTTGTTGAGGTAGGCGAATACCATGCGGTTGATGAAACGCGCGACCAGGATGCCAAATACCAGAACCAGAATGGCGACAATGATATTGGGAATATAGAGCACTACCTTGTTGAAGAGGTCTGCCACCATGTGCAGGCCGAGGCTGTTGGCTACCGTGACGATCACGATGAAAATGATGACCCAGTAGGCTAATTTGGCGAGGATGCGTGACAGTGACACATCCAGATGTCCCTGCTTGAGAAAGGCTTCGATGCCGGTTTTTTCGGCAAGGCTGTCAAAGCGCAGCATATCGAGCAGTTTCATGACACCGGTGCGCACCAGATTGGCAATTAACCAGCCGACAAACAACAGCACCATGGCAGCGAGCAGTTGCGGTACGAAGCTCGCAAGTTGCGTCCAGAATGAAGAAATAGAGGCTACGAACACATCCAGTTGCTGTTGCATGGTTTATTCCTGTGAAATTGGGTTCGGAGCGACCGGGTATAAGTTTTATAGTCGCATCCTGTCTATTATAAGCACATCGTTTTTCGGTATACCCATCGCCCATGCTCAAAATATTGAAACGCGTTATTTGACGTGCGCCAACTCATGATCGGTTGGATCCACTGCCTGTGCTCGGAACCTCGGGGTATAAGATCCGGCGCATAAAGGCGGCTATCCAACGCTCCTGACCTATCTCACGTTACGATAGCGCTTCATGTGGGTAAAGGACAGGGCCAAGAGGTAAGGGTGTACGAATAAGGGGAAGTCTTGAGCGCGTGAACGCTGTCGCAATCTATCGACGTTTATACTTGCTGCGCGCTGAAGCTTGTTCGCACTATCCACACGCGTGAAATATGCATTGGGATCAATATCCCAGGATAAAAATGTGACTTACCGTATCTTTTTACTGTCAGGGTTGTTCTGGCTGGTGTCGCTACCCTTGGCGTATGCCGAGTCAACCCCGATTTCGGTCCGGGTCGGCGTATTCGACAATCCTCCGATTATTGAAGTCCGGCCAGGGTCTCCTCCCGAAGGGATTGCGATCGATGTGCTGCGGGAAGTCGCAAACCAGGAAGGCTGGGAAATCACCTACGTCAACGATAGTTGGGATCGTCTGCTCAGTCAGCTCGATCGAGGCGAGATTGATGTGCTGACAGGCATCGCCTACACCCCCGAACGTGCCGAGCATTATCGTTTTACGCAGCAAAGCCTGATCGGAAACTGGGGGATGGTTTTTCGCCATGCAGGCGCACCCATTGAATCGCTGCCCGACCTCAAAGGTATGCGGGTTGCATTGATGAAAGGCAGCATACATAGCCAGGCGCTGGTCGAACTGGCAAAACAGTTCGACGCACCATTCATCCCGGTATATGTCGACTCGTATGCCGACGTGCTGAAGGCTATCGTCGAGCGCCGTGCCGATGCCGGCGCAGTGAATCGCGTATATGCTGCATTGCATGCGCATCAGACCGATGTTGTGGTGACAGGCATCGTATTCAATCCGGTTTTTGTTCATTACGCCGCATCGTTGCAGGCCAGTTCAGCGCTGATTGCGAGCCTTGATCGCCATCTCACGACACTCAAAGCCGACCCGAATTCGGTCTATTACAAATCGCTGCGACACTGGTTGGAAGCTGCGCCGGAAGGTCGAGTGCCCGACTGGCTACCTTGGGCCGCGGCTATTGTGTTCAGCCTGCTGGCGCTGACACTGTCTATCGTGGCGCTACTGCGCTATCAGGTGCAGCGTCAGACAGGCGAGTTGTCGCGTCGCGCCGACCTGTTGCAAACCGAAGTCGAGCAACGCGAACGTGCTGAGGGCCACTTGAACAAGCTGGCCTATTTTGATGGCCTGACCCAATTGCCCAATCGCGAAGGATTTTCGCTCACCTTGAACAAGGCTTTGTCCGAGCTGGACGAGAGTGAACGCCTGGCCATGTTATTCATAGACGTCGACCGGCTGAAAAATGTCAACGATGGACTCGGACATGGTGCGGGCGATATGTTGTTGCAGCAGGTTGCACTGCGATTTCAGTCTGTGCTGCGCGGACAGGACCATCTGAGCCGCTTCGGCGGGGATGAATTCGTGGTTATCGTCCCTAGTGTCGATACGCCGGAGGAAGCTGAAAGGGTGGCGAATCGTCTGCTGCAAAGCCTGGTCCTGCCCATCCCGATCGGATCGACCCAGATATACACCAGTGCCAGTATCGGCATAGCACTCGTGCCGGACGATGCCACCACGATGGAAACGCTGATCAAGCATGCCGATACGGCCATGTACCAGGCCAAGGAACAGGGCGGCAATCGATGCCGCTTTTACCATACCCAGCAGACGGCGCGCGTCGTCGAGCGGCTGACGCTCGACACCCGGCTGCGTCAGGCGCTGGAATGGGGCGAACTGCTGTTGCATTTTCAACCCATCGTGGATCTGAACAGTCAGCGCATGGTAGGCATCGAAGCATTGCTGCGCTGGGAAGATCCTTCGCTCGGCCTGGTGATGCCGGGCGCTTTCATCGCTGCTGCAGAAGACACAGGGCTGATCGTACCGCTCGGCGAATGGGTACTCGAGGCGGGCTGCGCCCAGCTGCGCGCGTGGCAGAAACAGGGCAGGGCATTGCATATGACCCTTGCAGTAAACGTCTCGACCCGGCAATTCGAAGGCCGCCGTCTGGTCAAGTCGGTTGAACAGGCGCTTGCCCGCACCGGCCTAGCCGCGGAATGTCTCGAGCTTGAAATTACCGAGAATGTCATGCTGATCATGAACGACGATGTGCGCAGCAGTCTCGACAGCTTGCGTAAAATGGGAGTGCGACTCGCGCTCGACGATTTCGGTACCGGCTATTCGAGCTTGAGCTATCTCAAGCAGCTGCCGTTCCATTCGCTCAAGATTGATCAGTCATTCGTTGCCAGAATTCCAGGCGAGGCGGGCGATGTCCAACTTGTCACGACGATCCTGGCACTGGCAAAAGGTCTGGACCTGCAAGTCATAGCCGAAGGCATTGAGACCCAGGCGCAATATGATTTTTTACGCGCTAACGGATGTGAGTTTGGTCAGGGGTATCTGATGAGCCGGCCGCTGCCTGCCGACCAACTGCTTGCCTTGCTCGACCGGGATGCCGCCGGTGGACGCATTATTCCCGCGTCGCAAGATCCTCATGCCTTAACATGAATACATACTGATCGCCGCTGGCCGTCTCGAGCCACGTAAAAGGAAGTGCCGGATAAGCGGCTTCCAGCGACTCGCGGTTGTGACCGATTTCCACCACCAACACTCCGCCCGGATTGAGATGCTCCTTGGCCTGATCCAGAATAATACGTGTGGCATCCAGTCCATCCTCGCCTGAGCCCAGCGCGAGAGCCGGTTCAGACTGATATTCCGGCGGCAGCGTAGCGACCGAATCGGCATTGACATACGGTGGATTTGACACAATGACGTCGTAGGTGCGTCCACTCAATGCGCCAAACAGATCCGACGTGATGCATTCGATTCGGTCCTGCATTGAGTATTCGTCAATGTTGCGCACGGCCACGTCGAGCGCGTCGCGCGACAGGTCGGCGGCATCAATCTGGGCATTGGGGAAGGCTAGGGCTGCGAGAATAGCAAGACACCCCGAACCCGTGCACAGGTCCAGCACACTGGCTACTTCGTCCGGCTGCTCAATCCAGGGTGCGAGGTTTTCATGCAGCAATTCTGCAATGAAGGAACGTGGCACGATCACGCGCTCGTCGACGTAAAACCGATTCCCGTTCAACCAGGCTTCGTGGGTCAGATAGGCAGCAGGAAGACGTTCCTTGACCCGCCGCTCGATCACCGCCTGAACTTGCTCTGACTCGCCATGGGTGAGACTGGCATCAAGAAAGGGATCGAGCCGATCCAGCGGTAAATGCAGGGTATGCAGGATCAGATAGGCGGCTTCATCAAACGCGTTATCTGAACCGTGGCCAAAACACAGCTTGGCTTCGCTAAAGCGCGATACGGCAAAGCGCAGCCAGTCGCGTACGGTAATGAGGGATTCGGTGTCGTCAAAATGGTTCATGGGCTCAAGCGTGATCAGGTCAGCAGTTTTTCCAGGGTCTTTTGATAAATTGCCGCCAGCGGTTCAATGTTTTCCACGGCCACATGCTCGTTCAACTTGTGGATGCTCATGTTGAGTGGACCAAACTCCACCACTTCACGACTGATATCCGCGATAAAGCGACCGTCCGAGGTGCCGCCCGTAGTCGATAATTCAGGCGTGATGCCGGTGACTTCGTAGATCGCCTCACTCAGCTTCTCGCACAGCGGACCCCGTGGAGTCAGGAAGGGCTTGCCCGATAACGTCCAGTCAATTTCAAAATCCAGACCATGACTTTCCAAAATTTCCTGCACCGCATCCATCAGCCCTTCGGCTGTGCTGGCGGTGGAAAATCGGAAATTGAACGTGATTTCGATTACACCAGGAATAATATTGGTCGCGCCGGTACCGGAATGAATATTCGAGATCTGCCAGGTGGTGGGGGGGAAGTAGCTATTGCCTTCGTCCCACATGGTGTCTGCAAGCTCGGCAATTGCAGGCGCCGCCAGATGGATGGGATTCTTGGCCAAGTGCGGGTAGGCGATATGTCCTTGCACGCCTTTGATCTGCAGAATGCCGGACAGCGAACCGCGGCGCCCATTTTTAATGGTGTCGCCGAACTCAGCGGCGCTGGTGGGTTCACCGACGATACAGTAGTCGAGCAGTTCTCCTCGCGCCTTCAAGGCTTCGACCACGCGGACGGTACCGTCGGTTGCAGGGCCTTCTTCGTCCGAGGTGATCAGAAAGGCGATGGAGCCTTTGTGATCCGGGTGTGCAGCGACAAAACGCTCAGTGGCGGTAACAAACGCGGCATCCGAGGTTTTCATGTCAGCCGCACCGCGTGCGTACAGCTTGCCATCGCGGACGGTGGGCTCGAACGGGTCAGACAGCCATTGATCCACCGGCCCCGTGGGTACCACATCGGTATGGCCGGCGAAACAAATGACAGGTGCAGTATTCCCTTTGCGTGCCCACAAATTGTCGACGCCATTGTGACAAATCCGCTCGATATGAAAGCCCAGTTTTTGCAGGCGTGCGGCGATGAGATCGTTGCACCCGGCGTCGTCGGGTGTCAGCGAACGTCGCTTGAGCAGTTCAACCGCAAGCTCGAAAGTTTCATTGGCCATGCAGGCTTAAACTCCAAATAAGGCTTGGTACTGCTCTTCGGAAAATCCGATGTGGAAAATACCGTCCACTTCCAGCACTGGGCGCTTGATCACGCTGGGCTGGTTCTGCATCAGCTGGATGGCATGCGTTTCGTCGGTCACGGCGGCTTTTTCCGCATCAGGCAGTTTGCGCCAGGTGGTGCCGCGTGTATTGACCAGTGCCTGCCAGCCGGTTTGCGCAACAACGGTGCTTAACCAGCTTGGATCAACGCCTTGTTTCTTGAAATCGTGAAACGTGAATTCAAGCTTATGCTCAGCGAGCCAGGCGCGGGTTTTCTTGACTGTCGTGCAATTGGGAATGCCAAAGAGCTTTAAATTGTCGTGGGGTTTCATGCTAATCAGGCGTGACGCGCCGGAATCCGCACGCATCAACGTAAAATCAGGAAATACAAACCGCGATTCTACCCGACCTGATGCATCCTGACGTTCATTCCCACGCCGCTCCGCCCCCTCTGGGTGAACCCAGTCTGCGTTCGATCAGCAGTCTGTTCCCTTATTTATGGGAGTTCCGTGGTCGCGTGCTGCTGGCGATGGCGCTGTTGATTGGCGCCAAGTTGGCTTCAGTGGCGGTGCCACTGGTGCTGAAAGAAATCATCGACGCGCTCGACAAGCCACGCCCGGAACTGGTGTTGCCGTTGACCTTCATCATAAGCTACGGTCTGTTGCGTTTTGCCAGCACGACCTTTTCCGACCTGCGCGATGTCATCTTCGCCAAGGTCACGCAACGCGCGATGCGTCGCATCAGCATGGCAGTGTTCCAGCATTTGCACGCGTTGTCGCTGCGCTTTCACCTGGAGCGTCAGACCGGTGGTATCACGCGGGATATCGAACGTGGCGCCCGGGCGGTGTCGAGTCTGGTGGGTTATCTATTGTTCCGCATCACCCCGACGGTGCTGGAAATTCTGATGGTGGCGGGCATTCTGTTCGTCAAACTCGACTGGGTGTTTGGCGTGATTACGTTAATCACGCTGGCCGCTTATCTCGGTTTCACCATCACCATCACCGAGTGGCGCACCCAGTTTGTTCGGCGTGCCAACACGCTGGATTCCGAAGCGTATGGGCGCGCCATCGATAGCCTGCTGAATTACGAGACGGTCAAATATTTCGGCAATGAACGATACGAAGCCAAGCGTTACGACGCCAGTTTGATCGAATGGGAGAGTATGGCGTTGAAATCGCAGCGCTCGCTCGGTCTGCTGAATGCCGCCCAGGCTGCAGTCATCGCGATAGGCGTCACGCTGATGGTGTTGCGCGCCGCCAATGGTGTGGTTGAAGGCAAGCTGACGCTGGGCGATCTGGTGATGGTGAATGCCTTTCTGCTGCAGATGTTCCAGCCGCTGAGTTTTCTGGGGGTGATGTACCGCCAGATCAAGGAATCGATTACGGATGTCGAGCGCATGTTCTCGCTGCTGAAACGGCCACGTGAAGTCGAGGATGCATCCGATGCACGCGAGCTCGATGTGGTGGCGGGCGCAGTGAAATTCGACCATGTGGACTTTGCCTATAATGCCGACCGGCCGATTCTGCATGATGTCAGCTTCAGCATTCCCGCGGGCAAAACCGTGGCCGTAGTGGGCGCGAGTGGCGCCGGCAAGTCGACGCTGGCGCGCTTGTTGTTCCGATTTTACGATGTGGGCGCGGGCAGTGTCAGCATCGACAGCCAGGACATCCGGGAGGTCACACAGGACAGCCTGCGTATCGCCATAGGGGTGGTGCCGCAGGACACCGTTCTGTTCAACGACAGCATCTATTACAACATTGCGTATGGCCGCCCTGATGCCACCCGCGACGAAGTGATCGAAGCCGCGCGCGCTGCCCACATCCTGCATTTCATCGAAATTCTGCCGCAGGGTTGGGACACTGTAGTCGGCGAACGTGGCCTCAAGTTGTCGGGCGGCGAGAAACAGCGGGTAGCCATTGCCCGCACGCTGCTGAAGAATCCAGCCATTCTGATTCTGGACGAGGCCACCTCCGCACTCGACACCAAAACCGAAAAAGCGATTCAGGCCGAGCTGCTGGAGATTGCCCGCAGTCGCACCAGCCTCATCATTGCGCACCGCTTGTCCACTGTGGTCGACGCTGACGAGATCCTGGTAATGGAAGGCGGACATATCGTCGAGCGCGGCCGACATCCCTCGCTGCTGGCGAAAAATGGCGTGTACGCGCACATGTGGGCCCTGCAACAGCAGTCCGAAGGCGACGCCGGACCATGACCATGAAGGCCTTGTTGCGCCCCGGAGTGCCGCGCCGAGAAGTGTGGGCCTGGGCCATGTTCGATTTCGCCAACTCAGGCTACACGACGGTGGTCATCACCGCCGTGTTCAGTGCCTATTTTGTTTCTGTTGTCGCGGATAAAGCACCCTGGGCAACCTTTGCCTGGACCTTGGCCCTGTCGGTTTCCTACGCGCTGGTGATGCTGACCGCGCCGCTGATCGGCGCTTATGCCGACGCCCACGCCAGCAAGAAAAAACTGCTATGGCTGACCACGCTGGGCTGTGTGGGTGCCACGGCATTGCTCTACTTTGCGGCGCCGGGCGCGTTGGTCTTGGCAATATTCGCCCTGGTGGTTTCCAATTATTTTTTTGGTACCGGTGAAAACCTGATCGCGGCATTCTTGCCGGAGTTGGCGCATCCGCGTGCGCTGGGGCGGGTATCAGGCTGGGGTTGGGCCTTGGGCTATGTGGGGGGGCTGGTGTCGCTCGGTGCGAGTCTGGCTTACATCAGTTGGGCACAAACGGCGGGGCAGGGTGCGGCTGATTTTGTGCCGGTGGCCATGCTTATTACCGCATCGATTTTTGCGCTGGCAAGTTTGCCCACCTTGTTGATGCTGCGAGAACGTGCCCAGCCGCAGCCGCAACGTACCGCGCGCAGCGCCTGGCAACAGGTTAACCACACCTTGAGCCATCTACGCCAGTTGCCTGATTTGAAAAAATTTTTAATCTGCACCGTGTTCTATCAGGCGGGTATCCAGGCAGTCATTACCCTGGCCGCCATTTACGCCAGCGAGGTTTTTCATTTCACGACCCAGAAAACCATACTGCTGGTTTTGCTGGTCAACATTACCGCCGCTATCGGCGCATTCGCTTTTGGTCACGTGCAGGACCGCATCGGCCATGTGCGGGCCATTGCATTCACACTCATTGGCTGGATCGTCATGGTGCTGCTGGCCTGGGCCGCGCCTGATGAACGCATGTTCTGGGTGGCAGCCAATCTGGCTGGCCTGTGCATGGGTGCCTCGCAGTCGGCGGGACGGGCCATGGTTGGCCTGCTGGCCCCTCCTGCACAGCAGGCGGAGTTTTTCGGATTGTGGGGGCTGGCGGTCAAACTTGCATCGATCATCGGCCCGCTGACCTATGGCGTCACCAGCTGGATGACGCAGGGCAACCATCGTCAGGCCTTGCTCATCACCGGCAGCTACTTTGTTGCGGGTTTATGGACGTTGCGAAGCGTGCAGGCAGCACGCGGTCATCGAGCCGCCCGACGGTTTGTGCGAGTGGGGGACTGAGAGGCATGGCAGATTTCACCTTGCACGAAACCGACTGGGCACACGATGCATCGCGTTTGAGTATGGTGCGACGAGCGGTCTTTATCGAAGAGCAAGGCGTGCCCGAAGCCTTGGAATGGGATGAGCACGATGCGATGGCCCTGCATATCCTGGCCCTGACCCTCGACGGCGTACCTGTTGGCTGTGCTCGATTGCTGACTGACGGCCACATGGGTCGCATGGCCGTGATGCCGGCCTGGCGGGGGTATGGAATTGGCAACGCCCTGCTGGCCGCGGTCAGGCACGCCGCGAAAGTGCGCGGGCATGCTGTTCTCAGGCTCAGTGCACAAACGCATGCTGCGGGTTTTTATACGGCGGCAGGTTTTGAGGCGGTTGGGCCTGTCTATGAAGAAGCCGGGATTCCGCATGTGGCCATGCAGCTATTACTGACCTGACTGGCGCAAGCATAACCTTGCAGGCCACGTTGATTAGTACTTAATGATTATCTGATAAAGTACGTTTTCCAAATAACCCAAGTTGATATGTTTTGTTGATTGGCTTTCAATCCAGAACACACCGAGTTTATGCTCGGTCTTACCGCAGACCGCCTGACAGCACTGCAAGGAATCAAATTTATGACAACTACTGACCCACAAGGGGTAGACCGTGGCGCGAATCGTGCCGACGCATCAAGCCCCCCACTCAAAGCAGGCATTGTCGGATCGGGAATAGCGGGTGCCAGTTGTGCGGGGCATCTGGCTGCGGCCGGCTGGGATGTGGACGTATTTGAAAAGGCGCGCGGCGTGGGTGGGCGTTTGTCGACCAAACGCCTGGAACAGGGCTGGGCGTCCTTGGGTTCGCCATTTATCTCAGCCCAACGCGATCCCTTCCGGAGCCAGTTGCGGCAATGGGTCCGTCAGGGTTGGCTTGAGGCCGTTCGAGGTGACGTATTGCAAGGTCGCGCCACGATATCGTGGGTCCAGGCACAGCTGCAAAACCACTACCGACTGAATATTGAGCCCTCCAAACTGGTGCACGAGTTGCTCGGTGAGGCAAAACTGCACACCAACACGCCCGTTGCAGCGCTCAAGGCTCGCACCATCATTCTTGAAGATGGCCGGGAAATGGGCAACTTCGATTGCGTGATCTGCAGCGTGCCCACACCGCAGGCTTTACCTCTACTCGATGCACTGCCCCTGCTGCGCGATGGATTGGGCGAAATTCGTTATCGCCCGATCTGGTCGTTCTTGATGCGTTGGGAAGGGGGGCCCTCAGCCAATGTCATCAAGTTTGATGATCATTTGCTCAAGCTTGCCGTACGTCAGTCATCCGACAATCCCGGCTTATGGGTCGTGCATAGCAGTCACGAGTTTGCAGAGACCTACCTTGAGGCCTCAGTCGAAGAAGCCAGTACGCGTGCGGCCTCGGCATTAATGGGACTCTTGGGCTTGCCCTGGCCGGTTGAAGTCGAGGTGTCCCACCTGTGGCGCTATGCACGCCCGGAATCGACAACAGCAGGGGGCTTTTGGCTAAGCGACCGGGAAAGCCGGGTCGCCCTGATTGGTGACGGCATTGCCGGCGAAGGCGTTGAGCGTGCGTGGGAAAGCGGCGTTCGATTGGCACAGGCGCTGATACAGGCCAAGGCCGAATTGGTTTTGTAAAGTGCTCAGACTGTCCCATCTGAAGCCGCACCTCAAATACCCCCGCAACTCTGATCCGCCTCCTGCCGGGTTGGAAAATCATGATTCAATCCCATCATAGACTGTGTTGAAAATAGCTTATTCCTGAATCCCGACAGCACAAGTCCCGGATTGACACTAAAATGACAGTTACTCAGACAACAATGTCGCATCGGGGCATACTCCAATAAACCTGCGACTCCCCTGACATGCTTTATATCGAACTATTCAAATCACTTGAACGCGCCCGCTGGAATATGGAAACCGATATTCCGTGGGACACATTCGACGCCACTAAATTGTCGGATGAGCAGGCGTTGACCATCAAAATGAATGCCATCACGGAATGGGCGGCATTGCCCGCGACTGAGATGTTCCTGCGCGACTTCGTGCATGACAGCGATTTCTCCGCTTTCATGTCGATCTGGTTTTACGAAGAGCAAAAGCATTCGCTGGTATTAATGGAATACTTGCGGCGCTACAAGCCCGAGTTCATGCCGACGGAAGAAGAATTGCACGCGATTCGTTTCCCGTTTGATCCAGCCCCGCCGATGGAAACCCTGATGCTGCATTTTTGCGGCGAAGTACGACTGACGCAGTGGTACAAGTGCGCATCGGAATGGCACACCGAGCCTGTGATCAAAAAGATCTACGAAACGATTTCAAGAGACGAAGGCCGTCACGGCGGCGCCTACCTGCAATACATGAAACGTGCACTGAAGCAGGGCGGTACTGGCGTTGCAGCAGCCTTCGCCAAAATTGGTTTCTTGATGGCGTCGAGCAAGCGCTCCGACAAGGCGCTCCATCCGACTAATTTGCACGTCAATGAAGCGCTGTTTCCCATGGACACCATCCAGTCGCGCCTGCCCAATCCGGAGTGGATGGAGCACTGGCTCGATGAACAAATCCGCTTTGATGAAACCTGGGAAAACAAGGTGATAGGCGGGATATTACGCAACCTGTCGAACTTGCTGGGGCAGACGTTCGAGACCACACGCGACCTCAACCGCTACCGTAAACAAGCGCTCGCCGCTGCCTGACTACTGCACCCACTGAAACAGACCACCATCGCGGTGGTCTGTTTGCGTTCTGCTATCGAGATGTCAGCTCGGTTAGAACTGGATCGGCCCCATCATCGGGGATTGCCTTTCGGTTGGCTTGTCCAGCTTGTCAGTCGGTGAGCCAATAAAATGACAGCGGAGGCAGGACAAATTCATTGTTCTCCACCTCGATGCGTCCACCCGAGCATAGGTCTTTCATGCTTTCCTGCAGAAAAAAACCGTGCGGCGTTAATGCGGTGAGAGGAAGTACTTGTGCCTCAACGTTGAAGTTGCCGATGACCAGCACCCGATTACGAGTGTTTTTCGGATCGGTTCGGGAAAACACCAGCAGGTTGGGATTGTCCACCGTCAGCAATTGACGGTTGTCGAAATCGGCGAATGCCATTGTGTCCTTGCGTTGCGCGATCAATTTTTTGAGCGCGGTAAATATCCGATGTTCCACAGTTCCGGTTTGATGGCGTTTTTTTGCCTTGTCCCAATCAAAGTGGGAACGATGTGTCCAACGGTTGTCGTCTCGCTTGCCAGGGTCCTCGAGGTACTCCTTGCTGTTGAGCATGCCAATCGCATCGCCATAGTAGAGCAGGGGGATCCCGCCGAACGAGAGGATCACGCTGTGCAGTAGCAGGATGGTTTTGATCGCGTCATCGATTGCGACTTCGTCCTGGCTTTCGAGCGCGGCCTCAAGTCCGACCAGAGAGGCGAGCGATCCGGAAATTCGGGCATCCCCGGTTTTGGGGTTTTCGCCAAACGGCAGGCCTCGGGCAGGCGAACCCGGAAACCCTCCGGTAAAGTAATCGATCAGAAAGCGCCGATGCTTAACCGGGTCATAGCCGGCCAGATGGGCATCGTTATCGTCAAAACCGAGGCCGATATCGTCGTGGCAGCGCACATAGTTGAGCCAGGTTGCCCGTTCGAGTTTGGTCGGAAGACTTTTGATCCCCTGATTGAGCAAAGCCGCATTCTTTGTAGCAACCGCATCCCACAGCAGGGCCATGAAGGTGGCGTTATAGGCAATCTCGCATTCCTTGGCGTTGATCGCATCCTCGCCAAAGTATTTGGCGATCTCACTTGGCGACACGATGGCCTCAGCGATGAACAGCACACCGGGTGCGGTTACCTGGCAACAGTCTTTCATCAACTGCAATAGCAGGTGAGCCTCGCGTTCATTCTGACATACGCTGCCGATTTTTTTCCACAGGAAAGCCACCGCATCCAGTCGCAGAATGTCGGCACCCTTGTTCGCCCAGAACAAAATGATGTCGATCATTTCGATCACCACTTCCGGGTTGCGATAGTTAAGATCCCACTGGTAATTGTGGAATACCGTCATGACCCACTGGCCCATTTCCTCATCCCAGGTGAAATTTCCGGGTGCGGTGGCCGGAAAGATTTCCGGCATAGTTTCTTCGTAAAGGTCAGGAATCTCACGCTCGTTGAAGACGTAGTAATAATCCTGGTATTTCTTTTCGCCCTTGCGTGCCCGCTGGGCCCATTCGTGTTCGTTGGAGGTGTGGTTGACCACTACATCCAGCACCAGCAGCATGTCGCGCTTGTTGAGCGTTGCGGCGAGTGCGGCCACATCATCTGTTGTACCAAATTGCGGATCGATCTTGCAGAAATTGCGTACGGCATAGCCGCCGTCACTGTTATCAGGTGGGCAGTCGAGTATGGGCATGATGTGCAGCATGTTCACTCCCAATTCCTGCAGGTAGGGCAAGTGATCACGCAAGCCCTGGAGGTCACCGGCGAAGCGATCGCAATACAGTGCCATACCGACCCATTTCTGATTCAAGAACCATTTGTAGTCGCGTTCACGCGTCAGATCCGTTTTACGCAGATGGGGCGCACGCTCGATATAACGCAGCGCCAGCGTTTCGACCAGGCTGACCATTTTCTTCTTGAAATCGGGACGGTCGCCATACA
Source organism: Thiobacillus sp. (assembly GCA_030679915.1). Taxonomy (GTDB): domain Bacteria; phylum Pseudomonadota; class Gammaproteobacteria; order Burkholderiales; family Thiobacillaceae; genus Thiobacillus. The sequence goes on from JAUXRY010000015.1 coordinate 58,022, forward strand.
GCAGCTGGAACAGCGTATGGATGGCGTAGAAGTTCGCACCCAGGCGGGTGTAGAAATGGCGCAGCCGACTGCGCCCAATTTCAGGATTCAGCTTGTGCAGAATTTCATTCAGAAGCGCATGGGAAGCCTGTTCGTACATATTGAGTCTCAAGTGTAATGATAGGGAGCCGCACAGTGCGAGCGGCTGGAATTAGTTCTGTTCGCGTAGCCAGGTATCGACGTCCGGTCGAAAATGCGCGACTCCCTCAAGTATGCCGGCGCTGTAATTACCGTTCATGCCCAGGTAGTTACCCTTGGACTGGTACAGGTCGTTCTGGCGGGCTGTTTCAAGCGAAGCTTTAATCTTGGCATCGGCATTGGCAACCAGAACGGCCGGAATGTCACTGAGCAGCACGTCGAGATCATTGCCGCTGTCACCGGCAAATACCGTGTCTTCCGGAGTGAAGCGGGTTTGCTGCATCAAAAAGTGAATGGCATGCAGCTTGTTGGCGCTGGCCGGCAGGATATCCAGCAATCCGACATGGGCCAGCTCGTCGATGCTCCAGATCAGGTTTGCCTTGATTCCGGCCTGCTGCAGTTTCCCGCTAATCTCATCTATCAATTGCTGGCTGTCGGCCTCGAGCGAAACGTAATAACTGAGCTTGTGGCGATTCTGCTTTTCGGGTTCCTGCAATTCAAGTGCCGGAAAACCGATCAATAATGCGTGAAGCGCATCATGAGATAAACCCCGCCAGTCCGGATCGATTTGCGCGTCCCATCGATCCCACTGATGCCAACCGCTCGAGTCGGTCTGGTAAAGCGTTGAACCGACATCCGCGATGGCGTAATCCGGTTGTGGCAGGTCGAAATCCGCAATGGCCTGCTCGATCAGGGCGCGGTGCCGACCACTGACATAGACCAGCGTCACTTCGTCGCAACGCGCCAGCCGCCGAAATCGCTCCCTGGCGGCGGGGGATTCGGGATGGGGACCATTGGGGATCAACGTACGGTCGAGGTCGGTGCATAGCAGCAGCGGCTTCATGGTGCGGCGTTTTCAACCTCGTCCTCATAAAACTGGTAATAGTCTAGTGCTTCAAGAATGCCAGCTGCATTCGCCTGCGTTGAGAAATAGATGTTTTCAACGTTGGCCAACTCGGACAGTTCGTCAAAATGCCGGTTGTCGACAACGGTCCCCAGAGTGTTACCGCGCAGCATGTCGGCATCATCACCGGTTACGCCTGCGACCAGTGTATTTTTTAGCGGGAAGCCTAACTGGTCTGCACACCAGCGCAGGGCAAGTCCCTTGGACGCCCGAATCGGCAGCACGTCGAGGAATTGACCAAAAGAGAACACGGTATTGACCGTCTGCTCGCTGCGCAACAAGGTATGCCGGATTTCCTTGAGATCGGCCACCTTGGGGTCGATGTAATAGCTGATTTTGAATTCGCTTTGAAAGCGTTTCGGTTGTTTTTCAAGACCTGGGATCTCTTTGAGAATGTCGCGCACAGCCTGCGGATTCCACAGATGGTTGATGTGGCGCGTCCACTCGGTATCCTGAGTCAGGTTCGGCGCATAGTGAATCTCGGTGCCCTGGCTGGAGATCAATACGCCGGGCTCGGGGATGCTGTATTTGCGAAGGGTGTCGAGTGCATCGTCCAGACGGCGCCCGGTGGCGATCCCGAAAATGGTCGACTTGCGATGCGCCTGGATGGTGTGTAGTAGCCGCGCCAACGATACACGGTCGCCGATCAGGTTGAGATCGAGGCTGGTGAAAATCGCCCGGTCGCGAAACACGCCCGGACGTCGGCTCAGGTTCATTCGGGTGATCGGCTCCGTTTTTTCCACCAAGGGACGAATCACCGACAGATATTTTTCCACGTGCGCCTGCCACGAATAATGACGTTGCACACCTTGAATACCGTTCTTGGCCAACCGTCGCCATTCCTGTTTGTCCGACAAGGTCTGGAGAATGATTTCCGCTATCGCTGGCTTATCCAGCGGATTGATCAAATGGCCGTTCTGGCAGTTTTTGATGATATCAATGGGACCCCCATCCTCAGTTGCCACAATCGGCAAGCCACAAGCTGCGGCCTCGATCAGCGTCAGGCCGAATGGCTCGGTCAGCGCTGGATTGACGAACACACCACGAGAAAGCGCCGCAAGTCGATAGAAGAGGGCGACCTCATCCGATTTGTGATGCTTGGGATACGCGACTTTTCCATAGAGATCGTAGCGGTCGATGGCCAGCAGGATATCGTTGAGGACGCTTTTAGATACGCTTTCCATGTCCTGAATGTCGTCACGGTTTCCCGCCACGATCACCAGATTGGCGATTTCCTGTAATTGAGGGGACTCCCCATAGGCCTCAATCAAGGTCACGATGTTCTTTTTGGGGTCGGGCCGCGACAGCGCCAGAATGATCGGCTTGCCGGGTTGCGTCAAAAATCGCTTGAACGTGCGCGCGATATCACTGTCTTTTTCGTTTCCCTGGGGCGGAAAGAACGTCGCCATATCCGTGCCGGGCGGAACCACCCGCATGCGGTCGGGCTGGTAGAAATCGTACAGGCCGTATTGTTGTTCGATCTCCTGTTGCGTGCTGGTGATGACGCGCTCGGCCACCCCCAGCGTGGTTTCTTCCGCTTCGATGCGGCGTGAGATGTTATAGGCCGTCTCGATCTCGCTCCGCTTGATGCCGCTGGCCAGCAGCTGCTTGCGTTTGGTACGTCCAATGAATGGCCGGTGTGAACCAGCGGAACCCCCAACTGGTGAGAAAGCTGTGAACCGACGTAGCCGGCATCCGCGTAATGGCTGTGGATCACATCAGGCAGTCGATTCTGGCGCTTGAGGTAAGCCAGGGCGTTGTCGGAAAAACACTCCAGCGAATCCCACAACATTTCCTTGGGCAGATATTTTTGTTCGCCGCACTCAATGCGCGCAATGCCCACTTTATCCGACAAGGCTTCAAACGGTTCAGCGTAGATGGCGTCAACCTGATCGTCGATGATGCGTCGGGTCAACAAAACTACTTTTTCGACATCGCCCCGTTCGCCCAACGCCCGGGCAAGCTCCACGACATATTTGGTTTGTCCTCCGGTATCCGCGTCGCGCCCTAACTCAAGTTGCTGGCCGCGAATCAAGCCATGCACGCTGATCAATACAATGTACAAAGGCCGTTTGGCGGCCTGAGACTGTTTTTTCATACGCCCCACGCTTCTTTGAATGGTTCATAGAACGCCATCTGATCAGGCACCGCGCCGCGAATTTCGCAGATCGCAGCAGCAAAAGTGTTGGCCCGTTCCAGCGTCTTGAGTATAGGCCAACCGCATAACGACCCCAGCATGAAAACCGAGGCAAACCCATCACCCGCACCCACCGTGTCGACCAGTTTGACGACCCGGTTCGACATGGCCGCCTCAGCCAGCATGCCGTCCCGATCCATATGCCAGGCGCCCGCATCGCCACAGGTGACGAGGACTTGCTCAAGATCAAATTGGTTCATCAATGCCCAGGCCTGTTCGTGGGGATCGGCCCCCGGCAAACCGAATAGCTTGGCAAGCTCCCCCAACTCGGCATCGTTCAGCTTCACGATTTCTGCGTACTGCAGTGAATGGGTCAGGGTTTTGGGGTCATACCACGGGGGGCGTAAATTAATATCCAGAAACCGCGTTGACTGGGCGCCTCTCAACAAGGTTTTCAATGCCTGCCGGGAAACCGTATGTCGCTGTGCCAGCGTGCCAAAATAAACCAGCGCAGGATGCGTCGAGAGCAGTGTCAGGCGCGCCACGCCCGGATGAATGAAGTCGTAAGCCTGTGTAGGCAGTATTTCAAAGCGATGCCCACGCTCCTCGATATGCACACGGACCTGTCCTGTCGGATAGTGCTTGTCGAACTGGACCCCAAGTGTGTCCAATTCTTTTTGGGCCATCGTATTCATCACCTCATCGCGCAAGGCATCCTCCCCCAGGCGAGTGATCAAAACGGGATGTTGCCCAAAAGCCTTCAGATGACATGCTGCATTGAACGGTGCCCCTCCCAATACCTCCCGATCCGGAAAGATATCCGCCAACACTTCGCCCACCAGCACAACAGTGCCATTTTTGTGGGCAAAAGTCTGTGGAGGCCGTGGCGTAGTCTGACCGGAAGCTTTGGGCTGAGTCATCAAGTGGGTTCGTGTCTCATTTCGCTCGTGAACAATAGAATAACAACACATGATCGGAGAAAGGTCTAACGACACGGCGCCGCAGCGGGTGAGCTTTGGTTAAATAACATTCAAATGCACAAGCAATTCGTGTGGCAGCAATGTGGCAGCAATTACCGGTCATTGATTAATGAATATAGGTGTGCTGGCGCACAGACATCAATATGAGCGAATGCGCTAATGCTAATGAATGGGTGAACTCGTGCTTAATGACTTTCCCAGAGGGTGGGTCTTAAGATAGAGCTGAAAAGCGTATATCGGTCTCGATGCCGAAGTGCACTTTATCGTTCTGTAGATTACAGATTGCTTTTTTTATTAGAGATCGCCCAAAACGATACTGGGTGACATTCAAGTCACGTTAGACGCTTTTTTGGGCGCATTCTCAAGCCACTTCAGATCGGAATACAGCATGAAGCCTCGACGAGTATTAGCTGGATTGGCCATCGTCCTCTCCGTGGTTGCCCTGCCGGTCCTGGTGCTGGCCACAATCAGCAACTGGAACTGGCTGCGCGGGCCGATCAGCAACCATGTTCATGACACCACCGGCCGCACCTTGTTGTTGAAAGGCGACCTGAAAGTACACCTGGGATGGCCGCACACGCGGATACATGCTGAAGACGTGGCTTTCTCCAATCCGCCCTGGGCACATGAAAAACAGATGTTCGAAGCGCGCAACGTCGGCTTTTCCCTCGCCATGCTGCCACTGTTGGATGGCCGAATTGTGCTCAACGAGGTACAGCTGGATCAGGCTGTGGCATTGTTCGAGAAGGCTGCCGATGGCAGAAAAAACTGGCTGCTCGACCGCCAGCAGCGTGATGAAAGCGCGCGCATCACGGTCAACCATGTCTCCATCAAAGCAGGGCGTATTGGCTATAGCGACGTGCGGCAAAAAATCGCGATCAGCTCAATCGTTGCAACCCGAGACGTCTCTACTGCAACCGCCGCTCCGCTGAGTGTCACTGCACAGGGGCAATACAGGGGCCTCAAGCTCAAGGCGCAAGCCCAGGGTGCCAGCGTGTTGACCTTGCGCGAGGTCAAGACGCCGTACCCGCTGAAACTGACCGGAACAATCGGCCCGACCACGGTGCGCGCCGACGGAACCATCACCAATCTGGCCGAGTTTTCCGCAATCGATCTCAAAATCAGCCTGAGCGGCGGCAGCCTGGCCCAGCTCTATCCACTGCTCGGCATTGTCTTGCCGGATACGCCACCGTATGCCACGCAGGGGCGCTTGCTGCATCAGTCGCAACGCTGGCGTTACGAGAATTTCTCCGGCCGGATCGGGCATAGCGACATCGCCGGCACATTTCAGGTGGACACCGGCGGCAAGCGCAGCAAACTGACGGCAACACTGGCTTCGCGCCAGCTGAATTTGGCCGATCTGGGGCCGCTGGTGGGCAGCGATCATTCATCGGCTGCCTCTGCATCCGGCAAGCGTGCCGTTGATCAACCGGCTACAGGACGCAGGGTCTTGCCGAGTACGCCGTTTCGCAGTGAACGCTGGCCAAAGATGGATGCCGATGTGACCTTCAAAGCGGCATCGATCAAGCACGCCGCTGCGCTGCCGATCGACACGCTCTCCACCCGCCTGCAATTGAAAGACGCGGTGTTGACCCTCGACCCGCTGCGCGTTGGCGTCGCGGGCGGCAGCCTGGCAGGTTCGCTCGTGCTCGATGCAAGCCAGCAACCCATTCGGGCGCACGCCGATCTGAACGCACGAAAAATCAGCCTTGCCCGGCTATTTCCTACTTTTGACCTGAACAAAACCAGCATCGGCCAGCTCAATGGCGACTTCCGCCTGCGAGGGCGGGGCGATACCGTAGCATCCATGCTGGGCAGCGCCGAGGGCAAGCTGGCAATGGTGGTCAATGACGGTGAAATCAGCAAGCTGATGATGGAGTCGGTCGGACTGCATCTGCTTGAAATCCTGCAACTCAAGATCAGCGGCGACAAACCCATCCGTATCCGCTGCGGGGTGGCCGACTTCGACGTCAGGCAGGGCGTCATGAAGCCTAATATCCTGGTTCTCGATACTGATATCACGCGCATTGGCGGTAGCGGCAGCATCGACCTCGGCACGGAACAGCTCGACCTGACACTGACGCCAATATCGCGCAAACTGAGCCTGGTGTCATTGCGCACGCCGATTCATGTGCAGGGCAGTTTCGTCAATCCGCAGGTGTCGCTGGACAAAAAGACACTCGCTGCGCGTGGACTCGGCGCGCTGGCGCTGGGTCTGGTCAACCCCCTGCTGGCGTTGTTACCCCTGATTGAAACCGGGCCGGGTCTCGACAGTGAGTGCCGTCAAATGATTCAAGAAGCCCAAGGTTCTTGAGATTGAAAGCAGAACTCTTTGGAATCCAGGTCGATGACGCAGTGGAGGTCGGAACAGCACGAGTAATGTCGGTAGCACGCTAGATCCCCTTGACAGGACGTATGGCCGCTTTGTGGCGTGGTGCCTTACGCGCGGATGCAGCCGTGAAGTGACGGTCGCTGAAGTCGCTACCAGATGTGCTCATCGGCCGAAGCCACCGGTGGCGTTCTGAGCAAACCAGGTCTGCTATGCGCTGCTGCACACCGGTCGTTGATTACAAATTCAAAGCGTCACGCCGAGAAAGTCTTCCAGCTTCTGTCTACCTACGCCCCACCGATGTAGCAGGTTGCCTGAACACCTTCAAAGGTCGATCAGGAAACACGATTGCCCTGCACAGGCGTATCGCCTGGCATGTGTTTGGGATGGGTCGATCGCTGGTCAACCCGATGCAGACGGTGCAGTTGGCGGGCAAATTCAGCGCCATAGAGCATGATCAGGGACACGAAATACACCCAAACCAAAACCACTGCCAGGGAACCGGCCGCACCAAACGTGTTCACGATGGCGCTCCGCCCCAGGTACAGTCCGATACCCCATTTGCCTGCTTCGAACAACACCGCAGATACAGCAGCACCCGTCAGCAGGATGTGGCGCGGCAGATGCACGGGGATTAGCAGCCGATACAGCACCGTCACCAGGGCTGTCATGAAAGCAAGCGAAAGCAGGGTCTGAAACACCCCGACCAATTCTAGCCATGGGACAAAACCTGGAGTCAGAAATTCGCCCACCGCCACGATCACCGTACTCGCCAGTAGCGAGACGATGAGTAGGAAACCCACACCAATGACGATGACCAGGCCTCGCAACCGATCCATGACCAACACCGCCAGTGCGTTCCGGTACTGGCGCTTGGCATTGAAGATGCGCTCGAAGGCCACGTTCATTTCAACGAACAATCCGGTTGCGCCCAGGAGCATGCCGGCAACGCCGGCCAAAGCCGCGATGCCACCTTGGCCGGACAGATAACTACGCTCAATCAGTCGCTGTACCAAGGTGGCGCCCTCGTGGCCCAGCAGGTTTTCCATCTGCAGCACGATCCTCCCTTCGACGGCAGCTTGCCCAAAGACCAGGCCGGATATGGAGACGGCAATGACCAAAATAGGCGAGAGCGCAAACATGGCGTAAAAGGCCAGGGCCGCGCCATGCGTCGTCAGGTGATGGGTCATCCAGCTACGCCCGGCACGGAAGGGGACCAGCAGGTAACGGATCAGGTGGCGGCGGTCATGTATTCCTGGCATGTTTTACTCCCGGCTTTCATTGCCCTTGTTCGAGGGTCTGTTCTCACTCATATTCACGATATCAGCACTGATTCGTTTGGCGGTATTCCGAGAAATCAGGGCCATGGGCATTTGTCTTCAATGACCGCCCGTCAAACACCGATTTCAATGTCAGGGAGACCGAGATCTAGTGGCGTGAAATTGAGTCGCACGCTACGCTCCTTGATGAACTACGGCCGCTTTCGGGCATGATGCCGTATGCGTGCTTCCGGCCAGAAGCGGGCATTCGCAGTGCTTTCTGGGGAAGTCTGGTAGCTGGACCTTAGCAGTCGCTCAACGTAGAAGTGAGCGGCCTGCGCGGATTTTCGCGCAGGTCCGCTCGACTGCCGGGTTGGGCCTAGGCGGCCACACCGCTGATGTCCTCCACGGTGATGTGTTTTTCTTCTCCCGTCCCAGCGACGATTAGCTCCAGAAAGACGGCAGCCCCGGGGGCCACAGGGACAGTACACTCCACTACCGCAAACAGCCCTGTGTCATTTGGCGCGAAATACTTAACCAAGGTTGGCGGGCAGGTGTCTGAACGCACATTATGGGGCGACGCCACAGCACTCAAGAAGTCAGCTTCGATCGCTACCGCGGGCGCACGATCATATGTGAGGGCATACCCAAACCGATTTACCAGCCCCGAATAGTCATGTCGCATAAGCATGGCGCGTGCTTCCTCGCCAAAGGCTGAGAGAGACATTTCATCGGTTTGCGTGGGAGAGAGCTTCATTCAGAGGCCATAACGAGGCTGTATAAAAAGCCCCTAAAAAATATTCGTTCCCGCATCTTGCCCCAGTCATCAGCCTGCATCAACATCGCTACATTGATTGAGTGATGGAGCACACTGCATGGCCCGCTACAAGCACATCGACACCAGCCCGCGGTTCCTTGCCGTAGACCTGCAACGGCAACTGCTTCCCGGCACCTTCGAGCACGCACTCAACCACCTCATCGATCACGAACTTGACCTGTCTGGCTTCGATGCCCGCTTCAACAATGACGCCACCGGTGCGGCGGCTTATCCGCCCGCCATGCTGCTTAAAGTGGTGTTGTTCGCC
>JAUXRY010000019.1 GCA_030679915.1 Thiobacillus sp.
CGACACCCTGACCTGATCAGAGAGCGCCGTCGAAATGGCAAGTCGATTGCACAGCAGGAATTAAAAACGGCATGGAGATTCCACGCCGTTTTTTTATGTCGATGATTTGGCTGAAAAGGGGTTTTTCTACAGCGTCAACGATCACGCAATGGCTGCGGCTTAACTGATTGCCTTGGTAATCAGCGGCACCAGCGACTCGGGCAACTTGATCTTGCCAGACAGCGCATAGGCCTGAGCGTTCTTCGACATCTTGCCCCACGTCCGGCGGATGATTTCCAACCATTTCGCTTCATCGTAATCGGGCTTGCTGTTGGCGAAGGCCAGCAGGTAATGCTCGATGAATACGAGGTTGGCGATGTCTTCCAGCAGTTGCGATTCCGGATTGACCTTGATACCGCGTTTCCCCACGGCTTTCTTGACGCGTTCGATCATGCTGTCGTCATAGCCGGCCTCACGCATCAACTCACCAGCGGTGTCGGCGTGAAAGGTGTACAGCCCGGTGCGCCACGCGTGATAACCTTCCTTGGTCATCGGGTAGCTGTTGCGCGGCACCATCCAGCGCTGGATGTGTTGGGCACGCACGGCCAGTTGTGCGGCTTCGGACGCATCCGGTGCAAAGCGGCCGATCATGTCCGACATGCGCTGACCGTAGAGCAACTCTTTCGGCTGACCTTTGTCCAGGTTGGGGTCCTGGGCATTGGCTGCGTCGAACCGTGCCAAGGTTTGTTCAAAGCGTTCCCGATTGTCGATCATGATTTGTTCCAGAGTGAAGGGCCAATAGTTGACCGCATGGGGGATTGTCACAAGCTTCGGCGCCACAAGGCAACACCGCATCCTTGTCGGCAGATAAACGCGGCATGCGTTAAGGCGTTCAGGCTTCGGGGCTTGAGTTTTCGAATTCAACCTCAAGGTATGACAAGTCCATTTGCCATCATGCCTGCATGGCGCATTTCAAGGAATCCAACGTGACTGATCTGTTTTCTCCTGCCCGTTTCGGCGCCATCGATCTTGCCAACCGCATTGTGATGTCTTCACTGACGCGCAACCGCGCCGGCGTGGGCAATGTGCCGACCGCCCTGATGGCCGAATACTATCGTCAGCATGCGTCGGCCGGGTTGATCCTTACCGAGGCCACGCCGATTTGCGCTGAAGGCCACGGCTATCCGCGCACACCCGGCATCCATACGCCCGAGCAGGTCGCAGGCTGGAAGCAGGTGACGGATGCAGTGCACGGTGCCGGTGGAAAGATCGCCCTGCAGCTCTGGCATGTGGGACGGATATCCCATCCCGACCTGCAGCCCGGCGGCATTCTGCCCGTGGCGCCTTCCGCGATTCGGCCGGCCGGGCAGGTGTTCACCGGGCAGGCCATGAAGGATTACGTCACGCCCCGTGCGCTTGAAACCTCGGAAATTCCTGCTTTGGTCGCCAGCTTTGCGCAAGCTGCGCAAAACGCCATAGATGCGGGGTTTGATGGTGTTGAGGTTCATGCCGGAAACGGCTATCTCCTGGACCAGTTTCTGCGCTCCTCCACCAACCAGCGCACGGATGCCTACGGTGGCAGCAAGGAAAACCGTGCGCGCCTGCTGCTGGAAGTAATGCAGGCGGTATGCAAAGCAATCGGCCATGACCGTGTCGGCCTGCGGCTGTCTCCGGTGACTCCGTTCAATGACATCCATGACGCCAACCCGCAGGAAACTTTTGACTATGTGGTCACCGAGCTCAATTCGCTGCAGCTTGCGTTTCTGGATGTGCTGCAAGGCACGGGCGGGCTGCCGAGAGAAGAATGGATGCCGTTTGACTACGCACGGTTGCGTGCGTTGTACACAGGCAATCTGATTTTAAATAACGAATATGGGTTTGAAACGGGTCAGGCAGCCGTCACGTCAGGCGAGGCCGATGCAATTGCATACGGCCGCCTCCTGCTCGCAAACCCCGATCTGGTTGAACGGTTCCGTCAGGGCGCGCCATTAAATACACCTGATTACGAGCGGCTGTATACCGGTGAGGAAAAAGGCTACACGGATTATGCTTTTCTGCCGAGCTAGCCTTGGTTGAGGGTGGTCGCGTAGGGATTAGCCGAGGATTGCTTGGCTACATAGTCGCCGGGATAGCTGCTATGAGTGCTGACTCAAGGCGAAATCACGGGGTCCATTTTGAGTGAACCATTTGTGAAGGCGATGGACGCAGTCTGGTAATACGCTATGGCTTCATCGCGCAAACGTGAATCGAGAGCAGTCAGGGTGGCGCTACCGTCCTTCGGGTCAATCCGGAAAGTCTCGACACGTTGTTTCGGGCCGAGTACGGTGAGCTTGCCCCCTTTTAAATATCCCAGTTCCTCATAATTGCTGATGAAAGCGCGGCGATTTTCGGCGCGCTGTTTATACACAGATTCACCAAAAAACCGCTTAGCACTCGGGATGTTCAGGATGTCCAGCAGCGTGGGGGGAATATCGATCTGGCTGGTCAAACGCGCATCTTCGCCAGCCGCAAGCAGGCCAGGGGCATAAAAAATCATCGGGATGTGATAGCCGGGCACGGGAAGCTTGGTGCGACCCGCAGCCGAGGCACAGTGGTCGGCAACGATGACAAACAAGGTATTTGCAAACCAGTGTTTTTTGCGCGCCTTCTCAATGAAATCCCCGATTGCGTAATCGGTATATTTGACGCCACCTTCGCGGTGCCCCGGTGAGAGGATATCGATACGCCCATCAGGATAGGTAAAAGGGCGGTGGTTGGACGTCGTCATGATCTGTGCCATGAATGGCTTGCCGGCGGCATGCGCTCGATCAAACTGGACCAGGCTGTTGTCGAACAGGAACTCGTCCGCCACGCCCCACACATTGGCAAATCCGACTGAGGCTTGCGGAAAATCGGTACGGTCGACGACACGATAATGGTTGCTGGAAAAATAGGCATTCATGTTGTCGAAGTAGCCATATCCCCCATAGAGAAACATCGTTTCAAATCCCTTGCGATGCAGGATCTCGCCGATTGTTGCCAAATGTTCGTTGTCCGGACGTCGAACGATCGCCTGCCCGGGAATGGGCGGCGCCCCCAGCGACAGGGCGTCGAGCCCTCGAACGGTTCTGGTGCCGGTGGCATAGAGCTGGGTGAATAAAACGCCTTCTTTCGCCAATGCATCCAGCTTCGGTGTTAAACCGGTTTGGTTGCCAAAGCTGCCGAGATAACTGGCCGAAAGACTTTCTACCGAAATCAGCACCACATTGCGAGGTGCGTGCTTGAAGGGGGTGCTTTGGGTGTGATCGGTTGCGGGTGGGCGCAAGTTCGTGGGTTGCATGATGTCAACGCCTAACTCACTCAGGATTCGCGTCGCCTGGGCGGGCGGAATCGTGGCATAAAAGCGTTCGTAGTCGAGTTCGTTACGTTGATAGGCAGCGAAGAAAGTCATCAAGCCGTTGCCGGAGAGTTCATTGGCGTAGGCGTTTTGAGAAAACTCCATCTGGTCGATGTCGCTCAGATGCAGGGTGCTCCAGGGGAGGAGCAATGCCAGCACGGCATACATGACCCGCCAGCTGGCTTGGGGTGCAGGTGCGGGCGCACGGCGGATGGGATGGCGGAACAGCCAGGTCAGCCCCAGCGCCAAGACAAACACCGCTGTTAGTAGCGCCGGCACCGAATACGATTCGAGAATGTTGCCGATGACTTCATGCGTGTAAACCAGGTAGTCGACGGCGATAAAGTTGAAACGGGTTTCAAACTCTTCCCAGAACGTCCATTCCGATAGCGCGATGAATATAAAACTCACCGCAAATACAAAGAAAATCACCAGGCGCAACCCGCCTTGCCAGCGGGTGTCACGCCAGCGTGCTGGCCAAATGGCTGCCCATATCAGCATGGGGGCGAGGATCCAGCACAGTGCGACAAAGTCGAAACCGAGCCCGCGCAGAAACAGGCCCGGCCACAGGCTGAGGGGCACGTTATCCAGGCCGGCATGCAGGGTCAATACCAGCCGCGTAAGACTCGCGATCGATAAAAAAAGGAGGGCGAGGGGGAGAAAGGGAATCGGGGTGCGGCGCGTGGAGGGGGATGTCATCAGGGGAGTTGTTCGGCTTTAAGGGATATCACGTGCTGAGCAATGGCTTCATAGGCAGAAAGCGACAAGGCTTCTGCGCGCAAGCCGGCGTCAATATTCAAAGCCACAAAAGCTTCGGGTTTAAGCAGGCTGCCGAGGGTGTTCTTCAGGGTTTTGCGCCGTTGCGAAAATGCGGCGGCTACAACGCGTGCGAACACGTGTTCGTTGAGCGGGACGACTTCAGCCGGTTTTTTCGGAATCAGGCGAACCACCGCAGAATTGACTTTGGGCGGGGGGTTAAACGCTGTGGGCGGTACATCCAGCAGCCACTCCAGATGAAAGCGTCGCTGCAACATGACGGTCAACCGGCCGTAATCGTTGGTGGACGGCTCGGCGACCATGCGCTCGACCACTTCCTTCTGCAACATGAAATGCAGGTCGCGGATGTGTTCGGAAAACTCGATCAGGTGGAACAGCAGCGGGGTGGAAATGTTGTAGGGCAGGTTGCCAATAATGCGCAAGTCGTGCCCCAGCGCGCCAAAATCAAATTTCAGCGCATCACAACTATGTACGGTGAGGCGATCAGCCGGCCAGGTTCTTTGCAGGCGAGCGACGATGTCGCGGTCGAGCTCGACGGCATGCAGGTGCGGCAGGCAGTCGAGCAGGGGCTTGGTCAACGCGCCCAGGCCGGGGCCAATTTCGACGACCGTTTCACCTGGCTGCGGATGAATCGCGTGAACAATGGCGTGGATGATGCCGTCGTCAATGAGGAAGTTCTGGCCGAAGCGCTTGCGGGGGGTATGCATATTCAGGGTCGGAAAGCGTCGGGGTGTGGCGACTGGCTGCGTGCTCGGGACGCCATGTCCATCGCGACTTCAATTGCCGTCAACAGACTGCCGACTTCGGCCCGGCCGGTGCCGGCAAGGTCGAGTGCGGTGCCATGGTCGACCGAGGTGCGGATGAAGGGCAGGCCCAGGGTGATGTTGACCCCGGCACCGAAGCTGGCGTATTTCAGGACGGGCAAGCCCTGGTCGTGATACATCGCCAGCACGGCGTCGCAGGGATCATGCCGGATGCGCGAGAACAACGTGTCGGCGGGTAGCGGTCCAACGAGGTGCAGGCCTTGTTCGCGCAGGCGATCAAGCGTGGGTTCAATGATGTCGAGTTCTTCGCGTCCCAAGTGGCCCGACTCACCCGCGTGCGGGTTGAGTCCAGCGACCAGAATGCGCGGCAGGGCGATGCCGAATTTGCTTTGAAGATCGTCATGCAGGATGCGGATGACTTCGGTAAGCAACTCGGGCGTGATGGCGTCGGCCACCTCGCGCAAGGGCAGGTGGGTGGTGGCGAGGGCGACGCGCAAGCCACCACCCGCCAGCATCATCACAACTTTTTTTGTGCCGCTGTGGTCGGCCAGGTATTCGGTATGTCCGGTAAAGGCAAAGCCGGCATCGTTGATGATGCCCTTGTGTACAGGTGCGGTGATGACGGCGTGGTAGGTGCCGTCCATACAGCCCGCAAGCGCAGCATCCAATAGGGCCAGAACGTGGGCGCTGTTGCGCGTATCGAGCTTGCCCGGGATGACCGGGACCGCCACGGGGAGGTGGCGTACATGGAGTGAGCCCGGTTGATGCGCCGGGATAGTCTCGGTGGTGATGAAGTTGACGTGGACATCGAGTTGCTCGGCACGGGCGCGCAACACATCAATATCACCGAGGATGGATAGCCGGCACGGCAGTGTCTGGTGTGACAGCGCAATGCAGAGATCGGGGCCGATCCCGGCAGGTTCGCCTGCGGTGAGGGCGAGGGTGGGCAGGCTCACAGCTTCACTCACCCAGGCTCATCTCAATTGATCTGACGCAGTTCGACGTAAGCCGAGTCGCGAATTTGACGGACCCAGTCCTCAAACGCTTCTTCACCCTTGCGCTCGCGTATGGCCTGTCGTGCCAGCAGTTTCTGGCGCTCCTGGGTAACATCCTGATTGCGCCGCTCCAACACCTGTATCAGGTGCAAGCCGAACGGGGACTGGATGGGGGCACTGACCTCGCCCGGCTTCAATGCATCCATTGCCTGTTCGAAATCGGGTACGGTGTCGCCGGGGTTGACCCAGCCAAGGTCGCCGCCTTTGGATGCGCTGGCGTCTTCGGAATGCAGCTGCGCCAGTTCCTCGAACTTCACCCCGTTGTCGATGCGTTCCTTGAGCTGCAACAGGCGGGTACGTGCGTCGGATTCCGACGTCAGCTCATTGGTTTTGATCAGAATGTGACGCGCATGCGTTTGGGTGACGTTGAGTGTGGCATCGAGCCCGCGCTTGTCGTAGAGCTTGAGGATGTGGAAGCCGTTGCTGCTTTTGAGCAGCGGGCTGGTCTGGCCGGGTTGCATGGATTTAAGGGACTCCACGAACAGCGTGGGCAGTTTGCCACTGGCACGCCAGTCGAAGACCCCACCTTGCATGGCATTGGGTGCATCGGAGTGGCTGGCGGACAACTGGGCAAAGTCGGCGCCCTTTGCAAGCTGGGCAAGGACGTCTTCGGCGCGCGCACGGCGCGCCTGAATTTGCTCGGGGGAGGTGTTTTCCGGCACGGTGACCAGAATGTGCGCGAAGTTATATTCCGTTTCAACACCTTGTTGCGCCAGGGTCTGCAGATAGCCTTCGATTTCGGCATCGCTCACGGAGATCCGGTTGTCGACATCGCGCTCGCGCGCCCGGGCGATCAGGATTTCATTGCGAATGGTGGTGCGCAAGCTATCGAGGTTCATGCCATCTTTTTCCAGGGCGGCCTGCAGGCCGGCCATGTCGAGCTTGTTCTGTGTGGCAATGCGTTGCAGTGCGCGCTCGACTTGCGTCGGGTCGACTCGCACGCCTGTGCTGCGAGCATGTTGCTGCAGCGCCAGTTCGGTGACCATGCGTTCGAGGATCTGCTTTTCAAGGACGTCGCGCTGCGGCAGCGGGGTGTTTTGCTTGGACAGCTTCTGCGTGACTTCGCCATACCGCCTGGCGAGTTCCTGCCGCGTGATGACTTCGTCGTTTACGACTGCAACGATATGGTTGAGTGGCGTGACGGCCGCCCGGGCGGGCAGCAAGCTTGATGCGGCTATCAACATCACCAGCATCGCAAGGGGGCGGCGCCATTCAGGGCGTTTGAAGAATGTCATTGCTAGGCCTGTATCCGGGAATGCTATGTTTCAAAATATCGAGCGGGTTGGAGCCTAAACGCCCCATGCCGCTCAACTCCAATTGGAAGAACACTGCGTCAGTTGACTGGTTTTCCTTGGTGGCGAGGCGCTGGAAGACGCCGCGCACTGCCCAGCAACCGCCGTTGTATTCGAGTCCTGCCAGGCCTTCGACCAGCTTGTTGTCCTGGAAGGAGTAGTTGTAGCGGAACATGCCATACCAGCGGTTACCCAGGGGCCACTGCGCGGACAAGTCAATCTGATCGGTGGTTTGGTCAATGAATCGGTACCCAAAGTTCAATGCGCGTCCCGGACTGGGGCGGTAGGACGCCCCCAGATTGCGGCGAATCGTGGTGCCGTTCTGCGTATTGAATTGCCAGGCGGTGTTGATGCGCCAATCCTGGGTGATTTGCCCGCTCACGGCGGCAAGCAGATCAGTGGCATTGCTGGTGCGCGGTGCAACGCCGGGTAGCGTGACCTGCTGGGCGGCAAAGTAATAGCGCTGGCCGAGCGTGATCTGCAGCCGTTCCAGACCGCTGGAGGCTTCCGTGAAGCGACTGGTGACCGCAACGGTCAGCTGATTCGCATCGTTAATCCGGTCGCCGCCGATGAACTGGTTTTCAGTGAACATCTGCGCATAGTTGAAATCAAGTTGTGCACTATCAAAAACCGGAATCGTGCTTTGATCACGGTAAGGTGCGAATACATAGTAGGCGCGCGGCTCCAGGGTTTGTACATAGTCATTGCCGGCAAACTGGAAAGGGCGGTCAAACGTGACGCCGCTGTCGAGGCTGAAGATTGGCAAATTGCGCTTGATATTCTGCTTGGCCGCGCTATCGTCCAGTGCGTAATAGGTGCTGTGCCAGCCGAGTTGAGGCGTCAGAAAACCGAAGGAGTTGGTGAGCGGCAGACGCACAGTGGGATAGGCCAGCACGCGCGTCCCTTCAGTCAGCGTGGCGTGTGCAAAACGGGTGGCTTCAGTCTCCAGCTTGAACTCCAGACCATTTTCCAGAGTGTGGTTCATGCCCAGGCGTGCATGCGGCAGTCGTGCATAAGGCTCAACAATCGAGGTGGGCGCACTGGAATCTTGCAGCGTCTGAAAGGTTTGAGCGCGCAGCTCGGCATTCCAGTTGGCGTGTTGCGTCGTCAACCAGGCTTCGCGATTGAGGTGGGAAATCGACGTGGCAGAAATCAGGTTGGACAGATCGCGAAAATAATCGTTATCCGAGACACTATTGAAATTCATGCCGGCCAGCGTGCTGTCGTTCAGGCGGTATTCATTCTTGAGCGCCAGGCTCCAGCGCGTGCGATTGGCTTCGTTGTCGTTTGGTAAATATTCAAGGCGATTTTCGCCACGGACCTTATCCAGCAGGTAGCGGAATTCCCCGCCCAGTTGCACCCCGCGTTTGGACAGCAGGCGGGGATAGAGCGTGGCGTCGTAGTTGGGCGCGAGGTTAAGGTAATACGGCACCAGAATATCGATCCCGCTGCGTTCGGTGGTCCCAATGGTGGGCGCCAGCATGCCGGTCTTGCGCGCATTGTTCAGCGGGAAATCCATCCACGGGGTATACAGGATCGGCACGCCCAGAAAGCGCAGGGTGGCATTGCGCGCAGTGCCTACATTGCGGGATTTGTCGAGTTCGAGATCTTTTACCTTGAGAAACCAGTCGTCATTGCCGGCCGAACATGTGGTGTAAGTCGCATCCTTCAGCGTGTAGTGATACTTGTTGATGAAATCAATCCGTTCGGCATTGCCGCGACCGGGCTGGTCGGTGAGTTGGTAGACTGGCTGGGTCAGCTCGCCGCTGTAGTCATCAATGTTGAGTTTGAGCGAATCGCCCTCAACCAGCAGCGCGGGCTGCTCCATCCGGACCTGGCCTCTGGCTTGAACCAGGCTTTGCGTGGTGTCGTAAAGCAACCAGTCGGCAAAGAAGTTGTTGCCAGCCTGCCTGGCTTCGACGTGTCCACTGGCTTCGATGATGTTGGGCGAGGTGGATTCGATACGGTCGGCAGACACAAACATCGGCCCCGCCTTGCCTGCTACGGTCGAGCCCGAAAGCTCGGCATCTTTTCTCAACGCGAGTCCTTCCGCTGTCGCATTACTGACAGTGAGGAGTAACGCGATAGTGGTAAAGCCAGGCAAGTTGGTCAAGCGATGTAAAATCCGGGCAAAGGTTAATTGAAACAGCATTATTCGGAGCAACATGGCAGTGGAACGTTTGCACGCATTAAAGGCATGGGCCGCACAACAACTCGGCGGGGGATCGATTGAAATCGCCCCGGCATCGGCGGATGCCAGTTTCCGCCGGTACTTTCGCGTCACTGCCAAAGGACGCGATTATATCGTGATGGACGCGCCCACGGCACATGAGGATTGCCGACCGTTTATCGCGGTCGCCCAATTGTTTGCCGAGGCGGGGGTACACGTGCCGCAAGTCATGGCGCAGGACCTGCAACAAGGGTTCCTGCTGCTGACTGATTTGGGCGATATCACTTACCTGTCGGCGCTGAATCAGGCCGCGCTCACCCCCCCCGAACCCGGGCTGGCCAGCCCTTACCCGGTTGCACCTAATTTGCCCGTGGCGCGTGAACTGTATCTGGCATCGAACGATGCGCTGATCCGTATCCAGTTGGCCAGTCGGCCGGGTGTCTTGCCCGAATACGATCGTGTCCTGCTCACCCGTGAGCTGATGCTGTTTCCCGAGTGGTACGTCGGAAAACACCTGGGTGCAGTGTTGACGAATGAACAAACGGCAGTCTTGAACATCACGTTTGAATACTTGCTGACCAACAACCTTGCCCAGCCGCAGGTCTTTGTGCACCGCGACTGGCACTCGCGCAATTTGATGGTGAGTGAGCCGAACCCCGGTATTCTCGATTTCCAGGATGCGGTCTACGGACCCATCACCTACGACCTCGCCTCGATCTACCGCGATGCCTATGTCCAGTGGGACGAAGAACATCAGCTCGACTGGGTGATCCGCTACTGGGAGAAAGCGCGTGCTGTCGGACTGCCAGTACGCAAAGATTTTGGCGATTTCTGGCGTGATTTCGAATGGATGGGCGCGCAACGCCACATCAAGATTCTCGGCATTTTTGCGCGGCTGTATCACCGCGATGGCAAGGCCGGGTATTTGAAGGACATGCCGCTGGTGATGGCATACCTGCGCAAGGTATGCGAGCGTTATATTGAATTGAAGCCATTGCTGTATTTGCTGGATGAGTTGGAGGATAGGCAGGTGCAGGTGGGGTAAACGTTTTGAGGGTAAGCGGTCAGCGCACTCCTCAGTCCGTTCGCCCTGAGCCTGTCGAAGGGATGGTTATAGTTGTGAAGGATTTTGCTTGGCTACTGTCCGTTGGCCGGGGGTAGCCCGGCAGCTAGTTACTTTCTTTTGCTTCGCCAAAAGAAAGTAACCAAAGAAAAGGCGACCCCGCTCATCCCCGAAACCCCGAAAACCGAGCCTGCCGGGTGGGCGGCAAAGAACTCGCCCCGCTTTTGCTGTTTTAAATTGATCTTTTGTGAGCGTGACTCAAACACCTTTGCCGCTGATCCACCCGACAGCCTCGATTTTCGGCGGGGCTGAGAGGGGCGAAAGCAAAAATCAGGACGGTGATGACGGGACGTTTGTGGTTACTATTTGAGATTCATACATACAGCGCATTACGCCTTCGGCTAATTCGCCCCCTCAAGCTATAACACCATGAAGAGACTTCTGATACCTGTTCTGATTTTTGTCCTTGGTGCGGCCACTGGTAGTGCTGGTCTCTGGCTATATTTCGGGAAAACGATGAGATTTACGATGGAGAGAGCGGCTATGGTTGTCTCGGATACCTACGCAGCATCGCTTTATATCTACGAAATCAATGAAGCAAACGAGCAGTTTTCAGGAAAAAATCGGGATGTAACAATTTACGCACTTGATCGGGCTGTAAGAAAGCTGAATTCTTTTCAGGCACCGCGGTGGGAATCCTGTAGAGCCACCGCTTACAGCCTCGGAAAATTTAACGTGCGACTAGCCGGGCTCTATGGAGACCAGGGCAATCAGAAGGCGCGTGAGACGCATCTTGAAAAAGCAATGGCATCCTACGAAGCGATGGGCTGGAAACTCAAAAATACTGAAGAACTAGAACAAGCTATTCCGCTTGTCGTCGCAGGAAAAACCGTGGAAGCGCTCAAGATATACGGAAAATACGTTCCCAGTTGCCTAACGAAGTAGTACGTGCAGTGCGCAATTTTTATTTCTCCGAATGGGAAGCATGTGGCGATAATTCCTGTCGGATATTGCGTCCTGCATGAATTGAAAATGTAATGAGTTATAAATTTTGAATAAAACGTCCATCAAAACCGCAATGATCCTTGCCGCCGGCCGCGGCGAGCGCATGCGCCCGCTCACCGACCACACGCCGAAGCCTTTGCTGCAGGTGGGGGGCAAGCCGCTGATTGTCTGGCATATCGAACGCCTGCGCGCGGCGGGCTTCACGCGTGTTGTGATTAATCATGCGTACCTCGGCGCACAAATCGAGGATGCGCTGGGGAACGGTGGTGCGCTGGGCGTGTCGATTGAATACTCGCGTGAGGGAAGTGCGCTGGAAACAGCCGGTGGCATTGCCACGGCACTACCGTTGATTGATCGTGAGGTTTTCCCGGTGGTGAATGGCGATATCTACACGGATTTTGATTTCAGCAGCCTCGCCGAACCAATGGCGCGACTGGCCGAGGGCCGTGATCAAATGCATCTGGTGATGATCGACAATCCGCCACACCATTTTGCAGGCGATTTTGTGCTGGAAGCCGGACGGATACTCAACACTGAGCAGGCTTCGACCGCGCATCCGGAGCGGCTCACTTTTTCCGGCATCGGCGTTTACCATCGGGCCGTGTTCGCGCAGACCCCCGCAGGGGAGAAAGCGCCGCTCGTACCGCTGCTGAGGCAGGCCATCGATGCCGGTCGGGCCAGTGGCGAACACCATCGCGGACGCTGGACCGATGTTGGCACGCCCGAGCGCCTGCAACAACTTGATGAAAGCTTACGTAACCATGTCTGACATACAGAATTATGTACTACGGCGCGCGCGCCTCGCAGCCACCTTGGGCGACGGCATCGCCATTGTCGCCACCGCACCAGAAGTGCCGCGCAACCGCGACTCGCACTACCCCTATCGGCACGACAGTTATTTTTATTGGCTGACCGGTTTTAACGAACCCGAGGCGGTGGTGGTGCAGGTGGGCGGAGCCGAGCCGCAGTCGATCCTGTTTTGCCGCAACAAGGATGAGTCGCGCGAGATTTGGGATGGCTTTCGTCATGGCCCGGAGTCGGCAGCAAAGGATTTCGGGTTCGATGCGGCGTATTCGATTACTGAATTGGACGCCAAATTGCCAGAGCTGATGGGCAACCGTGAGCGTCTCGCCTATGCAGTGGGGGATAACCCGGCGTGGGATGCGCGCGTGATTGGTTGGCTCAATGCTGTGCGGGCGAAGTCGCGGCAGGGCATCATGTCGCCGGGTGAGATTGTTGATGTGCGCCATGCGCTCGACGAGATGCGGCTGATCAAGGATGCCCATGAATTGGGGCTGATGCGCCGTGCGGCTGAAATTTCAACCGGCGCTCATCGCGCCGCCATGCGCGCCACTCGGCCCGGTGGCCACGAATACGAGGTTGAGGCGGAGCTGTTGTCAGCGTTTCGTCGTGGCGGAGCCGAAGCGCCGGCCTACAATTCCATCGTCGCCAGCGGCGCCAATGCTTGCGTGCTGCATTACGTCTTCAACAACAAACCGCTACGCGATGGCGACCTGCTGCTGATCGATGCGGCGGCCGAGTTCGGCAGCTATGCGGCCGATATCACCCGCACCTTTCCGGTCAACGGTCGGTTTACGGCGGCGCAGAAGGATGCCTACGAAGTTGTGCTGGCCGCGCAAATTGCCGCCATCGACACCGTGCGTCCGGGCAGCGACTGGAATGCCCCACACGATGCGGCAGTGCGCGTGCTGACGCAAGGCATGGTCGATCTGAAACTACTGAAAGGCAGCGTCGATGGCCTGATCGAAGCGAGCGCCTACACCCGTTTTTACATGCACAAAACCGGCCACTGGCTGGGGCTGGACGTGCACGACGCGGGCGAATACAAGATCGATGGCGCATGGCGTCCATTGCAGGCCGGCATGACGCTGACCGTTGAGCCGGGACTTTATATCCGACCGGCAGACGATATTCCCGAGGCATTGTGGAACATCGGAATCCGCATCGAAGACGATGTGGTCGTGACTGAATCCGGTTGCGAAGTGATGACTACGCCGCCCAAAACCGTAGCCGAGATCGAAGCGTGGATGCAGGGATAAAACCTGTGTTGATCGTCGGCGCCGGCCCGGTCGGTGCCGTGTGTGCGCTGGCGCTGCGGCAGCAGGGCATCGACGCGCACGTGCTTGAAGCGCAGCTGGCCGATGCCCGCGCCGATACGCGTACGCTGGCATTGTCGTACGGCTCACGCTTGATTCTGGATCGTCTGGGCGTGTGGGAAACACTGGAAGGTGTGACGCCCATCACCCGTATTCATATCTCCCAGCGCGGTGCGCTCGGTATGGCGCGCCTGTCGGCCGATGCAATCAAGGTGCCGGCACTGGGCTATGTGCTGCCCTACGCCACACTCACGGACGCGCTGAAAAAGGCGCTGCAAGACGCACGCATTACCGTGGATTATGGCGTGGCGGTCGAGCGCATCGAGCCGGCGTTGGATCATGCCCAAGCGCACACTTCAGCGGGGAACACACTGACGGCTCCGCTGGTGGTGGTGGCCGATGGGGGGCGCGGCAAATCAGCGCCCGATCCTAAAATTTCACGCGATTACGACCAAATGGCCGTGGTGTGCGAAGTGCAGACCGAACTGCCGCACGCAAACCAGGCTTTTGAACGCTTTACGCCCGAAGGTCCGGCGGCCTTGCTGCCGAAAGGGGATCGTTATGCGCTGGTGTGGACTGCAAGTAATGACGACGCCGAGCGTATTGCCGCGCTGCCTGATGCCGAATTCCTGAGTGCGCTGTATCGCCACTTTGGGGGCAGGCAGGGTCAGTTTCTGTCGGCCAGCCCGCGCAAAACCTTCCCGCTCAAACTGGCTTATTCCGGCGGCGTTGCTGACGCGCGCGTGGTGCGCATCGGCAACGCCGCGCAAACCCTGCACCCGGTGGCGGGGCAGGGATTCAATATCGGCTTGCGCGACGCCTGGGAACTGGCGAGCCTGTGCGGCGATACGCCCGTCGAGGCGCTGGGCAGCCCGGCCATGCTGGCCGCCTATGCACGCGGACGCCGGGTCGATGTATTGGGCGGCGTGGGTTTCACCGATTTTCTGGTACGGGTGTTTTCCAATGATGTCGCGCCCCTGCGCCATGCGCGTGGCTTGGGCCTGCTGGCGCTGGAAGCGTTTCCGTCACTGAAAGGTTTTGTTGCTCGGCGGATGATATTTGGGGCACGCGGATGATGGCTGAACGCTATCAGGTCGTTATCGTCGGCGCGGGCCTGGTGGGCGCTGCTGCGGCACTGGCGCTGGGTCGGAAGGGCCTGCGCGTTGCGTTGATCGAGCGCCAGCCTCCCCAGCCGCCGACTGAAAGTTGGGACACCCGAATTTACGCTATCAGTCCATCCAGCCAGCGCTTCCTGACAAGTATTGGCGTCTGGCCGCTGATGGAGGCCAGACGCATCCAGCCGGTATTTCGCATGGACGTGGCGGGTGATTCGACTGGCGCAGTCCGTCTTGATGCGTATGAGTCGGGTGTGCCGTATCTGGCCAGCATAGTCGAGAACGGACGCCTGCAACATGCGCTGTGGCAGGCATTGCTGGCTGACGGTAACGTGGAATTGTTTTGTCCGGACGCGATCACGTCCATCGAATGGGGTGAGCCCTGTTCGAAATTAACGCTGGCCGATGGACGATTGCTTGAAGCTGAACTGGTTGTCGGTGCGGACGGTGCCGCGTCGCGTATACGTGAATGGGCCAATCTGAGTGCGACCTTGACCCCTTACGGGCAAAGTGGCGTGGTGGCCAACTTCGAATGCGAACGCCCCCATCGCGGTACCGCATACCAGTGGTTTTTTGACGGTGACATCTTGGCCTGGCTGCCCTTGGCGGGCCATCGTGACACATGTGAGGGGAACCGTCTGTCCATGGTCTGGTCAACTCAGCCGGCTAATGCTGAAGTGTTGCTCGGACTGGATGCCATTACGCTCGCTGACAGGGTGCGGCATGCCGGTCACGACCAACTCGGTGCGTTGCGTTTATTGACGCCTGCCGCGGCTTTTCCGTTGCACTTGATTAAAGTACGGACGCCCATTGCACCGGGCGTGGCGTTGATTGGGGATGCGGCGCACGGCGTGCATCCACTGGCAGGCCAAGGAGTAAACTTGGGGTTTGGCGATGCGGAGGTTCTGTGCGAGGTGTTGGCGCAACAGCATCGACGTATTCGCTGCGGGGATGTGCGGGTATTAAACACCTATGCCCGTCGGCGTGCAGAACCAGTACAACGTATGCAGACGCTCACCCATGGCCTGCATCACTTGTTTTCCGATGATCGCGCTGCTTGGCTGCGCAATGCTGGGATGCAGTGCGTTAACCGGTTGCCGCCCCTGAAAGCGGCGTTGGTTCGGGAAGCGATGTCTTGATGTTTTTTTGATTTATTTTGGAGCTTTACATGAAATTCATTCCGATGGCGTTAGCCGCAACCATGATGCTGGCTTCAAGTGCGCAAGCCAATGAGACGGTTATTCGCAAGGCTTTGTTGCAACAGTTTCCCACTGCACAAATCAGCTCTGTCAAAAAAACGCCCTACAGCGGTTTGTTCGAGGTGTATCTCGATGGCCAGCTGTTGTATTCCGACGCCAAGGCGCAATACATTTTCACCGGTGATGTGATCGACCTGAAAAACCGCAGCAACCTGACACAAGCGCGCCTCAATCAACTGCAGGCAGTGAGCTGGGATACCCTTCCGTTGAAGAATGCGCTGAAGGTCGTCAAGGGCACGGGCGCACGCAAGCTGGTGGTGTTCTCCGATGTCGACTGCCCTTATTGCCGCAAGTTTGAAGAGGAGTTGACCAAGGTCGACAACATCACCGTTTACACTTTCCTGTATCCGATCGAAGGACTGCATCCCAAAGCCGTGCAAACCTCGAAGCAGATATGGTGTGCACCCGACCGCAACAAGGCATGGGATGAGTACATCACCAGCGGCAAGGTGCCGAGCAATGATGGGAAATGTGCCAATCCGGTTGATGAAACCATTGCGTTAGGCCAAAAACTGAAAGTGTCCGGCACGCCCACAATCATTTTTGCAAACGGCCAGCGCGTTCCCGGCATGGTGCCCGCCGCGCAACTCGAGCGTTTGTTAACGGCTCATGCAAAGTAGCGTCTGCACATGAGTTCGCCGTTCTGGGACGAGCGGTATGCCACGGATGATTACATCTTTGGCACCGCACCGAACGTGTTTCTGGCCAGTCAGGCTGGCTTGATTCGTTCGGGCATGCGCGCGCTGGCAATCGCCGATGGCGAGGGCCGCAACGGCGTGTGGCTGGCCGAGCAGGGTGCGTATGTGCATGCGATTGATGTGTCGCCGGTGGCGCTGGATAAAGCCCGCAAACTGGCAGAGGAACGCCGCGTGACCCTGGAGTTTGAGCAGGCCGATGTGCTCAACTGGGACTGGCCCGAGGAAACCTACAATCTTGTCGCCGCCATTTTTATTCAGTTTGCCCCACCGCCCGAGCGCGACCGCATCATCGCCGGTATCCGCCGCGCGCTAAAACCTGGCGGGGTGTTAATCCTGCAGGGTTACACCCCGAAGCAGGTTGAGTTTGCCACCGGCGGCCCGCCTGATGCCGCCAACATGTACACCGCCGAATTGCTCCGCAAGTGGTTTGGCGACTGGGACATTACCCATCTGAACGAACATGAGTCTTTCATCAGTGAGGGCAGTCACCATCACGGCCTGTCTGCGCTGATTGATCTGGTCGCCATCAAGCCGCGCTGAACCCCCTCCCGGATTGAATCGGGTCCACAATGGCTGCATCATTTGTGTCATATCGCCATTGCCCTTCAATTTTGAATCGACCTGCTCAATGAACCTGCGCATCACTCCGCTTACGTTTTGGTTAGGGGCAATGCTTGCCGGCTGCCAACCTGTCGAAGAAGAGCGGTTTCAAGGCTATGTCGAGGCGGAGCCCGTTCTGGTCGCGGCCCAGCAAAGCGGGCAGTTGACATCGCTCACGGTGCAGCGGGGTGACGCAGTCAAAACCGGCACGCCACTGTTCAGCCAGGATCAGGCCGTTGAAGTGGCCAATGTTAGCCAGTCTCAAGCGCAGTTGGCACAGGCGCAGGCTCAGCTTGGCAATCTGGCCACGGGCAAACGTCCTGCAGAAATTGCGGCGATCGACGCCCAACTCAAGGAAGCAGAAGCCCGCCGGAAATTGTCGGCCGGGCAACTGGCCCGTCAGGAAGCACTGGTTGCAAAGGGCTTTGCCAGCGTCGAATCGCTCGACCAGGCACGCACCCAGCTGGCCCGGGATGAAGCCAATGTTGCGCAAATCAAGGCCCTGGTGGCCAGCGCACGCCTGCCCGGACGCAAGGATGAGCGGGCCGGTGCCCAGTCGCAGGTGTTGGCCAGCCAGGCTGTACTTGAGCAAAGCACAATCAGACTTGGCCAGAAATCGCAGTTGTCCCCTGTCGCAGGACAAGTGCAGGACATCTATTACCGGGCCGGGGAATGGGCCGCACCGGGTCAGCCCATCGTTTCCATCCTGCCAGCAGAAAACATCAAGGTCCGGTTCTTTGTGCCGGAAACTCGCCTGGGTGCGCTGAAAACCGGGCAACGCGTTGAAATACAGTGCGACGGTTGCTCGGCAGGCGTATCCGCCACCATCCGTTTCATCAGCGCTACGGCGGAATACACGCCGCCCGTTTTATACAGCGAGAAGAATCGCCACCGGCTGGTCTACATGGTGGAAGCCTGGCCGGCGGCAAAACAAGCCGTCCAGCTGCACCCCGGTCAGCCGGTGAGCGTGTCTTTACACACCCCTCAGAAATGAGCAGTGAGTCCGCCATCGATGTGCATGGCCTAAGCAAATCTTTTGGTGACAAGCACGTCGTCAATGATTTGAACCTGCAGGTGGGGAAGGGCGAGATTTTTGGATTTTTAGGCCCCAATGGCAGCGGTAAAACCACCGTCATCCGGATGCTTTGCGGCCTGCTGACACCGGATGCGGGAAGCGGCACCTGTCTGGGTTTTGATGTGCTCAGCCAAAGTGCCGAGATCAAGAAACAAGTGGGTTACATGACCCAGCGTTTCAGCTTTTACGAAGATCTCTCCATTCGCGAGAACCTCGACTTTGTTGCGCGCCTGTATGACATGCCCAACCGCAAGCAAACCGTGCAGGCTGGTATGGAAGACCTGGGGTTGATGGATCGGGCGGACCAGCTGGCTGGCACGCTCTCGGGCGGATGGAAACAGCGGTTGGCGTTGGCAGCCTGTATGCTGCATCGTCCGCGTCTGCTTCTGCTGGACGAGCCCACTGCGGGTGTTGACCCCAAGGCGCGGCGAGATTTCTGGGACGAAATCCATCGGCTGGCAGAGCAAGGCATCAGCGTATTGGTATCGACGCACTACATGGATGAAGCGGCTCGCTGCCATCGCCTGGCCTACATTGCTTATGGTCATTTGCTGGCGTCCGGCACCCCGGAAGCGCTCATTGCCCAAAGTGGCCTTGCCTCATTCTCGGTTAAAGACAATTCCTCTGCCTTGGCTGAACGTCTGCGCAAACTGCCGGGTGTGCAGCAGGTGGTCGCCATGGGCAATGTCTATAGCGTCAGCGGCCAGGATGGAGAGTTGATCAAAGCGGGCCTCGCCGGTTTACCCGACGTTCAGTTTGAGCGAACAGACACTGGGCTGGAGCAAGTCTTTATCCAGCTCATGGAAAACGTACAGGACGCCGCGCCATGAAATCCCCTCTGGCCTGGCATCGTTTGTGGGCCATCGTGCTGAAGGAGTTTGTGCAGATGCGGCGCGACCGCATCACCTTTGCCATGATGGTGGGCATCCCCGTGATGCAACTGATTCTGTTCGGCTTCGCCATCAATACCGATCCCAAGCGCCTGCCCACCGTAGTTTTCAATGCCAGCCCCAGTGCCTATACACGCAGCTTTGTGGCCAGCATGGAAAACAGCGGCTATTTCGATGTACTCACTTCACCCGCCACCGTCGCCAAGGCACGCGAAGCCATGGCCATCGGCGATGTGCAGTTCATCGTTTCGATCCCGCCGGATTTTTCACGACAGCTGGTGCGGGGCGAAAAGCCGGCGCTGTTACTGGAAGCCGATGCCTCCGATCCGGCAGCCACCGGTAACGCCATCTCCGCCCTGAACAGCCTCAACCAGAGTGCCCTGCAACACGATCTGAAAGGGCTCTTGGCCACGCTCGGCACACCGCCGCCGCCTTTCGAAATCCGCGTCCAGCGCAACTACAATCCAGAAGGCATCACCCAATACAACATCGTCCCCGGCCTGATGGGCACCATCCTCACCATGACCCTGATCATGATGACAGGCATGGCCATCACCCGCGAACTGGAACGCGGCACCATGGAGAACCTGTTGGCTTTTCCGGTGCACCCGCTGGAAGTGATGATCGGGAAAATTCTGCCCTACATCATGGTGGGCTACATTCAGGTGGCAGTCATCCTCATTGCAGCCTACTTTTTATTCAGCGTGCCGATCGTGGGCAGCCTGACATTGTTGCTGGCCTGCGTGCTGATTTTTCTGGCCGCCAACCTCACCGTCGGCATGATGTTTTCCACCATCGCCAAGAGTCAGTTGCAGGCCATGCAGATGACCTTCTTCTTTTTTCTGCCGTCCCTGCTGCTCTCCGGCTTCATGTTCCCCTTCCGCGGGATGCCCGTCTGGGCCCAATTCATTGGTGAAGGCTTGCCGCTCACCCACTTCTTGCGCATCGTGCGCGGCATCATGCTCAAGGGCAACGGCTGGACCGAAACCTGGCCCAATGTCTGGCCCATGCTGGTTTTCATGGTGGTGGTCATGCTGATCGGTTTCAAGCGCTACCGGAAAACACTGGATTGAGTTGGGGTGGCGACTTTAACGTCAGCCATGTCATCGCGAATGGCTGTTTAAGTGAAATTTGATCTTCCGCTCACGACCCGAAGCAGCCAGTTGGTGAGGAAGTCACGGACGGCAGGTGCTCGGCCAAAGGCGACGAAGGGTTTTCGATTCGCCCCGTCCGCAGTGCAATCAGTAGCGGACACAAGCTTGTCTGGGTAACGCGAACGGCCGCTTTGGTGATGTCGGTCGGCCGGACCCGACCCATAGTGGACTTGGCACCTCACCGAAAGCAGAAGTTCGTGAGACACCCGAAAGCGGACAGTCAACGCCAGAGTTGAGGCGAGCCCGAAGGGCGTCGGCGTTCGTCCCTACTTCCGCGGCCGAGAGGCTCGTAGCGCCAGTACCGTGTCTGCATCTGGATGTCCTGTCACCTTGAGATCGCGGTCCTGCTGAAATCGCTTCAACGCCAAGTACGTTTTCTGCCAAGGTTTCCCGTCGATCTGGCCGTCGTAATAGCCGAGATCACGAAGCAGCGTTTGGAGTTCCTCAGTCGACATTCCCTCCTCCGAGGTGTCGATGGCAGCCGCCTCCTCGATAACCTTGCCAAGCGATTCAACGACCTCGTCCTTGATGACTTTAGCAATCCGATGCACCTTCAGATTGAACGTAAAGCGGGTCTCCGCCGTTATTTCATCTTTCTTCGCACTAGCCTGCCAGGTTATCGTCGAATATGTGAAGTCGTTGGGTCCAGTTCCCGTGAAATTGACTGGTCCCGCAAACGCATAGGCAGCCAGAAGAATCCCCGCAATCTTCTTACGGATCGGGTCTTCGATAATGCCGAGCCACTCAAGGCTTCGTATCGCATCCTGCGTTAAGTCGCACGCGTCTTCAAAGGCAGCGCGGTCCAAGCCAGCCTCCTGAAGGAACGCTCTGACGACATCAAAGGCGTTCGTGTGGTACTCGAACGCTCCCAACGTATGGCCGACGACTCGAGATGCATAGATCGGTCCCGCCCGAGCGACAGCGGCGCGCAAAAATCCTAGTAGATGCTCATCCTGGAGCTCAGGCCGGCGCACGAGAACATAAGCCACTGCGCCCGCCCAGACGTATGAGTCCTTGCTCGTCAGCGTCGCGGACCGTTGATCATTCTCAGAAACGACTTCAGCGGGAGTCGTGAAAGCCATTACGGCGACTTGGTAGGCACTCAATGCCTCAAACATCACCTCTGCATCGAGCGTATTCATGTCCGCCATGGCCTAGTCTCTCCTCTTTGCCAGCAAGTCCGCTTTATGAGGATTATCTGCTCAGGCAGAAGAGCCCGCTAGTGGCCGGGAGGGTAAATTCGCATGAAGTCCAGTAAGCTGCCGTTCGCCGCAACAACAATTTTGGCAACGGCCGCTTTGGAGAGCTGGGCTGACTAGGCGCTCCCGGCCATAAGCTGCCATTGAGTACAGGGTTGCAGCTTACTAATCGAACCAGACCACAACGGTCGCACAGGCCTGCTCTGCCTTAAAATTTGACTATGTCTCCCGCTCACGAATCGTTCTTGGCAGCACTGACTGGTCTCAGTAAGGACCAGATCCGGAAAGCCGGGGAGAGATATACGCCCGGGTGCCATCCTCAAGCGCCGAATCTCAGGATCGAATCACTCTTCACCGCGATCGAGAACGTCGCCTGCGGAGCAGGTGCCCTTGCGAGATTTCAGTCGATCCTGGATGCGTTTTCCGAGGCTTGGGACCGTGCCAAGCATTGCAGCCAGCGGCCCGACGCACTTCAGGTGCGAGCGGACGATGCCCGTGCCTTCTTGTCGCCGATGATGGGCCGCCTGCGCGCGCGCGACGCAGGGGCAGGAGAAGAGTGGTCGGATCGACTCTCTGGCATTGAATCCGAGCTATTGGCGGATATGGCGCACTGGCGTGCGGAGGAGGCCAAGCTGCCGCCTGCCGACGGAGACAGCAGCTACTCCCCCGCACGTAACACTGTCCGCGGCAACATGAACGCCATCGGTCGGTGTTTGGCCATTGTGCGTGACGAGAAGGAGTACATCCAGAGCCCGGCGTTCAAGGTCCTATTCGATCCGCAGCTCCTGGTAAGCGGTGAGTGGGGCACGGGTAAGACACATCTGATGTGCGATTTCACGCAAGACCGATTCAGTCGCTGCCAAGCCACTGTACTTGTTCTGGCTAAGAACTTCCAAGGCAGCGTTGTTGCAGAAATCTGTGCGCGGATTGAAGCAGGGCGCACGGCAGTAGAAGTATTCGATCGACTCGAAGAATTGGTCAACGAGACCGCAGAGCGCGCGGTCGTCATCCTCGACGGTGTAAACGAAGGCCGTCGTCGTGATTGGCGGGAAGCCACTACCGTCATTCAAGCGCTCGTTGCAGGCCGCCCGAACATTGGCTTGATCGTCACGTGCCGGACGCCGTTTGAGCCCATCGCGATCGAGCAGAAAGACTTAGAGAAGTTTCATAAGCTCACGCACCTCGGATTCGACGATCAGGAATTCGACGCTCAGGCAGCCTTCTTCCAGTACTACAACCTGCCGCTGCCCGAAGTGCCGCTGCTGGACAGAGAATTCTCACGGCCGCTCACACTGAAGCTGATCTGCCAATCACTTCAAAGCCTTACAGGCAAGAAGTTGGCACAGGGGTTTGCAGGCATCGCCTCGGGTCAAAAGGGAATGACTTTTGTCTTCGAGTCATTCGTCAATCGCGTTGGCGAGCCGATTGAGCGCGAATATGGTGTAAGGGCCAAGGGGTGCTGGGGGCTGCTGAAGGGAAGCGATCAAATCGCTGACAGGCGGCTCGCCGGCTTCGCGCCGTGCATGGCAGCGAATCTGCGCGGTTATGTTCGTCCATCGGAGGCCGATCGCATCATTGCCGCTAACTACCCGGCATTGAGGCCGGCACAGCGACGCGAGCTCCTCGACGTGCTACGGACAAGTGGCCTCATCGAAGAGGACGCCATCTGGTACTCGACGAACTCTGGGTTCAAGAGCCGGGTCGTCTTCAGACTTCCCTATCAACGATTCAGCGACCACTTGGTCGCACGGCATTTGCTGAAGGCACATCTCGATGTTTCGTCGGCTGCAACGATCAAGCGAAGCTTCACGGGCAAGTCGCCACTCGCGCGGATCTTCCGGATGTCCAATCGCTACCACCGAGAGTACGCGGAGCCGGGCTGGGCGCAGGCGCTGATTACCGAATTTCCGGAACGCGTGGGAAAGCGACTGCCGCGCAAGCAGCGCGAACTGTTCTTCGTGTTGCCCAAACGGGCCCAGAATTTGAATGCCTACTTCGACCCATTCATCGAAGGGATATTTTGGCGCGACCCTGCAGCGTTCACCGAGGGTACGGGGGCCGTCATCAATCAATATCTGAACGCCGGGTCGCGAGCGTGGGAGCAAATGGTTGACGCGTTAGCTGCCGTCTCGACCAAGCCAGAGCACCCCTACCACGCCCGGCGTCTGTACGATTTCCTGGCGCGCTACCCGATGCCGGACCGTGATCTTCGGTGGTCCGAATACCTTCGGCGACGGTACGCGTCGCCCACCATTCACCGGCTACTGACTTGGGCGGAGAAGCTCAACGCGGCGAACATGACGCAGCGCTCTGCGACGGAGCTCGTTGTACTGCTCTCCCTGGTGCTTACAACAGTCGTTCGCAGTGACCGTGACCTGGCGACAAAGGCGCTTGTTTTGATCGGCGAAAGGTTTCCCGAAGTACTTTTCACCCACGTCGTGACGAGCCTTGGATTCAACGATCCTTATGTGCCGGAACGCATGTTGGCGGCTGCGTACGGGACGACTTTGTCCCTGGTGGACTCGGAGGCGGTACCGACGTTTCGACCTCTACTCGGGGATCTTGCGAAAACCCTGTATCGAAAAATGTTTGGGCCCAGTGAGCGCTGCGCAACCCACCACGCCCTTATGCGAGACTATGCGATCGGTATCATCGAGATGGCCCAACGCGCGAATTGCGTCGCGCTACCCAGGAACGCTAGCCGAAATCTTGCCGCGCCGTTTCCGAACACGCCTTCGACATTTACAAGTGACGGCGCGCCTGATCCAGCTATGGAAGAAGCCATTGGTCATGCCATTCGCATGGATTTTGGTAACTACACGGTGGGACGCTTGATCCCGAACCGGGCGAACTACGACGATAAGAACCCAGACTACATCCAGGTCCGCTCAAAGATCGAACGGCGCATGTTTGACCTGGGGTATCGAGAAAAGCTGTTCAAAGAGGCCGATATCGAGATCGGCAATACGTCATGGAATGCACGCGACCAGGAGAAGGTCGATCGGTATGGAAAGAAGTACTCGTGGATTGCCTATTTCGAGATGTGGGGCGAGCGCGAGGCCAGGAGAAAACTGCCGGATTGGCGCCTCGGAGAGAGAACGTCCGATTGTGGAGTTGATCCAAGTTTTCCGAAGCGCCCGCCCGACTGGACGCCGTCAATTCCGGACCTGTTTGGCGACCCGGGCGTTGACACTGAAGCCTGGGTCGAGGGCGGTTTCACACCGAAGTGGGATCCGTTGCTCGTGGTCCCCGAGATCAACGGACACCTAGGTGAGTGGGTGCTCGTGCAAGGGTTCATCCGCGGAGCCGACGAGATTCACGATCGAGAGCTCTTTGCCTTCTTGCGCGGAGTGTTCATCGCACGCAGAGATGTACGCAGTTTCAGAGCGAAGTTCCTTGCGGTGGAGTACCCCGGGAATAACAAGATCCCTGAGGCAGCCACTGAACACTACCTCTACGCGGGGGAGGCCGGGCGCCGTCAGAACTATGCGCGGCACCTGTGCCAGCGGAACGGCCGGTACCGTCGACAAACAGCGGAGGCGTTCGATCGATACGTGCGCGTGTATCCGAAAGAGAAGACTTCGCCTGCCACTGTCATCATTAGGTCGACAACTGACGAAGGAGAGGAGAAGGTGATTTCATCCGTGGAACTCGGCCCGATCCCGAAAATGCGCCACATTCCCGGTATCCGCATGGAGCTTCCGTCCATTCACTTTGGCTGGGAGTCCTACCATTCGTCGCACAACGATTTCTCGGGCTTCGATCTCCCTTCGCCCAGCTTGATCCAGCGCCTTGGCCTGGCGAGCAAGAATCGCGAGATCGATTTCTACGATTCAATGGGCAAGCTCGGAACTCTCTATCGAGAGGCCGGGGACGGATGGAAGGGAGATCGGCACAGCCTCTTGTACGTCCGTGCCGATCTTCTTCGGCGTTATCTGACAGATACGCGCCAAGTCCTGGTCTGGTGCAACTGGGGAGAACGGGACTGGCTGAAGAAGATGGAAGGTCACGACGTGATCCGAGACCCCGCCAGGCAGCGGATCTACCAAGCCCATGACCACATTCATCGCTCGTTTTCTCAATGGTCTGTTAAGGACTCGAAGGTCGTCTAGCACGATTGTGTGATGTCTGCTTTGGATAGGGTCCTGCCGCAGAGGAAATCAGAAAGCAGCCGCTCGGTATGATTTCCTGGCCTATATCTGGTAACGAATCCATAGCGGAAGTAGTCGGGTAAATCTCCAGCGGCAGCTGAGGCCGATCTCCAGACGGATAGGTGAGCCAGCCCGAATGACGGCTCCTGGCTGATTTGAGCTATTCCCCCACGCGCTAGTTGGTGCTAACAAGCAAGGGCGGCGACTTCCGCAGAACCCTATCAGCTATCCTGCGCCTGCTCCGCTCGCGCCAGTTCGCGCAACCCATCCAGCGCCACCTTCAGCGTGGTGTTGTCGCTGTCGCGCGGAAACACCATCCAGGCCGGTAGCTTGAACTGCGGCGCATCGGGCACGCGCCACAGCTGCCCCGCTTCGAGAAAGTGCCGTAATAATCGTTTCGGAAAATAGCCGCTGCCGCCGTAGGTCAGCAGTTGCTGCACGCCCAGCCAGCCAATATTGGCGACCAGAGCAGGCGGAGGTGCGTCAGGGTAATGGTCGCTGAACTGGGCATGGAATTCAGGCCCCCAGTCGATGTGGATATAGCCATCATCGGGCCAGCCGCGCTTGAGATCACTGGTGACCAGCAGCAGGGTTTCGTCGAACAGTGCTTCCACCACCAGCCCGGAACGGGTTGTTGGCGTGTACATGACGCCGATGTCGACGGTGCCTTCGATCAGCCCTTGCATGATGTCGGCCTCGAATCCGATTTCCAGGCGCAGCGAGACGTCGGGCGCGGCTTTTTGCATCCAGGCCACCCAGTGCGGCAGAAAGCCTTCCCACACGGCGATGCGTCCGGATAACGTCAGCACGTCCCGAAACCCTTGCGGCAGGCCGACATCGTGATGCGCCTGTTCAACCGTGCGCACCAGGTTCTTGGCGTGGCGCAGAAAGCGCTTGCCGGATGGCGTGAGCACAGCGCCATTGCGACCGCGATGAAACAGGCGCGCGCCCAGTAGCGTTTCCAAGGTGTGGATTCGTGCACTCACGGTGGACTGTGTAACGTGCAAACGGCTGGCGGCGGCAACGAAATTGCCGGTAGCGGCAACGGTCAGGAAGGTGCGGGCAAGTTCGGTGTCCATGGGGGAATCGGCTCGTATATCGGGTTTATCGATATTAGATACCAATATTTATCGTTGGATCAATATATAAGCCTTCCCTAAACTAGGCTAATCGCAATAGGAGGAGGCTGTCATGGAGCAAATAACCGATGTCTCGACTCTGATGCCCGAGCGCGACGCCGAGGGGTATCTGGTTGATCCCGCCGACTGGAACGAAGATATTGCCCAGGTTTTGGCGCAAGGCGAAAAGATAGAGATGACCGACGAACACTGGGATGTGATTCGATTCATGCGTGATTATTACGATGAGCATCAGGTTGCCGCGGACGCCCGTTTCGCCATCAAGCATCTGGCCGAACGCGTGGGGCGCGATGCGCAGAAAAGAATGTTCGTGTTATTCCCATACGGTTACGTGAAGCAGGCCTGCAAGATCGCCGGCATGCGCCGGCCGCGCAACTGGAGTACGGGCTGAGATGGTCCGTAAGCTGGCGTACTCGGTTTCCGAGCGCGAACACTGGATATCCGCTGCAGGTGGGCTGATTGGCATTCTCGCGGTGCTGTGGGTGGGCCATTTCTGGCTGGAAGGGCATGGTGGCGTGCTGGCCATCGCGTCGATGGGGGCCTCGGCGGTGCTGTTATTCGCCGCGCCACATGGTGCACTGTCGCAACCGTGGCCGGTGTTTGGTGGACATCTGGTATCGGCATTGATCGGTGTGACCTGCGCGCGCTGGCTGGGCACCGAGCCCATGCTGGCGGCTTCACTCGCGGTATCGCTGTCCATTGCCGTCATGTACATCCTGCGCTGTCTGCATCCGCCAGGCGGCGCCACCGCGCTCTACGCGGTGCTTGGCGGAGAAACCGTACATGCATTGGGTTATGGTTATGTGCTGAGTCCGGTGCTGTTGGACGTCGTCGTGTTGCTGGCGGTGGCCGTGATGTTCAACGCCCCGTTTGCCTGGCGGCGCTATCCGCAAAGCTGGCATCGGCGTTCAAAGGCGGGTGTTGCGCCAACTACGGAAAGCATGATTCCGCACAGCAACCTGGTCTATGCCTTGAGCCAGATCGATACCTTTGTCGACGTCAGCGAGGAAGACTTGCAGCGCATTTACACGCTGGCGTTGGCCGGCGCTCCTCCTGGTCATGTGGACAATGAAGTGAACTTGCTGCCGCTATCGCAGACGCAAATTTGATCGGATGGGGGGCGCCACT
The DNA here is from genome assembly GCA_030679915.1 of Thiobacillus sp. Lineage (GTDB taxonomy): Bacteria > Pseudomonadota > Gammaproteobacteria > Burkholderiales > Thiobacillaceae > Thiobacillus. Next base: position 28,007 of record JAUXRY010000019.1, read on the forward strand.
TCTTGATTCAAATCTGGAATGCGGCCAGTAGCACCAGGCCTTCGAGCAGGCCGCGCCCCCAGCGATCGGGCGGGGAGACATATTCATCTGACATGGCATCCAGCCGGCTTAACCAGGAAGCCAGCGCTTCACTATCTGAAGTGGATAGAAACAAACATACCAACTCGAAATTCAGGAACAGGCTACGCAAATCCACATTGGCCGATCCGGCCAATGCGAGGTCGTCTGCCAGCAGTGCCTTGGCATGGAGCATGGCATGGGGGATGACTTTGATGATGGCTCCGGCCGCTTCCAGTTCACGTAGATAACGGGCGCGCGCCAGATCCGCCAGCCGATGGTTGGATTGCCGGGGCAGCAGCAGGCGCACCTCCACCCCGCGTCGCGCAGCTAGCACCAGAGCCTGTTGTAAGGCTTCGTCCGGAACGAAATAGGGGGTGGCGATCCAGATACGGTGTTGCGCGCTGTAGCACGCCGTCAGCATCAGTTCGTGCAGGGTGTCGCGGGCGAGCGTCGGGCCGGAAGGAATGACCTGGACCGTCGACATGCCAACGGCCGCTGGCATGTGGTCATCTGTTTCGGGCGTCTGCTTGCGGGCAAAAGCCCAGTCGGCAGCAAATACCTGCGCCATATCGGCCACGGCGGGACCGGCGACGCCAAAGCTTAGGTCAATCCATTCACTGTCGGCGGCAAAGTACTCGTCTGCTACATTGCGCCCGCCGGTCCATGCGCGCGCGTGGTCGGCGATCACAAGCTTGCGATGGTTCCGCAGATTGGTGCGTCCACGCAGTGGGCGATGCAGCAGCGGAATGAACCAGGCCACTTCCACGCCGGCCGCGCGCAATCGGCGTAGGCCGTGCCGTGCCAATAGCAGCGAGCCGATTCCGTCGATCAATAAACGAACCCGTACCCCGGCTTCGGCGCGCGTGGCGAGTTGTTCCATGAAACGGCTGCCGCGCGCGTCGTCGCGCAGCAAAAAAAGTGCGACATCCAGGGTTCGCGTACTGCCATCGACCACGGCGATCAGTTCGTCCCACGCCGCATCGCCGTCATGATGCCAGCTGATCTGGTTACCCGAGCGCGGGGGTGGCACTCCCGCGCTGGCGAGCAGTCGGGCCAGAGGTGTGCCTGCCTCGGTTGGAAATGGGTGCAAGGCAGGCTGTGGGAGCGTGGCCAGCTTGCGGGTTCCCAGCGTGAGATAGACCGGAACCGCCAGCCAGGGCGCGCTTACCATGAAGATAATCCAGCCCAGCGTGGCAGCAGGCGAACGTCTCTGCCGCAGCAGATGGCCGATCAACAGGGCGGTAATCAGCACCCCGGCAATCAGCGAAAAATGCAGAACAGTGAGTTGGCCCATGGCTTCAATATGAACAGAACGGCTCAATGATACCGCCTGCACAACATGCGCCTGGCCATCCCGGCATTTCCCCTACCCGGGCCTCCAGCGACAAGGGGCTGGTCGGCACCGCAGCGGCTGGGTCAGGACTGCGACGGCTCCACCTGTCAGGCCCGCGGCGAGCACCCGATGCCAGGCTCGCAGACGTGCGAGCGGATGGAGACTGGTGGGGATATGGCAGCAACTGTTTCTTCAGGGTTTCCTGTTGTGCCGCCGTGCGACGAGATGAAGCAGGAGGGCCAGGGTCACGACTGCCAGCATGAACCAGTGTTCGACGCGATGCAGCCCGGCCATATGTTGGCTCAGCAGGGTGCCAAAGACGTACCCGACACCCGCGACCAAAGGCGCCCACAGCAGGGCGGAGAGGAGGTTGAGCAACAGAAAGCGCTGCCACGGAATACTGCTCATACCGACCGCGATCGGCAGCGCGGTGCGCAGGCCCCAGGCAAAGCGCATGGCGAGAATGATTTTGATCGGATGGAGTTCGATCAACACCACTGCGCGCTGAACCTTGCTACCGAGCCAAGGGCGGCGCGCAATCAGGCGCGCGCCCTGGCGGCGGCCGAGCATGAACCACACCTGGTCGCCGATGACCGCGCCCAGCATGGCAACGGCGACCATCGCGGCAAAATCGAGATAGCCGCGATGCGCAGCGTAACCCGCCAGCAGCAGAACGGTTTCACCTTCCAGCAGGCTGCCGGCGAACACAGCGAGCAGGCCATACTGAGCAATAAGAGTGGAAAGGTCCATGGCTGCGATTGTAACTTTGGAGAGACATTCAACATTCGCCAAATGGTAATGTGGCTGGGGGAAGCCTGGCGGTCAGGACTGCGGGTTGCTGTTACGCCAGCGTCGGGTTGCCGAGACGTTTTGCGGGAACTGTTCGCCTCTTTTGGGGTTCAAAAAACACGCATAAACCGCGTTTGAAAGGACCTCTCTCATGCATGCCTCAACCCGTACCTGGACAATCAGAATCCTTGCCGCAACCGTGTTGTTCGCGCTGGGAGGCGTAACCCACGCCTGGCTCGCGCCGCAGCCACATGCCGGATTGCCGACAACGCCAGTGGCTGCGGGCGCGCCCGCTCCGGTACCGGCAGGATTGCCCGATTTCACGCCGCTGGTCCGACAAAATGCAGCGGCCGTGGTCAATATCAGCGTCACCAGCATGGCGCAACCGGGCGCAGCATTGGACGGTGTGCCCGAGCCATTTCAGCACTTTTTCCAACCGCTGCCGGATGCGGATCGTGAGCAGACCGGTGTGGGTTCAGGGTTTGTCATCGCATCGGATGGTTACATTCTTACCAATGCCCATGTGGTTGACGGTGCGCGCGAAATCAACGTCAAATTTTCCGACAAGCGTGAACGCAGTGCGCGGGTGATCGGCGTCGATCCGTTGTCTGACATCGCGCTGATCAAGGTCGATGCAAAAGAGCTTCCGACTGTACAGATTGGCCAGGCCGACACGCTACGTGTGGGTCAGTGGGTGCTTGCAATCGGATCGCCTTTTGGCTTCGAGCAGTCAGCCTCACAGGGCATCGTCAGCGCGCTGGGGCGCAGCCTGCCCGGTGATGCGTATGTCCCCTTCGTGCAGACTGACGTGCCGATCAATCCCGGTAATTCGGGCGGGCCGTTGATCGATCTGGCGGGCCGCGTCGTGGGTGTGAATGCGCAAATCTACAGCCGTAGTGGCGGCTATCAGGGTGTGTCGTTCGCTATTCCTGTCGATGTGGCAATGCAGGTGGCGGCGCAACTCAAGGCCAATGGCAAGGTGACGCGCGGCTGGCTCGGCATCGGCATTCAGGAGGTCAACCAGGAACTGGCCTCGTCGTTCAAACTCGATCAACCGACCGGTGCGCTGGTCGTCTCAGTTGCGCCGCACAGTCCAGCTGATGTGGCCGGTATTCGGCCGGGCGATGTAATTCGCAGCTACGATGGCAAGTCGATCGTCAAGGCGGGAGACTTGCCGCCCAGAGTGGCGGTGACGCCACCAGGCCACGACGCCGCGCTCGAAGTATGGCGCAACGGCCATTTGCTCGGTGTGGATGTGACGATAGCCCGGCTGCCCGAGCAAACAGCCAAAAGGGGGTAGCTTGCCGAGCCTTTGTTGAGGCCCGCGCTGCGGATGGACGAAGCCATCATTTTTCACTGCAAGCTCAGTCGTGATTTCGATTAAGAAGAAACGCATGAACCTGGCTGCCCAAGTTCATGCCATCTCCAGTGCTACACCCTCGAGACCTGCGCCAAGCATGGCCAGTGCAACAAGCAAATTGTTTTGCCAGTTTTCAGTCATGGTTTTGCCCTCCGTTCAGTTAAAGAAACTTGATGCGGCTTCGCAGTTCGTCGATGCTCGTCACCACATCGCTTAGTGTGTTGCCATCCTCGGCCGAGCCGACGATCACACCCTTGCCTGATACGGGAATGATCGTGTCGATCTGGAAGCGTCCGCGGGTGCCGCGCAGAAAACATTCCTCGTCAAAATAGAGACGGTCACCTGTCGTTCCAACAGTATCCGACTCAAGGGTGTCGAAACCGATGAGCCTGACGAGGTCATTGCGATCGCCGAATTCGATGGCATCAATAGATCGGCTCTCAGGGTTGATCAAAATGGCTTTCATTTTGGGAACCTCATTTTTATGCGTTCAATTCAAATGCCCACCCTTGTCGGGGTGGGCACCACCCTCGTGGTCAGTCGAGATCAAAGCGATCCAGATTCATCACCTTGGTCCATGCCGCTACAAAGTCTTTGACGAACTTTTCCTGCGCATCCGAACTGCCATAGGCTTCGGCCAAAGCGCGCAGCTGGGAATTCGAACCGAAGACCAGGTCGATGCGGGTGCCGGTCCATTTCTTTTCGCCGGTCTTGCGGTCAGCGCCTTCGAACACGTCTTCATCCTTCGACACCGGCTTCCACACAATTCCCATGTCGAGCAGGTTGACGAAGAAGTCGTTGCTGAGTGCGCCCGGCCGCTGGGTGAAGACCCCGTGCTGGGATAGGCCAACGTTGGCATTCATGGCGCGCATACCGCCCACCAGCACTGTCATCTCGGGCGCGGAGAGTGTCAGTAATTGCGTCTTGTCGAGCAGCAGTTCTTCGACCGAGACGGAATACTTGGCCTTCTGGTAGTTGCGGAAGCCATCGGCGATCGGTTCGAGCACAGCGAAGGCTTCCACATCGGTCTGCGCCTGCGAGGCGTCCATGCGGCCTGGCATGAATGCTACCGTTACGGTGTGACCCGCTTGCTTGGCCGCCTCCTCGACACCGGCGCAACCTGCCAGCACGATGAGGTCGGCCAGTGAGACCTTCTTGCCCCCCGCGTTGAACTCACGCTGGATGCCTGCGAGCTTTTCCAACACCTTGGCCAGTTGCGCCGGCTGGTTGGCTTCCCAGTCCTTCTGTGGCGCGAGGCGAATGCGTGCGCCGTTGGCGCCGCCACGCTTGTCTGAACTGCGGAACGTCGAGGCCGAAGCCCAGGCGGTCGAGACCAGTTCCGAGACAGATAATCCTGAAGCCAAGGTTTTAGCTTTGAGCGCGGCGACATCCTTGTCATCGATCAAGGCATGATCAACGGCGGGGATGGGGTCTTGCCAGAGCAGTTCTTCCGCGGGCACTTCGGGGCCGAGATAGCGCGAACGCGGACCCATGTCGCGGTGGGTCAGCTTGAACCAGGCGCGGGCAAAGGCATCGGCGAATTCGGCAGGGTTCTGGTGGAAGCGGCGCGTGATCTTTTCATAAGCTGGATCCATGCGCATTGCCATGTCCGCAGCAGTCATGATGATCGGCACTTTCTTCGAGGCATCGTGTGCTGCCGGCGCCATGTTGCTGTCGGTTGCCTGCTTCGGCGTCCATTGGTGTGCACCCGCCGGGCTTTTACTCAGCTCCCACTCGTTGCCGAACAGCATGTCGAGATAGCTCATGTCCCACTTGATCGGGGTCGGCGTCCACGAGCCTTCCAGGCCGCTGCCGATCTGGTCGCCGCCTTTACCGCTGGCATAACTGCTTTTCCAGCCCAGCCCTTGCTCGTCGAGCCCGGCTGCCTCGGGTGCAGCGCCGACCAGTGCCGCATCACCGGCACCGTGGCATTTGCCAAAGGTGTGGCCGCCGCAGGTGAGTGCCGCTGTCTCTTCGTCGTTCATCGCCATGCGCTCGAACGTATCGCGTACGTCACGGCCGGAACCGAGTGGATCCGGATTGCCGCCCGGACCTTCCGGGTTGACGTAGATCAAGCCCATTTGCACCGCTGCGAGTGGATTCTCGAGATCACGTTCGCCTGAGTAGCGTGCCTTGTCGTCCAGCCACGTTTCCTCATTGCCCCAGTAGACATCGATCTCCGGCGCCCATAAGTCCTCGCGTCCGCCAGCAAAACCAAAGGTCTTGAAGCCCATTGATTCCAACGCGACGTTGCCCGTCAGAACGATCAGGTCGGCCCAGGAGATATTCTTGCCGTACTTTTGTTTGATCGGCCATAGCAACCTGCGCGCCTTGTCGAGGTTGACGTTATCGGGCCAGCTGTTGAGCGGGGCAAAACGTTGGTTGCCGTGGCCGGCGCCGCCGCGACCGTCAGCGGTGCGGTAGGTGCCGGCGCTATGCCACGCCATACGGATGAAGAAAGGGCCATAGTGACCATAATCCGCCGGCCACCAATCCTGTGAGTCGGTCATCAGGGCGGTCAGGTCTTTTTTCACTGCTGCGAGATCGAGTTTCTTGAATGCCTCGGCATAGTTGAAGTCCTCACCCATCGGGCTGGACGCGGGAGAGTGCTGGTGCAGAATTTCGAGTTTCAACTGGTTCGGCCACCAATCGTGGTTCGACGTACCGCTCCCGGCTTTATGAATAAACGGACATTTGTTTTCAGACATGGCTTTCTCCAATCGATACGCGACTCCACAGCGAAGCCCTTGCATTTAAGGCGTTGTAAGGGAATTTGTCTAATGAATAGCCTAGAATTGTTTCATTGATAAAATCGAACGGTGCGGCATGACCCTGCAAGAACTGAAATATCTGGTGGCGCTGGCCGATCATGGTCATTTCGGCAAGGCGGCCGAGGCCTGCTGCATCACCCAGTCCACCTTGTCGACCCAACTCAAAAAACTGGAAGACTTTTTGGGCGTGACCTTGTTCGATAGAAGCCTGAAACGTGTCTCGCCCTCACCGATCGGACAGGAGATACTTCAGGCTGCCCGCAACATCGTCGAAGAAGCGGAACGCATCAGAGAGTTGGCCAAGCATGCGCAGGATCCGATGACGCGTACCTTGCGTCTCGGCATCATCCCTACGCTTGGGCCGTATTACCTGCCCCACGCATTGATGTTGATGCACGGAAAATATCCGGGTTTGCGTTTATTGCTGCGCGAGGAAATGACCCCGCAGATTCTGGAACATCTGGTCGACGGCAAGCTGGACGCGGGATTGCTTGCCTTGCCGGTGGAAGACGACAGCTTGCGTGTTGAACCCCTGTTCTATGAACCCTTTTTTGCCGCCTTGCCTGCCGGCCATGCCTTGACCAAGCTGGATGCGTTGAAAGTGTCCGATATCATTTCCGAGAAATTGCTGTTGCTGGACGAGGGGCACTGCCTGCGCGATCAGGCGCTCGATGTCTGTGGAGCGAATTCAAGAGGCCGTGAGGAAGTGCGTGCCACCAGCCTGGAAACGCTGCGCCAGATGGTGGGCATGGGGCTCGGAATCACCCTGTTGCCAGCACTTGCGGTAGATGCCGGTCCACGTGTCAGTAAAAAGTCGGTTGAAACCAGGCCTTTCAAGAAACCCGTTCCCGGTCGAGTCATTGGCCTGGTATGGCGTAAGCGCGCGCCCTTTCCCGAAACGTTTGAGTGTCTCGCTACAACACTCAAAGCCAATTTACCAACTGGTGTGGAGCCTGTCTGATGTCTGCCTTGAATGATCCCCGTGTTTTTTTTGCGGCTGAACGTACGCTCATGGCGTGGAATCGCACTGCGCTGACGCTGATGGCTTTTGGCTTCATGATCGAGCGATTTGGCTTGTTCTTGCATATGTTGAGGCAAGTACCCGGTCACTTGGGGCGGGATATGTCATTCTGGATAGGCGTGGCTTTCATCGGTTTAGCCCTCATTCTGCTGGCGTTTTCCATCGTGCAGTATCGGCGCGTGTTGCGAACCTTGAAGCCAATCGAAATTCCTGAACGTTATTGCACCTGGTCAGGTATCGCGATGAACCTGTCGGTGGTGGCGCTAGGCATCGCGCTGGTGGTGTATCTGTTTGCCGAGTTGTAGGTCGATCAAAGCGTTCTAAGCCACCGCTACACTTTTGACTTGAGCGACAACCCTCATCCCAGGCTGAAGATTCAATGCATGCGCCGATTTGCGCGTGATGCGTGCCAGGAGCACCGAATCTTCCAGTTTCATTTGCACCAATACCTGTCCCGGCGCATCGTCGGTCAGCTCGGTGATGCGGGCAGGCAGCAGATTCAAAATACTGCTTTGACTGGGCATGTCGAGCGCAAGGCTGACATCGCGCGCGGCGATGCGTACACGCAGCGGTTCGCCGGGTGCGCCGTGCAGGCCGGGCAATTCGAAAGAGATGTTTCCGCGGGCAACATGAGTGATCTGGAAAGCCGGGTCGTGGGAAACCACCGTGGTGTCAATCACGGTGCCTGCGGTGTCGCGGTGCGCCAGCGGCAAGTCGAGTCGGGTCAGGCCATCAACGAGTGGCCCTTGATACGTGATTTTTCCGGCGTCGATCAGCAGCAGGGTGTCGGCCAGCCGTGCCACTTCCTCCAGCGCATGGCTGACATAAATGATCGGCAACGCAAGCTGTCGATGCAGGCGTTCCAGGTACGGCAATATCTCGGCGCGGCTATTGGAATCCAGCGCCGATAGGGGTTCATCCATCAGCAGCAGACGCGGGCTCGCCAGCAGGGCGCGGCCAATGGCGACACGCTGGCGCTGGCCGCCGGACAATTGCTGCGGTGCCTGTTTTAACAGCGCACCCAGTCCCAGCCAGTCGACCACGTCGTCGAAGGCAATGCGCCGTTCAGCAACAGGCACACGCTTCCAGCCGTATTCCAGATTGCCGCGCACACTCAGATGCGGAAATAAACTGGCTTCCTGAAACACATAACCCAGCGCACGGCGGTGTGTCGGAATAAAGGTGCGTTCGTCCTGCCAGACTTCGCCGTTCACCGTCAGCGAACCCGGTGCGCGCATGAGGCCGGCAATCAGTCGCAGCAGCGTCGTCTTGCCCGATCCCGATGCACCGAACAATGCCGAGACGCCGCGAGACGGCAGACTGAACTCGGCATCGAGCTCGAAGCTGCCGAGCGTGGAACGAAAGCGTGCGTCGATGGTGCTCACGCAGGCACCCGTTGCCACTGGCCGCTGTGGCGCCCCAGCATCAACAGCACTACAAAGGAAAACACCAGCAAACCGGCTGAGAGTAGATGCGCCTGGGTGTATTCGAGTGCCTCGACATGGTCGTAGATCGCCACCGACAGCACCCGCGTCTCGCCTGGAATATTGCCGCCCAACATCAACACCACGCCGAACTCGCCCACCGTGTGCGCAAACGCCAGCACTGCGGCGGTGATGAAGCCCGGTCGTGCCAACGGCACCGCCACGCTCCAGAAGCGATCCCATACCGAAGCACGCAAGGTGGCCGCCACTTCAAGCGGACGTGCGCCGATGGCCGCAAACGCGTTGGTGATTGGCTGCACCGCAAACGGCAGCGAAAACACGATCGACCCCACCACCAGTCCGCCAAAGGTGAAGGGCAGGGTGTCGAGCCCCATTTGCTGCATCCACTGGCCGATCATGCCCTTGGGGCCGAGCAGCACCAGCAGATAAAAGCCCAGCACCGTCGGCGGCAGCACCAGCGGCAGCGCCACCAGCGCAGTGACGGCCGCGCGCCAGCGCGTTTGCGTGTGGGTGAGCCACCACGCCAGCGGCGTCGCAATCAGCATCAGCAACAGGGTGGTGACGGCTGCGAGTTGCAGCGTGAGCGTGATCGCCGAGATGTCGGACGCGGATAAAGTCATGGGCTAGCGTTCGTAGCCAAAGCTGCGGATCAGGGTAAGTGCAGCGCCCGGTGTTTTCAGGTAATCGAACAGCGCACGTGCCGCTTCATTGTTTTCACCGTGTTTTAACAGCACGGCATCCTGGCGAATCGGTGCATGGAGCGAAGCCGGAATCACCCAGGCGGAACCGCGGGTAAGCTGGCCGTCCTGCATCACTTGAGACAGCGACACCAAGCCAAGCTCGGCATTGCCGCTGGCAACAAACTGATAGGTTTGCGCGATGTTTTCACCGATGACGAATTTTTTTTGCACAGTGTCGATGAGGTTGAGCTGGGTCAGCACCTCGATGGCCGCGGCCCCGTAGGGTGCCAGTTTGGGGTTGGCAATGGCCAGCCGTTTAAAACGGTTTTGCCTGAGTACCGCATCGTTGCCGGTTATGTAGCCCGGGCGGTCGCTCCACAGCACCAGTCGACCGATGGCATAGGTCTGAACTTTTATGGCATCTCCCTCCCGCATCAGTCGAGCAGGCGTTGCTTCATCGGCCGCCAGCAGCATATCGAAGGGCGCCCCGTTTTTGATCTGCGCGAAGAACTTGCCGGTGGCACCGGTCGACAGCGTGAGGGTGTGCCCGGTTGCCTGCTCGAATTGCGCGGCGAGCTTTTTCATCGGCGTGGCAAAGTTCGACGCCACGGCGATATGCGCTTGCCCGGCATGAACGGTCGCAGGCAGCAAACACGCCAGCAGGGCAATGCGGAAAAAGCTGGAAAGTGTGTTGGGGTTCATGGTGCGATGATAGCCGGACGGATGCCGGGTAGGCGGGTGAAGCTGTCGCGTTTGACGGTTTCAATGAAGCCGGCCACATAGGCACGTTCGATGTCGGACGTGCGCACCGCCGCGTACAGTTCGCCCCACAGGCCGTGCGCGCCGATGGGACGCGCGGCAATGTAGCCGCGTTCGAGGTAGGGCGCAACCGCCCACGCCGGCAAGGCGGCTAGCCCGCGCCGGCTGGCGACGAGTTGGAGAATGGCGACCGTGAGTTGCGCTTCGCGTCGCGCGGGTTTGATCCCCGCAGGATTGAGCACCCGGCGGATCAGATCGAGCCGGTCTTCGGGCACTGGATAGGTAATCAGGGTTTCATCGGCAAAGTCGCGCGGGTGCAGATATTTGCGCTTGGCCAAGGAGTGCGTGGGCGGCATCAGTGCCAGCATTTCAAAACCGAACAGGGGTTCATACACCACGCCTGAACGCGGCGTGGTTTCCGACGTAATCACCAGATCGGCGCGCCCGTCCAGCAGCAGCCCCACCGGATCGGCCTGAAAACCGCCCAGCAGATCGAGGTCGACCAGCGGCCAGACGTCGCGATAGCTGTCCATCGCCGGCATCAGCCAGTCGTAGCAGGTGTGGCATTCCACCGCGATGCGCAATTCGCCCGCGTCACCATCCTTCAGCTTGGCCAGGTCGCGCAATGCAGCGTCCACTTCAGGCAGCGTGGCATGCGCCAGCGCAAGCAGGCGTCGACCGGCTGCGGTGAGCTGAACCGGGCGCGCCGCACGTTCAACCAGCGGCAGCGTCAAGGCTTCCTCCAGTGCCTTCAGCTGATGTGACACCGCCGACTGCGTGAGATGCAGTCGCTCGGCCGCGGCGGTCAGCCCGCCAGCTTCTACCACGGCTTGGAGCAGCCGCAGGTGACGCAGTTCGATATGAGCGTTGTTCATGTTTGTGATGAGTAATATTCGTTTGTTTCATGTTACCCGTGCCGGCATCATGGCGTCCAACATTCATTTGGGAGCACACACATGGCACTGGCACACGTATTGGGCGTTCCGCGCATCGGCCCGCAGCGCGAACTGAAGTTTGCGCAGGAAGCGTACTGGCGTGACGAAATCGATGAGGCTGCACTCAAGGCGGTGGCGAGCGGCATCCGCCAGGCCAACTGGCAACGCCAGCACGCGGCCGGGCTGGATGTTGTGGCGGTGGGCGATTTTGCGTTTTACGACCAGATGCTTAATCACGTCGCGCTGCTGGGCTGCGCGCCACCGCGCTTCGGCTTTGGCCAACATATCAATCTTTCACAGTATTTCCAGCTGGCGCGCGGCAATGCCGATTGCCACGCCATGGAGATGACCAAGTGGTTCGATACCAACTATCACTATCTGGTGCCCGAGTTCAAACCGGACACGCAGTTTTCGCTGGATAAAAACTGGCTGTTCGACGAAGTGGGCGAAGCGCAAGTGGCCGGCTTCAACGCCAAGCCCGTACTGATCGGCCCGCTCAGTTTCCTTTGGCTGGGCAAGGAAAAAACCGCCGACTTCAACCGGCTCGACCTGCTGGGCCGCCTGCTGCCGGTTTACGCGCAGATTCTGCTGCGACTGAAAGCGCAAGGTGTGGAATGGGTACAGATCGACGAGCCGATCCTCGCGCTCGATTTGCCGGTCGAGTGGCGCACCGCGTTCGAGCGCGCCTATCACGCACTGAACAGCGCGAGCATCAAGCTGTTGCTCGCCAGCTACTTCGGCCCCTTGCGTGAAAACTTGCTGGTCGCCATGAAACTGCCGGTGGCCGGGGTACACGTCGATTGCGTGCGCGGTGGTGATGAACTCTCACAGGTGATCGACTGGTTGCCTGCGACCAAGGTGTTGTCGGTAGGCGTGATCGACGGCCGCAACATCTGGAAAACCGACTTGGCTGCCGTGCTCGATCGCTTCGACGGTCTGCATCAACGGCTGGCCGACCGCTTGTGGATCGCGCCTTCGTGTTCCTTGCTGCACGTGCCGGTGAGCCTGGCCGGCGAGGCTCGGCTGGATGGCGAACTCAAAAACTGGCTGGCCTATGCCGACGAAAAAATCGCGGCGCTGGCCACACTCAAAACCGCATTCAATTCAGGCCGCCAAGCGGTGGCAGCGGAACTGGACGACAACGTGCAGGCGCTGGCATCGCGTCGCGCCTCGACACGGGTGCACGATGCCGCCGTGGGCGCGCGGCTGGCTGCGTTGTCGTCGGTGCATGACGTGCGCAACAACGGCTTTGCCGTACGCCAGACCGCGCAGCGTGCACGCTTCAAGCTGCCCAGTTTCCCCACCACCACCATCGGTTCCTTCCCACAGACGACAGAGATTCGCAGTGCCCGCGCACGGTTCAAACAAGGCGAACTCAGCGAACTCGACTACGCGGCAGCCATGAAGCGCGAGATCGCCCATGCCGTCAACAAACAGGAAACACTGGGGATTGACGTGCTGGTGCACGGCGAGGCCGAGCGCAACGACATGGTCGAATACTTTGGCGAACAGTTGGCCGGTTACGCGTTTTCGCAAAACGGCTGGGTGCAGTCCTACGGCAGCCGCTGCGTCAAGCCCCCGATCATTTACGGCGACGTCTCGCGTCCCCACGCCATGACCGTGGGTTGGACCGCCTACGCGCAGTCGCTCACCAGCAAGCCGATGAAAGGCATGCTGACCGGCCCGGTGACGATGCTGCAATGGTCCTTCGTGCGTGACGACCAACCGCGTTCACAAACCGCGCTGCAAATCGCGCTGGCAATTCGTGACGAAGTGGTTGATCTTGAATCCGCAGGAATCGGCATCATCCAGATCGACGAACCGGCCTATCGTGAAGGCCTGCCGCTGAGAAAAACAGATTGGCCGGCCTATCTCGATTGGGCCAGTCGCGCGTTTCGCATCAGCGCCTCCGGCGTCGCCGACGCGACGCAAATTCACACCCACATGTGCTATTCGGAATTCAACGACATCCTGCCCGCCATTGCCGCAATGGACGCCGATGTCATCACCATCGAAACCAGCCGCTCAGACATGGAACTGCTGCGCGGCTTTGGCGATTTCAACTACCCTAACGAAATCGGTCCCGGCGTCTACGACATCCACAGCCCACGCGTACCGTCGGCGGACGACATGACACGGTTACTGGAAAAAGCCGCGGGCGTTTTACCTGCGTACAATCTGTGGGTCAATCCAGACTGCGGCCTGAAAACACGCAATTGGCCTGAGACCGAAGCGGCGCTAGGAAACATGGTGGCTGCGGCGCGGGTGTTGAGGGAGGCGTATCGCGTTTCGTCAGAAGTCTAAGCGGCCAAGAATTGATTTTATTATCGGGCGAAGCGACGGGCCGTTTCTCGGCCTAAGCGGTCAGATGTGGTGAACTCAAGAATTGCCTTGGCGAGCGTCCGCTTTCCTGATCTGCGAATGCATTCTACCGACCCGTTTCTGCCATTGACCCCAACCAAGAGGCAATGACTGGTATGTGCATGCACCTCAGCAGACAGATGCTGAGATCAACTCTGGGGCAATTGCTCGGCCTTTGCTGACGGTCGGAGGGAACCCATGGCAGCTTGCTTTCGCGGCTCGACTGTCAAGTTTTTGTCTTCGACGTGGATGGCCTTATTGCTATCTTGCATTGGATCATGCCCCATCGTTATGCAAGAAGGGATATGGCCATCGGCCAAAGACAAGCGTAGGTCAATCCGGGACTGCGGCGTAGGTTGCACACGGGCTAACATTCGTGCCGCCACTCTGCAAACACGCCCCCGTGCGCGCCTTCGATCATCACTCGCACAGCGGGATGGCCGATTTTCCGTTCAACGGAGATGGCAAAGAAGCGTTCCCTGATCTCCTTTGTTTCACCGAGCATGACCACGCCATATTGGTCTTCCACATCCTGGCGGGTAGCGCTGGGTGCGGGAAAGACCCCAGCGCCGGCCTTGCCGAAGGCCATTATCAGCGCGCTGTCGTCGAACTCGCCGACGATGCGCGGCCGCAGGTTGCCGCGTTCCAGCCAGCGCATGAGCGGATCGCGCAGGGCGCTGTCCTCGCCTGGAATGAGCAGGGGGCGCCGTTGAGAAGCGACAGGAAATTTCCACCGAAGCGTGAGGCGAGATCAGGTGTGGCGAAAAAGGCGCCGCCGCATTCGCCTAGAGAGTGGCTGTAGCTATTCACGTTCATGCCGGGCGGCATCGAACGGTCAGCGAGCCATGTCCGGGCGATGGATGGCCAGTTCCCCCAACAGGCGATCGAGCCGGTCTTCCCGGCACACCAGGCGCACCGGTTCGGGCAAGGCGAGGGCCGGCATCAGTAGTCGGTGGGCGATGGATTTGGGTACCACATCGGCGATACCCACCCGAAACGGGAACATCCTTTCCTCCTAGCGGCCGTTCAGGGCTTCCTCCAATTCCGCGCTCACCTGGAAGAGTTCCTCGGCGTAGGACAGGACCAGCCGCCCGATATCTGTCAGTTCCAGCCTCCGCCCAGTGCGTCGGAACAGCGCAACCCCCAGCCGTTGTTCGAATATCGATAATTGGCCTGACAGCGTCTTTGGCGTGAGATGCAGCTTTTCCGCAGCGCGATTGACTGCCCCGGCCTTGGCCACGGCAAAGAAACAATGCAGGCACTTGAAATTGAGTATGGCGGGTTTTTAATGAATCGAAAAAACCGAGTTAATCATCACGATAATACGAGTTTATCTTATTCATTGAGGGCCCTAGGATGGAGCCTCGTTCAACCATGAAAAAGGAAACGGCCATGAAAATGGATATTCAAAGTCAGGGGTTCACTCTCACAGACGGGCTGCGCAACTATGTCATGAAGAATCTGTCGTATGGCCTGAGCCACGGCGATGAGGCCATCACTCGAGTGGTCGTGCGGCTGTCCGACATCAATGGCCCGCGCGGCGGTGCCGACAAGCGCTGCTTGATCGAACTGCGGCTCAAAGCAGCACCTGCGGTCGTCATCGAAGACACCGAAGCCGATCTTTACGTTGCCATCGACCGCGCCGCTGACCGCGCCGGGCGCACGCTGGAACGGCGCTTGGCGCGACAGCGTGAATTCGCGCCGACCTTGCCTGTCGCAGAGGTAAATGCGGACTGGGTTGACGGGCTACCGGATGCATCGCAGCCATAACTGAATCGACCAAACCGAAATCTTTTCTTTCAAACACAGGAGACTGAAATGAACCATCCTGAAGCCCAAGCCATCTCCCTGCCGCACCGCGGCGCAGAAGCCCTCTTTGCTAGCAACAAGGTGGTTCGCAATACCTACATGCTGTTGTCGATGACGCTATTGTTTGCCGCAGTCACTGCCGCAGCGTCAGTGGCGCTCAACCTGCCGCACCCCGGCATCATCATCACCCTGGTTGGCTACTTCGGCCTGCTGTTCCTCACCTCCAAGTTCCGTGACAGCGGTCTCGGTCTGGCCTCCGTGTTCGCGCTCACGGGCTTCATGGGCTACACGCTGGGGCCAATCCTCAACAACTACCTCGCCCTGCCCAACGGCAGCCAGGTTGTGATGATGGCGATGGGCGGCACTGCAGCCATCTTCCTCGGGCTGTCGGCGTATGTAATGACCACCCGCAAAAACTTCAGCTTCATGGGGGGCTTCCTCGCCGTTGGTATTCTGCTGGCGTTCCTCGCAGGGCTCGGCGCGATATTCTTCGAAATGCCCGGCCTCTCGCTGGCAGTGTCGGCCATGTTCGTGCTACTGATGTCCGGCCTCATTCTGTATGAGACAAGCAACATCATTCACGGCGGTGAAACCAACTACATCATGGCCACTGTCACCCTGTTCGTGTCGATCTTCAACCTCTTCACCAGCCTGCTGCACTTGCTGGGTTTCATGAACAACAGTGACTGATGTGGCTTTTCTCGCCGCGCTATCGCTGAACCAGAACCCGGCCACAGCATCTGCGCGCGCCCTGGTATACGGGGGGACGAGTTTCGCTGAATTTCGCTCTTCCCGGCACCCACGGAGGTGAGGTCGGCGTATTACTGAAAGCCTGGAGCATGCATAGATGAGTACGAATATGAATGCACTCCCGGACAGCAGCAGACGCCAGTGGCTACGCGACTGGATCGAGCAGCCGCGCGTGCAGCACTTCATCATCGCCCTGATTCTGGTCAACGCGGTGCTGCTCGGCCTTGAGACCTGGCCCGCTGCGATGGCGGTGGCGGGCGGGCTGATCCTGGTCATGGACCGGGCCATCCTGGTGGTTTTCGTGGTGGAGATCGGCCTCCGGCTGTATGTCCACCGGCGCGCTTTCTGGCGAGATCCCTGGAGTGTGTTCGATTTCGCCGTCGTCGCCATTGCCCTGTTGCCGGCCACCGGCCAACTCGCTGTACTACGTGCGCTGCGGGTATTACGCGTCCTGCGGCTGCTGACCATGGTGCCGTCGATGCGGCGGGTGGTAGGCGCGCTGCTGGGTGCGGTTCCGGGACTGATGTCCATCGGCCTAGTGTTGCTGGTTATCTATTACGTGTTTGCGGTGATCGCCACCAATTTGTTCGCTGTCGACTACCCGGAATGGTTCGGCCACTTGGGCCGTTCGCTCTATACCCTGTTCCAGATCATGACCCTGGAAAGCTGGTCGATGGGCATCGCGCGTCCGGTGATGGAAAACTTCCCCTACGCCTGGGCCTTCTTCGTACCCTTCATCCTGGTGGCGACCTTCACCATGCTGAACCTGTTCATCGCCATCATCGTCAACGCCATGCAGACCTTCAGCGAGAGTGAGCAACAGGAGACGGTTTCGGCAGTCGAGCACGCCCGTGAGCATATCGAAGCCGATCTGCATGCCGAAGTGAGGGCCATGCGCGACGAAATCCGTGAACTGAAGACGCTGCTGACGCAGGCCGTAGCCGTCCGTCCGGACGATCGCGTAGACCCCTGAACGCCTTGTTATTAACGAAAAATGAATCCCGCCATGAATGACACCGCCGCCGCATCGCCCAAAAACCCCAATCAGCTGATCGAACTGCTGGTCAACATCGTCATCCCCTCCGTCATCCTGATGAAATTCAGCGGACCGGAGGACCTGGGCGCCGTCAACGCATTGCTGCTG
>JAUXRY010000021.1 GCA_030679915.1 Thiobacillus sp.
TGCCGATGCACATGATCAAGGAGAACATGGACCTGCAGCTGGAGCAGTGCCACGAAGCGCCGTTCTACACCCTGGGCCCGCTGACCACCGACATCGCCCCCGGCTACGACCACATCACGTCGGGCATCGGCGCTGCAATGATCGGCTGGTACGGCACGGCCATGCTTTGCTACGTCACGCCGAAAGAGCACCTCGGCCTACCGAACAAGGACGACGTCAAGGAAGGCATCATCACCTACAAGCTCGCTGCGCATGCCGCCGACCTGGCCAAAGGTCATCCCGGGGTGCAGATTCGCGACAACGCATTGAGCAAGGCGCGCTTCGAATTCCGCTGGGACGACCAGTTCAACCTCGGTCTTGACCCTGACAAGGCGAAGTCCTTCCACGACGAAACCTTGCCCAAGGAATCGGCCAAGGTCGCGCATTTCTGCTCGATGTGCGGCCCGCATTTCTGCTCGATGAAGATCACTCAGGACGTACGCGAATATGCCGCCAAGGAAGGTCTCACCGAAGCCGCCGCGCTGGCGAAGGGCATGGAAGTGAAGGCGGTGGAGTTCGTCAAGCAGGGTGCCGAGGTCTATCGCAAGGTGTAATGTTGTTCAGCCTTACCTGATAACGGCCAAATTAAAATGTACACCGAAGAAGACATTACCTCAGCCGTAGAAGCAGGTGTGCTCACGCACGAATCAGCGGCTGCGCTTCGCGCACACGTTGCAGGACTCAAGCAGGGATACGCAGTAGACGAGGAGCACTTCAGGCTGGTCACAGGGTTTAATGACATCTTTGTCGTTATTGCTTGCTTGCTTCTCCTGGCACCCCTTGCCTGGATTGGCGCAGCCATCGCGCCTTGGCTCGGTGCGGTGGCCGTGGCTACCGCAGCATGGGCCCTTGCTGAATTCTTCACGCGCAAACGCCACATGGCATTGCCTTCTATTTTGCTGCTGCTGGCCTTTGTGGGCGGCACATTATTTGCCGCTCACCTTGTTTCGGGGGGCAATGCCTTCTTTGCAGGCGCTCTTGCGGTGATAGCGGCATGGTTTCATTGGCAACGTTTTCATGTTCCGATTACCGTAGCGGCAGGTTCAGCGGTAATTGTGGGGACGATCATGGGGTTGATCATGTCGGGCATTCCGCACGCGAAAAGCTGGGTGATGGCACTGACTTTCGCTGCAGGTGTGATGGTTTTTCTGTTAGCGATGCGCTGGGATATGAGTGATGTTGCACGCCAGACACGCCGGTCAGACGTTGCTTTTTGGCTTCATCTCTTGGCTGCTCCGCTCCTGGTCCATCCTGTTTTTTCTGTGCTGGGTGTGTTCCATGGAAGCGCTACGTTAAGCCAAGTCATTTCGGTTATAGGGCTGTATGGGGTCCTCGCGCTTGTCTCGCTCTGGACTGACCGTCGGGCCTTGATGGTGTCTGCGCTGGGTTATGTTCTCTTTACCTTCACGGCACTGCTCAAGCAGTTTGGCCTGGTGAGCCTGAGCTTTGCCTTCACGGCATTGGTGATTGGCCTGGCTTTGCTTGTGCTGTCCGCATTCTGGCACCCCAGCCGCGCCTACGTGCTTCGATGGGTTCCGGCCGGGCTGCAGAAGCGGCTCGCACCGAGTCAGTAACAGTCGCGTTGGCAATATTCCCTTTGTTTCATGCGTTATAAAGGGATAGGAGTGAAGACGACCCGGTTCGCGCGGCGAACTGCAGCAAGGTGTCATTTGCTCGTCGTATAATCCGCAGGCGCGTCTATCGGGCGCGCCTTTCTTTATGACCCAATGGCTGCCATGACTGATCCGACTTTGCTGTTGTATGCCCTGATTCTCGGCCTGGTCGAAGGGGTAACCGAATTTCTGCCCATTTCCAGTACAGGCCATTTGATCATTGCCGGGCAATTGCTGGGCTTCACCGGCGAAAAGGCCAAGGTATTCATGATCGCCATCCAGCTGGCGGCGATTTTTGCGGTGGTGTGGGAATACCGGGCCCGACTCGGGCATGTAGTCGTGACGTTGCAAACCGAACCTGCATCGCAGCGATTGGCGCTCAATTTGATGGCCGGGTTTTTGCCGGCTGCGGTGTTGGGCTTGCTGTTTTACAAGCAGATCAAGTTTTATCTGTTCAATCCCATCGTGGTGGCCTCAGCACTGATAATCGGTGGCTTGCTGATTCTGTGGGCTGAACGCCGCAAGCATGTGGTCAGCACCGAAACCGTGGACGATCTGACCTGGCGCCGCGCGCTGGCGGTGGGCTTTGCACAGGCGCTGGCGATGATTCCTGGCACGTCGCGTTCGGGCGCGACCATTATTGGTGGCTTGTTCCTCGGCATGTCGCGCAAGGCGGCGGCGGAGTTTTCTTTCCTGCTGGCCATCCCCACGATGTTTGCCGCCACGGCGTATGACTTATATAAAAATTGGCAGCTGTTTGATGTGAACGATATCCCCTTGTTTGTGGTGGGGGGTGTGGCTGCCTTCATCAGCGCATTGATTGCGGTTCGCACGCTGATCAAATTTGTCAGCCGACACGACTACACCGTGTTTGCCTGGTATCGCATCATCTTTGGCGGTGTGGTGTTGGCCACAGCCTATTTCGGACTGGTCGACTGGGGTCTGGCCCACTAAAAACCTTCAGCTCGATTTGGGTGGATTTTTGTCAAGCTTTCTCTGCAGGGTGCGCCGATGCATCTTCAGCGCACGGGCAGTGGCGGAGATATTCCCATCATGTTCGTTCAACACCTTTTGAATGTGTTCCCATTCCAGCCGTGCAACGGTCAATGGCTCGGTGCTGACGTCCAATCCGGCGTCGGGCTGGTCGCGTAGCAGGGCGGCAAGAATTTCGTCGGCGTTGGCTGGCTTGGCCAAATAATGTCGCGCACCCAGCCGCACCGCCTCAACAGCGGTGGTGATGCTGGCGTAGCCGGTGAGTACGATGATGGCTGGCGCGGGCGTGCGGGAAGCCAGGTGTTCGACGACTTTCAGACCCGACTCGCCGGGCAGCTTGAGGTCGACGACTGCATGGGTGGGGGCAAACAGATCCGCCTGTATCCGGGCTTCGCGAGCGTCCTGCGCGAGTGCGACTTCGGCGCCGCGTTTCGTCATGGCGCGTGACAGGGCCGAGGCAAAATCGGCATCGTCCTCAACGATCAAAAGTTTCATGTTCATTGCGTTGAACGCCACGGCAGTGTGATGCGTGCGCAGGTGCCGCCGCCATCGCGCTCAGTCAGGGTAAGGCTGCCATTAAGACGTTCCAGCGTGGCGTGAGTGAGCGCGAGGCCCATGCCCCAACCGTGTGACTTGACGCCGAAAGCCACCCGCCCGGCCTGCGCCTTGTGTTCGGGGGTGAAGCCCGATCCACGATCGGCGATGTCGATGTGGAGGACGTCGCTTTGTAGGAGGGCACTAAACTCGATGGCGTCGGGCGACACGTCGGCCGCATTGTTCAGCACGTTAAGAATGGCCTGTTCCAGCCCGTCGGGCGGGATGAAATCACGGGAGTCGGAGGGCAGCTTCGATGTGAGCGTCGCGTCGGGTCGTAGTATTTGCCAGCGTTCAAGCATTGCGCTGAACCAGACATCAAGCGGTAACGACGTAATCGACCCATCCTGCGCGCGCGCAGCCAGTTGGGTGAGAATGCGCTTGCAGGCCTGTGCCTGCTTTTCGAGCAGTTGGCAGTCCGCGCCGATGTCGGGATCATTGGCAAATTCGCGCGCGAGTTCGTGTGCCGTGGTCTGGATGGTGGCAAGCGGGGTGGCGAGTTCGTGTGCCGCTAACGCTGCCTGAGTACCTAATGCCACGATGCGCTCGTTACGCAACTGCTTTTCACGCAGGCCGGCGAGTTCCTGGTCGCGTGCGCGTAATGCGGCCTGCATGCGCGTAACGAAAAAAGCGATCAACCCGGCACTGATGAGGAAATTGAACCACATTCCGGCGAGATGCATGCCATACGCCGCTACCGGGTCAGACACCATCAGCGGTTGAAAGTAAAAAAGCAGCATTGCATAGTAGCCCCCCGCCACAGTCGCCACCAGCCATACCCAGCGCGGATGCAGACTGATCGCGGCAATAATCACCGGCATCAACATGAGCGACACAAAGGGGTTGGTGACACCGCCACTGAAAAACACCAGTACCGCAAACGCCGTGAGGTCGGCCAATAGCTGGGCCATGAATTCCACCTGCGTTGCCGGCGAATCGAATCGCAATCGCCATGCGGTCGATAATGAAAACAGCGCCATCAATGCCAGCACCATACCCATAGGCAGCAGAGGCATTGGAATGTGGAATCCCCAATGCAGCCATGCAATTCCAGCGGCCCAGCCTGCAATCAGTGCCAG
This sequence comes from Thiobacillus sp., assembly GCA_030679915.1. Lineage (GTDB taxonomy): Bacteria > Pseudomonadota > Gammaproteobacteria > Burkholderiales > Thiobacillaceae > Thiobacillus. The sequence goes on from JAUXRY010000021.1 coordinate 4,319, forward strand.
TCGAACAGCCAGCAACCGGCCCAGTAAGGCGCGGGCTGGCAAGGTGGAGAGCAGGGCAGGTTGGGGGATTACAGGCATGGCGGCATTGTAATCCGCAGGCTCGATGCTTACGCCGTCTGCGGCGATATGTCGCATAAAGTGACGCGTGCTTTCTGCTACCGTGCGGGCCTGGTTCGGTTTTCACACTTTTCCCCATGAAACGCATCGCACAAACGACACTGGCCCTGCCTCTTTTGATGTTGCCCATACTGGCAGCTGCCGGTTGTGGCTCGGCTTTTTGCACAATCAATACGGACTGGAACGCGCAAACCCCATGGCAGAACAATGCCACTCAACTGGATTGGCGGATGGAAGCCATTCACCAGAATCAGGTTCGTTCGGGAACGAGGAAAAGCGTGGATGCGGGCCATCATCAGGAGGTTGAAACCTATAACCGCAACGGCTTGCTGGGACTGAGTCACGCCTTTACCTCTGACTTGAATGTATCGGTTCAGGTACCTGTCGTGTCTCGCGATCACCGGCATATTCACCATCATCATGGTGTCCCCTTGAATGATCGGTGGGACTTTACCCGGTTGGGCGATGTGAGCGTTCTGGCGCATGTGCGGCTTGACGCCCAGCCTTCATCGGCAAGTGGCATGTATGGTGTGATGGTGGGCATCAAGTTGCCCACTGGTAGCATAGGCGTGCGAAACAATGATGGCGATCAAGCCGAGCGCTCTTTGCAGCCGGGGTCGGGTTCCACCGATGTGATTACCGGTGCGTACGTGTCTGGCAATATGAAACTGGCCAATTGGCATGCGCAATTACGCTGGCAACATGCGGTGAGCGAACGGCAACAGTATCGACCAGGCGACCAACTGGGGCTGGATGCGGGGGTTCGTTATCCGTTGGGCCCGGTGCATGCGCTGGCGCAAGTCAATCTGCTTTGGCGAGGTCGTGACAAGGGGGGAAATGCTGAACCCGGTGATAGTGGTGGAAGATTTATGTATGTTTCGCCAGGCGTAGCGCTACCCCTTGGCAAGGACGCCCAAATTTACGGGTTGATCCAGCTACCGCTCTATCAAAAGGTGTACGGGTCGCAGTTGACAGCAGATTGGGCCGCGACCATGGACCTGACCATGCGTTTTTAAGAAAAGGAAAATGATGATTAAGCTAGAAAAATGGGTCGCCGTACTGGCGATGAGCATGCTCGTACAAACCGGTTGGGCTGCAACGATCACGGTTTCTGATGCTTGGGCGCGCGCGACCATGCCCGGCCAGAAGGTGAGCGGCGCTTACATGCAGATTCAATCGGATGTTGATGCGCGCCTGCTCAGTGTGTCCAGCGCGGCTGTGCCGCGGGTAGAAGTGCATGAAATGAAAATGGACGGTGATGTGATGCGCATGCGGGAGTTGAAATCCGTCGCGTTACCGAAAGGTCAGATCGTTACCTTGGAGCCGGGTGGGTTTCATCTGATGTTGATGAGCCTGAAAAAGCCCATCGCCGTGGGAGATATCATTCCGCTGATGCTCGTGGTGGAGTCAGGTGGCAAAAAACAGACGATTGAGGTGAAGGCTGAAGCCCGGGGTATGGATGGCGGCATGCGGGACCACCATCATCATTAAATCCGGTAGGTTCCCAGAATGACACCGCGTGCGCGCAGGTCTTCAAGGAGAGTTGCTCCGGCTTGCAGGATCAACGCGGGGTCAGGATGGCGGCTTTCTACAGCCACCTGATTCAGTGCGGCGCGCCCACTTTGGGTTTCGGACTCGAGCAAGGACAGCAAGCGTGCAGTGAACGCATTGATCTCGGTGAATGCCACCCGGTCAGCCGCATCGCGAAATACCAGCAGGTAGGTTTCGGCAGGTAGCACCTTGCGTCGCGGCGCAATTCGATGAACCGGCCAGTCGTAACGCAGATTGGCCAGCACTGGATTCAGAACCGGCACGCCATTCATCAGGTCACCGGCTGCATCGACCTGGCAATCCGCGTTGCGGTTCGACACTGACAAAACCAGCTCGATCCATTCGTAATGCGCCAGTGCCAATAGATACGGTGGGTAGTCGTCGGGCGGCGTCCATTCATTTTGCAGAAACTGGATGAACTCGTCTGGAATTTGCCGAAAGTAGGGCGTGTGGCTGCGGTGGGTGCTGAAAAATGCGCGCGCCAGTTTGGTCCATTTGCGCACGCCCAGTATTTTTCGCAGCACAGGAAAACACGCCAGCAAAAAACTTTCGACGTTGTTGTAGAGCAGCTCGTTGTATATTTTCATGCGCCGCGCTTCCACGCCAGCGGGTCGCGGATGTCTCTTGGGGTCGCGGATGTGCGCGGTGAATTCGAACTGGTAACGCTGGAAGTCAGGAAGTTCGGACGATTTGTTCATGGTGCTGATGCATAGCCTGGCTGTGTTGACCTTGAATCTGTGCGATGTGCTCGACTTCGTGCACCAGTACATCCAGCGGGGGAATGTTGAAGTCGCGTTCCAGCAAGGTGGGGGCCACGCCGTGGATGCGGTAAGTTTCGTCAAGTAGCGCCCACACCGGATCGATCACGTCGGCACCGTGGGTGTCCACGACAAGATCATCCGCTTCATTGTAATGGCCGGCCATGTGCAGATACACGATGCGTTCGGTTGGCATGGCGCGAATAAACGCGAGCGGGTCGTAACGGTGATTGACGCTGTTGACGTAGACGTTGTTGATGTCGAGGTGCAGGTCGCAGTCGGCCTCGGCGAGCACCGCGCGGATGAAGTGGGCTTCATCCATTTCGGCGATCGGCGCGGCGGTGTAAAACGACGCATTTTCGATTGCGATGCGGCGCTCCAGAATGTCCTGTGTGCGGCGAATGCGGGCAGCGACGTACTTCACCGCTTCTTCAGTGAAGGGAATCGGCAGCAGGTCGTACAAATGCCCGTCATCCGAGCAATACGACAGGTGTTCGGTAAAGAGTGCGATGCCGTGCGCATCCATTAGCTGACGCGTCTTGTGCAGCAGCATGTCGTCGAGCGGAGTCAGGCCGCCAAGCGATAGCGAGAGCCCGTGGCAGACGAAGGGGTAACGTTCGGTGAAACTGCGAAGGTCGCGGCCATAGGCGCCGCCCATATCGATCCAGTTTTCAGGGGCGATCTCAAAAAAGTCGATGGCGTCGGGGACATGGATTTTCAACTCGGGCAGCAGCTCGCGCCGAAAACCAAGCCCCGCGCCGGCGGGGCGCAGGGGGGTCATGACAAAAGGCTTATTTCTTCATGCCGCCACATTTACCTTCGCCGCACTTGCCCTGCATCATCTTGCCCATTTCGGTTTTGTCGAGAACGCCGTCTTTGTTGGCATCCATCTGGTCAAACATGGCTTCGTGTCCCTTGATGAACTCTTCCTTGCTGACCTTGCCGTCTTTGTTGGTATCCATCATGGCGGGACCGGCCATTTTTTCGCCCGCACCGGCTTTCATGCCACCGCACTTGCCTTCCATGGGTTTGCCTTCCATAGGTTTGGCGACGTGATGATCGGCCACCTGGTAGCCGCTCGACAGACCGGACAAGGCAAAGGGGTTTTCTGCTGCCAACGCGACAGGCGCGGCAGCCATGCTTGCAACAAACGCGGAACCAACAGCAGTGGCGATCAGGGTTTTCTTGGACATGGTGTTTCTCTCCTAACAGTTTAACTACGGTCAACAATTTGCCGGATGATTCCGGGTTCTTGCAAAAAACTCACGAGTCGAGTTTCTTCTGCAATTCGTTTGCGATGCGCTGCCGGGCTTCATGGGCGAGCCCTGGCGCTTCATCTTTGTCCGCAGTTTCAGTACGAAACTGACGGCGCATTTCCTTTAATTGCTGCGCGAAACGTGTGCAGTTCTTGCAGACGGCCAGATGCAGCCGCATGGCCATGCGTTCGGGCAGCGGAAGACGTTCGTCCATCGCGCGCGAGGCAAGTTCCGTTGTTTCCTTGCATGTGGTCATCCATTTCATGCTGCACCCACCTTCGAAAAGCCGTTTAACTCCAGACAGTGCCGCATGAACAGCCGCGCCCGATGCAGCAATACCCAGCAATTGGTCGGGGTGATGCCGAGTTCCTTACAAATCTCCGCCGTTTCCATCCCCGCCACTTCGCGCAGGCTGAATACCTGCGCCATGGTGGGTTTAAGGCGATCGGCGCACTCGTCCAGCATGCGCCGCAGCTGGCTGAGCTCAGCCTCGGTGTCAGGGTTGCCCCAGGGGCGTATCGGTTCCGCCCAGTGGCCATCCTGCTTGAACAGGCTGTCGACGGCTTCCTCGCCATCGGCATCACGTGGGATCTCGACCTCACGCACCTGTCGGCGGATCAGATCGATGATTTTGTGCTTGAGGATACCGGTTAACCAGGTGCGCGGGGCGGCATCGCCCGCATAACGCGCTTGCGCAGCCAGGGCCGCCAGCAGCGTTTCCTGCACCGCATCTTCGGCAAGTTCGTCCGAGTGCAGTTGCCTTCGCGCCATACGAAACAAATAATCGCCGTGCTCGGTGAGCCATGTGTTGGCATCAAGCGTATTCATTCAGAGTCCTTAACTGTACTTCGCAGTGAAGGTGCACTGTAGAGGCAGATTCATAAAGCGACAACTCCCTTAACTGGAATTGATACGATTCGGTTCTGGTTGTCACCCTTATCAAGTCTCGTCATGCTGACGGCGGATACACAGACCACAGAGTGAAGCATTCTTATCTGGTCGTGAGCGCGGATTCGGGCGTGCCCGCCGCCAAGCAACTGATTATTTTACAAGTCGCATCATCGGCGATTGGCAGTTCGCTTCACGCTGCCGTTTTTAATGGCGTAAAATTCGCACAGATTCAATCCGGAGACACCATGTCCGTACCTCATACCGCCGCTGACAAAGCCAACATCCTGTGCGAAGCGCTGCCCTATATCCAGCGTTTCTACGACAAGACCATCGTGATCAAATATGGTGGCAACGCCATGACCGAACGGCATTTGATGGAAGCGTTTGCCAAGGACGTGGTGCTGCTGAAACTGGTCGGCATGAACCCGGTTGTGGTGCATGGCGGAGGCCCGCAGATTGCAGGCTTGCTGGAGCGCATCGGCAAGCAAAGCGAGTTCATCCAGGGCATGCGCGTAACCGACGACGAAACACTCGACGTGGTCGAGATGGTGCTGGGCGGCTTGGTGAATCAGGATATCGTGACGCTGATCAACAAGCATGGCGGTAAGGCTGTTGGGCTGACGGGCAAGGACGGCAACTTCATCCATGCTAAAAAACTGCTGGTGGCAAGCAAGGAAAAGGCCGATGAGATGCTGGATCTCGGCCAGGTCGGCGAGATCACTCGCATTGATCCGGAAGTCATCCGGGTGCTTGACGCGCATGACTTTATACCGGTGGTGGCCCCGCTCGGAGCAGACTCCGAAGGCAATGCTTACAACATCAACGCCGATGTTGTGGCAGGCAAGATCGCAGGCGTATTGCAGGCGGAAAAAATCATTTTCATGACCAATACGCCGGGCGTGCTCGACAAACAGATGCAGTTGATGACCGGACTTTCGCCGCGTCAGGTTGATGAGTTGATCGCAGATGGCACGATTACCGGCGGCATGATTCCCAAGGTGGGCTACGCGGTCGATGCGGTGAACAGTGGCGTCAAAACCGCACACATTATCGACGGCCGCGTTGAACACGCGCTGTTGCTGGAGGTGCTGACCCCAGAGGGGGTGGGCACCCTGATCAAGCGAGGTTAAGCATGCGTTACTGGGTCATGAAATCTGAGCCGAGCGACGTTAGCATTGATGACCTCGCCGAGATGCCCAATCAAAGCGTTGCCTGGTATGGCATTCGAAATTACCAGGCTCGCAACTTTATGCGTGATCAGATGCAGGTTGGCGATCAAGTGCTGTTTTACCATTCAACGTGTGCTGATCCGGGTATCGCCGGGCTGGCCGAAATCAGCGTGCTGGCGTATCCAGACGCCACGCAGTTTGATCCTAAAAATAAATACTTCGACCCCAAGGCCACGCCCGAAACGCCGCGCTGGATGAATGTGGATGTAAAGCTGGTGAAAAAGACGCGCTTGATGCCTTTGTCAGAAATCCGCACGTACCCTGAACTCACCAACATGCGCATCCTGCAAAAAGGCAATCGTCTGTCGATCACGCCAGTCGATCCGAGCGAATATAAATTCATCCTCAAACACTTGTAATGGTTGATCCGGCATGGCTTGCCGCTTATGGTGGGTTGGGCCTGGCGGTTGGTTTTGTCGCGGGTTTGCTGGGTGTTGGCGGCGGGTTAATCATTGTGCCGGTGCTGATCATGATGTTGCACGCGCAGGGGCTGGCTGCGGGGATGGAGCCGCAACTGGCGCTCGGCACCTCACTCGCTTCCATCCTGTTTACTTCACTGTCCAGCGTACGTGCGCACCATCGGCATGGCGCAGTCGAATGGCCGCTGGTGCGACGTATTGCGCCCGGCATCGTGGTGGGCACACTGATCGGGGCCTTGCTGGCCGCGCAGATGTCGGCGTGGGTGTTGAAAGTATTTTTTGTTGCTTTCCTGTTTTATGCTGCGATCCAGATGTGGCTGGATTTTAAGCCGGCACCGCATCGCAGCCTGCCGGATCGGATCGGTACAACCGTGGCGGGCAGCGTCATTGGCGGAGTGTCGAGCTGGGTGGGAATAGGCGGCGGTACCTTGTCGGTGCCATTTATGTTGTGGCACAACGTGACCCTGCACCGGGCGATCGCCACTTCATCGGCGATCGGGTTTCCGATCGCCATTGCCGGCGCGCTGGGTTATGTGCTGGGGGGCTGGGAGGTCAGTGATCGTCCGGCGGGAAACCTGGGTTTTATTTACTTGCCCGCACTGGGTGGAATTGCGGTGGGTAGCGTGTTGATGGCGCCGTTCGGTGCACGAACCGCGCACCGAACGTCAGTACGCCCCCTCAAAAAAATATTTTCAATTTTATTGCTGGTGTTGGCGCTACGTATGGCATCAACTTTGTAAAACAAATCTTAAGGTCGCTATATCTAGTGAAACCGAATCCCGTGTCGACTAAATGTAGTTAGTTGCCGTGTGTAACAATTTCCTGCTTGAGCCATTAAATCCCCCACGTTAGTCTGAGCCAACATGCTGAAATTTCCGCATGCTCTATAAACAACACTCGTGGAGATTCTCAAATGGCACATCTGCAGGCCGTCCGCACTACGCTAGAGCCCCAGCAAAACAATTTCAGCCAACTCATTACCTATTGTGACAGCCACAATCAGGTCGCCTGGGGATACATGAATGCAGAGCCTCGACCCTGTTTCACCGGTGTCATGCTGAGGGAGTTAGTCGAATGGTTTGGTGATATCGCCCGCCAAGCGGATGACCCGGACGCCCAGGATATTAACTATGTCGTGGTGGCCTCGGCCCATTCAGGGATTTACAACCTAGGAGGGGATCTCAATTTATTTCGTCAATTAATTGAGCAGCGTGATCGTGAGCAATTATTCAAGTATGCGCAGGCCTGCATCCGGCCATTGTTCCTGAATGCATTGCATTTAAATCGGCCCAACATCAAGACGATTACGCTGGTGCAGGGTGATGCGCTGGGGGGCGGCTTCGAATGTGCGCTTTCGGGCAATGTCATGATTGCCGAGCGTGGATCAAAAATGGGATTCCCGGAAATCCTGTTTAACCTGTTTCCTGGCATGGGCGCGATGTCGTTGCTGGGCCGCAAAATTGGCTACAACCAGGCAGAGAAAATCATTTTGAGTGGGAAGCTTTATAGCGCTGAGGAGATGTTTGAACTGGGCGTGGTCGATGTGCTTGCAGATCCGGGCTGCGGCGAGCAGGCCGTGTATGAGTTCATTCGCAAGGAAAGTCGTCAACGCAATGGCGCATTGGCTTTGCGCGCCGCACGTGAAATATCGCAGCCTATTTCGCATGATGAGTTGATGCGCATCGCGGACATCTGGGTTGACGCTGCATTGCGCCTTGAGACCAAGGACCTTCGCATGATGGAGCGTCTGGTTAACCGCCAGAACGGTAGAGTTGATCCGGTTGTTGCGACGCCTGCTTCAAACGCTTTCAGCGCTTAACTTCTGATCCAGGTAAATTGCCAGAGCGGCTTGTGCATCGATGAGCCCAAGCCGCACCTCATCAAGTTTTTCGCGACCCGACAAGCCTGTCATCTCGTAAGGTTTGATGCGCTCGGCTTCAGTACATAACTGTGCTAACTGCGCAGCCCCCACATCGCTGGCACCGCCCTTTAGCATATGTAGCTGATCGTGCCACCGCCCGTAATCCTGGTCTGCAAGCGCTCGCTCAATATCGCGTAAAGCGCGACCGCTGTCTTCTTCAAAGCTTCCGATCAGATCTTGCACAAAAGTTGCCCCGCCGATTTGTGCAAGGTTGTTCAGCACAGATTCGTCGAGTTTGCTCAATTGTTTGGCTTGAGTGCCCGGACGCGAAACAAGAGGAAGTGATGGCTTATTGGCCAGTCGGGCAATCACCTTGACCAACTCGCGGCTGTTAATGGGTTTGGTCAGGAACGTATCGGCCCCGGCCTCTTCGCATGCGTTTTGCGCTTCGGCACGTGCATCAGCCGTCAGCATGATGATGGGCAGATGACCGTTTTCCATAAAACGCCAACTTTTTACAACCTCGGGCCCGGAGAGAAGCGGCATGTGCATGTCGATAATGGCAAGGTTGTAATCCCGGTCACCGGACTCCAGCATTGCCAGGGCCTCTTCGCCATCGTGCGCAAGAAAGACCTGGTGTCCGGCGTGTTCAAGCAGACCGCAGATCACCCGCTGGTTAACCGGATTGTCTTCCGCAACCAGAATACGCAGGCTGGATGCCTGTCCGGTTTGGGACAGAAAGTGATTGGCCAGCGAGACCACGTTGGCCGGCATTTCGTGACTGAGCACGGCATGAATGGCATTAAACAGCAGCGTCGTGTTAACGGGCGTGCGCAGGACTGAAGCGAAGCCATCGAGTAGCCATTGCGCATCCCGCGCGGTGCTTATGGTGGCATCTGATTCGATCAGAATGACCGGCACCGAAGCCAGATTGGGATCATCGCGCAGCAAGCTCAGAAATGCAGCCGGGTCGCCTGGCAAGGCGCTGCGTTCCACCACCACAGCACTCAACGTTTTCTCCATGGGATACCCAGTGGAGAGTTCCGCTGCGAGTCGGGTGGTGTTTTCGACTGCGAGGGTTTCTCCCCCCCAGCCGCGTATCATGGTTTGGATTCGGGTGGTTTGTTCGCCACTGGCCAGAATGGCAACGCGCAATGGCGCTTCCAGGTTCTGCGCCATCAAGGCTGGCTGTAATGATTGCGCAGTAAAGGGCAGCTCAAACCATAGGGTTGTGCCTTCGCCTTCGCGACTATGCACGCCAATTTGACCCTCCAGCGCCTCCACCAGTTGCTTGGCGATCGTGGTACCCAGGCCGCTGCCACCAAAGCGGCGGGTTATGGTGGGATCAGCCTGGGTGAAACTTTCAAAAATGTGTGCTTGCACGTCTTCCGCAATGCCGATACCGGTGTCGACGATTTCAAAGCGCAGGCGTGGAGGTTGAGTTTGCCCTACTGGCCGGATATAGACATCGACACGGCCATATTCGGTGAACTTGATGGCATTACCGATCAGGTTGATCAGAATCTGACGCAGGTGGCGTGCATCTCCATGCAGGTTATAAGGGGTTTGCGGTGCAATGTGGGCTGCCAGAACCAGCCCTTTTTTTTTGGCCTGCGGACTGATCATGGCGGCCGTTGCATTGACCAGTTGGTGCAAGTCAAAGTCTTCCGGGGTGGAATTGATCCGGCCGGATTCAATCCGCGAAATATCCAGTACGTTATCGATCAAGCCAAGCAGCGTGTGGGCCGATGCGTGAATGATCTGGGAAAACTCTTTTTGCTCTTTGTCGAGCTTGGTTTCGGCTAACAGGTCGGCAATACCGATGACCCCGTTGAGTGGGGTGCGAAGTTCGTGGCTCATGTTGGCCAGAAAACTTGACTTGGCCTGGTTGGCATTCCGCTCACGCTGAATCGCCTGATGGAGCTGCTTGAGTAGTGATGCTGAATAAAGGGGAACGGCAATCATGGATAGCAGAAACGCCACCCCGATGGTCATGTGATTGCTCCAGTACGATGAATAGACGAGTACCAGCATAAAACCTGAAACGGCCATGGCCGTGGCAGCATATAAATAACGGACGCCGTACCTAAACCCGTTGCCCAGCGTGACCCAAAGATAAACGACTAAAAGCGGGCCTCCTGCTTCACCCGTATAAGTCAGCAGAAATGAGCAAGTCGCATAATCCATCAACATCGCAACCAGGCGACGGGGGGGAGAAGCGTTCAGATATACCAGTGTAGCCGTAGCGACCAGCAGGGCAGCGACCGTAAACAGGAAGCTGACAAACAAGGTGGCGTTACGGACGGCTGCATCAAGTGGTGCAATGCTGCTGGAAAAATAAGCCAGAAAAACGAGTCCAATCACGACCCGGATGGCGGCTTGCTGGAATTCGGAATCCGGTCGGCTACGTATCCGTTTGACCAGACCCGGTAAAAAATCAGATATCAACATATTGGCTTGGCATCCGTCCGCAGCTTAGGCTTCCGGGTCGCCCAGTTCTTGCATGATGGCCGCAACGGCATCGATGCGCAGTTCAAACGCGCGCACGCAGGCTGGATCAAAGTGCTTGCCGCTTTCGGCACGGATGAGATCCAGTGCTTCCTGAAACGACCATGCTCTTTTATACGGGCGTTTGGAGGCGAGGGCATCGAACACATCGGCTACCGCCGCGATGCGTGCGGGCAATGGGATGTCCTCTCCGGCCAGACCTTGCGGGTAGCCGCTGCCGTCAAATTTTTCGTGATGGCCGAGCGCAATGACTGCACCCATCTGCAGGAAGCGCGAAGGACTGTCGGCCAGGATGCCATGGCCAATCAGCGGATGCCTGCGCATGATTTCCTGTTCCTCTGGGGTATGACGACCCGGCTTGAGCAGGATCTGGTCAGGGATGCCGATTTTTCCGATGTCGTGCATCGGCGAGGCCGCCTCGATTTCGTCGCATTCCATCGCAGAAAGATTGAGCTCCTCGGCGATCAGACGGGCGTATTTGGACATCCGGATGATGTGGTTGCCGGTGTCCTCGTCACGGTATTCACCCGCTTTGGCCAGTTTCATCAGGGTTTCGCGCTCACGCGAACGCACCTCGGTGGTGGCCAGTTGCACCTGGTCTTCCAGCCACTGGGCGCGGTCGGAAATGGCTTTCTGGCTGCGCCGCAATGCCAGCAGATTGAGGCATCGTGCGCGGCACTCCTGCGGGTCAATCGGACGGGTGAGGAAGTCGGTGGCGCCGTTTTCCAGGGCCTGGTAACGAATCTGGCGATCTTCCACTACGGTGACGATAATGATAGGTACATCCGCCAAAAGGCGTTCAGAACGGATTCGGCGGGTAAACTCAATGCCGTCCATGCCGGGCATGCGGTAGTCGCTGATGATGAGATCGGGTGCGGCCAGCTGCATTTGCGCCAGCGCCTCGAATGGATCAGCATAACTCTCGACCGAAATACCGGGTTCCAGTGAGCGTGCCAGGCCTTCGAGCAGACTGCGGGCGGTGCTGCGGTCATCGACAATCACCACGCGGGCGCGACCATGCGGCCGGGCTTCGCGTGGAGCGGAGGCATGCGGTGCGGAAGGTACGACGCGTAATGGCCGAGTAGTCACAATGTTTTTCCTGAGTCGTTTTTATAACAGCAGTTTAGTTAAGGTATCGGGCTAGTTAGGGTTTACTTTAACGCGAACATGGAGAAGAAGCGAAATGAATAAAAACAGGTGCTTAGGCTGGATCGCAGGATTGACCGCAATTTTCACTTTGAATGGTTTCGCCGCAGCCGAAACCGCCGATTACGCCCGCGAGAAAAAATGGGCCGACGAAGTCGTGCCGGGCCTGGTGGTAGGCGACCCGGTTTACTTGCAAACCCCGCGCGGACATCATAAGTTTTTGACCTTGTTTGCCCCCGCTGCGGATCCCCGCAAGGCGGCAATCGTCGTCCACGGCATGGGGATTCATCCCGACTGGGGCATGGTGGGCACGCTGCGCACCGAACTGGCCGATCGTGGATTTACGACCTTGTCGATCCAAATGCCGATCATGGCGGCGGATGTCAAAAGCGACGCCTATCCGCCGACGTTTCCTGAAGGGGCTGAGCGCATTGCCGAGGCGGTCGGGTTTCTCAAGGCCAAAGGCTATACGCAACTGGCGATTGTTTCCCACAGCATGGGGTCGCGTATGAGTGGGGTGTATATGGCGGGCGAACCGGATTCCAGCATCAAGTCATGGGCAAGCCTGGGACTGTCGTATGGAGATTACACAAAGTTGAAGCTGCCGGTGATGGATTTGTATGGCGAAAACGATCTGCCTCTGGTGCTGAAAAATGCAGCGCAACGCAAAAAGAGTCTGACGGCCAAGCATTCGGTACAAAAGGTGATTGCGCGTGCGGACCATTTCTATACCGGGCATGAGTCGGCCATGGTCGATACCGTTGCCGAATTTCTGGGCGCAACCCTGAATTAAGCGCTAACCCAGCAACCGCGTCATCGCCTCGTGGTATTTGGCGGCGGTCTTTGCCACGATTTCATCCGGCAGCACCGGTCCCGGCGCCTGCTTGTTCCAGCCGCTGGACTCCAGCCAGTCACGCACAAACTGCTTGTCGAAACTGGGTGGGTTGCTGCCGGGTTGGTACTGGTCGGCCGGCCAGAAGCGCGAGGAATCCGGGGTCAGCGCTTCGTCAATCAACACCAGCTTGCCGGCTGCGTCGACACCGAACTCAAATTTGGTGTCGGCAATGATGATGCCCCGTGTGAGTGCATACTCTGCTGCTGTCTTGTACAGGGTAAGGCTGACGTCGCGAACCTGCTTCGCCAGATCCGCACCGATCAGTTCGGCCATGGCATCAAATACGATGTTCTCGTCATGCGCCCCGACAGCGGCTTTGGTCGACGGGGTGAATATTGGCTCGGGTAGGCGGTCAGCCAGTTTGAGGCCGGCGGGCAGCTTGATACCGCAAACCGACTGGCTGGCCTGATATTCCTTCCAGCCCGATCCCACCAGATAGCCGCGCACGATCGCTTCGACCGGCAGCGCCTTGAGTTTTTTCACTACGATGGCGCGTCCCTTTACCTGGTCGCGCTCGTTGACCGCAACCACAGATTCTGGCGCGATATCGAGCGCCTGGCTCGGTACGATGGCTTTGAGCTTGTCGAACCAGAAAGCGGACACTCGGGTTAGCACTTCGCCCTTGCCCGCAATGGGCGTGGGCATGACCACGTCAAAAGCCGAGAGCCGATCGGTGGTGACGATCAGCAGCTTGTCGTCGCCAACGGCGTAAATATCGCGCACCTTGCCCTTGTGGACCAGTGGCAGGGATGAAATATGGGATTCGAGCAAGGGGGCAGACATGGCGAAATGCGCGGGACCAAAAGAGCCGGCATTATAGCCGCCGCGATAGAAGTCGCTCGACTCGTAGGCCGTGCGCAATTCACGCAGCGCCACCAGTAACAGCGCTGCCAGCGGCACCGCCAGCAGCACGCCGACAAAGCCGAACAGCTGGCCAAATGCAGCCAGTGCAAAGATCACCGCAACCGGGTGCAGGCCGACTCGTTCGCCGACGATACGTGGCGTAATCACGTAACTCTCGACGAGCTGGCCAACCAGAAAAATCCCTGCCACCCAGGCTACCCCGCTCCAGTCGGCAAATTGCAGCAGCGCCACCAGCAAGGCGAGTGTCAGGCCCAGACCGATTCCGAGAAAAGGCACGAAGGACAGGAGTCCGGTGAGTAGTCCGATCGGCAGGGCATAGTCGAGCCCCAGCGCCCACAGCGCAATGGCGTGATACAGCGCGAGTATGGCCATGACCGCTAACTGCCCGCGCATAAACTCGCCGATCACTGCATCCATCGTGCGTGCGATGCGATTGACACGCGTCCGCCAGTTGTGCGGCACCAGCGACGCGACGCGCGCCACCATCACGTCCCAGTCCTTCAGCAGATAAAACATCACCACCGGGATCAGCAGCACGTTGACCACCACGCCCAACACAGCGAGCGCGCCGGTTTGCAGGGTGGGTAGCCAGTCAGCGCCATTTTGCGTGGCTTTTTCGGCCAGCCAGGTTTTAACAGAACTCATATCGGCGCTGATCGTGACGCCGAATGTTTGCTGCAGCCAGGGCAGGAAACGGGTCTGCAGCAGATCGAGCGCAGCCGGCACGCGCTGGGAGAGTTCGGCAAACTGTCCCTGAAACAGTGGCATCGCAATCAGCAGCAAGGTGATCACTGCCAGGCCGGCAAGCAAAATGACCATAACCGTACCCGTTCCACGGGAAAGCCCGCGCGCTTCCAGCCGATCAACCAGCGGGTCGAATATATAGGCCAATAGCGCGCCGGCGAGAAACGGCGTGAGGATCGGGCCGAGTACGTAGACCAAGCCGCCCATAACCAGCAGGGCAATCAAGATAAGCCAGGGCATGTTGCCTGGAAGGGAGGGGCGGCGGTTAGGGTCCATAGGCGGTAAAATACCGTATTTTTTGATTCTGGAGTCGGGCGTGTCTTCCATTTCCTATAAAGATGCTGGTGTCGATATCGACGCGGGCGATGCGCTGGTCGAGCGCATCAAGCCACTGGCCAAGCGCACCATGCGTCCCGAAGTGCTGGCGGGTATTGGCGGTTTTGGTGCGCTGATCGAGGTGTCCAAAAAGTTCAAGGAGCCGGTATTGGTCTCCGGGACCGACGGTGTCGGCACCAAGCTGAAGCTGGCGTTCGAACTCAATCGTCACGACACCGTAGGCATCGACCTCGTTGCGATGAGCGTCAACGACATCCTGGTGCAAGGCGCCGAGCCGCTGTTCTTCCTCGATTACTTTGCCACCGGCAAGTTGAGTCTCGATACCGCTGAAGCGGTGATCTCAGGCATCGCCACGGGTTGCGTGCAGGCTGGCTGTGCACTGATAGGCGGCGAAACCGCCGAAATGCCCGGGATGTATCCCGAAGGTGAATACGACCTGGCCGGCTTTGCCGTTGGCGTCGTCGAAAAATCCAAAATCATCGGTGGTCTAAGCATTGCGCCGGGCGATGTGGTGCTGGGACTCGCTTCCAGTGGCGCGCATTCCAATGGGTATTCGTTGATCCGCAAATTGATTGATATCAGCCATATTGGTCTGAAATCCGACTTCCACGGCCGCCCGTTCGCCGATGCGGTGATGGAGCCGACGCGGATTTACGTCAAACCGGTGCTGGCGCTGGTTGAAAAACTCAATGTCAAAGGGATGGCGCACATTACCGGCGGCGGCATTACCGGCAACTTGCCACGTTGTCTGCCGGAAAGTCTCGCTGCGCAAGTCAACCCGGTTGCCTGGACACGTCCGCCGCTGTTCGATTGGCTGCAACAGGCTGGCGATGTAACCGCAGACGAAATGCTGCGCACTTTCAATTGCGGCATCGGTCTGTGCGTTATCGTCGCCGCATCAGATGCCGAAGCCGCGATGACGCATCTCCAGGAAAGTGGTGAAACCGTGTGGCAGATCGGTGAAATCATCGCGCGCGCAGATGGCATGGAGCAGGTGATTTATTCGTGAGTTGCCGCGTTGTCGTGCTGTTGTCTGGCCGCGGAAGCAATTTCCAGGCGATCGTTGAAGCAACGCTGCCGATTGAAATTGTGGCGGTCATCAGCAACCGACCGCAAGCGGCAGGGTTGGCATTTGCGCGCGAACATGGCCTGACAACCGTCGCACTCGATCATACGTTGCATGCCGAGCGCGAAGGTTTTGATGCCCAATTGGCCGACGAAATCGAGCGCCATCAACCTGATCTGGTGGTGCTGGCCGGCTATATGCGTATCCTTAGTCCGGCGTTCATCTACCGGTTCGAAGGTCGGTTGCTGAATATCCATCCTTCGCTGCTGCCCATGTTTCCCGGATTGAAAACGCATGAGCGCGCACTGGCCGAAGGGGTGAAAATTCATGGCTGTACGGTCCATTTCGTGACTGCGCAACTCGATCACGGCCCCATCGTCATTCAAGCCGCGGTGCCGGTGCGGGCAGACGACACCGCGAATACGCTCGCTACAAGGGTTTTGGCGCAGGAGCACCAGATTTATCCGCAAGCCATTCGCTGGTTTGCCGAAGGACGATTGTTAAATAACGACGGCTGCGTAAACTTGAAGGACGATTTGACGTCACAGTCTGTGTTATCCACTGGAGCGTGACCATGATCAAACCTCTTTTACTGGCGGCCAGCCTGTTCGCCACCCCGGCTCAGGCAGCCGGGCCGTCGCAAATGAGTCTGGTGTATGACCTTTACCGCAATGGTCACAAACTCGGCCAGGTAACCGACTCGTTCACCCGCAGCGGCGCGCGTTATACGCTGGTCAGCGAAACGCGCGCGACCGGCCCGCTCAAATTGCTGTGGCCGGGCAACATCCGGCTCGAAAGCGTCGGCGCAATTACACCGCAAGGCTTGCGCCCCTCCCAGTTCCAACATGCGCGCAGCGATGCGCCGAACAAACTGGCAACCGCACGACTCGACTGGAAGCAGCGAAGCATTGCCTATCAGTACAAAGGCGAATCGCGGCAAATGACCGGGCTGCAGAATGGGGCGCAGGATCAGCTTTCCCAGCTTTACCAATTCATGTTTATGTCCAAGCCCCCTGTCGACTATGGCCTGCAGGTGGTGAGTGGGCGTGACTTGAATGACTACCGGTATGCCCGGAGTGATGGCGGTGCCATTGAAACGCCGCTGGGAGCACTCAACACCCAGCAGTATCAGCGGATTACAGAAAAGCCAGACGAAAAATCCGTCACCGTATGGGTTGCGCCAGCACGAAACAATTTACCCGTACAGGTTCGCGTGGTTGAAGACGGCGTGACCCTCGAGCAGCGCCTGGTGCGCGCCAGCGTGAAGGACTGAAACATGGGGCGTAGCCTGCGCCCGTGGTGGCTGGCGTTGGGCATGTCGCTGTTGTTGCATGTCATCCTGATTGGTGGGGCGAACTTGAGTCTGCCAACAAAAGAATTACCTGCTGAGGCCATACGCTTCGAAGCACGGCTGGCTCCCCTGGTAGCGCCCCCCCCGCCTGTCGCCAAGCCTGCTGTTTCTGCGGCTCCCGTTTATCGCGTCCCTCCCCAGGTTGAAAACCCGGTGCAGCAAGCCGCTCCGCCTGGTGTTGCGTCATCCGATCCCATCAAGATTTCTGCTTTGATCGAACCCGTTGTGAGTGTTGATACGCCGCCTGTTGTGCAGCCTGGTTTTGTGCGGGATGAAGCAGCGGCACCGGACCTGGTCGAATTGGCACCGCCACCGTTGAATCCTTTACCCGCCCGCATCGATTTGCGGTTCAAAGTGAGTTACGGGCTGGCGGCAGGCGAACAAACCATGGTCTGGGTTAATGAAAATGGGCAGCACTACACCTTGATCAGCGTGGCCAAAGCCACGGGCCTGGCGGGCATTTTCTACGGCGGAAAATTCGTGCAAACTAGCCGGGGCCGCATCACCCCGCGTGGTTTGCAGCCTGAAGAATTCTGGGACCAGCGCGGCGATAAGCGCAGCAGTGCGCAATTCGATGCGTCTCAGGGCCACCTCACACTGAACCCGGCCAAAGGGGCACCGCGCCATTTTAATTATGAGGGTGAGGTACAGGATGTACTCAGTCTGTTTTTCCATCTCGCGCTCACAGCACCGCCTCCCGGAGGCAAACTGACGTACACGGTATTCAATGGCAAAAAGCTTCGCGATTACACGTATGCCGTGCGTGGGGAGGAAGTTGTAGAGACTGCGGTGGGTTCACTGCGCACACTGCATCTTGCACGGCTAGGGGATGACCGTGATGGCCGCTTCGAAGTCTGGCTGGCCGTTGACCGGCATTATCTGCCGGTGCGGGTGATGATGAGCGATAACAAGCAAAACCAGGTGGAACTGAACATTCAATCCATCGTGCCGTGAATGAGGTACGTGCTTATTGCGGCAAGCCGTCCACTTGGTTGCCCGCAATAATGCCGCGCTGCGCAAATTTTCCCTGAGAGACTTCCAGCGCGTATCGGATTGCAATCGTGGGGCAATGCAGGGTGTCGGTATGGGGTTGCATGTCGGCGATATTCAAGATGCGCCCGGCTTCATCAATAAACGCAATCGACAGCGGTAGCGGGGTGTTGCGCATCCAGAAACAGTGCCGCCTCGTGGTGTCGAAAACAAACAGCATGCCGCCATTTTCGGGAAGGCGGGTCCGGCCCATCAGGCCACGTTCCCGCTGCTGCGAGGTGGCCGCGACTTCAACCTGTAAAGCATGTGGGCCGATGCGAATGGGGTGCTGCCCATCACTTTCTGCCGCGCAGGCGCTCGAAATAAAAACAGCCAATGCAAGCGCGCTGAAGCGGCGCTTACTGCAGAAGTCAAAGCCCATTTCGTATCTGCTCGGCCAACTGCAGCGCCGTATTCAGATCAGCGTCCAGCACATTGCAATGCCCCATCTTGCGCCCCGGCCGGGCAGTCTGCTTGCCGTACAGGTGCAGCTTGATGTTGGTCTGCGCCAGCAGCGCGTCCCAGTGCGGGCCGCCGTTTTTCCAGCGGTCGCCGAGGATGTTGAGCATGACCACCGGCGACAGCAGGCGCGTGTCTCCCAGTGGCAGGCCGCATAGCACGCGCACCTGTTGTTCGAACTGGTCGGTGACGCAGGCATCCAGCGTGTAGTGGCCGGAGTTGTGCGGGCGCGGGGCGACTTCGTTGATCAGCAAGCGACCGTCGGCAACAAAAAACTCTACCGCCATGACGCCGACATAGTCCAGCTTGTGGGCAACCGCACAGGCCATGTCGCGCGCCTGTTGCGTAAGGCTCTCGGGCACGCGGGCCGGGACGATGGAAACATCGAGGATGCCATTTACGTGGCGGTTTTCGGCGACGGGGAACCGCTCACACTGACCGGCATCGTCGCGCGCCAGCACCACCGATAGCTCACATTCCAGCTTGACGAAGCCTTCCAGCACGCAGGGCAGGCCACCGAATTCGCGGAAGGCTGTGCGCGCTTCATCGAGTGTGCCGATGCGGGCCTGACCTTTGCCGTCGTAACCGAAGCGTGACACTTTCAGTAGCGCCGGTGTGCCCGTCTTGGCCAGCGCGGCGTCGAGGTCGGCTTCACTATTGATCAATGTAAACGGCGCAGTGGCAAAACCATTATCGGCCAGCCAGGTTTTTTCGTGGCCGCGATCCTGTGCAATTGCAACGGCCTCGGCGCTGGGCGCTACCCGGCAATGGCGCGCAAGTTCGATCAGGCTGGCTGCCGGGACGTTCTCGAATTCGGTGGTGACTGCCGCACAGGCGACGCCAAGCTTTTTCAGCGCAGCGAGATCGGTGTAATCTGCCTGCACGTGTTCATCAGCCATTTGTCCAGCCGGGCTGGCACCATCGGGATCGAGCACCATGACCTTGTAGCCCATGGTGCGCGCGGCGAGGGTGAACATGCGACCGAGCTGGCCTCCTCCGAGTATGCCCAAGGTGGCACCCGGGAGAATAGGCAAGGGTTTACTCGACATCGGGTAGTTCCATCCCCATCACTGAATCCGACTGGTCTTTGCGGAAGTCGTTGAGCTGTGCTGCCAGTCCGCTGTCATAACGGGCGATCAGTGCCGCTGCAAAAAGTGCCGCATTGGCTGCGCCGGCCTCGCCGATGGCAAAGGTGGCAACCGGAATACCCTTCGGCATCTGCACGATCGACAGCAATGAATCCATGCCCTTCAGATATTTCGACGGTACCGGCACACCCAGCACCGGCACGATGGTTTTGGCAGCGAGCATGCCGGGCAAATGCGCCGCACCACCGGCGCCTGCGATGATGGCCTTGAGTCCACGTGCTTCGGCGCTGGCCGCATATTCGTAGAGCAGATCCGGTGTGCGGTGAGCAGAGACCACCCGGGTTTCGAAGTGAATGCCCAGTTGCTTGAGCAGCATCGCCGCGTGTTTCATCACCTCCCAATCGCTGGAAGACCCCATCACCACTCCCACTTGAGGTGCGCTCATTGTGTTGATCCCAGGCGTGTGAAAGGCGGCATTTTAACGCGGAGACGCGCGACATAAACAAAAAGCCCCGCACAAGCGGGGCTTTTTGCAATGCAGAGTCAGTTTTTTATACGCAACCAGTTGGCTTCGGCGTGCCAGCGTAACGGCCGGCTTGTTTGGCCGGTCCAAACGGGAACAGCTCGAACAGGAATTTCTTGTCGCCCCACTCGGCGCCAAACTCTTCCTTCAGGCCTTTTTGCAGGAAACGCAGGTTGGGGGCGGTACCGTTCTGGGAAAATTGCTCGCGCATGTGGTTGATGACTTTCCAGTGGTTTTCACCGAGTTCCAGATTGTCTTCCTTGGCCAGCTCGACGGCCAGTTCTTCCGACCAGTCTTCCAGATTGACCAGATAGCCTTCGGGGTCGGTTTCGACCGTCTTGCCGTTGATTTCGCGTTCCATGTTTTAGTCCTTGCTAATGAATAAGCTTAACGCCACACGATAGAATAACCCAGTAAATTAGTCAACTACCCGGACGGGTAAGCGCGCCCACTGGAACCGTCCAGCTATGGGATTCGCCGCTGGCGTGTTTAATCCAGGCGTAATACGCGTCATACATGGTCATACCGTGGCCGAGCATCTCGTGGTCGTCGGAATAGAGCGCAGACAAACCCAGCGACTGCGCCAATAAGCCGGCACATTGCGGCGCGAGGTCGAGGCGGGCGGTGTCGGCTCCGCGCACGATCAAAGCCAGTTTCTGCAAGGCGGGATCAGTCAGATCGTGCAAGCGCAGAAACGCATCAAAGCTGCACAATTCACCGACGTGCCCGTATTCCACACCGGGAATATCATAGGGCGTGGCGCCGGCTTTCGCGGCGACGTTGAGCACCTCTGCCGCGGGTACGTAGAGAAACTCGGCGTCCTTGTCGATGAAACGCGCGATCAGCCAGGGGCAGGCGATGCGGTCGATCTTGGGCCGTTCGCGGGTTACCCACTTCATTTGGCCATGACCTTGCCGCCAGCGGCCTTGTAGGCCTCGATTCCGCCTTCGATGAAACGTGCTTTCACCCCTTCGGCCTGCAACCGGTCGACCACGCTATTGGAAACGCCACCACCGCGAACACAGTAAATGACTACGTCCAGCGTACGTGGGAGGGCATTGACCCAGATATCGATTTTATCGGGATTTTTCCACATCGCGCCGGGGATGATTTCATTGGAAGCGGCGTAATCAGCTTCGCGTCGTACGTCGAATACCAGCACGGAATCGGGATTGACCTCCGACGCCGGAATGGTGCGCGGCGCATTTGAGTTTTTCTCCGGTGGGCTGCCGCTTCCACATTGTTTCAAGGGTTGGGGGGTCGGTTTCATAATGTCCTCACATGACAAACGAATGAATCAGGCCAAGCAGCGCGGTGACGCCGATCACTTTCATGATATCGGCTTTGTATTTCCATAGCGCGACGAACGAGGCAATGGCTACGATGACCGGGAACCAGTCGAAGACCCCGGCGAATGGATCTGCTGCGCTGGCTTGTGGCCAGAAGGTGTGCCAGGCAAAAAACACGGCCAAATTCAGAATCACACCGACGACTGCAGCGGTAATACCGGTTAACGGCGCAGTGAATTTGAGTTCGCCACGCGTGGCTTCCACAAGCGGACCACCGACGAGGATGAACAGGAAGGACGGCAGGAAGGTGAAGAAGGTCGCAACGGCCGCGCCAGCCAGGCCAGCGGCGACAGGGTTATCGAATATCCCCTTGGCCACGCCGCCCAGATAGCCGACCCAGGTGACGATCATGATCAACGGCCCCGGCGTCGCTTCACCGAGCGCCAGGCCGTCCATCATCTGCGGGCCGGTCAGCCACCCATATTGCTCGACGCCGCCTTGGTACACATACGGCAACACCGCGTAGGCACCGCCGATGGTGAGGAAAGCTGCCTTGGTGAAGAAGCTGCCCATCTCAGTGAGCGCTTGATCGCCTCGCAGAATGAACATGGCTGCCAGCCAGATCGAAATGAATGCAATGACCGTGACAGCCAGTTTGGTCCAGGAAAATTTGGCGTGGGCGGGCGTGGGGCTATCGTCGTCGATGATCGCCGGGCCGTATTCCTTGTTGGAGGCACCATGGCCGCCCCCGCTCTTGAACTTGGCAGGCATGAGCTTGCCGCCAATGGCACCGAGTATGGCCGCGGCCAGCACGATCCAGGGAAAGCTGATGTCAAACACAAAGATGCCGATGAAAGCCAGCGCGGCCATTCCCCACAGCACTTCATTTTTCAGCGCGCGCGAACCGATACGCCAGGCGGCAAACAGCACAATCGCCACGACGGCGGGCTTGATGCCGTAGAAGATGCCTTGCACCATGGGCACATCGCCCCAGGCGAGGTAGACACCGCCCAGCAACGACAGCAACAGAAAGGCCGGCATGAAAAACAGGATGCCAGCGACGACCGCGCCCTTGACGCCATGCATCAGCCAACTGATGTAAATCGCCAGCTGGATGGCTTCCGGGCCGGGCAACAACATGCAAAAGTTGAGTGCGTGCAAGTAGCGATGCTCGGAAATCCAGCGGCGTTTCTCCACCAGTTCCTGATGCATCATCGAAATCTGGCCGGCCGGACCGCCAAAGCTGATGAAGCCGAGTTTGAGCCAATATTTGAACGCTTCGCCCAGGGTGACGGGCGCGGGTGCAGATAAAGAAGTTGCGGTGTCCAAGTGTCTCACTCCATGTTGGTTGGATTAACCAGGCTTGGACGGGACACCGTCTTGCGGGTTGTCAGCCCATACGCCGGGGGACTGGTGCCCCGACCGGCGGATGGTACGACAGCTTCTTAGAACCTGTCCAGCCGAAAAGCTGGTGCAGGGCAGGGATCCCTTTGTACCAAGGCGCGTGGTTTTTTTAATTGCGCGCCCGAGAGCATATAGCAGATTGGTTTAGAGCTGAATTTGCACCTTGGGCACGCGGCTCATGATTTCGATCGATTCGTCGAAATGGATCTGATCCGGGTTGTCTGGGGGCATGCTGGCCAGTGTCTCGAGCAACTCGTCCTGCTCGAGAATCTGGCGTGTGCCATCAGCCAGATGCAGGTAGGCGGCCCACGGTACAAACTGAGTCAGCGGGAAGTGGGTCTGGTCGGTCGGCGACAGATCGATGTTGATACCGGAAATGAACAACATGTTCTTGTCGATCATGGCGGGATTGTGGGCCAGGCTGCGGTAGGTGCGGTCGAATTCGGCCTGAGTGTTGACGCAGGCTGCAGTCAGCAAGGGATGCTTGGCGCTGACGATCCAGGGCATGGGCGCCAGCATGTTGCGTTCGAGCTGATCCTGGAAGGGGTCGTGATTGGTGAAAATGTGCTTGAAGTAGAAGTCCTCGGGCGCGAGCCGGCCGCCTATTTCGACACTGCCTTGTTCCGGCCATGACGATTCGCCCAGACGTTCGAGCAGCGCATCGGACGCCGGTAGCGCGTAGGCCGTGCTGAGGGTATTGAGGGTGAAAAACTTGCCCGTGGCATCATGTTGAACCAAGCGCTCAAGGTTGAGAAACAAGCCTTGCTTGCGCTCGGTATTCAGCAGCAGGTTGTCGACCAGCACCACCGGTCGTCCGTCAAAACGGGTCAGGCGAACGTTTTCACGGGCATAGCGATATTCGGTGCGATACCACTCGAGGATGTTGCCGATCTTGCCGCAGCTGCAGCTGTTGTGGGCGTTCTCGGTATGGAGGCGCCGATAAACACCAAACTCACCCGTTTCCGGGTCATGGCCGACATGGCTCGATTGCAGCAGCATCAGATCTTTGCCGTGGTCGGCGTGGGGGCCGTGGCGGTCGACTGACACGATGCCGCCTACGCGACCGTGGTTGAACGGGAACACGCCAAAATGCTTGGCGAGCAGGATGATGGGTACACCCTGGCTTTCATCCGAGCAAAAGGCACGCGAAGGCATGATGCTGTCACGGGTAAAGCCCAGTTTGAGGCACCAGTTGTAGAGTTTTGGAATAAAATTGCTGTAGCACAGCGCCTGATTCTCAATACGGAAAGATTGCAGGGCGCGCGTAATGCCGGAGGGGTTGGAGAACATGCCTTGTGGTCGGATAAGGTGATTAGGGTTTGCTGATATAATAGCAAGTTATCCATATAACCCGTTCCGCGTTGTCAGCGCGGGATTTGATCGACTTGCCGCCATGCAATCTCTGCTGAACCGATTTTCCCGTTTTCTTCCTTTTTTAAGCTGGTTTCCGTTGAAATCGGATTCGGTCAAGATCAACTTTCTGGCCGGGTTGACTGTTGCGCTGGTGTTGATTCCGCAATCGATGGCGTATGCGCAACTGGCTGGCTTGCCAGCGTATTACGGTCTGTACGCGGCGTTCCTGCCGGTGGCGATCGGGGCCATGTTTGGTTCGTCCAACCAGCTGGCCACTGGACCGGTGGCCGTGGTATCTCTGCTGACAGCTTCGGCACTGGCCACTTTGGCCCCCCCTGGTAGCGAAGACTTCATCGCGCTGGCGATCATGCTGACTTTGTTGGTGGGTTTGATTCAGCTGGCGCTGGGTGCGTTCAAGCTGGGCGTCATCGTTAACTTCCTGTCGCATCCGGTCATTGTTGGTTTCACCAACGCGGCAGCGATCATCATTGCCTTGTCGCAGTTGTCCAAAATTTTGGGCGTGCCGATGGCGCGCAGCGAATCTTTCATCAACGACATCATCGGTGTGTTCAAGCAGGTGGGCGACGCGCACTGGCCGACGCTGGTCATGGGCGTGGGCGCGATGGCGCTGATGTGGGGCTTGAAGAAATACGCCCCCAAGGTGCCGGGTGTGTTGCTTGCGGTGGTGTTGTCGACAGTGATTTCATGGGCGGTCGGGTTTGAACAAAACTCGACGGGTGTGGCTGCTCATGTGGCTGATGCCGAATTGCGCGCGCAGGTCGACAAAGTGGTGGTGGCTGTCACCGAAGTGGATCGGCTGAACAGTGAAATCGCTACTAAAAATGAAGCACTCAATGCCGCTGTCAAAGCAACCGGGCATGACAGCATTGATGCCGTCAAACTCGATGCGGAAGTCGCTTTGGCTAACCTTGCGCTCAATGCAGCGACAAAGACATCCAGCGAGGTGAGCAAGACCATGGGTCGGATCCTGGTGGTGCGGCAGATCGATGAGGATGACAATACGGTTGCGATTTACCCGCTTGGCAAGGCGCCTGAAGGTATCAATCTGGATGCGACCCCATACCGGATTCGCAAGGTCACCAAGGACGGTGAATTCAAATTGATCGGCGGCGGGGAAGTGGTTGGAACCGTGCCGGAAGGCTTGCCGCCGATCTCTGCACCCGCGTTCGATATGGATAAACTGGTCGCGTTGCTGTCAGCCGCATTGGTGATTTCACTGGTTGGCTTCATGGAAGCCATTTCGATTGCCAAGGCCGTGGCCTCCAAGACCAAGCAACGCCTGGATCCGAATCAGGAACTCATCGGTCAGGGTTTGGCCAATATCGTGGGCAGCTTTTCTCAGGCTTATCCGTCTTCGGGTTCGTTCTCGCGGACGGCGGTGAATGCCAACATGGGGGCAACCTCGGGCTTGTCGTCGGTGTTCACTTCGGTGATTGTGCTGGTCACGCTGCTGTTCCTGACCCCCATGCTGTATCACTTGCCGCAGGCGGTGCTGGCGGCCATCATCATCATGGCGGTGGGTGGACTGGTCAACATCGAAGGTGTCAAGCACGCCTGGCATACGCACAAGCACGACGGCGCCGCCGCCATCGTGACATTTTTTGCCACACTCCTGTTTGCGCCGCATCTGGATAACGGCATTCTGATTGGCGCGGGGCTGGCCATTGTGCTGTTCCTGCTGCGCACCATGAAGCCGCGCGTGGCGTTGTTGGGACGTTACACCGACGGCACGCTGCGTGACATCAAGGTCAATCCGGACATGCCGACCAGTGAGCACATCATGGCCTTGCGTTATGACGGCTCGCTCTATTTCGCCAATGTGTCCTATTTTGAAGATGCGGTCTTGGAAGGTCTGGCTGATCGCCCCAATGCCAAATACGTGCTGATCGTGGGCGATGCCATCAACCAGCTGGACGCGTCCGGCGAGGAAGTGGTGCATCACCTGATCGACCGGTTGAAGTCGGCAGGCATTACCCTGGTGTTTTCGGGGCTGAAGAAACAGGTGCTGGATGTCATGCGCAACACGAGCCTGTTTGAGCTGATTGGCCCGGACAACATTTTCCCGACCGAAGATCAGGCCATTTCCGCCATCTACGAACGCCTGGGTGACGATGCCAAGGAAGACCTGTTCTGCCCGGTGAAGTCCAAACCGGCTGCAGTCTGATCGGAGTCACTCCTTGGAAATCAACTCCATCACCAAGAAGCTGCTGTTCAACACCATTCGGGTCGATACGGTGCTGGAAGACGGTAGCGAGGGTTCTGGCACCGCCTTCGTGTTTAGCCACACGACAGGTAGCGGCGTGCATACCTTCGTGGTCACCAATCGCCATCTGGTTGAGGGCGTGCGCAGCGGCGGCCTGGTGTTTACGCAGAAAATGCATGGTCAGCCAGCCTTGGGCGAGCGCTTCCAGATCAACATCAATGATTTTTCACACGCCTGGTTTCTGCACCCGGACCCAGAAGTGGATCTCGCCATCATCCCGTTGCGCCCACTGGAACAGGCGGCGCGAGACCTGGGCGCCGAGTTGTATTACCACGCGATTGACAGCCATCTGGTACCCGATGCTGCAGCCTTGCGTGCACTCGATGCGATGGAAGAGGTGATCTTTATTGGTTACCCCAGCGGGGTGTGGGATCAGGTCAACCTGATGCCTATCATGCGGCGCGGCACCACCGCCACCCCGATGGAGCTGAATTTCGAAGGCCGTCCGGAGTTTTTGATTGATGCAGCGGTGTATCCAGGCTCCAGTGGCAGCCCGGTTTTCGTCTATCAGCCGGATTCCTTGCGTTCAGCGCAATCAGGCGGCGGCAAAAAGTTTTTGTTTGCCGGCGTGGTCGCGGCGGTGTTCTTCCGCGAAGAAGCCAATCAGCTGGTGTCGGTTCCGGTGCCGCCCAATAACCAGCAGCCCATGGTGATGGGGTCAGAGATGATTGATCTGGGTCTGGTTATCAAGTCCGAGGCGGTCTTGACGGCCATCAAGGCCTATCTGCGCGAAGCCGCCTGACCCGGTTAACATCCAATGCATCATCCATTCTTATGGATTTGATCAAAAACATTAACTATTCATGATGCTTCGATTTGCATAAGGTGTCAGCAACGTACTGCCTGCACGGCAGAAGTAGGTTGATCTCTTATACATGACGCGCCGCTGGCATGGCGTGAAGGAGCTTCGATGGATGTAAGCAATTTGCTGATACCGGCGGTTTTATTCTTTGCGCTGGGATTTCTGGCGCAGGGCGTCAAATCCGATCTCAAGTTTCCACCCGAACTGGCCAAGGCGCTGTCGATCTACCTGCTCATTGGTATCGGCCTCAAAGGCGGCATCGAGTTATCGCATGCGCATTTGGGTGAAGCGTTAGAGGCCGTGGGGGCCGCATTGGTGCTGGGATTTGCTTTACCCATCCTGGCGTACACCATTTTGCTGGCAGGCCGGATCGACAAGCTCAATGCGTCGGCTATCGCGGCGCACTACGGTTCTGTCAGCGCGGGCACCTTTCTAACCGCGATCGCTTACCTCAATGCTCAGCAGATCACGTATGAGTCCTATCCGGTCATCATGCTGGCGATCATGGAGTCGCCAGCCATTATTGTCGGCCTCCTGCTCGCCCGATTTTCACGGGGCAACAAGGCCAATAGTGATGAAGACGCGCGCGAAAACCATATGGGCGAGTTGTTGAAAGACGCGTTTACCAACGGCAGCGTGATTTTGCTTTTTGGCGGCATGTTGATCGGCTTCGTAGTCAAGCCGGATTCGCTGGCCACCATCACGCCTTTCTTCAGTACGCTGTTTATGGGTGCGTTGTCGATGTTCCTGCTTGAAATGGGGATGGAAGCAGGCAAACGCATCGGAGAGTTCAGGCGTGTAGGCTGGTTTCTGGTGGCGTTTGGTGTGTTGATGCCGCTGATCGGCGGCGGCGTCGGTCTGCTGATGGGCCACTACTGGCTGGGTTTCGGCATGGGCGGCACCATGCTGGTGGCCGTGCTGGGCGCTTCGGCATCCTATATTGCCGTACCGCCTGCCATGCGTTTGGCTATCCCTGAAGCCAATCCATCCTATTATTTAACCCTCTCGCTTGGGGTGACGTTTCCGTTCAATGTGATCGTCGGCATCCCGATTTACCATTATTTCGCCGCCCGCCTGGCGGGCGTGTGAGTCAGGATCAGCCATGCCTCAACTCCATCCGATGAAACTTATCAACATTGTCGCCAACATGACGCTGGAAGAGCGTTTGGTGGATATAGCCGAGGCGCATGCCACCTCGGGTTACACCATCCTTGAAGCACGCGGCGCGGGCAGTGCCGGACTGCAGACCGGTGCACTGGAAGGCGGAAGCAATATTCTGTTCATGCTGGTTGTTACCGAATCCAAGCTGACAGAAGTGATGGTGGACATTGAAAAGCTGATGAAGCGGGGCCATCATCTGGCGTGCTTTGTATCCGATACGCAGGTGCTGCGCCGCGAGAAATTTGCGGACTAGAGAAGTTCAGGGGCGAGGTTGAGCCAGCAAGCTGCCTGCTTCATTCATGACAAAATCGAGGAAGGCCTGCGCCACCGCAGAAAAACGCTTGGCAGGGCGGTGCACCACATACCAGTGACGCATGATCGGGAATCCTTGTACGTCAAGTATCGCCAGTCGGTCCAATGCGCGTTCCATTTCCAGGGTGTGGATTGAGACTACACCCAGGCCCAGGCCCGCTTGCACGGCCTGCTTGATGGCCTCGTTGCTGCTCATTTCCATGGCGGTGGTGAGGCGGATACCCGTCGCATCAAAGAAACGTTCAGCGGCCATGCGCGTACCCGAACCGGGCTCGCGGCTGATGAAGCTCTCGTCAGCCAGACGCGCAGGCAGAATGGCGCGTTCTTTGGCCATCGGGTGGCTCGGCGCGGCAATCACCACCAGTGGATTTTCCATGAACGGGTGAGCCACCAGATTGGATTCTTCGGGGGGTTGGCCCATGATCGCGAGATCTTTGTCAGAATCGCCCAATTGCGTGAGAATATGCTCGCGATTACTGACATCCAGGCTGACTTTTACCCCTGGATAGCGCTGGCAAAACGTTGCAAGGAGGCGGGGCGCAAAATAATTTGCCGTACTGGCAACCGTAATATTTAATTGACCGCGGCGAACCCCGCGCATTTCTTCCAGCTCAAGCTGGGCTTCCTGGACCTGAGCCAGAATTCCCTGTGCGTGTCGGTAGAAAGTGCGCCCCGCATCGGTCAGACGGATTTTCTTGCCAATCTGCTCGAATAATGGCATCCCGGCCTGTTCTTCCAGCTGCCGGATTTGCATGGAAACAGCGGGCTGGGACAGGTGCAGTTCCTCGGACGCACGGGTAAAACCGGTGAGTCGGGCCGCTGCTTCGAACACCTGAATCTGGCGCAACGTGATGTGCATGGATTAATGATAAGAATTAGTTATGCTTTGCATTATGAATATCGATTGTTAATTATGCAATCGAGCGGATAAGGTTACGGTCCCGCTATGGCCTTAACAGCTATGGCTCAGTAATAAAGGAAGCTTTGAATAAGTCCTCTAGCTTAAATGCAGGGGGTTTTGTTCAGGGTTTCCTGAGGGCTTGGTTTTGCGCAGCAAGGCGGCCAAGAATTAAGGATTTGGAATTTTTGTCTGAATCAGCATGCTTAAGGAGCGAACATAATGGCAGTGAAGAGCTATCAGGCCGGGGTAAAAGAATACCGGCAGACATATTGGATGCCGGAATACACCCCGCTGGATACCGACATTCTGGCGTGTTTCAAAATCACCCCGCAAGCGGGTGTGGACCGTGAAGAAGTGGCTGCTGCTGTGGCTGCTGAATCCTCAACAGGTACCTGGACTACGGTCTGGACCGACCTGCTGACGGACATGGATTATTACAAGGGCCGTGCCTATCGCATCGAAGATGTGCCGGGTGACGACACCTGTTTCTACGCTTTTGTTGCTTATCCGATTGACCTGTTCGAAGAAGGGTCAGTGGTCAACGTGTTCACCTCGCTGGTGGGCAACGTGTTTGGCTTTAAAGCCTTGCGCGCGCTGCGTCTGGAAGACATCCGCTTCCCGATTGCCTACGTTAAAACTTGCGGTGGCCCACCCATGGGCATCCAGGTCGAGCGTGACATTCTGAACAAATATGGCCGCCCCCTTCTGGGTTGCACCATCAAGCCGAAGCTGGGCCTGTCTGCGAAGAACTACGGCCGTGCGGTGTACGAAGTACTGCGTGGCGGTTTGGACTTCAGCAAGGACGACGAGAATATTAACTCGCAGCCGTTCATGCGCTGGCGTCAGCGTTTTGACTTCGTGCAGGAAGCCACCTTGAAAGCGGAAGCCGAAACCGGCGAGCGCAAGGGCCACTACCTGAACGTGACCGCAGCAACCCCCGAAGAGATGTACAAGCGTGCCGAGCACGCTAAAGACATCGGCGCGCCGATCATCATGCACGATTACATCACCGGCGGATTCTGTGCCAACACGGGCCTGGCCAACTGGTGTCGTGACAACGGCATGCTGCTGCACATTCACCGTGCTATGCACGCTGTGATCGACCGCAACCCGCACCACGGTATTCACTTCCGTGTGCTGGCCAAAATTCTGCGTCTATCCGGCGGCGACCACCTGCACTCCGGTACGGTGGTTGGCAAGCTCGAAGGCGACCGCGCACCGACCCTGGGTTTTGTCGATTTGATGCGTGAGTCCTTCATTCCTGAAGATCGCTCACGCGGCGTGTTCTTTGACCAAGATTGGGGCTCGATGCCTGGCGTACTGCCGGTCGCGTCCGGTGGTATTCACGTGTGGCACATGCCCGCACTGGTCAACATCTTCGGCGATGACTCCGTGCTGCAGTTTGGTGGCGGCACGCTCGGCCATCCCTGGGGTAATGCGGCGGGCGCCTGCGCCAACCGCGTTGCGCTGGAAGCCTGTGTGCAGGCGCGCAACGAAGGCCGTGAGCTTGAAAAAGAAGGCAAAGAAATTCTTACGGCGGCCGCAACGCACAGCCCTGAGCTCAGAATCGCCATGGAAACGTGGAAAGAGATCAAGTTTGAGTTTGACACCGTTGACAAGCTGGATATTGCGAACAAGTAAGGAGCCAGCACGGGAAGCGCGACCGAGAACACTGCGGTTCGCTTCCATGGGTCTGTTCCTCATTTATTGAAAGGAAATAACATGGCTGTTCAAGTTTACAAAGGCGGGACCAAGTACGAAACTTTTTCGTACCTACCCGTGATGACGGCAGATCAGGTGCGTCGCCAGATCGCTTATTGCATTAGCCAGGGTTGGAACCCGTCGGTAGAACATACCGAAAAGGGCGCGCTCGCTACCCAAAACTATTGGTACATGTGGAAGCTGCCCTTCTTTGGCGAGCAATCGGTTGATGCCGTTCTGGCCGAGTTGGACGCGTGTCACCGTGAGTTCCCTGACCAGCTGGTGCGTTTTGTCGCTTATGACAACTACGCGCAAAGCCAGGGCATGAACTTCGTGGTATATCGCTAAAAAGAAAGTCTGCGCCGATGCATAAGTGTCGGCGCACGCAAGGCAGGATGATTGTGTTCAAAATTCTGTTTGCTGAGGTCGCGGTTGCGACACCGTCTGGTCGCGTAATCGCGACCTCAACAAACCCGTTAGATTCGAGGTAAGTGATGACACTAACCACCGACAGCACCGCCACTGCGACCCTTTCCGGGCGTGAGTTGGCATTGAATCGCCGCAAGGCTATGGCTTTACATGGCAAGACCGGCGTGACGAAAACCGCTTCTGTCATGTCAGCCAGGCCCGCAGCATCGCGCGTCGAGCCAGCTTCAGCTTACGCAGCTAAGCCAGGCCTGAGCAAGGCGTCAACTGGATCGGCTTCCAATGCGGCCATCATTGCGCAAGCCCGGGCGGCGGTAGCCGCCAATGGCCGCAGTGCCAGCCGTGCGCGTCGCGAAGCGATGAGCACGTCAGGCAAGGCGGCGCTGCAACCCACCGCAGCACGACCCAGTGGGCGTGTTCGTCCGAAGCCGCAGAATGATGCGATGGCCTCGGCGGCTGTCGCTGACGCGCCGGCAAAGAGCTGCGGTTGTGGTTGCAATGGCACCAAGGGTGGTTGTGGCGACACTCAGCCAGCAACAAGCGTGATGTCTGCAGCTGCCGTATCGCCTGCCTCGGCTGTTCCGCGGAAAGCAGTCGAGGCGTCCGGTCGTGCGTTGGCACGTGCACGCCGTGCAGCATTGTCACAAGATGGCAAGGCCGGCCTCAAGCGCGTGGCGCAAGCAACCAAGATTGCTTCCTCGATGCCGGGTCAGGACTGGCAGGCAGCGATTTCAAAGGGTGCAACCGGTCGTCAAAAAGCGATGCAGCGCCGTGTGGTGCAATCGTTGGCTGGCAGCATCAAGCCGGCCAAGGATACGCGCCCCGCTGGACGGATGCGTGCACGTATGGAAACGCCCGCACCGGCCAAGGTTGAAGAAGGTCATACCCTGTCGGGTCATGAGGTGACGGGCACCATGGTCGAACGCAGCAAAAAAGTCACCGGCAATGAGCCTGGCTCGTGCCGCGCCGTGACGGGCACCGAATATATCGGGATCGAGCAGTACGACACGATGTGTAGTGCGCGCCCTGTTGCAGCACCTGGCAAGGTCGGCGTAAGCCACACGATGGGTGAGCGCAAGGTGACGGGTACCGAAGTGGGTCGCGCAACCAATGTGACCGGTGACGAGCCAGGCAATTGCCGCGGCATTACCGGTACCGAATATCTGGCAGCCGAACGTTACGACGAAATGTGTTCCAGCCGTCCGGCAGCGTCGCCCGCCAAAGTAGGTGCGGCCGATACGTCCAAGGGCAAAGTTGTCACCGGCACGTTGGTGACTCGCTCGGAAAAAGTGACGGGCAATGAGCCGGGTTCGGGTCGTTTCCTGACCGGAACCGATTACCTTGCACCGACTGGTGGCGTAATGGCACCTGAAAAGGTGGCAGTGAGCCACACCAGCCACGGCAAGGCAGTGACCGGGACGGCTGTGGGCCACACCTCCAAGTTGACCGGAGATGAAAATGGCAGCTGCCGTGGCATCACTGGCACCGAATATCTGGCTCAAGAGCAATTCACGTCCGTGTGCAGCACGACTGCACCCAAATCGCCCCGCAAGGTTGGCGTGATGTCTTCGCGCGGCAATCAGCCTGTTTCGGGGACCGAGGTAGGTCGCTCCAGCCAGGTAACGGGCGATGAGCCAGGCTCGTGTCTGAGCATTACCGGTTCGCAGTACTACACCTCAGGCAGTTTCGGCGCGCTATGCGATACCGCTTCGCCCAAAAAAGTTGCTGTGATGCAAACCTTGTCGGGTCGTAGCTTGACCGGCACGGAGGTAGGCCGCAGCCCAAAGGTTTCCGGTGACGAGATGGGTGGGTGCAAATCCGTCACCGGTACTGAATATATCGGTGCAGACCAGCAGCGTGCTGTCTGTGCCGTAAGCACCCCTGTGGCGCCGGTTGCCAAAGTTGCGGTTGATCAAACCTGGCGCGGACAATCGGTTACGGGTACTTACGTTGGCCGTTCAGCAAGTGTGACCGGAGATGAATCCGGTGGTTGCTCGCCCATCAGTGGGACGCCCTATATCGGACGAGGCCAGTTCAACGGTTTCTGCGAAGCGCCTGCCATGCAGGCTCAGGAGGCCATTATCCGGGCCAGCGCGGTGATTCCTGCTGCGGCCGTTACCGGTGATCGCCCCGGTGCGGGTGGTTCGGTGATGACGGGTGACGAACGCGGTGCATGTGAAGTGGTGAGTGGTACGCCTTATGTGGGCGTTGACAACACCACATCGCAATGCGGCACCAGCGGGCGGTTTGTTGCGCGTGGCAACACGCACATTGAAATGACGCGTCAGCCTGCGCCAATTGATTTCAGCATTAACACACCTGCGCGCACGGCTCAGCAGAAGCAGTTCAATGATGTAACGGGCTCCGCGTATAACAGCGAGCGGATTACCGGGCCGGTTAATAAGGCCGGTGGTCTGATCACCGGTACCCCGGAGTTTCGTCATCGTGATGCAACGGCTACGCAAACTGCGCAAGCAGAAGCCATCACCGCTGCACGTCGCTTGACTGGAGAAGGTAGTCAGACCGGTCGCTCGGTAACCGGCGATGCGTGGGACGCAATGAGCAAGGTCACCGGAACAGAAGGCCCGTCGAGCATGTCGCGCAATCTGTCAGAACGTGGCACGCCGCGTGGTGTGGGCATGAACGCGCAATTGTTCCGTGATGTGGTTGAGCGTCCTGTTGTTGTGGAAGACAGTCGCATTACAGGCTCGGCAGGAAACACCGGTAAAGGTTCGCTGGTTACCCTGTCGGGTGGCGCACGCGGCTGAGGTTTGACGAGTGAACACGCGTAAACGACTTGTTGCGATGAGAAATGCCGGAGCACTCTGCCAGCCAGAGTTGCTCGATAACCCGGCGTGCGTTATCGGAACGAGTCAGCGCTGTGAACACGCGCTGGTCGACCAGGAATTGAATCGTCGTCTGTATGCCTATGAGAATCAGGTGCGCGGACGCTTTTCACCCATTGTCGATACGTTGAAAACGCTCTCCGCCTTTCAACACGAACTGGATTTTGTGGCGCGCGCTCAGCGTGTGGCGCAGGATAAATTGACATACACCTTACCGCTGTGCTTGCTGGAAAACGTGTGGGCGGCTGGGTTGGATCTGCGTGCTTTGCATTCCTACTGCGTGTTTCGCAGTTTCAAAGAATGCGTCGACCAGGCCGAGGCCGACCAGAGACCTTGGCGCGAGCGGATGTTGATCGATGCGGCGTTCATTCAGTCATGTGGCTACCACACGCTGGATATCAGCCCGTGTGCAGACGGTCGCCTGCAAGGTTTGTTGCCATTTGTTTTCCGCATGGCCTCGAACGATGCGGTTTACGTGAAGGCATATGCCGGTGCGCTGTTTGATGTGGAAGGCGACGTGGCCGACTGGACTCAGCGCGAACTGTTGCGTTTGGCGGGCGGCATTCCGGGCGGCGAAAGCGGTAATTATCTGAAGATCGCTGTGTATCACTACAGCACTTCGAATCCCTGCCAGCAGGGTTGTGCCGCGCACGGCAGCAATGATGCGCTGGCAACGCAGGAGGCTGCGGACAGGCTGGCCGAGCTGCGCTCGGCCATCGAAAACACCTATGGTCGGGGCGCAGCACCCGATACGCTGCTGATAGGCGTGGACACTGACACCGATGCGATCCGGGTGCATCTGCCCGACAGCGAAAGTGGTAACTGTCCGATGCGTTATGTCGAAAGCGCGACACTGTTCCGCGACACGTTGGGCATGAGCGCGGAAGCTGCACGCAATGCCATCGCGCAAACGATCGCCGGCGCCGAGAAGAGCTGTGGCTTGCAGCCTGGTATGCGCAAATTGATTGCGCAACTGCTGGAGTCCAACCTGTCACAGATCGAGTATGTAATCCAACATCATGAAGGACGCTATGCGGTTATCGGTCATGATGAAGCATTCATCTGCGCCGGCGAAGCAACGAGTTATGTGCAGATGCGCAACAAATATTATTACGCCCACCTCGACACGGTGGAAGAAGGCGCGCCCGACATGGATGTGGGCATCAAGATTTTTTCCGGGCTGAACATCAGCCGTGGGTTGGCTGTTCCGGTGTTGGTGCACTTTCATTATTCATCGCGGGTGCCGGGTGCGCGCAAGCGGGCTGTTGCCCGATGCAAACGCGTGCAGGCGGCTATCGAAGATCGTTATCCGAAGTTGCACGAACAGGGCATGCTGCATTGTCAGATGGCGGTAAGTGATTGGGAAGGCAGCGAGCGCTGCACGTTTATTGATGCGGTTGATCAGCAAGCGGAACATTAACCGGAATGAGTCGCTAAGGCAGCCTTATGAGAATCATGAAAGTTGAAAAAACACTGGTATCGACGAACCGAATCAATGGATTCGGTCATCGTCCACTACTGGTGGTGCAGGATAAAGAAGGCGGAATTCGCAGTGTTGCGGTCGACGCGGTGGGGTGTATCCCCGGCGACTGGGTGATCTGCGTGGGTTCGTCGGCAGCGCGTGAGGCAGCGGGCAGCAAGGAGTTTCCTTCCGACCTGACTATCGTCGGCATTATCGACCACTGGACGGCTGATAAAGTCTGATGGAGTTGTATTAATGGAAATTATGCGCGTCATGGATGAGTTGGTTTGTACCCAGCGTGTCCCGGGTCTGAAGTCGGCGTCGCTGCGCGTGCTCGAAACCCAGACGGGTGGGTTGCTGGTGGCGTCTGACCCCGTCGGTGTACCCATCGGGAAATGGGTGTTTACCGCAAGTGGCAGCGCAGCACGATGGGCGATGCCGGATTCGGATACAACGACTGACTTGACGATTTGCGGAATTATTGACAATTGGAATAAGTAAGTTTTAAGCGTAGGGGCAAGGGAAGGCGTGATTGGCGCGATTGCCCTTGGAATTTGCAGTAAGAATTTCATTATTAATTTTTTGATAGAAGGAGTAACAAAATGGCTGAACGTATGGGTGTTGCGCTGGGCATGATTGAAACCCGTGGTCTGGTTCCTGCGATTGAAGCGGCTGATGCCATGACCAAGGCCGCAGAAGTGCGTCTGATCGGTCGTCAGTTTGTGGGTGGTGGTTATGTGACCGTGCTGGTACGCGGCGAGACCGGTGCAGTCAACGCTGCCGTTCGCGCTGGTGCTGATGCATGTGAGCGCGTGGGTGACGGCCTGGTTGCTGCTCACATCATCGCTCGCGTACACGGTGAAGTTGAAGGCATTCTGCCGACCGCACCAAGCGCCTGATTGTTATAACAATCTGCGTTTTAAAGTTCTAGTAAGCATTGAAATTAGGAGATAAGAATGGCTAGCGTGTCTGGTGTTGCCCTTGGCATGATTGAAACCCGTGGTCTGGTTCCCGCAATTGAAGCGGCTGATGCCATGACCAAGGCCGCAGAAGTGCGTCTGATCGGTCGTCAGTTTGTGGGTGGTGGTTATGTGACCGTGCTGGTACGCGGCGAGACCGGTGCAGTCAACGCTGCCGTTCGCGCCGGTGCTGATGCATGCGAGCGCGTGGGTGACGGCCTGGTCGCTGCCCACATCATCGCTCGTGTACACGGCGAAGTGGAAGGCATTTTGCCGCAAGCTCCTAGCGCCTAAGCTTTTTAGCTTGGTTGTGCTTTTTAAGTCGTAACAAATGTAATGGAGAAAACTCATGGCTATCGTGAGCGGTGTTGCCCTTGGTATGATTGAAACCCGTGGTCTGGTTCCCGCGATTGAAGCGGCTGATGCCATGACCAAGGCCGCAGAAGTGCGTTTGATCGGTCGTCAGTTTGTGGGTGGTGGTTATGTGACCGTGCTGGTACGCGGCGAGACCGGTGCAGTCAACGCTGCCGTTCGCGCCGGTGCTGATGCATGCGAACGCGTGGGTGACGGCCTGGTCGCTGCCCACATCATCGCTCGCGTACACGGCGAAGTGGAAGGCATTTTGCCGACTTCGCCCGATGCAGGCGGTGGTGGTCGCGACGCTGAAATCACTTCGACGCGCAGCTAAGCCATCGCCGGATGAGCGTTGATCCGCGTACCCTGGGCTGGCTTTCGCGTGCTTTAACCCACGAGATGAGTGCAGTCCAGCAATATCTGGCGCAAAGTGTGTTGGCGCGCCTGTGGGGCGATTACGCACTTTCATCGCAGTTGCGACGTGAAGCGGTGGAAGAATTGCAGCACGCCGAGCGGTTGATGGAACGCCTGATTGTGTTGGGCGTGGCACCTTCTGCCGGCAATTTGCCGCCGGCTCGATTGGGTCGGACGGTTGACGACATGCTGGCAGCGGATCGCCTGTTGGAAGTGGATGCGGTTCGCCTGTACGAAGAAGCCGTGACGCATGCGAGACGCATGCGTGATGCTGATAGCGTGGCTTTGCTCGAAGGCATTTTGGCCGAAGAGCTGGCACATGTTCGCGAGTTGGACGGCATGACTGCCGAGGGTACGCCACATGGCTGACGTACCAGAAGGCTGGGAAGCTCGGGGAAAGCCGCAGACTCTGTTTCGTCGCTTTAGCTTCGAACGCTATGGCGATACACGTGATTTTCTTGATGC
The DNA here is from genome assembly GCA_030679915.1 of Thiobacillus sp. Lineage (GTDB taxonomy): Bacteria > Pseudomonadota > Gammaproteobacteria > Burkholderiales > Thiobacillaceae > Thiobacillus. The sequence continues at coordinate 42,543 of JAUXRY010000021.1, forward strand.
GGTGGCGGCACTGTCCGAAGAGTCCGGTCTGCATCCGCATAACATCAACTTCGCCAGCACCTACGTGAATATCACGTTGGAGTCGGGCGAAAGTGGTGAACTGGGCGAAGCTGAACTGGGTTTCGCTAAACGTATCAATACGTTGTATCCACGACCGGAAGGCTGAGAATGGCAACTCACATTATTGCTGTGATCAACCAGAAAGGTGGCGCGGGTAAAACAACAGTGGCGATGAATCTGGCAGCAGGCCTGGCCAGACGTGATGACACGCTGGTGTTAGACCTCGATCCACAAGCATCTTCGAGGCAGTGGGCCAGTTTGGGCAGTGCGCCCTTTCCGGCTACAGTCAAACAGATAAACGGCAAGTGGGACGCCAAGACCCTGCACCAGAACTACAAGGCATATCGCCATCTGGTGCTGGATTGTCCGCCTTCACTTGAAAGCCATGCGTCACTGCAAGCATTGCGTGCTTGCGATGTGGCTTTGATTCCGGTGTTGCCTTCGCCGATCGATTTGTGGGCTAGTCTAAGACTGCCGGGCGAGATCGAAGAAGCAAGAAAAACCAACAAGCGTTTACGGGCTTTCCTGGTGTTGAACCAGCTGGAACCCAAAAGCGCACTTTCTGCGGCGATGCACGATGCCATCGCCGAATTTGGCATACCGGTACTTGAAACGGGTATCCGGCGCCGCGCCATTTATCGCAGTGCTGCACTTGAAGGTGTTTCGGTTTATCAGATGGGCGGTCGGGGTGCCCTGGCCGCTGCTGAAATCGAAGCCATCATTAATGAGGTGATCGCATCATGACTAATTTAAAAGACAAACTTTCTGCCAGCGTACGTCAGGCCAAAGCCGAACAGGATCAGACCGCACCCAAACCCGCGGCAATCAAGTCTGCTACCCCTCCCGCTGCAGCGAAAAAGGCTCCGCCGAAGAAGGCTGCGCCGAAAAAAGCCGCACCTAAGAAAGCTGCACCAAAGAAAGCTGCACCAAAGAAAGCGGTCACCAAGACAGTGAAGCGTAAGCCAGCTGCCCCAAAAGCAGCCAAGCCGGCAACAGCAGCCAAGCCCGCCACCCCAAAAAAAGCAGCGACTCAATCGCCTGCTTCGGGTGTCGCCGATAGCGGCAATGCGCTGTTTCCGGACCGCGTCTGGCCCGACTGAGTTCACCGGACTGAATACAATCATTACAGGTAATCCGTCATGCGTAATGACCCATTTTTCCGCACCTATTCGCCGCGCCAGGAAGCCATGGCTCGCGTTGCACAATCCCAACAGGACGCGATGACGCGCCCTGCTTCAACGGCAAACGCAGCTACCGCAACCGCAACGGCATCTGAACTGCTCGCGCCCTATATGGTGCAGAGCGAGCCTTACTATCGTTCCGTTTCCGACGAAGTCGAAATGTACGAAGCGGCGTATTCGGTACGGATGCCGATGATGCTGAAGGGCCCTACCGGCTGTGGCAAAACCCGCTTTGTCGAGTACATGGCGTGGAAGCTGCAAAAGCCGCTGATCACTGTCGCCTGTAACGAAGATATGACGGCTTCCGATCTGGTCGGACGTTTCCTGCTGGATGCCAATGGCACCCGCTGGCAGGATGGTCCGCTGGCGCTGGCCGCACGTCATGGTGCAATTTGTTACCTCGACGAAGTGGTCGAAGCGCGGCAGGACACGACCGTGGTGATCCATCCGTTGACCGATGCGCGTCGTATTTTGCCGCTGGAGAAAAAGGGTGAACTCATCCATGCGCACCCGGATTTCCAGGTTGTCATTTCGTACAACCCAGGCTATCAGTCGTTGATGAAAGATTTGAAGCAGTCGACCAAACAGCGTTTTGGTGGGCTCGACTTTAATTATCCCGAACATGAAGTCGAAGCTGAAATCGTGGCCCATGAATCGGGTGTAACGATGGACGTGGCGAAGAATCTGGTTCACATCGCTGAACGTGCGCGCAATCTCAAAGGTCATGGCCTTGACGAAGGTTTGTCAACGCGGATGCTTATTTATGCAGGGTCTTTGATCAACAAGGGTGTTGCCCCGTTGGCAGCGTGCCGTGTAGCACTGGTGCGTCCGATCACGGACGATCCGGACATGCGCGACGCCCTCGATTCCGCCGTCACCACGTACTTCTAAACGGCGGCACGGCGCTGGCGTTGCCAGTGTCGTGCACCCAGACCGAATTCCATGGCCATCCATCTCGAAGATTATCAAGAGGTTTTAGATGACCTGCCGCATGACGCGCAGGAGGTTCTGCGCGCCTCATGGAATGAGGCGGCGCGGATGTTTTCTTCGCGTGGGCTGGACAACTACCTGAAAGGCGCGGTTGCGCTGCACAATCTGGGGCGTGGCGAAGAGCTCGTCGTCACTTATATCCAGGAAATGCCGGAAGTCAGCCGCGCCATTGGTGAAGAAGTGCTGCCCGATGTGGTCAATTTCCTGATGACCATGGCATCGAAAACTTCGGGCCATATCCTGACGCTAATTGTGGGCACGGCCCCGCTCGCGGCGCAGCGCTTGGGCGACGAAAATCTGTTTCGCGCCTACCTCAACGTATTGGAGATTGTGCTTGCTCAGGCGCCGCGTGGCCTCCGTCCGATGCTGGAAAACCTCGAGCGTTTGCTCTCCCAGCTGACGCTGGGGGGCTTGCGTCGCTGGGTGCAGTGGGGTGCGCATGCGTACAAGGCCGATTTTGAAGGACAAGCCGCTTACTTTTCCTTGAGTACGCCCGACTCGATGGGCGTGCTGCAGCAGCAGCGCAAGGGCACGCTGTTCGTGGATGTGCAGCGACGATTGAATATCTATTTGCGCGCCATGTGGGGCCGTGACTTCTTTCTGCGCCCCACCTCAGGGGATTATGAAAGTCGTGAGGGCATGAAGCCTTACATCGAACGCTTCGTTATTTATATTGCCGATGCGTTTGACGACTACAAACCGTTTGGTGACGAGACGCCTGACGAAGCCATCATCCCTGGCCTTGAAATTTACCGTGCCGCGGCCAACCATTGCGCTGCACATCTGGTCCACACGGGCGCACCGCTGTCGATGCAAATGCTCAGTACCACGCAGATGGCGATCATCGAGACAGTCGAAGATGCGCGTGTGGAAGAACTGGCCTGTCGTGATTTCCCCGGCATGCGTTCATCATGGCTGGCGTTGCATCCCCCGATCGATACCAGTGAACCGACCTGTGTGGGCGATCTGCTGAATCGCCTGGCGCGCTCACTGCTTGACCTAGAGTCGGCCGACCCGCACACGTGGGTTCAGGAAGGCGTGAATCTGTTCCGCGCTGAAGCCGATCTGTCCAGCAACCAGATCAGCTGGAACATCGGGATTGCCTTAGCGCATTCACTGGCATTGATTCCGCTTCCGGAATTCAACGTCCGCACCGACGTGTTGCGCGCCATTTATCGTGACGATAACCGTACCGTGTGGGAGTCGGAAGAATTCGACCTCGACAACGCGCTGGAAGCGACCTGGGGGGGCAAGCAAACGCGCAAGACAGTCTCGTTGATGGAGATGGTCAATGAGCTCAACAATGAGTACGCGGGCGACGATTCGGAAGAAATCTGGGTCCTCGAAACGCCGTTCTACCTCGACGAGGAAGGCGTGACCATCAACGAGCTGGAGGGCCGCCCGCCGATTTCAGATCCTTATCATTACCACGAGTGGGACTATCAGATTCAGCTCGAACGGCCGAGCTGGGCCACGGTACTGGAACGTCGTCCGCCGCTCGGCGAACTTGCAGTGATCGAAAAAATTGTCACCGATAACAAGCCGGTGATCTCGCGTCTTAAATACCTGATTGAATCCATGATTCCGCAGGCGATGCAGCGTATCCGGCGGCAGGAAGACGGCGACGATCTCGACATCAACGCAGCGATTCGCGCCATGATCGACATCCGCATGGGTCTGCAACCCGACACCCGTATCATGATGCGCTACAAGCGCAACGTGCGGGATCTTGCGGTGATGGTACTGCTCGACATGTCAGAGTCTTCGAACGACAAGGTGCGCGGCCACGACTACAGCATCATGGATTTGTCACGCGCTGCTACGGTGTTGCTGTCCGATGCGCTCGACCGCATTGGCGATCCCTTTGCGTTGCACGGCTTTTGCTCGGATGGCCGTCACGATGTGCATTACTATCGCTTCAAGGACTTTGACCAGCCGTATGACGATCTGGTGAAAGCCCGGCTGGCTGGCCTCAAAGGATCGTATTCCACCCGCATGGGCGCCGCGCTGCGTCATGCCGGCGAGCAGCTCAAGCTGCAACCCAAGAACAAGAAAATCCTGTTCATCATCACCGATGGTGAACCTGCCGATAACGATGTACGCGATCCGCAGTACTTGCGATTCGACACCAAACGAGCGGTCGAAGAGCTGGCGCGGGACGGCATCACCGTTTATGCGTTGAGTCTCGATCCGCACGCCGATCAATATGTGGCACGCATTTTCGGCGCCAAAAACTTTACCGTACTGGACAAAGTTGAGCGCCTCCCGGAAAAACTACCGATGCTGTACATGGGCCTGACCCGTTGAGCGACAGAACCATGCATATCAGCCTGCGCACATTCGTCTTCATGGACGCGCTGCAACCGCAGCTCGCGTCCTATCTGGCCACCTCCTCGCAGGGATTTTTGCCGGTTCCCGGCGATGCCTGCCTGTGGGTCGAGGTCTCTCCCGGTATGGCGGTACACCGGCTGTCCGACATTGCGCTGAAGGAAACCAATGTTCACCTGGGTGAACAGGTGGTAGAGCGTTCTTTCGGCTCAATGGAAATCCACTACCGCAACCAGAGCGAAGTCATGGAAGCCGGCAATACCATTTTGCGGCAGTTGAACACCACGATGGATACGCGGATGGCGTGCAAAATCCATTGGAACGAAGTCATCTGCGGGATGACGCCGGATCACACCACGCTTATCAACCGCCAGCTGCGCAAGGGCTCGATGATACTGCCGGGTAAGTCCATGTTCATTCTCGAAGTCGAGCCTGCGGGTTATGCCGTCTATGCTGCCAACGAAGCGGAAAAAGCCGCAAACATTACCCTGGTCGATGTGAAACCCTTCGGTAACTTTGGTCGTTTGACCATGATGGGCTCCGAGGCCGAGGCCGCAGAAGCCCAACGCGCCGCGGTTCAGGCCATCGAGAATCTGAACAAGCAAGCTCGCCGGATCACGGAAGGCTGACCGAACGACAGCGGCACGACAGGTGCCAGGTTGGCGCAAGCCTGCCGACATCGTGCGAGCGGCCAGCGGTGTGATTGGCTGCGTGAGCACCCCGGCACGTAAAATCACAGCAGGCTAGCGACTAACTGGGTCTCTGGGGTATTCCGCGTTGCATGAAGACGCAAGGCCAGACCCGGCCCATCATTATTTGAAACTCCGAATCGGCACCACGGTCGTATCGCTGAATTTTGGAAAACAGAGATGCAAGGCCTGTTCTGGTGTGCGGTAGCCATGAACGTTTTCGTGGCCCCATTTCCAGACTGCTCAGCGAAGACTGGTTCAGGAGAGTAAACGTGCCGAAATGGGCTTTCATTTGGTCACTGGGACTGGCTGTGCTCATTGCAGGGGCATGGCGAATCTGTCCGGACGGTCTATGCGGTTTGGTCGCGTTTGACCGCTACGGACTGAGTCTGGCGCATGCGTGGCGGACTGAAACCCTTGATATCCTGATGCAAGGCATCACCTGGCTGGGGTCCTTGGCGCTGCTAGTGCCTTTGGCGTTGGGGATGAGTGCGTCGCTGGTCAGGCAGAGTCGGCAGCGTGAGGCGGTTTTCATTCTGCTGGCCTTGTTGGGTAGCAGTGCGGTCGCGCACGTCACCAAGCTTGTTATTGAGCGGCCGCGTCCCGATCTTTTCGCAACGTGGCTGGCAATGCCTGCCGACTGGTCCTATCCGAGTGCGCATGCCATGCAGGCCACGTCACTGGCTGTGGCCTGGTTGCTGGTCACGGGGCAGCGACGAAGAATCTTGGCAGGCGTGCTGGGCATAATCGTATTATGGGTCGGCCTGTCGCGCATCTACCTCCAGGTGCATTTCCCGAGCGATGTGATTGCAGGAACACTGGCCGCGATAGCCTGGGTGGGTGGGTTGTATTGGCTGACTTTTCGGCGCGAAGGCAGAGGCTTGAGCGGGCATAAGCGGAGGCATGCAGCGTGAGGCACAAGTTTTTAGGCACGGGGGAGCCGGGGTATCACCCCCTCCGCAAGCTGCGCACCATTGTGTCGGGCTTGCGCTATGCCGTGGTCTACGATTTCAGCGTGGCCTGGAAGCTGGTGCTCTCGATGGCGGTGCTGACGGCAGCCCTGTTCGCACGCGACTGGATCGATTCCTTGTTGATTATCGTTGTCACCGCGCTGGTGCTGGTCGCAGAGATCATGAACAGCGCCATCGAGGCGCTGTGCGATTTTGTTGAAACCCGGCATAACGAGAAAATAGGCATCATCAAGGATATTGCCGCGGCGGGCGTGGGGATAGCCATGTTCGCCTGGCTGCTGGTCATCGGGTTCGAGGTGGAAGAAATGCTACGTGCGTTGCTCAAATGAAGGGTGACTGAATGATCTGGTTCATACCCGGTTTGATCGCACTGGTCCTCGGTGCCGAGTTGCTGGTGCGTGGGGCGTCGAAGCTTGCGCTGTCGTTCGGCATTTCGCCGTTGGTAGTCGGACTGACGGTTGTGGCCTTCGGCACCAGTTCGCCGGAGCTCGCGGTCTCGGTGCAGTCCGCCTGGACGGGACGGGTGGACATCGCACTGGGTAACGTCGTCGGCAGCAATATTTTCAACATTCTGTTCATCCTCGGCGTATCCGCGTTGATCGCGCCGCTCACCGTGCACCGCCAGCTGGTTCGGCAGGAGGTGCCGCTACTGATCGGGGTGTCGCTGCTGTTGTGGGCACTGGCCAGCGATGGCGGCATCGGCCGCCTGGATGGGCTGATTTTTGTCACGCTGCTGATTGCCTATATGGTCCTGCTCATTCGCCAGAGTCGCCGCGAAACGGCTGCCGATCGCGAGATAAATGGCGAGGTTGCCGCAGTGGATCAGCAGGCCTGGGACCGTCATTGGAGTATGCAGCTTCTGCTGGTGGTGGCAGGCTTGCGTTGCTGATTCTCGGCTCCACCTGGCTGGTGGACGCTGCAGTGACGCTGGCCCGGCAACTGGGGATGAGCGAACTGATCGTCGGATTGACCATCGTCGCGATCGGCACCTCGTTACCCGAGGTTGCTACCTCCGTGATGGCGGCCTTTCGTGGCGAGCGCGACATTGCAGTGGGAAATGTGATCGGCAGCTGCATGTTCAATATTCTGGCTGTGCTGGGCATCTCCGCGAGTATCGCGCCGGGGGCCTTGCTGGTCCCGCCTTCCATGCTGGCTTTCGATCTGCCGGTGATGGTGGCGGTGACGCTGGCGTGCCTGCCGATTTTCTTCACCGGTCACCTCATTGCGCGTTGGGAGGGCGGCGTGTTCCTGGCCTATTACCTGACCTACACCGCTTACCTGATTCTCGATGTCTCGGGTCATGACGCCCAGGCCGGATTTTCCATGGTGATGCGCATGTTCGTGCTGCCGCTGACCGCCGTTACGCTGGCCGTGCTTGCTTGGCGCCACTGGCATGGATTGCGGCAGGGTCGCGCGCCATGAGTCACGCTTCTCACCCGGAATCCGGCGGCTCGACGTATCTGTGGCTGGCCGCTGTCCCCTTCTCACTGTTCCTGCTGCTGACATGGGGACTGAGCCGCCATGCCTTGCCATGGCAACTCGACATCCCGTGGATTCCGAGCCTGGGACTCTCGCTGGCTTTCCGCGTCGATGGTTTCAGCGCCCAGATGCTGGCACTGATCACGGGCATCGGTACCTGGGTCTTCGTCTACGCCAGCGGTTATCTTGCGCACGAACCGCGCCGCGGCCGGCTGTTCGTAGTGCTGATCCTGTTCATGCTGGCAATGGTCGGTGCCGTTACGGCCGACAATCTGATCCTGCTGTTCCTGTTCTGGGAACTCACCAGCATCACCTCCTTCCTGCTGGTCGGCTTCAATCACGAACCGGCAGAGGCGCGCGCCGCGTCGCGCCAGGCGTTGCTGGTCACCATGGGCGGCGGGCTGGCCATGCTCGGCGGCTTGGTACTGCTCGGGCAGATGGCCGGCACCTGGACGCTTTCCGGCATCGTGGCCGCGGGTCCGACGCTGGCCAACGATCCGCGTCTGCCCTATGCGCTGGTGCTGGTACTGCTCGGTGCCTTCACCAAATCGGCACAGTTTCCGTTTCATTTCTGGTTGCCCAACGCCATGTCTGCACCCACCCCGGTGAGCGCTTACCTGCATTCAGCCACCATGGTGAAGCTGGGTATTTATCTGATGGCGCGACTCGATCCGGCGTTCAACGACCTGCTGTTCTGGGAGGTGATGTTGATTGGCAGCGGCACTGTGACCGCAGTCTGGGCGGCGGTGCTGGCGCTGCGTGAGCGTGACCTCAAGCGTATTCTGGCGCGCAGCACGGTATCCGCACTGGGCACGATGACGCTGCTGATCGGACTGCCTAGTGCCGGCGCCGGGCTCGCGGTAGTAGCCTTTATGTTTGCCCACGCCCTGTACAAGGCTCCGCTGTTCATGGTGGCAGGCAACATCGACCACGCCACCGGCACGCGCAATATCGATCAGCTGCTGGGTCTGCGCCGCGCCATGCCCTGGACCGCCGCCGCCGCGGTGCTGGCAGGACTGTCGATGGCCGGACTGCCGCTCTCGTTCGGCTTCGTGGCCAAGGACATCATCGCCGTCGCCAAGGCGGAATCCGAACTGTTCACCCTGGTGAGCTATGCGACCGTGTTAGTCAATGCGGTCGCCATTGCCGTCGCTGGCGTGGCGGCTGTGCGCGTGTTCTGGGGGCCGCTCGAACTGCCGCGCAACCAGGTGCACGAAGTGTCCTGGCGCATGCTGCTGCCACCTTTGGCCATTGTGTTCTTGGGCATGGAATTCGAGTTCTTTCCGGCGCTGGCCGACCCCCTGTTGCTTGCCGCCGCGCGCAGCATCGCGCCGGGCTTGGGCGAGGTAAGTCTGAGCGCGGCTTACGATCTTGAAGCCCTGCTTTCGGCTACCGGCATCACGGCGCTGATCGGCCTGCTGTTCTTTCTGGCGTGGGACCGCATGCACGAGGCCCTGCACACGCTGAACCGGTTCGATCGCTACGGCCCCGCCGCTTTGTACGACAGGCTGCTGCATGGTTTGGCACGAATTGCCGCATGGCATACACGGCACCTGCAGCATGGTCGCGTATCCGGTTACTTGCAGTTGACCCTGGCCGCGTTGCTGTCGATGGGCATGTTCGGCTGGCTGCACACGGATAGCCGGCTGGAATTAACCTGGGATTGGCCTGACCATGCCTGGGCCTGGGCGGTTGCCTGCCTGCTGCTCGTGGCCGGGGCGGCGGCCGCGGCCACGCTACGCACCCGCATTGCGGTGCTGATGGCGAGCGGGCTCGTGGGCTACGGCTCGGCCGTGCTGTTCCTATTTGCCGGGGCGCCCGATCTGGCCCTGACCCAGTTTGCGGTGGAGACCGTATTGGTGGTGGTCGCTGCCAGCGTGTTGCCGCATTACGGCACGGCGCCGCTGCAGCAAGAACCGCTGCGCGCATCCAGCGGCGTGCTCGCGGCGGCGGCCGGCATCGGTTTTTCTGCTGCTGGTGCATTTGAGCAATCTGCCGGTGAATGGCGAACTCGCCGAGTGGTTCGGTCGGACCAGCCTGGCCGAGGCCCGTGGCCGCAATGTGGTTAATGTCATCATTGTCGACTTTCGTGCGCTCGACACCCTGGGCGAGATTGCCGTGGTGGCCTTCTCCCTGCTGGCCGCACTGCCGCTGCTCGCCGGTCTGCGCAAGGGGCGGGTGCCATGACGCCGCGATCCACCTTGCTGATGCAGTCCGCCCGTCCGTTGTACTGGATGATGCTGGCCGCCGCGCTGTGGATTCTGCTGCGCGGACACAATGAACCCGGCGGCGGCTTCATCGGCGGTCTGCTCGCGGTGGCGGGCAGCAGCCTGCTCGCCATCATTCTGGGCATCCCTGCCGCGTTGCGCCTGCAGCCGCTGGCACCCTTGCCGCTTGCCATGGTCGGGGTCGGACTGGCCGTGCTCAGCGGCCTGGCCGGCGCGCTGCATGGACTGCCTTTTCTCACCCATCTGTGGACGGGCATCGGCCTCTCTACCGTGATGCTGTTCGACCTGGGGGTGTTCTTCGCGGTGTGGGGTGCGTTGACCGGATATGTGTATGCGTTGGTCGACGCAGGGGAGACGGCGCCATGAGCCTGATACTCATGCTGGCTATCAGTATCGCGGTCGCTGTCGGGGTTTTGCTTGTGTTGTCGCGCGACGTCTTCCGCCTGATCGTCGGCCTGGCGGTGCTCGGCAGCGCCACCAACCTGATTGTCTTTGCGGCAGCGCGGCCCGGTGGATTGATCCCGGCCGTCATCGAGGCCGGCGCCACGCAATTGCCGGCTGCCGCTGCCAACCCCTTGCCACAGGCGCTGGTTCTGACCGCCATCGTGATCGGCTTCGCGCTGTTGTGCTTCGCGCTGGTGCTTGGCGCATACCTTGCCCGGCAGGGCGGCCAGCAGAATGTGGACCGTCTGACGGCAGCCGAGCCGGCCGCGACAGACCCGGTCAAACCGCCGGTGCTGGAGCAGTGATGCTGCTACTGGGTCCGCTGCTCATTCCGCTGATCACGGCCGTGCTGACCGCACTGCTGACGCGGCATGAGCGTGCGCGTCGCTACGTGAGCCTGGCGGGCGCCGTTGCGCTGCTCGCGTGCGCTATCGGGTTGCTGCTGGCAGTGATGCAGGAGGGGCGGCAATCGGTGGCGCTAGGCAATTGGCCGCTGCCCTATAGTATCGAACTCGCTGCCGATGCGTTGAGCGCCGCCCTGGTATTGCTGGCCGCATTGCTTGGATTCGCGGTGCTGCTGTATGCGGGGCGCTGGCAGGAGACACGCGATACAGCAGGGATGTATCCGCTGCTGCATGGCCTGCTGGCGGCGAGCAGCGCGGTTTCTGGCTGCCGATCTGTTCAACCTGTATGTCTGGTTCGAACTGATGCTGATCGCCGTCCTGGGGCTCTTCGTACTGGGCGGTGGGCAGCGCCATGCCGAAGCGGCGTTCAAGTATTTTGCGGTGAGCATGCTGGGCACATTGCTGATGCTCGGCGCGGTGGGCATGATCTACGGTGCCACCGGTCATCTGAATTTCATTGCCTTGCGCGTGGCCGCGCAACAGCCCGAACTGGCAGGTGTGCTGCCTGTGTATGTGGTTTTTCTGTTGCTGGCCTTTCTGTTGAAGGCCGGCGCTTTTCCCCTGTTTGTCTGGTTGCCGGCGAGTTATCACACCCTGCCCACGCCGATCCTGGCGCTGGTGGGCGGTTTGTTGACCAAGCTTGCCGTCTATGTTGTGCTGCGGCTCCTGGGTGATGTATTCGTTGCCATCCCTGGCATGCTGCTGGAAGCGCTGGGCTGGCTCGCCGTGATCACCATGGTGAGCGGCGTATTGGGGGCTGCCTACCATTGGGACGTGCGGCGCATTCTCGCGTTTCATATCGTCAGCCAGATCGGCTACCTGTTGCTGGGGATCGCGCTGGCCTCGCCGGCAGGTGCGGCAGGCACCAGCTTTTTTCTGTTCCACAACATTCTGGTCAAGGCCAACCTGTTTCTGATCGCGGGCCTGATGTGGGCCGCTGCGGGCCACCATGACCTGCGCCGGATGGGCGGCCTGTATCGGGCGCGGCCATTCCTGGCGGTGTTGTTTTTGCTGAGCGCATTGTCTCTGGTGGGGGTGCCGCCTACCTCCGGCTTCTGGGGCAAGTTCATGCTGCTGCGGGAGGCCTTTGCCCAAGGGCATTTCGTTTGGGGCGGGGCCGCACTTGCGGTGGGCCTGCTGACGCTCTATTCCATGAGCAAGATATGGGTGGAAGGTTTCTGGAAGCCGCATCCAAATTATTCGTCAGATCATGCCGCAGCCCTCGCACCGCTGCCGCGCACAGCCTATGCGGTGGTGGCGGGACTGTCCCTGGCGATTCTGATTCTGGGCCTGTTCCCGCAGCCATTCGTGCAGTATGTGGAAACGGCCACCGCAGCGTTCTGGCCGGCGAGGGGGATGCTATGAAATTCATCCGTGCGCTTGGCATGCTGGGTTTCAACTTTCTGAAAGACCTGATCGTGTCCGGCTGGGTGACCGCACGAATCATCCTGGGACTCAGGAAAATCCCGCAGCCCGGTTTCGTGCGTCTGGTCTACGGCGAACTGCCGGTCAGCGCGGCCAACATGCTCGGGGCGTTGGTCAGCCTGACGCCCGGAACCACGACAGTGGACATTGACCTCGAGTGTGGCGAACTGCTGCTGCATGTGCTTGATATCGAACGGGCCGAAACTACCCTGGCGTCGATCCGCAGCGATTTCCTGTTACCCATCCGCGTCCTGTTCGGGGTCAGCAAATGACGCTGCTGATGCTATTTGCGCTCGCGGCGGGTGTCAGCGCACTGATGGGCTGCTACCGTCTGCTTGTCGGACCCACCCACACGGATCGCGTGGTGGGTCTCGACATCCTGTTTGCAGTGGCAATCGTGCTGAGTTTGATTGCGGCCTGGGTCAGCGGCCGCACGGTGTATCTGGACGTGGCCATCGGCCTTGCGATGGTCGGCTTTGTCGCGACCCTCGCCTGGGCCCGCCTGATACAGGCACAGGGACGCGCCGAGCGGGAGACGCCACCATGACGCTGGTGGGCTGGGCAATCTGCTGTCTGGCGATACTCGTTCTGCTCATTGCGGCAGTTGGCGTCATTCGCCTCCCCGACGCGCTCGCGCGCCAGCATGCGGCGACCAAGGCGGCCACGCTCGCGGTATTGCTTTTTGCGATTGGATTGGCGATAGTGGCCTGGAATTCAGGATGGGGTTGGGCGTGGCTGTGGCGATTGCTGGTGATGATGGCCATCCTGTTGCTCACGCTTCCATTGGCCTCACATGGATTGGCGCGAGCCGGGGTGGCAGAACGTGAACGGCTGGACACAATCGCGCGCCCTTCACGTTAATCTCAATACGCTGCCCCGGCACGCTAGCATGGCATCCTGATGAACCCTGAACCGACCTCGAATTGAACCCGCGATCCGATTATTCGACCCAACGCCTGAATGGCGACAAGCCCGATGACATCGCGCGCGCAGTGAAAATTCTGCAAGCGGGCGGTCTGGTCGCGTTGCCAACCGAAACGGTCTATGGCCTGGGCGCGGATGCTGCTAAGGATCAGGCCGTCGCAGGCATCTTTGCTGCCAAGGGACGTCCCGCCGACCATCCGCTGATTGTCCACATCGCATCGGCGAACGAGATGACCCGCTGGGCACGCGACATTCCGGAAGCGGCATGGAAACTCGCCGCCGAATTCTGGCCGGGCCCGCTCACCCTGATATTGAAACGTGCACCCGGTATGGCAGACGCCGCCAGTGGCGGGCTCGATACCATCGGCCTGCGGGTGCCGGGGCATCCGGTGGCGCAGGCTTTGTTGCAGGCTTTCGGCGGCGGGATCGCCGCACCTTCGGCAAATCGGTTTGGCCGCATCAGCCCGACCTGCGCCGAGCATGTGCTGGCCGAGCTGGACGGCCGGATCGATGCCGTGATCGATGGCGGCGTGTGCTCAGTTGGACTGGAGTCGACTATTTTTGATCTGAGCGGTCTGGTCCCTCGGGTGTTGCGGCCGGGCAAGGTGACGGCTGACATGCTGGCAGCCGTCATTGGTACGCTGGACGAGGCGCCCTCTGGTGAATCGTCCAGGACGCCAGGCAGCCTGGAAGCGCACTATGCACCCGCCACCCCGCTGCGCCTGGTGCCGTCGCAAGGGCTTGAAGCCGAGGTCGAAAGGCTGACTGCAACCGGTGTGGTGGTCGTGCTGGCACGACAGGAGCCTCAGTCAAATGCCAGTTGCCGATGGATACAACTGCCAGGTGATGCGGTTGCGTATGGACACGATTTGTACGCGCGGCTACGTGAGGCTGACGCACTCGGGGTCAATTACATTTTGATTGAAAGTCCGCCAAGTGGAACGGATTGGATGGCTGTGAATGACCGCTTGAAGCGCGCGGCCGCAGGCTCGGGCGTGGTCAAATCGGCATGAGTAGAGAGCAGCCCGAACCTGCCGCTACAATCGGGCCCTAAACAGGCCGCATAAACCAATGGAAAACAAAACTGCACGACTGACGGTACTCATTGATCCGGCCAAGAAAAAGGCCTTCGAGCGCCTGTGCGCAGAGCAGGACCTGACACCCTCTCAAGTGGTACGCCAGATGATCCGCGAGTATTTGGCTCAGCATGGGGTGCAGTATGGCGTGTCAGCCGAGCCGCTCGCCCCGGCAAAGAAATAGTGCCTGTGTTAACCCCGGTCGTCGCTGCCAGGTTTGCCGACGTTGCGTTTCAAATACTCGCGGCTGACATTGTTTGGCGCATCCTTGGCTTCAGGCGTGAGTGATGCTGCGGTGTCAGGCGGACGCGCATCCAGGTCGTTGCACCGATTGAGGGCTTCCCCGCAGGTCTTGAAATAGTGGGTCTGGCCGATCAGGTCGAGAATGCCCGATCGAGACAGTTTGCCTTCCACCCTGGTATTGGCACCGCATAACACCACCTCGACCCCGCGGCCTAGAAAACCGCGTATGGCGTCTTCCAGCGCCTGCAGTCCGGTCGCGTCGATGAACGGCATGCGGCGCAGACGCAGGATGAGTAGGCGGGGATCGCTGTGCGTGCTAGCAAGTGCACGCTCGAAGTTCTCGACCGCGCCGAAAAAGAACGGCCCCTCCACCGCATAGACCATGACCCCGGGCGGCAAGGTATTGAAGCCGAGATGGGCATATTCGCGATGCAATTCCTGCTCGGCTACCTGGGCCACTTCCACGCTGGCGGCCATGCGCCGCAGGAAATGTAGCGTCGCCAGGATGACGCCGATATTGACCGCCACCACCAGGTCAGCAAATACCGTGAGAATGAACGTCACCAGCAGGATTACCACGTCGGCGCGCGGGGCACGCCGCACCATGCGCACGAAGTGGCCGGCTTCACTCATGTTCCACGCCACCACGAACAGAATGGCGCCAAGTGCGGCAAGCGGGATATGCGTCGCCAGTGGCGCGAGCACCAGCACCACCAGCACCAGCGTCACGGTGTGGACGATGCCGGCCAGCGGGCTGGTGCCGCCGTTACGGATGTTGGTCGCTGTGCGTGCAATGGCGCCGGTGGCCGCAAACCCTCCGAACAACGGCGTGACGATGTTGGCGATACCCTGGCCTATCAGTTCCTGGTTGGAGTGGTGGCGCGTACCCGTCATGCCGTCAGCCACCACGGCGGAGAGTAGGGATTCGATCGCCCCCAGCATGGCAATCGTGAAAGCGGGACCGATCAGTTGAATAACCTGGCTGGCCGTGAACTCGGGAAACTGCAGGCTGGGCAGGCCGGCGGGAATGCCGCCGAACGCGCTGCCGATGGTGGCCACGCCGGGCAGATCGAGGCTGACCTGGGCCAGGGTAGCCACGACCAAAGCAGCCAGCGGGCCGGGAATCCTTTTCAAACCGGGAACCTTCGCGGTGTACAGCACGAGCAGCAGCGACAGCGCTGCCAGGGCTGTGGTCGCGAGGTGCAGGTGAGGCAGCGCCACCAGCAGGTGCCAGACCTTTTCGTGGAAATGCGTCCCTGTCGTTGCAGGCAGGCCGAAAAAATCTTTCCATTGGCTGACCCAGATGATGACCGCAATGCCGGCGGTGAAACCGACGATCACTGGGTCGGGAATGTACTTGATGATGGTGCCGAGCCGGGCCACGCCCAGCAGCAGCAGAATTACCCCGGCCATCAGGCTGGCGAGTTGCAACCCGGCTATGCCGTGCTCGGCTGTCACGCCGGCGAGGATGACGATGAACGCACCGGTCGGGCCCGCGATTTGCAGACGGGTACCACCCAGAATCGAGACCAGCAGGCCGGCCACGATGGCCGTGTAAATGCCCTGCTCGGGCTTGGCCCCGCTGGCGATGGCGAAGGCCATGGCCAGCGGCAGGGCCACCACACCGACGATTGCCCCGGATACGATGTTGGGCAACCAGTGTTTGCGGCTCAGCAAACCCGCGCGATGCGCCTCCAGCAGGGCAATCATGTATCAATCAAACCATATGTGTAATAAACACATAATATTATAATTAAAGATGCGTATGTGTGAATATGTATGATTTTGTGTGGACACAGACCCTCCAGTCAGCCTATGACTGGAGGGTGTGCTGGCGATGATGCGTTATTGCGGGTAGGGCCACGATGCCTGAACCTTTTTGTATTGGGTCGTAGCACTATAGACCCGCGCTACGACCCCTGTCTCAGTGATGGGGCAAGAGTCGAACGGGACGCTGTTTAAACGGCAGGTTTTTCTTCAGCGGATGCGTATCGTGCGTCAAGCGTGCGTATCGCAACGCCCTTGCTGATGAAGATATTCTCCACCCCAATCACCGCGTCGAGACCCGCGCGGTCTATTGCTTCACGGACCGGTTTCTTCAGTCCGGCCAACATCAGCGTGACGCCCGCCGCTTTCAGGTCGCGCGTGAGTGCACGTAATTTTTCTTCACCGGTCGCATCGATACGGTTGATGCTGTTGCCGAGTACCAGCAGCGCCTGAGCCTGCGGAAACTGGCTCAGCGCCTTCAATACAGCCTGTTCAAAGTAGGCCGCATTGATGAAAACCAGCGAGGCGTCAAAGCGCAGCACCACGTAGTTTTCACTGATCGGTGCCAGATCATGGGTGGCTGCGCCCGCTAGCACGCCATCGGACGTGCGCCCCATGACTTCACTGCGTGGGCTCATGGTGCCGGCCAGGAACAGCAGAATGGTTAACGCAACGCCGACCAGCACGCCGTCCGCCAGTTGTGGCGCCATGATCAATGTGGTGAAGAAGGTAACCAGGCCGATGATGCCATCAGCCTGGCGAACATTCCAGGCATGCAGCATGGATTTGAAATCAAGCAGGCTGAACACGGCGCTCATCACAATGGCGGCGAGGACGGGTTGCGGCAAGTGGTATAAATATTGGGTGAAAAACAGCATCACCAGCAACACACCCAGCGCACTAATGATCGCGTAAAACCCGGATCGGGCGCCCACGCGTGCCGCTACCGCTGAGCGGGAAAACGAGCCGCTGACGACATAAGACTGGAAAAAGCTGCCGACGATGTTGGCCAGGCCCTGACCGATCAACTCCTGGTTGGGGTCGAGTTTTTCACGCGTCTTGGCAGCGAGGGCACGTGAAATCGAGGTGGCCTCCATGAAGCCAATCATGGCCATGATGAAGGCGATGGAAAATAGGCCGGACATTACGCCCAGATCGAAAGTTGGCATGAGAAAACCGGGCACGCCGCTTGGAATATTACCCACGACTTTGCCGCCACCCGACAGCTTGAACTTGCCTTCGTCAAACCCGGACAGTCGCCAAACCGGCTCATACCAAGCGGTATCAATGCCAGTTTGATACACGACTTGGCCATTGGCCTGTTTGACCGGCGTCAATGCAAACTGGAAGGCCTCCACGCGCTCACTGTAGAGGCTGTGCTTGAGGCTTTCTTCCTCGCCTTTGAGCCGCATGGATTCGGCCTTGAGGGAATAATCCTGACGTATGAGCTTGGACTGTGCCTTGAGTTTTTCGCTGAGTGCCTTCTGCGTATCCTTGACATGCTTGAGTGACGTTTCGTGGGCCAGCATTCGGTCGAATACGGTACGGGCTTCAACACTTTCGATCTGCTCGGGTGCGACTACAGTCGTTTTTTCGAAGCCGGTCGCCGCACTGACCATGGTGCCCAGTAGTACCACGATTAATACGTTGGGCAGTTTCGGGAAATGCTTGCGCAGCCAGGACAGCGCCGCGAGCGTGGCGAGGCCATACAGCAGGGTTTCCCAGTGGGCGACCGGTAGTTGCTGCACGACCTGGAACAGGTCGATGAGGAAAGTATCCGAACGCGGCATCGGCACATTGATGAAGGTGTTCACCAGGGATGAACCGATGATCAGCGCTGCTGCGTTGGTGAATCCCAGTATCACCGGGTGGGATGCCAGGTTGATCAGTACCCCCATGCGGAACAGGCCCAAGGCGAGTCGCAATACACCCACCATCAATGCCAGCAGCAAGGACAACTGGATGAATTCTTCGCTGCCGCGGCTGGCAAGTGGCTCGATGGCCGCCGCCGACATCAATGAAAGCATTGCGACCGGCCCGGTGTGCAGGAAGCGTGAGGCGCCCCACATCGATGCCACGATCACCGGCAGGAAAGAGGCGTAAAGGCCATACACGACCGGAAGACCCGCTAAGGCCGCATAGGCCATGCTTTGCGGCACCAGGATCATGGCGACCGTGACGCCCGCGATCAGGTCGGCACGCAGGGTGTCTTTTTGCAGGGGGAACCAGCGCAGGAAAGGGAACAGACTTGTCAGCATGATGCGGATTTGAGAGTTTTTGATTGGGAACGGCAATGCGCAATGGTCCGATTTTAAGGCATTTGCGCCAGAAAACAGCCTCGAGGCTGTTGGGGGAACATCTGGCCTGAGCTGGTCAAGGCTTCAATTGGTTCTCGCTACAGCACAAGGCCTCACCCGATTTGATCGGGTGAGGCCTTGTGTGGGGAAGCTTAGCGTGTTTTGATTTTCAGGCTGCGCGTACGGCGTCGCTGGTTTGCTTGGGCTGGGTCGAAGCGCCGCCTTGAACACCTTCTTCGTGGGTGGCGACCAGCACCACTGGTACCGGCAGCACGTCCTGGGGTTGCGTACCATTCAGGAAGCTGCGACCGAGGTAACCGGTTTCTTTACAGGCAAGAAAGGCGACTTCGGGATGGCGACGAAGATAACGCGCCAGTCCGGAAACCGGATCGCCGGTCAGGAGTACGGTTTTCATGGAGATGCCGGTCGCCGCCAGTTCTTCCGTGTAGGGGCTAAGCAATGCACGCGCCACGCTGTCGGATTGAAACGTCAACACGGTCAGGCCATTATTAAGGCGGCCGCAGGTTTGTACAACGTAATGCATCATGTCGGCCGGCAACTCGCTACCCATATACAGTGCAACTTGCTGACGAACATTGGTTGCTTGAATGGGTGCCGGGGTCAAGGCCTGGATGGCATCTGCAGCGCCCGCATCCTTGTTCAGGTAATCCGACTTCTGACGCAAGCTGAGGAATTCACCTGCATGGGAATATGCCAGCGCGTTCAAGATGCGTTTAATTTCTGCGGTCAGTTTGATCATGGTCAGGGTCCAATCGGTGAAGTAAGTATGATTGTTGTAAAGCAACTCGCGTGCCATATTTTATATGCGTTATAAAACAATGGATTGGATTGGTTTTCTGAAATCGCTGCGTTACGATGTGCAACACAATCCCCCGTTTCGTTGCGTTGCAGATGCAACGGTGTTGTAATGTGCAACACCTTTTTGTCTCTTGGCCGTTATTCCATTCATGCCGAGTCTTCGCGGGAAAATTCTCACTACTTACGGCTTTTCCAAAGTCGTGCTGCTGGTGTTCGCAGTAGTGGTATTTGCCGACCTGTATTACCTGCAGACGCGCATCGTGGCCGGTGAGGCTGTCACCGCATTCCGCGAAGCCAGCCAGGAAATGCGACGGGAAGAGAAAAACCTGTTCCTTTATAACGACCCGACTAGCCTCGATCAATTGATCTTGCAATTGAAAGCGGCTGAAGTCGCGCTCAAAGAGGGGAAGCAGGCATTTCCCGAAATAGCCTCGCCAGCAGAACTTGGTCGGGTGAATCAATTGCTGCTGCAATATCGCGCGCAGTTGACTGAGTACCCTTCGTTACCGGTTCGGGTGCGCACGGATAAACAGAAAAAAATTCGCGCATCGGGACACGAGCTGTCGGGACTGGCTGAGAATTTCAGTCGGCGTGAACGCGCGGTGCTGGCGCAAGCGGTGCACGTAGCGGGCCGAACCTTGTTGGCGGTATTCGTAACCGTATTGTTGTTGGGAATAGGCAGCGCACTTTTTCTGGTGCGCCAGGTGGTCCGGCCCCTTCGGGAACTGGAGTCGCAACTGGATCAGCTGGCCGATGGGCACGATCAGCAGCTGACGTTGCCGTCGAAGGACAAGGAAATCCAATCCTTTGTCCATCACTTCAATACCATGCTGGAACGCTTGCGGGTTCAGCAAAATCAATTACGTCACCATGAAAAAGCCGCCGCGCTGGGTGTGCTGGTTTCAGGCGTGGCACACGAGCTGAATAATCCGCTTTCCAATATCTCGACTTCAGTGCAATTGCTGGTTGAGGAAGGCGACACGGTCGAGCCGGAGCTGCGTGACGAATGGATGGCACAGATTGATGGGGAAGCCGAGCGTGCACGGCGTATCGTGCGGCGGCTGCTCGATAGCGTGCGCCAGCCCAAGCTGAACTGGCAGGCGCATAGCGTGGCGGAGTTGATTCAGGCGTCGCTCGCGCTGGTTAACCGGCAGTTGCCCCGCGGGGTTGAGGTGTGTGTGGGCTATGCGCCCGAGCGAGCATTATGGGCAGACCGTGATCGACTGCATCAGGTGTTCATCAATCTGCTCAAGAATGCCGCCGACGCGGGCGCCACCCACATTGTGGTCAGTGCGGTGGAGTCCACCTGGAAGGATTCGAAGCCAAAAAATACAGACCACCTGGTGGGTGAGGTGGAACCTGTGAGCAAGGCTGAAAGCGTGCTCTACATCCAGCTTGATGACAACGGTCCGGGCATTGCGCCTGAAAACCTGTTGCAGATTTTCAATCCCTTTTTTACGACTCATTCGGAAGGGGATGGCACGGGTCTGGGTTTGTACCTGGTCGAGGAAATCATCAGCGAACATAACGGCTGTATCGCGGTGGAAAACCGCCCGCAAGGCGGCACGCGGTTTTCGATCTGGCTGCCGCTGAGCGATACACAGGAGACAACGTGAACACTGAGACTACGCCGCACATACTGTTGATCGACGATGAAGCCATCGCGCTGTCCAACCTGCGTCACGTGTTCGAACGGGAAGGCTATACCGTCACCGCCTGCAAAAGCGGCGAGGCGGGACTGGCTGCCATGCAAAACACTGCATTCGATCTGGTTCTGACCGATTTGCGCATGCCTGGCATCGACGGCATGGCTGTGCTGGCTCACATCCGTGCCACCACGCCGGAAGTGCCGGTCATCATGATCACCGGCCATGCCACGCTCGACTCCGCAGTGGATGCGATGAAGGCAGGGGCATACCACTACATCGCCAAACCGTTCAGGTTGGCCGAAGCCCGTGAAGTGGTGCGCGGTGCGTTGGAGGTGCGCCGGATTCGGCGCGAAAACAGCGAGCTCAAGCTGCGCATCGAACAGTTGTCGAGCCAGACTACGATCATCACGCAGGATCTGGGCATGCAACGCTTGCTGGAAACAGCGCGGCAGATTGCCGGCACCGATTGCAGTGTGGTGATACATGGGGAGTCGGGCACCGGCAAGGAATTGCTGGCGCGGCTCGTTCATCAGAACAGCCAGCGTGCGCAAGGCCCGTTTGTGGCGTTCAACTGCGGCGCGCTGCAGGAGGATCTGGCCGCAAATGAATTATTCGGCCACGAGAAGGGCGCCTTTACGGGCGCGCTCGGTTCCAAGATAGGCTTGTTTGAAGCTGCCGAGGGCGGCACGCTATTCCTCGATGAAGTGGCCGAATTGCCGCTTTCGATGCAGATCAAGCTGCTGCGGGTCCTGCAGGAGCGTGAACTGTTACGGGTCGGCTCGGTGAACCCGGTCAAGGTGGATGTGCGCGTTGTGGCCGCGAGCAATCGCGACCTCAAGGCAGCCGTTGAAGCCGGGCAGATGCGTAACGATCTGTATTTTCGGTTGAACGTGGTGACCCTGACCCTGCCGCCGCTGCGCGAACGTCGCGATGACATCCCGTTGCTGGCCTATTACCTGTTGCGTAAATATGCCGCGATGATGGATCGCGATGTTCAGGAAATCACACCGGAAGCGATGCAGCGCCTGGCTGACTACGATTACCCGGGCAACGTGCGCGAGCTATCCAACTTCATTGAGCGCGGGGTGGCGCTGGCACAAGGCGAAACCCTGGGCGTCGAGCACCTGCCGCAAAGTCTGGGTTCGCTCACGGTGCGGGTTTTCAAGCCGCAGATGGCGACAACCCCCGTCACGCTCGAATCGCAGGAAGCCGAGCACATCCAGCATGTCTTGAAGCTCGCAGAAGGTAATCGAACCCAGGCCGCGAAATTGCTGGGCATCGACCGCGTATCCTTGTGGCGCAAGCTGAAAAAGCTGGGCATCGATTCGAAATAATTTCAGCCCATTCATTCCCATCCTATCCGCACAACCATGACTGAATTGCATGCTGTACACACCCCCAAGCTGGTATTCGACACCCACCTCGAACACTTTGATCGCGATGTGATTGAAGCCTCGCATAGCTTGCCCATCCTGGTCGATTTCTGGGCGGACTGGTGTCCGCCTTGCCGTGCATTGACGCCGGTGCTTGAGCGCGTGATCGCTCATCACGCCGGCAAGCTTCACATGGCCAAGGTCGAGGTCGATGAGGGTACCAATATGAAACTGGCTGGTCGCTATGCGCTGCGCGGGTTTCCCACCGTGCTGCTGTTTGTAAAAGGCGAAATTGTTGGACGTTTTTCCAGTGCCAAACCGGAACATTGGGTCAATGAATTCATCGCCGAGCATACCGATATTGAGTAAGCCTTTACTGGTACTTGATACCAATGTGGTACTCGATTTGCTGCACTTCGAGGATGCGATTGCCTACCCGATTCTGGCGGCGCTTCAGAATGGGCGGGTGCACTGTGCGGTGACAGCAGAAACCCTCGAAGAATTCCGGCGCGTTTTGAACTACCCGGAATTCGAATTGGCACCCACAAAACAGGCAACTCTGTTAGCGCGCTATCAAAATATTTCGAGAACGGTGGCAACCGTTTCCTCGGCCACGGAATTGCCCCACAAGGGGACTCCGATCCACTACGGGCTGAAGCCCGTGTGGAGTTGTATGCCGCGTTGCAGTGACCCGGACGATCAGAAATTTCTTGAACTGGCCGCTTCGTCTCATGCCCACACGCTGGTCAGCAAGGATCGGGCGCTGCTCAAACTACGTCGCCGCTGTGCGACTCATTTTCAGGTGATGACGCCAGCCGAAGCGGGGCGTTGGCTGGATGACATCAACTCGGGTTCTGCGATTGAAACCTGAGCCGCGCCGCCTCACTGACCGCCAACACAGCCGGGTGGCTTAGCCGCCGCTCTACTGAAATCGCGAAAAACCGCTCACGGATATCCTGCGTCTGCCCCACTTCAACCACGTCATATTGCCGCATCACTTCTTGCGCTGTGGTGAGCGGCACCGGAAACACCCCTGCGCCCGCCTGGCCGAAGGCACTCATCAGCGCACTGTCGTCAAATTCACCCACGATGGTGGGCTGGACGCTGTTGCGTTCGAGCCAGCGCAAAAGCGGCACACGCAACGCGCTGTCCGCGCCCGGGATCAGCAGCGGTGCGGCGTGCAGATTGGCGGGAAATGCAGGCTCAAGCAATGCCGCGATTGATCGCGCCGCCAGAAACGCAATGCCGCATTCGCCCAGCGGGTGGCTGTAGCCCTTGATGTCCATCGTGGACGGCAGCGGTCGATCGGCCAGCACCATGTCGAGGCGGTGAATCGACAGCTCGGCCGCCAGCTGCTCCAGCCGGTCTTCCTTGCATACCAGCTTGACCGGATCAGGCAGTGTGAGGGCAGGCGCCAGCAGCTGATAGGCGATGGACTTGGGCACCACGTCGGCGATGCCGACCCGGAACGGGTGTACTCGGGCTGCAAGGCGGTTTTGCAGGGCTTCCTCCAGTTCGGCGCCGATGTGGAAGATTTCGTCGGCGTAAGTCAGCGCGGTGCGGCCGGCGTCGGTCAGCTCGAGCCGGCGACCGCTGCGGCGGAACAGCGTCACCCCCATGCGGGCTTCAAAAGTGCTGATCTGGCCGGACAGGGTCTGCGGCGCGAGATGCAGCTTCTCGGCCGCCTTGTTGATGGCGCCGGTCTTGGCGACGGTGCGGAAGTAGTTCAAATGCTTGTAGTTGAGCATGGCGCGGTTTCAGATCGGCAATATCGAACAATAGCAGTATAAAAATCGAATTTTATTGTTCTTTCGCAATCTATATTCTGATAGGTACTTGTGAGGGGGCTTCCCGCCCACATCATGAACCGGGTCAATATTGGAGAACACCATGACACGAATTGCTTTGTTTCTCGCCACCAACGTGGCCATCCTGCTGGTGCTGTCGATCGCCATGCGGGTGTTTGGCATTGAGCCTTATCTCACCGCAAATGGATTGAATTTGACCTCGCTGTTGTTCATGGCAGCGGTGATGGGCTTTGGTGGTTCATTTATTTCGCTGGCGATTTCAAAATGGATGGCCAAGAAATCGATGGGCGTACGGGTAATCGACTCCCCTTCGAGTTCAACTGAGGTTTGGTTGGTCGACACCATCAAAAAGTATGCGGCGGATGCGGGCATCGGGATGCCTGAAGTCGGTATTTTCGATACTCCACAGGTCAATGCCTTTGCCACCGGGATGACCAAAAACAGCTCGCTGGTCGCCGTGTCCTCTGGGCTGTTGGAGCAGATGACGCGCGAGGAGGCCGAAGCGGTGCTTGGGCATGAAATCGCCCACATTGCCAACGGCGACATGGTCACGCTGACCCTGATTCAGGGTGTGGTGAATACCTTTGTAATCTTCTTTTCGCGCATCATCGGCCACACCATCGACCGGGTCGTGTTCAAGAACGAGCGCGGCCAGGGCATGGCGTTTTTCATCACAACCATGATTGCGCAAATGGTACTGGGCTTTCTCGCCTCGATCATCGTGATGTGGTTTTCACGCAAACGGGAATTCCGCGCCGATCGCGGCGGTGCCAGCCTGGCCGGCAAGCAAAACATGATTGCTGCGTTGGAGCGGCTAAACAGTCTGCACCCGGCGCCCCTGCCGGAGAAGATGGCGGCGTTCGGCATCAGCGGCAGCGGCGCGTCCGGCTTCAAACGCCTGTTCATGACGCATCCCCCGCTGGAAGAGCGTATCGCTGCTTTACGCGCGGTGGCCTAAGCCACTGTCAGAAGAGACTCCAAGGTCTGTTTGCAAAAACCGAGCTGTCAAGGCAGCCCGGGTAAGGTCGCACTTCACACGAGCTCGCCACCAGCACGATTCAGGGATGACAATGAAAAAGTACGAACAGTTTCTAGAGCGCTTCATATTCGCCAGCCGCTGGTTGCTGGCGCCGTTCTATGTAGGACTGGTGGGCGCCATCGCGCTCCTGCTATTCAAGTTCGTTAAGGAATTTGTCAGCCTGCTGCCAGTGGTGTGGTCAGGGGATGGCAGCCAGGTCATGGTGGGGGTGCTGACCCTGGTGGACGTCGCCCTGGTGGCGAATTTGCTGTTGATCATCATTTTCGCCGGGTACGAAAACTTCGTTTCCAAGATCGATACCGGTGGCCATGAGGACCGCCCGGACTGGATGGGGCACGTCAGCTTTTCCGACCTGAAGATCAAGGTCATCGGCTCCATCGTCGCGATTTCCGGTATTGAGCTGCTCAAGGCCTTTGTCGATGTCGATGCCTACACCACCGAGCAACTGGCCTGGAAAGTCGGCCTGCACATGACATTTGTGGTCTCCGGTGTACTGTTTGCGGTGATGGATCGTCTGACCCGCTCGCACGACCATTAAATCTTTTGACTTCACCACTTGAATTGACATGAATACTCAGACTGCAGTTTCCATCGGTGAGCCCTGGATGTGGGCCGCCTTCATCGGCTTTGTGCTGGTCATGCTGGCGCTCGACCTGTTCGTATTCGGCGGCAAAAAGGCCCACAAGGTCAGCGTCAAGGAAGCCGCCACCTGGTCGCTGGTGTGGGTCAGCTTGGCGCTCACGTTTAATGCCGGTTTGTGGTGGTATCTCAACGGCTCCGTGGGGCCGGAAATCGCCGACCGCAAGGCGCTCGAATTTCTCACCGGTTATTTGATTGAGAAATCGCTGTCGGTGGATAACGTATTCATCTTCCTGCTGATCTTCGCATCCTTCCATGTCGCCCCCGAATTCCAGCGCCGCGTGCTGATCTACGGTGTGCTGGGCGCCATCGTCATGCGTGCCGTCATGATTCTGGCCGGCGCCTGGGTGGTGCAGGAATTCAGCTGGGTGCTGTACCTGTTCGGCGCCTTCCTCGTCGTGACCGGCATGCGCATGCTGGTGATGGCGGAAAAGGAACCCGACCTGACCAAGAATCCGGTGCTGAAGTTTGCACGCAAACATCTGCGCATTGCTGATGGCGACCACGGCGAGAAATTCGTGGTGATGAAGAACGGCGTACGCTATTTCACGCCGCTATTCCTGGTGCTGATTTTGATCGAGGTCACCGACCTGGTGTTTGCGGTGGATTCGATTCCTGCGATCTTCGCCATCACCACCGATCCCTTCATCGTCTTCACCTCTAACATCTTCGCCATCATGGGTTTGCGGGCGCTGTATTTCCTGCTGGCCGACGTGGCGGACCGTTTCCATCTGCTGAAGTATGGCCTGGCCATGGTGCTCACTTTCATCGGCACCAAGATGCTGATCATGCCTTGGTATCACGTGCCGGTTGGCGCTTCGCTGGCCATCGTGGCAGTGTTGATCGGGTCGAGCGTGGTTGCCAGCCTGATCGCCACGCGCAAGGGGACAAGTTGATGTTGCCGCGTCTGTTTGGCGCATTGTTGATCGCGGTCGGGCTCGGTGGATGCGCCGAGCCGCCTTACACCCATGTCAATAATGACGAGTTGAAGGCGTTGGTGGCGAAAGGCGTGCCGCTGTATGACATCCGCCGGCCGGAAGAGTGGCGCCAGACCCAAGTGGTGGAGGGCAGTCACACGCTGACTTACGTTGACGCAAGTGGGCGGCCGAACCCGGAATTTATGCCGCGCTTTACTGCCGAGGTGGACAAGAACGATCCGGTGATCCTGATCTGCCGCACTGGCAACCGCACCGACACCTTGGCGCGTGAACTGATGGCGATGGGCTATACGCAGGTATACAACGTGCGCCACGGAATTACACGCTGGATCGGTGAGGGCAATCCCGTCGTCAAGAACTGAGCACTGATATCTGCCATGAATGACACCGCCGCCGCATCGCCCAAAAACCCCAATCAGCTGATCGAACTGCTGGTCAACATCGTCATCCCCTCCGTCATCCTGATGAAATTCAGCGGACCGGAGGACCTGGGCGCCGTCAACGCATTGCTGCTG
>JAUXRY010000032.1 GCA_030679915.1 Thiobacillus sp.
GCAGAGCTTAACGCTATAAAGAATGTAACATTTCTTAAGGGTTCATTATTTGAACCGCTCAGTCAACTTTTAACTCATAACTCTTCACTTTTAACTTTTGACATGATTGTCTCAAACCCTCCTTATATCAGAAGCGGTGACATGCCGAATCTTCAGCCTGAGATAAACAAGTGGGAGCCGAGGAACGCGCTTGATGGAGGCGAGGACGGGCTCAGCTATTACAGGACGATACTTTCAGAGGCGCGCGGATACCTGATGATAAGTGGAGTTATCTTTCTTGAAATCGGAGAAGGACAGGCAGAGGAAGTGTCAGTGATTGCCATGCAGAACGGTTTCTGTAATATCTCTGTGATTAAAGACTATGCCGGCATAGAGAGGATTGTTTCAGCACGCGCATTATAGATCCATAAATTTTTTATATAACCTATCCATTGATAAATCCTTGACATTAGATTGGAATTTTAATTAAGATACCAGCGGTTTTCCCCGTAGTCTATGACTTGTAGAGGAGGCTTTTATGACAGGTGTCATGCACGAAGTGCTTTTAATGGATGCGATTGTTGATCCCAACAAGATTCCCCATAGTGTTACTTATGCAATCCTTGCGTCTGTCATACTTATAACAACAGCGCTTGTTATAAGGCGTTCTCTCAGAATGGTGCCGACAGGGGTTCAAAATGTAATGGAGTCTGTTGTTGAGACATTCCTTAAACTCACAGAGGAAAACATGGGTCATCACTGGGGCAGGACCCTTTTCCCTTTGATCGGCACATTATTTATGTTTATACTCATTTGCAATTTTATGGGTCTCATCCCGGGATTTACTTCTCCTACAAGCAACATAAATACAAATGCAGCAATGGCAATACCTGTGTTTCTGGCAACGCATTATTACGGGATTAAGGCCCACGGGATAAAATACATAAATCATTTCCTTGGTCCAATTCGTTCTGTATTTGCACTGCCCTTAATGCTGCTTATGTTTATAATTGAATTTATCGGCCACCTTGTAAGGCCTGTTACACTTTCGGTAAGGCTTTTCGGGAACATGTTGGCAA
>JAUXRY010000035.1 GCA_030679915.1 Thiobacillus sp.
GAGATGGTGATGCCTGGCGACAACGTCAGCATCGTGGTCTCGCTGATTCAGCCGATTGCGATGGACGAAGGTCTGCGTTTTGCCATCCGCGAAGGCGGCCGCACCGTTGGTGCTGGCGTCGTTGCCAAGATCGAAGAGTAAGCATACCCATGACAAACCAGAAAATCCGCATCCGCCTTAAGGCGTTTGATTACAAACTGATCGACCAGTCAGCGCTGGAGATCGTGGAAACGGCCAAGCGCACCGGTGCGGTTGTTAAAGGCCCCGTGCCTTTGCCGACAACAATCGAGCGTTTTGACGTCCTGCGTTCACCGCACGTCAACAAGACATCGCGCGACCAGTTTGAAATTCGTACCCACCGCCGCCTGATGGACATCATGGATCCGACCGACAAAACGGTTGATGCACTGATGAAGCTGGATTTGCCCGCTGGTGTGGATGTAGAAATCAAGTTGTAAAAATCAAGGGAGGCAGGTATACTGCGGCCCCTTCAGTAGTATCAATAGTCGCCGGTCAATAGTAATCGGCACCTAAAAACCTTGTAAGCAACTTTGGTTGCCTGCTTGAGATAGGACATACAAAAATGAGTATCGGGCTCGTTGGCCGCAAGGTCGGCATGACCCGCGTTTTCACTGAGAGCGGCGCGTCCGTTCCGGTGACAGTGCTGGAAATGTCAAACAATCGTGTGACGCAAGTGCGCACGTCAGAAAATGACGGTTATACCGCTGTGCAAGTTGCCTATGGCACTCGCCGCAATAGCCGTGTCACCAAGGCGCAAGCCGGACATTTTGCCAAAGCGGGTGTGGATGCAGCTGAGTTGATGCGCGAGTTTCGCGTGTCGGCTGATGAAGCGGCTCAATACCAGGCGGGTGCAGCTGTTTCTGTCGAGGTTTTTTCGGCCGGGCAAAAAGTGGATGTCACTGGCGTTACGCAGGGCAAGGGCTTTGCGGGCACCATCAAGCGTCACAACTTCAGGTCGCAGGGCGATTCGCACGGCAACTCGCGGTCGCACAACGTGCCGGGTTCAATCGGTATGGCGCAGGATCCCGGTCGTGTTTTCCCCGGCAAGCGGATGTCTGGTCATATGGGTGCGGTGACCTGTACCAAACAGAATCTTGAAGTGGTGCGTGTGGATGTGGAGCGTGGATTGGTGCTGGTAAAAGGTGCTGTTCCGGGTTCCAAGGGTGGTCATGTCGTGGTACGCCCGGCAGTGAAGGGGGGTGTCTAATGGATTTGACTGTCATTAACGATCAGGGTCAACAAGTTACCAGTCTTGCCGCCTCCGATGAAACCTTCGGTCGCGAGTATAACGAAGCGCTTGTCCATCAGCTGGTTACAGCTTTCCAGGCCAATGCGCGAAGCGGCAACCGGGCACAGCAAACGCGTGCCGAAGTAACTGCTTCCACACATAAGCCGTGGCGCCAAAAGGGTACGGGCCGTGCACGTGCGGGCCGTACCTCGAGCCCGATCTGGCGCGGAGGTGGTGTGGCTCACCCGAACAAGGCGAATGAAAACTTCGAGCATAAAGTTAACCGCAAGATGTATCGCGCAGGTTTGGCGACGATCCTGTCGCAGCTGGCGCGCGAAGGCAAGCTGAAGGTAGTCGAGAGTCTGGGTATTGATTCTCCTAAAACCAAGCACCTTGCAGACAAGCTGAAGTCGATGGGTTATGCCAAGGTCATGATCATTGCGGAAAATGTGGATGACAACTTGTGGTTGTCATCGCGCAATCTGCCCAACGTTTACGTGGTCGAGCCGCATCAGGCCGACCCGTGGAGTTTGGTCAAATTCGGTAGCGTGCTGATCACCAAGGCGGCGATCAAGCAGTTTGAGGAGATGGTGTGATGGTTGCGATCAGTCAAGAACGGATGCTCAAAGTCATTCTCGCGCCGGTGGTCTCTGAAAAGAGCACGCGCATTGCTGACAAGTTGAATCAGGTTGTGTTTCGTGTATTGCGCGATGCAACCAAGCAAGAAATTAGTGCTGCAGTTTCCAATCTGTTCAAGGTTGAGGTAACGGGCGTCCAGGTGCTGAACGTCAAGGGTAAGGTCAAACGTTCCGGTCGGGTTACGGGTCGTCGTGACAACTGGAAGAAGGCATATGTCACCTTGAAGCCGGGTCAAGATATTGACTTCGCGTCCGGCAAGTAAGGGAGAACAACATGGCATTGATTAAAGTTAAACCCACATCACCCGGCCGCCGTGCGGTCGTCAAGGTTGTTACAGCCGGCCTGCATAAAGGCAAGCCGGTTGCTGCACTGCTCGAGCCCCAAAAGCGCGGTTCGGGTCGTAACAACAACGGACATATTACGGTGCGTCACAAAGGTGGCGGCCACAAGCAGCATTACCGGCTGGTGGATTTCCGTCGCAGCAAGGACGGGATTCCGGCAAAGGTTGAGCGGATTGAGTACGATCCCAACCGGTCCGCGCACCTGGCTTTGTTGTGTTATGCCGATGGTGAGCGTTGCTACATTATTGCCCCACGTGGCATTGCCGCCGGAGCGCAGTTGTTGAGCGGTGCGGATGCACCGATCAAGGCGGGTAACTGTTTGCCGCTGCGCAGCATTCCGGTGGGTAGCACGGTGCACTGCGTTGAGATGATGCCTGGCAAGGGTGCGCAAATTGCGCGTTCTGCCGGAACCTCGGTTCAGCTGCTGGCGCGTGAGGGTGCTTATGCCCAGCTGCGCTTGCGTTCGGGTGAGATTCGCAAAGTGCATGTCGATTGCCGCGCCACCCTGGGTGAAGTCGGTAACGAAGAGCACAGCCTGCGTTCAATCGGTAAAGCTGGTGCAAACCGCTGGCGTGGTATTCGCCCAACCGTTCGCGGTGTGGTGATGAACCCTTGTGACCACCCGCACGGTGGTGGTGAAGGTAAAACCGCAGCAGGCCGTCATCCGGTCAGCCCGTGGGGTACCCCAACCAAGGGCTATCGTACTCGTAGCAACAAGCGCACCACCAACATGATTGTCCGCCGCCGCAACGCGCGCTGATTGAGGTAGAAAGATATGGCACGTTCTATTAAAAAAGGCCCCTTTGTTGACGGGCATCTGCTGAAGAAGATCGAAGCAATTCGCGGTACCAGCGACAAGCGTCCGGTAAAAACCTGGTCGCGCCGCTCTACCGTATTGCCTGACTTCATTGGTCTGACGATAGCAGTACACAATGGTCGCCAGCATATTCCGGTATTCATTACCGAGAATATGGTTGGGCATAAACTGGGTGAATTCTCCCTGACGCGCACCTTCAAAGGCCACGTCGCGGATAAGAAAGCGAAGAGATAAGGAGCCGCATGATGGAAGTTTCTGCAATTTTGCGTGGTACCCGCCTCTCCGCTCAGAAAGGCCGTCTTGTTGCTGACCAGATTCGCGGTCTGCGCGTTGAGAAGGCGTTGAATATTCTGGCCTTCAGCCCTAAAAAGGGTGCGGAGATCATTAAGAAAGTGCTGGAGTCGGCGATAGCCAATGCTGAGCACAATGAGGGTGCCGATATTGACAGCCTCAAGGTCAAGACGATTTATCTCGACCAGGGTTCGGTGCTCAAGCGCTTTACTGCGCGTGCCAAAGGCCGTGGCAACCGTATTAGCAAACCTACTTGTCACATTACTGTGACTGTTGGGGATTAAGGAAGCGCTATGGGACAAAAAATACATCCAATTGGTTTCCGTCTTGGCATTCAGCGTATCTGGACGGCAAAGTGGTACGGCTCCAACAAAAACTTCTCCACCATGTTGCTGGAGGATATTAAGGTTCGTGATTACCTTAAGAAGAAGCTGGCCCATGCGTCGGTTTCAAAAGTGTTGATTGAGCGTCCGGCCAAGAATGCTCGTATTACCATTTTCAGCGGTCGCCCAGGTGTGGTCATTGGTAAAAAAGGTGAGGACATTGAAGTGCTGCGCAGCGAGTTGGCGCGCCTGATGTCCGTGCCGGTCCATGTCAATATCGAAGAAGTGCGCAAACCGGAAACGGATGCGCAGATCATGGCCGATGGCATCGCACAGCAGCTGGAAAAACGCGTGATGTTCCGTCGTGCCATGAAGCGTTCGATGCAGAATGCTATGCGTTTGGGTGCACTGGGCGTCAAGATCATGAGCTCGGGTCGTTTGAACGGTGCCGAGATCGCTCGTAAAGAGTGGTATCGCGAAGGTCGTGTACCACTGCATACCTTGCGTGCTGAGATTGATTATGGTTTCTCAGAAGCCAAAACCACTTATGGCATCATCGGTATCAAAGTGTGGGTCTATAAGGGCGACGCGCTTACACGTGGCGAACAGCCCGCAGCAGTCGAGCATGAAAAGCGCGGCAAGAAACCAGGAGTGAAACATGCTGCAGCCAGCTAGAAGAAAATACCGCAAGGAGCAGAAGGGCC
Source organism: Thiobacillus sp. (assembly GCA_030679915.1). Taxonomy (GTDB): domain Bacteria; phylum Pseudomonadota; class Gammaproteobacteria; order Burkholderiales; family Thiobacillaceae; genus Thiobacillus. The sequence continues at coordinate 4,365 of JAUXRY010000035.1, forward strand.
GTAACACGGGTCTGGCTACACGCGGTGCCGATGTGAGCTTTGGTGATTTTGGCCTGAAGGCTGTCGGCCGGGGTCGTTTGACCGCTCGCCAGATTGAAGCTGCACGTCGTGCCATGACCCGTCACATTAAACGGGGTGGACGCATCTGGATTCGCATATTCCCGGACAAGCCGATTTCACGGAAACCTGCAGAAGTTCGCATGGGTAACGGTAAGGGTGCACCCGAGTATTACGTGGCTGAAATTCAGCCAGGTAAGGTTTTGTACGAAATGGATGGCGTAAACGAAGAACTGGCACGTGAGGCTTTCCGCCTGGCTGCTGCCAAGTTACCGATTGCGACGACATTTGTTACCCGCATGATCGGGAGCTGAGTGATGAATACAAAAGATATGCGCGGCAAGGATGCCGCAGGATTAAAGCAGGAACTTGAGTCCCTGTTGCGTGCCCACTTTGCGCTGCGTATGCAGGTGGCCACTCAGCAGTCAACCAAAACTGCAGATTTGGGCAAGCTTCGCCGCGATATTGCCCGAGTTAAGACCATAATGCGCGAAAAGGCGGGTCAAGCATGACTGAAATTACTAAGTCCGTACGTACCCTGACCGGGCGCGTCGTCAGTGACAAGATGAACAAGACCGTAACCGTGCTTGTTGAGCGTCGTGTCAAGCATCCATTGATTGGTAAGGTGATTCGCCTGTCCAAGAAATATCATGCCCATGATGAAAACAACGAGTTTCACGAGGGTGATATGGTCCAGATCGAGGAGTCGCGCAAGTTGTCGCGTACCAAGGCTTGGGCTGTCAGCAAATTACTTGAGCGTGCTCGCGTTTAAAGCTTGCATGATGCTTGAAGTTTCAGTATAGTTCTGCGTTTTCCGGTTGGTGAGCCGGTTGGTTTTAGTCCGGTTCGCCGACTCAAGTAATCCTGCGATTGCAGGGTTTTCTCCCGAACGGGATCCAAAACTGGCCGCCGCTTGGCACAATCAAAGCGTGGTGGATAAAGTTGGAGATAATTAAATGATTCAGATGCAGTCCGTATTGGACGTAGCAGACAACACTGGTGCACGCTCGGTTATGTGCATTAAAGTGCTGGGCGGCAGTCATCGCCGTTATGCAAGTGTGGGCGACATTATCAAGGTCACCATCAAGGATGCGGCGCCGCGTGGTCGTGTTAAAAAAGGCGACATCTACAATGCTGTAGTTGTTCGTACCGCCAAGGGCGTTCGTCGTCCTGATGGTTCGCTGGTGCGCTTTGATGGCAACGCTGCTGTGCTGCTTAATAACAAACTAGAGCCAATCGGCACCCGTATCTTCGGGCCGGTTACCCGTGAGTTGCGTAACGAGAAGTTCATGAAGATCGTCTCGCTTGCGCCCGAGGTTCTGTGAGAGGTAATCATGGCACGTATTCGTAAAAGCGATCAAGTGATCGTGTTAACCGGCAAAGACAAGGGCAAGCGCGGCACCGTGCTGCGTGTGCTTGATGATGGTCACCTGCTTATTGAAGGCGTGAATCGGGTTAAGAAGCATCAGAAACCCAATCCCATGCGCAATATTCAAGGTGGAATTATCGAAAAAGAGATGCCGATCCAGGCTTCTAATGTCGCATTATTTAATGTGGCTACTCAGAAGGCTGATCGAGTTGGTTCCAAGGTGCTGGAGGACAGCCGCAAAGTGCGTGTATTCAAGTCCAATGGCGAAATGGTTGACGCACAGGGGTAATCATGGCGCGTTTTCAAGATTTATATCGTGAGACGGTAGTTCCCAAGTTGGTCGAACAATTTGGTTACAAGTCTGTTATGGAAGTTCCACGTATCCAGAAGATCACTCTGAATATGGGTGTAGGTGAGGCGGTGGCCGATAAAAAGGTCATGGATCATGCGGTGTCTGATATGCAGAAAATTGCAGGCCAGAAGCCAGTCGTGACCAAGTCGAAAAAGTCGATTGCTGGCTTTAAGATTCGTGACAACTATCCCGTAGGCTGCATGGTTACGCTGCGTCGTGGGCAAATGTACGAATTCCTGGATCGTTTGGTAACCGTGGCTATGCCACGTGTGCGTGACTTCCGGGGTGTTTCTGGAAAATCTTTTGATGGCCGTGGTAACTACAACATGGGTGTCAAGGAACAGATTATTTTCCCGGAAATCGAGTACGACAAGATTGATGCGATTCGTGGTATGAACATTACGATCACCACCACCGCCAAGACTGATGATGAAGCGCGGGCTCTGCTTGCCGCCTTCCGTTTCCCGTTCAAGAATTGAGGTAGGCATGGCCAAATTATCCTTGATTAATCGTGAAGTAAAACGTGCTCGCATGGTGAAGAAATATGCTGCCAAGCGTGCCGAAATCAAAGCGGTAATCAGCAATTCACAAGCCACCGATGAAGATCGGATGGCGGCCTACCTGGCCTTGCAGCAGCTTCCGCGTGATTCCAGTCCGGTTCGTCAGCGCAATCGCTGCCAACTGACCGGTCGTCCGCGTGGCGTGTTTAGCAAGTTTGGCTTGGGACGTAGCAAGCTGCGTGAATATGCGATGCGGGGCGAAATCCCGGGCATCGTCAAGGCAAGCTGGTAAGGGGTAGACGATATGAGTATGAGTGATCCCATCGCGGACATGTTGACCCGCATACGCAATGCGCAAGCGGTCGAAAAAGTAATCGTTACGATGCCTTCTTCCAAGGTCAAAGTGGCTATTGCCAAAGTGTTGCAAGACGAAGGTTATATTGATGGTTTTGCCATTCGTGGTGAAGCAGGTAAGCCAGAGCTTGAATTGCAACTTAAATATTACGCAGGACGTCCGGTTATTGAACGCATAGAGCGTGTAAGTAAGCCAGGTCTGCGTGTTTATAAGGGTGCAGAAGACTTGCCGCGCGTGATGAATGGTTTGGGTGTTGCAATCGTCTCCACTTCCAGTGGTGTCATGACTGATCGCCATGCGCGCGCCAAAGGCGTCGGCGGTGAAGTTCTGTGCGTCGTTGCGTAAGGTAAGGAGAAAATATGTCACGCGTAGCTAAAAATCCTATTACTGTACCGCAAGGCGTTGAAGTGACACTTGGTCGCGCAATTTCGGTCAAGGGCCCACTTGGCGTCATTGATCAGGCAATGTCTAGCGACGTGTCGGTTGCGTTGAAAGATGGTGTGCTGACTTTTGCGCCCACCAGCACAAGTATCCAGTCGAACGCCATGGCCGGAACAATGCGCGCTTTGGTCAATAACATGGTCCAGGGTGTTTCTAAGGGCTTTGAGAAGAAGCTGAATCTGGTCGGCGTCGGTTATCGTGCGCAGGCTCAAGGTGATGCGCTGAATTTGACGTTGGGCTTTTCCCATCCTGTTGTGCATCAAATGCCGGCAGGAATCAAAGTGGAAACCCCGACTCAAACTGAGATTGTGATCAAGGGTATTAATCGCCAGGTCGTTGGGCAGGTGGCTGCTGATGTGCGCGCGTATCGTCCGCCAGAGCCTTACAAGGGCAAAGGGGTTCGTTATAGCGACGAAGTGGTTATCAAGAAAGAGACCAAGAAGAAGTAAGGCTTAAGGACAGATAATGAACACCAAGCAATCACGGATTCGCAGAGCGCGCAAAACCCGCGCCAAAATAGCGGCCGTCAAGGCGATCCGCCTTGCAATACTCCGCACCAATACGCATATCTATGCGCAGATCATTTCGGCGGATGGTGGCACGGTTATTACCAGTGCCTCCACCAACGACAAAGAGATGCGCAGTCTGGTTCCCAACGGCGGTAATGTTGCCGCTGCTACAGCTGTAGGCAAGCGCTTGGCCGAAAAGGCCAAGGGTTTGGGGATTGAAAAAGTGGCCTTCGATCGTGCTGGATTTAAGTTCCATGGGCGTGTCAAAGCCCTGGCTGAAGCAGCCCGCGAAGGCGGTTTGGTATTTTAACGAGGCAGAAATCAGATGGCCCGTACAGCACCTAATAGTAACGAAGAGCGCGGCGACGGCTTGCGCGAGAAGATGATTTCGATCAACCGAGTCACCAAAGTGGTGAAAGGTGGACGAATCATGGGTTTTGCAGCGCTGACTGTTGTCGGTGATGGCGATGGTGGAATTGGCATGGGCAAGGGCAAGTCCCGTGAAGTGCCGGTTGCTGTCCAGAAGGCCATGGAAGAAGCGCGTCGCAAGTTGGTGAAGATCAACCTGAAGAGCGGCACTTTCCATCACACGGTTGTTGGCCAACATGGTGCTTCACGTGTCTTGATTCAGCCGGCATCTGAAGGAACAGGCATTATTGCCGGTGGTGCCATGCGTGCTGTGTTCGAAGTGATGGGTGTGCAGAACGTACTGGCTAAATGCCTGGGTTCCACCAACCCGTACAACGTCGTTCGCGCAACCATTGATGGCCTGTTGAAGATGTCAACACCTTCAGAAATTGCTGCCAAGCGCGGCAAGTCTATTGAAGACATCACGGGATAAGTCATGACTGAGATCAAAAAAATCAAAGTGACGCAGGTCAAAAGTCTGATTGGCACGAAAGAATCACATCGTGCATGTGTCCGTGGCTTGGGTCTGCGCCGTATGCATCAAACTGTTGAAGTGCTGGATACACCCGAAAACCGCGGCATGATTACCAAAGTCGCCTATCTGGTGAAGTGCGAGGCTTAAATGGAACTAAATACTATTAAACCGGCTGACGGCGCCAAGAAAAACAAGCGTCGTCTGGGTCGTGGAATCGGTTCGGGTCTGGGCAAGACGGCTGGTCGTGGTCACAAGGGTCAGAAATCGCGTTCAGGTGGCTTTCATAAAGTCGGCTTTGAAGGCGGTCAAATGCCTATGCAGCGCCGCTTGCCAAAACGTGGCTTTGTCTCGCTAACTAAAGCTGACACTGCGCGCGTTCGTGTGAGTGAGCTGGCTTCCATCAGTGTCGACGAAATCGATTTGCTGGTGCTGAAGCAGGCTGGTGTAATCAAGGGATCGGTTACCGCTGCGCGCATCTACCTGGCAGGTGAGATCACCAAGCCGGTCAAATTGCGTGGTATTGCTGTAACCAAGGGTGCTCGCGCTGCTATTGAAGCAGCGGGCGGCAGCATCGCCGAGTAAGTTTCGAGGAAACACGCTTTGGCAACGCCTAAAACTGGTTTGAACAAATTTGGTGATCTCAAGCGCCGGCTGCTATTTCTGCTTGGTGCCTTGATTGTCTACCGTATCGGGACATTTATCCCGGTGCCCGGTATTGATCCCTTGGTGTTGGATCAACTGTTCAAGTCACAGTCGAATGGTATTTTAGGCATGTTCAACATGTTCTCCGGCGGAGCGCTTTCTCGCTTCAGCCTGTTTGCATTAGGGATCATGCCGTATATTTCGGCGTCTATCATCGTGCAGTTGATGACGACTGTGTCGCCCAAACTTGAAGCACTCAAAAAAGAGGGTGAATCAGGGCGCCGCAAGATTACACAGTACACGCGTTATGGAACCTTGTTCCTGGCTGTATTTCAGGCCTTGGGCATTTCAATAGCGCTCGAATCCCAGTCGGGATTGGTGCTGGATCCTGGCATGGCTTTTCGTTTGATCGCAGTATGTACGTTGACGTCCGGAACAATGTTTTTGATGTGGTTGGGTGAGCAGATCACTGAACGTGGATTGGGAAATGGTATCTCGATCATTATTTTCGCGGGCATCGTGGCCGGCCTGCCACATGCAATCGGTGGCACGCTTGAATTAACACGTACAGGAGCTTTCTCGATTCCGCTGATTCTGATGCTGTTTGTTGGGGTGGTATTGGTTACAGCGTTGGTTGTTTTTGTCGAACGTGGTCAACGCAAGATTCTGGTGAATTATGCCAAGCGCCAGGTCGGGAAGATGGTCGTTGGAGGGCAAAGCTCACACTTGCCCCTGAAATTGAATATGGCTGGCGTGATTCCTCCGATTTTCGCCTCGAGCATTATTTTATTCCCCGCTACCCTGGCCGGTTGGTTTGGAAGTGGGAGCGGAATGAGCTGGCTCAAAGACATTGGCGCAACGTTGTCGCCCGGTCAACCTGTTTATGTTCTGTTTTATGCGTTAGCGATCATCTTCTTTTGTTTTTTCTACACGGCCCTGGTGTTCAACCCCAAGGAAACTGCAGATAATCTGAAGAAAAGCGGCGCCTTTGTTCCGGGTATTCGTCCGGGTGAACAGACCGCTCGCTACATTGATAAGATATTGACTCGGCTGACACTGGTTGGAGCGATCTACATAACATTAGTGTGTTTGCTGCCTGAGTTTTTGATTTTGAAGTGGAATGTACCGTTCTATTTTGGTGGTACATCGCTGTTGATTATTGTGGTTGTGACTATGGACTTTATGGCGCAGGTACAGGCTTATGCAATGTCCCATCAGTACGAGGGCATGTTGAAGAAAGCTAACTTTAAAAATGGTTTGGCTGGGCGCTAATGTCTAAAGAGGACGTCATCCAGATGCAGGGTGAAGTGCTTGAAAACCTGCCCAATGCAACATTTAGAATCAAGTTGGAAAATGACCATATTTTATTGGGTCATATCTCCGGGAAAATGCGAATGCACTATATTCGGATTCTGCCTGGGGACAAGGTGACAGTTGAGCTGACGCCTTATGATTTAACTAAAGCCCGGATCGTCTTCCGAGCAAAGTAATTTTTATCGGTGGCGTGCTACCGGGCGAATGGAGAGAAACATGAGAGTGCAAGCTTCTGTCAAAAAAATGTGTCGTAAATGCAAAGTTGTGCGTCGCAAGGGTGTTGTACGCGTGATCTGTGATGATCCACGCCATAAGCAACGTCAAGGTTAACTTGTGCTGCACACCAAGGTTGAATTCGAGTCTGCCAGTAATTCGGTAGGCGTGTTATAATGTTTTGTTTTGCGTTCGGAGCTCGGTAAATGGCTCGTATTGCTGGGGTTAATATCCCGAATCATCAACACACGGTTATCGCGTTAACCGCCATATTTGGTATCGGCAGGACTACGTCCGGCAAGATCTGCGAAGCAGCGGGCATCGCCCATGCAGCGAAGATCAAGGATCTGTCCGAGCCCGAAATGGAGCGCTTGCGCGAGGGTGTGGCTCAGTTCACGGTCGAGGGTGACCTTCGCCGTGAGATTACCATGAACATCAAGCGTTTGATGGATTTGGGCTGCTATCGCGGCTTCCGTCATCGCAAGGGTTTGCCAACGCGTGGTCAACGTACACGTACCAATGCGCGTACTCGTAAGGGCCCGCGCAAGGCCATCAGGAAATAAAGGTTAACCATGGCAACGAAACCAGCTACGCGCGTGCGCAAAAAGGTTAAGAAGAATGTCGCAGAAGGAATTGCGCACATTCATGCTTCTTTTAATAACACTATCGTGACGATCACTGATCGTCAGGGTAACGCTCTGTCATGGGCGACAGCGGGTGGGGCAGGCTTTAAAGGCTCGCGTAAATCCACACCGTTTGCTGCGCAGGTTGCAGCTGAAAATGCAGGCAAGATGGCGCAGGAATGCGGTGTCAAAAACCTGGAAGTGCGGATCAAGGGCCCTGGTCCAGGCCGCGATTCCACTGTGCGAGCGCTTAACGCGCTGGGATTCAAGATCCTTTCGATCTCTGATGTTACCCCGATTCCGCACAACGGTTGCCGTCCCTCCAAAAAGCGTCGTATCTAATCCAAGGGTAAATCATGGCTCGTAATCTTGATCCCAAGTGCCGTCAGTGTCGCCGTGAAGGCGAGAAGCTCTTTCTTAAGGGCGAAAAATGTTTCACCGACAAATGTGCAATTGAGCGTCGTCCCTATGCGCCTGGTCAACATGGCCAGAAAAGTGGTGCGCGTTTGTCCGGTTATGGCGTGCAACTCCGTGAAAAGCAAAAGATTCGCCGTATCTATGGCGTTTTGGAAGGCCAGTTCCGCCTGACTTATAAGAAAGCTGACAGCCGCAAGGGTGTGACCGGTGAAAACCTGCTGTCCATTCTTGAGTCCCGACTCGACTCCGTTTGTTACCGCATGGGTTTCGGTGCTTCGCGTACAGAAGCGCGTCAAGTGCTGCGCCACAACGGAATCATGGTGAACGGTCGTCGCGTCAACATTCCGTCGTATCAAGTTCGTGCTGGCGACGTGGTTGAAGTGGCTGAGAAAGCCAAGTTGCATCTGCGGGTCAAAGCGGCGTCTGAAGCGGCTGCAGCACGTGGTTATCCTGAGTGGGTCGAGGTTGATACCAAGGCTTTCAAGGGGACTTACAAGGCTGCTCCGCTACGCTCAGAACTGCCGTCAACGATCAATGAATCGCTGGTCGTCGAGCTCTACTCTAAATAAGCTGGCTGGGTCGTTGTGACCGTGTCTTAAGGAAAAGCACTCTATGCAAAGCGCTACTGAATTTCTCAAGCCGCGAATTGTGGAGGTCGACCGCGCCTCTCCGCTGTCTGCCAAAGTTATTATGGAGCCTTTCGAGCGTGGTTACGGCCATACGCTCGGCAATGCGCTACGTCGTATTTTATTGTCTTCGATGGTGGGCTACGCGCCTACCGAAGTCACCATTAGCGGCGTCGTGCACGAGTATTCGACGATCGAAGGCGTGCAGGAAGACGTCGTTGACATTCTGTTGAATCTCAAAGGCATTGCCTTCAAGATGCACGGCAAGTCCGAAGCTATTTTGAAAGTTTCAAAATCCGGCGAAGGTGTTGTAACTGCTGGCGATATTGAAGTTGGCCATGACATCGAAATTCTGAACCCGGATCATGTGATTGCTCATCTGACCAAGGGTGGCAAGCTCGACATGGAAATCAAGGTCGAGAGTGGCCGTGGTTACCAGCCTGCAACGATGCGTAAAGTTTCGGAAGAAACCCGCACAGTGGGTTCGATCCTGGTTGATGCGTCATTCAGCCCGGTTCGTCGTGTTTCTTATTCGGTTGAAAGTGCTCGTGTCGAGCAGCGCACCGACCTCGATCGTCTGGTTATCGATATCGAAACCAACGGCGTGGTTGAGCCCGAAGAAGCTGTTCGTACGGCTGCACGCATTCTGGTGAATCAGTTGTCCGTCTTTGCTGATCTGGAAGGCACACCTGCTGAATCCGAGACCCCACGTTCGCCGCAGGTTGATCCGATGCTGTTGCGTCCGGTTGATGATCTGGAATTGACCGTGCGTTCGGCCAATTGCCTGAAAGCGGAAAACATCTATTTCATTGGCGATCTGATTCAGCGTTCCGAGTCCGAATTGCTGCGTACCCCTAATTTGGGTCGTAAGTCGCTGAATGAAATCAAGGATGTGCTTGCCTCCAAGAGTCTTTCTTTGGGCATGAAACTCGAGAACTGGCCCCCGGCTGGTCTTGAACGCCCCTGAATTATTTAATTACACAACCAAAATAAAGTGCGGGCCACCTTGGCAGGTGGCCTAGCCCAAGAATACAAATCGAAAGGAAGTTGCCATGCGTCATCGTCAGTCAAACCGTAAACTCAATCGCACCACCAGTCATCGCCTGGCCATGTTTCGTAACATGACCGTATCCTTGCTTAGACACGAAGTTATCAAGACGACGTTGCCAAAAGCCAAAGATTTGCGCCGCTTTGTGGAGCCGCTGATTACTTTGGGCAAAGTACCTTCACTGGCAAATCATCGTTTGGCATTTGATCGCCTGCGTGACCGTGAAATCGTCGGCAAACTGTTTGCCGAACTTGGTCCCCGTTACAAGACTCGCCCGGGTGGTTACTTGCGCATTCTTAAGTATGGTTTCCGTAACGGCGACAATGCACCAATGGCTTTGGTTGAATTGGTTGACCGTCCGGATACCGATACGGTAGCAGTAGAAGCCGAATAAATTATCGTGCTTCAACGTTAGAAACAGCCGGGGATACCCGGCTTTTTCTTGCCCGTCGCAAGCGAAATTTAGAGTCTGCTTTATTTGGAGTCGTAGCCATCTACTTGCTTCGCATTGCTTCAGTCAGGCATAGTCCTTTCAAGATTTTCCATGAGGAATGCGCGTGATTATTCTTTTTACTGATTTTGGCATTCGCGACCCCTATGTTGGGCAGATCAAGGCACGGCTGGCCGAGTTCGCGCCTGATCAGATCGTGGTGGATTTGTTACATGAGGTGCCTGACTACAATTCCCATGCAGGAGCGCATTTATTGGCTGCGTTTGCTGCAGGTTTCCAGTCTGGGAGTGTGTTTCTTGCCGTTGTAGATCCCGGCGTGGGCACCCCGCGTGACGGTGTTGTAGTGATGGCGGGTGGTCGCTGGTACGTCGGGCCGGACAATGGATTGCTGTCGCTTGTGGCCGCCCGGAATACCGACACCAGGCTTTGGCGTATCACCTGGCAGCCTGAAGACCTGAGCCCGACCTTTCACGGCCGCGATATGTTTGCGGTGATTGCGGCTGAAATTGCACGTGGTGAATTCCCTGAATCCAAGTTGTCGCAAATGGATAAGCTTGAAGTGGAGTTCGATGCAGGAGAATTGTCGCGTGTCATTTACATCGATCACTTTGGTAATGCCTGGGTGGGTGTTCGGAATGTCCCCAAGCATGCGCAAGTAAGTGCGGCCGGTCAGTTGTTCAAATATAGCGAAAGTTTCGGTTTCGTAAGCAAGGGTGAAGGCTTCTGGTTCAACAACAGCGTCGGATTGCTGGAGCTCGCCGTCAACCGGGGCAATGCAGCCACATCTTTTGGTTTGAAAGTGGGCGATGTGGTTCAAGTGCAAGACTCAACTACAACGTTTCACTAGCAGTAATTTCAATTCAACCCTATCAACACGGCCCGATAATCATTCACGTTGGTGCGCGTCGGGCCCGTTTGCACCAGATCACCTAGGTGCGAGAAAAACCCATAACTGTCGTGTCTGTCGAGATAGTCGGATGCACGTAAGCCTTGAGCCTGCGCGCGGATCAACGTATCGGGTGTCATGATGGCGCCAGCGTTGTCTTCGCTGCCATCTATTCCATCCGTATCGCACGCAATGGCCCAGGCAGGGACACCTTGCATCGCCATGGATAGTGCCAGCAAGTATTCGGTATTGCGCCCGCCACGACCATGCGGTGACGATAGGGCCACCGTGGTTTCACCACCGGTGATCAATGCCAGTGGCTGGCTGGATGTGCAGGCCCGGACAAGGGCGGCATGTTGCTGCGCGATGGCTTGGGCGTCTCCGCTGATGCGCTCTGAAAGTAGCAATGCCCGGATACCGTGCTGCTCAAAGACCTGACAAGCAGCGCTGAGGCTGTTGTGAGCGGTGGCAATGATGCGATTTTCCATTCGCGCGAAACAAGTGTCGCCTGGTTTGGGCGTGTCTGATCGATGACCATTGATGCAGGCATCGAGGTAATGCTGGATGCCTGCGGGAAGTGGAATGCCGAAGTGCTTCAGCCGATCGAGTGCATCAGCGCAGGTGGTCGGATCAGGTGCGCAGGGGCCAGATGCAATATGGGTGGGATCATCGCCGACGACATCGGAAATGATTAAGGTTCGTCCTTGAGCATGTTGTGCGGCTTGCGCCAGGCGTCCGCCCGACAATTGCATCAGGTGCTTGCGCACCGTATTGATGTCCTGGATGGTAGCTCCGGCGTGCAGCAGGGCTTTGGTGACCTGACGCAGCTCCTTCAGGGTAATGTCCTCGACCGGTGCGGCGAGCAGGCTGGAGCCGCCGCCCGAAATCAGCGCCAGCAGCAGATCGTCCTCTTTCAGCTGGGCGGCCATCGCCAGCATCCGCAAGGCTGCGGCTTCGCCGCGTCCATCTGGCAGCGGATGGCTGGCCTCGATCACTTCGATTCGGTGCGTGGGCAGGCTGTGCTGGTAGCGCGTGACGACCAGGCCGGATAGTGGCGCATCCGCCGGCCAGTGCGCCTCTACGGCCGCCGCCATGCTTGCGGCGGCCTTGCCACCGCCTACGACCAGGGTGCGGCCGCGCGGCGGGGCCGGCAGATGTGGCGGCAGGACGCGCGCCGGGTCGGCGGCGGCGACTGCGGCGCTGAAGGACTCCCGCAACAGGGTAGGCGGATTCATCTGGTTGAGCCGGGAAACAGGATGCTGAATTGTAGTGGCCTGTAATTTGAAGCGTGAATTCGACGAAGTCTGCGCCGAGGAGTTGTGTTTGCCTATAATCAGCCCGGGATGAAAAATGTTCAATTGAACATCACAACGCGGACAGGGTCTATTGGGGCTGTCGGCGGCTCATCCCAGCCGTGTTGAACAACGAATATCAAGGTCGAGCGATGACTTTCTCCGTACCCCCCTTTTCCTCCAAGCTTAAACGCCTGCTTCTTGTGACTGTCCTCGTGCTGGGCGTTGTAGCTATCTGGAGGATTGCTCAAGACTCCGGGGATGGCGGGATCAGTCAAGAGCCGGCCGTTGCAGACGGCGAAAAGAAAACAGCGGGTGCGAAACCCGCGCTGACCGTCACGGCCATCGCGCCGCTGTGGGTCGAGTGGCCGCAGGTGCTGACGGCCAGTGGCAATATCGCCGCCTGGCAGGAAGCGGTGATTGGCGCCGAAATCAGCAATCTCCGGCTGACCGAGGTGCGGGTGAATGTGGGCGACAGGGTGCAGCAAGGCCAGGTACTGGCACGCATTTCCAATGACAGCGTGGACGCCACGTTGTCGGAGTCCAGGGCTGCGGTTGCCGAGGCCGAGGCGATGCTGGCCGAGGCCCGTGCCAACGGCGACCGCGCACGCCAGTTCCAGGCCACCGGTTTCCTCAGCGCGCAGAGTATCAACCAGTACCTGACGGCCGAGAAGACCGCGCTTGCCCGCTTGAACGCCGCACGCGCCAGAATGCAGGCCGAGCAACTGCGTCTGGCACAAACGGCCGTGCGCGCGCCCGATGACGGGGTGATTTCTGCGCGCACCGCCACGGTCGGTTCGATGACGCAGCCCGGGCAGGAACTCTTCCGGCTGATTCGTGGCAGCCGCCTCGAATGGCGCGCCGAAGTGAGCGCAGCCGATCTGGGCAAGCTGAAACCGGGCGTCGCGGCCACGCTGACCGCGCCCAACGGCGCACGCGTTCAGGGCCGCGTGCGCATGGTCGCGCCCACCGTGGACCCGCAGACGCTCAACGGTCTGGTGTATGTCGACCTGCCGGTTGCCGAGACCGGCAGCAGCTTGCGGGCCGGCACCTTCGCCCGCGGCGAGTTTGAACTGGGACGCGCGCGCGCCCTGAGCTTGCCGCAGTCCGCTGTGCTGTTACGCGACGGATTCACATATGTGTTCCGGCTCGATGACCAGAACAAAGTCGCGCAGACCAAGGTGGCGGTGGGGCAGCGGAAGGGCAATCAAATCGAGATTATCGGTGGCATCGCAGCAGATGCACGCGTGGTGGCCAGCGGCGCCGGTTTTTTGGCTGATGGCGATCGGGTGCGGGTGGTGGACGCGCCGGCGACCGCAAGCAAGCAACCATAAACGGAAACCCTGCCATGAACGTCTCTTCCTGGTCGATCAAAAACCCGATTCCGGCTGTGCTGCTGTTCGTCATGCTGACGCTGGCAGGCTTGATGGCGTTCAAGGCGATGAAAATCCAGCAGTTCCCGGATATCGATTTGCCGACGGTGACGGTGTCTGCCACGTTGCCGGGCGCGGCGCCGGCACAGATGGAAACGGAGGTCGCGCGCAAGATCGAGAACGCCGTCGCCACCTTGCAAGGCATCAAGCACATTTACACCAAGGTGCAGGACGGCACCGCCACCGTCACCATCGAATTCCGCCTGGAAAAACCCACGCAGGAAGCGGTGGACGATGTGCGCGATGCGGTGTCGCGCATCCGCGCCGATCTGCCGGGCGATCTGCGCGATCCCGTGATTTCGAAAGCGAACCTGGCCGGATCGCCGATCCTGACGTATACCGTCGCATCCAGCCGGATGGACGACGAGGCATTGTCGTGGTTTGTCGATAACGCCGTCACCAAACGTCTGCTCAGCGTGCGCGGCGTGGGCGCGGTGGCGCGCGTGGGCGGCGTCAGCCGCGAAGTGCGGGTGGAACTCGACCCGGCGCGGCTGCTGGCGCTCAACGCAAGCGCCGCCGACATCTCGCGCCAGTTGCGGCAGATCCAGCAGGAAGCCTCCGGCGGCCGCGCCGACGTGGGCGGGGCGGAACAGTCGGTGCGCACCCTGGCCACGGTGCAGTCGGCCGGCGAACTGGCGCGCATGGACATCGTGCTGTCCGACGGTCGGCAGGTGCGGCTCGACCAGGTGGCCAGCGTCACCGACACCGTGGCCGAACGGCGCTCGGCGGCGCTGCTCAACGGCAAGCCGGTGGTGGGTTTCGAGATCACGCGCAGCCGCGGCGCGGGCGAAATCGAGGTGGCCGACGGGGTGCGCGCCGAACTGGCCCGGCTCAAAGCCGCCCACCCGGACATCACCGTCACCGAAGCCTTCAACTTTGTCGACCCGGTGCAGGAAAACTTCGATGGCTCGATGGCGCTGCTGTTCGAAGGCGCCATTCTCGCGGTGATTGTGGTGTGGCTGTTTCTGCGCGACTGGCGCGCCACGCTGGTTTCCGCCACTGCGTTGCCGCTGTCGATGATTCCGGCCTTTGCCGTGATGCACCTGATGGGCTTCACGCTCAATGTCGTCACCCTGCTTTCGCAGTCGCTGGTGGTCGGCGTGCTGGTGGACGATGCCATCGTCGAGATCGAGAACATCATGCGCCATCTGCGCATGGGCAAAACGCCCTACCAGGCAGCCATGGAAGCCGCCGACGAGATCGGCATGGCGGTGATCGCCACCACCTTCACGTTGATCGCGGTGTTTCTGCCCACCGCATTCATGAGCGGCGTGGCGGGCAAGTTCTTTGTGCAGTTTGGCTGGACCGCGGCGATCGCGGTGTTCTTCTCGCTGGTGGTGGCGCGCATGCTCACGCCGATGATGGCAGCCTATTTTCTGAAGCCACCGAAACAGACTCATGCCGAGCCGTTCTGGATGGGATTCTACCTGCGGTGGGCGGCGTGGTGCCTGAAGCACCGCGTGATTACTGCACTTGCGGCAGCCGGGTTCTTTTTCGGTTCCTTCGCGCTGGTGCCGCTGCTGCCCACCGGATTCATTCCGCCGGACGACCTGTCGCAAACCCAGGTGTACCTGTCGCTGCCGCCGGGCAGCACCTACGCGGAAACGCTGGCTGCGGCCGAACAGGCGCGCGCAATCGTGCAAAAAAATCCGCACGTGAAAATGGTGTATACGGCAGTCGGCGGCGGCGCCGCGGGCTCGGATCCATTCACGCCGCGCGGCGCGGCCGAGGTGCGCAAGGCGACCCTGACGATCAACATGACCCCGCGTTCGCAACGCGGCGGCATCAGGAAACAGGCCGTTGAGCGCGAATTGCGCGAAGCGTTGACTGCGCTCCCCGGCGCGCGGATCAGCGTGGGATTTGGCGGCTCCAACGAAAAATATGTGCTGGTGCTGGCGAGCGAAGACGGCCAGGCGCTGGCTGAACATGCGAAAAAGCTGGAGCGTGAGCTGCGCACGATTCCCGGCATTGGCAACGTCACCACCAGCGCTAGCCTGGTGCGCCCCGAGCTTGTCGTGCGTCCCGATTTCGCCAAGGCCGCGAGCCTTGGCGTCACCTCGGCCGCGATTGCCGACACGCTGCGCATCGCCACGGCGGGCGACTATGACCAGGGCCTGGCCAAACTCAATCTGTCGCAGCGGCAGGTGCCCATCGTCGTCAAGCTGCCGCTTGGCGCGCGTCAGGACATGGCGTTGCTTGCGCGCATGACCGTCCCCGGCAAGCACGGCCCGGTGATGATCGGCAATGTCGCCTCGCTCAGCTTCGACAGTGGCCCGGCCGAGATCGACCGCTATGACCGGCAGCGCAACGTCAACTTCGAGATCGAGCTGAACCAGCAGCCGCTGGGGTGGGTGGAAAGCCAGGCCTTGGCCCTGCCCAGTATTAAAAACCTGCCGCCCGGCGTGACGCAGACTGCGATCGGCGATGCCGAGTCGATGAACGAATTGTTCGCGAGCTTTGGCCTGGCGATGCTGACCGGCGTGCTGTGCATTTACATCGTGCTGGTGCTGCTGTTCAAGGGCTTCGTGCAGCCGGTGACCGTTCTGGCTGCGCTGGTGTTGTCGATCCCGGGGGCCTTCCTGGCGCTGTTCATCAGCCATACCGCGCTGTCGATGCCGTCGATGATCGGGCTGGTCATGCTGATGGGGATCGCCACCAAGAATTCCATCCTGCTGATCGACTATGTCATCCTGGCGCGCCGTGACCATGGTCTGAACCGCTGGGATGCCCTGCTGGACGCCTGCCGCAAACGCGCCCGGCCGATCGTGATGACGACCGTGGCAATGGGCGCCGGCATGTTGCCCATCGCCATTGGCATGGGTACCGACCCGAGCTTCCGTGCGCCGATGGCCATCGTCGTCATAGGCGGTCTGATCACGTCAACTTTCCTGAGTCTGCTGGTCATCCCGGTCGTGTTCTCTTATGTGGATGACATGATCGGATGGAGCAGGCGGTTTTTTCGTCCCGCGCAACCGGTGTCGTCAACATCAGCAGGTTCGTAGCTGTCTGGACAGATTTTTGGCCGACCTGCAGCCACACTCAACCCCGGCTGAATCCGGGGCATTGATAGAAGCTGCTGTTTTTCATGGGCCAATAAAAAACGGCCAGGAGAACCTGGCCGTTTGCGCTGCCGGGAACGGAATCCTCGCTTACTTGGCGGCGTCTTTGGCTTTGTCGGCCACACCCTGCGCTGCGTTAGCGGTGTCCTGAGCAGCTTTGGCAGCCGCATCCATGGAGGCATCACCGGTTGCAGCGGCAGCAGCACCTGCTGCTTCGGCAGAGGCACCGGCCGCATCAGCTGCAGAACCTGCAGCGTCGGCGGCAGAATCCGCAGCAGCGCCTGCGGCTTCCTTCGCCTGTTCCATGGCGGGGGCTGCCGCTTCTTCTGCTTTTTGGCAAGCGGTCAGTGCGAGGGCAGCGAAAAGTGCGATGAGTAGTTTGGATTGCATGGCTAAGTATCTCCCTGATAGTGATCAAACGTAATAAAAGTCTACGAGTTTGCTAACCCGTAACGCTTATTAATAGCCCCAAAACTCTTTGAGAACAACCCTAAGCAGGAATTTTTACATACTCAGGCTTAGAAGCCTTCGTCCGGGTGCATGACGCGCCATTGCCCCGGCGGCAGATCGCCCAGCCGTATATGGCCGATGCGTACGCGCTTAAGCCCCTCCACCTTGAGTCCCACCAGTTCGCACATGCGGCGGATTTGGCGCTTGCGGCCTTCTTTTAATATGAAGCGCAATTGGTCGGCATTTTGCCAGCTGACCCTGGCCGGCCGCAGTTTTCGGCCATCCAGCGAGAGGCCGTGGTTGAGCAGCGCGAGACCTGCTTCATCGAGGCGTCCGTCGACGCGTACCAGATATTCTTTCTCAATATCGGAGTTCTCGCCGATCAGCTGCTTGGCGATGCGACCGTCTTGCGTCAGTACCAAGAGGCCGGTCGAATCGATATCGAGCCGGCCTGCTGGCGCCAGACCTTTCAAATGCATGGGATGCAGCGACAGGCCTGCGCGGCCATCTTGCCATTGCGTATCTGCGCGGATCAGTACCACGGCGGGCTGATAACCGGGCTCCGGCTGGCTCGACACATAGCCGATGGGCTTGTTCAGTAACAGGGTGACGCGTTGCTGTTGCTGCTGGCTGGCCGCCTGGTCTAGCCGGATCACGCAGTTCGGGTCCACCTTGGTGCCGAGTTCGCTCACCCGGGTGCCGTCGACAAACACCAGTCCGCGTTCGATGTAGCTGTCAGCTTCGCGCCGCGAGCAGAGCCCGCGCTGGGACATCAGTTTGGACAGGCGGATGGGTTCGGCCATCAGTGTCTAGCCAGCACCGGTTGCAGGTACTTGCCGGTATCGCTGGCCGGATTGTCGGCCACCGCTTCGGGCGTGCCTTCGGCGATGATCAGCCCGCCGCCGGCGCCGCCTTCGGGGCCGAGGTCGATCAGCCAGTCGGCGGTTTTGATGACGTCGAGATTGTGTTCGATCACGACCACGCTGTTGCCGGAATCGGTCAGACGTTGCAACACTTTCAGCAGCAGATCGATGTCGGCGAAATGCAGGCCGGTGGTCGGTTCGTCGAGGATGTACAGCGTGCGGCCGGTGTCGCGCTTGGACAGTTCGAGCGACAGCTTGACCCGTTGCGCCTCACCGCCCGACAGCGTGGTGGCCGATTGGCCGAGGCGAATATAGCCCAGTCCGACATCCGTCAGGGTTTGCAGTTTGCGTTTGACAACCGGGACGGCGTCGAAGAACTCGGCCGCGGTCTCGATGGTCATTTCCAGCACGTCGCGGATGGTCTTGCCCTTGTAATGCACTTCCAGTGTTTCGCGGTTGTAGCGCGCACTGTGGCAGACATCGCACGGCACATAAATGTCGGGCAGAAAATGCATCTCGACCTTGATCACGCCGTCGCCCTGGCACGCTTCACAACGTCCGCCCTTGACGTTGAACGAGAAGCGTCCCGGGCCATAGCCGCGTACGCGCGCTTCGGGCACGCCGGCGAAAAGTTCGCGGATCGGGGTGAACAGACCGGTGTAGGTTGCCGGGTTGGAGCGCGGGGTGCGGCCAATCGGCGATTGATCGACGTTGATCACCTTGTCGAAAAATTCCAGGCCGTGGATCTCGCCGTGCGGCGCGGGCTCGGCGGACGAGCCATACAGATGGCGGGCGACCGCGGCGTACAGAGTGTCGTTGATCAGCGTGGACTTGCCCGATCCCGACACGCCGGTGACGCAAACGAACAGCCCGAGCGGCAGATTCAGCGTCACGCTCTTGAGGTTGTTGCCGCTGGCGCGGGTCACCACCAACTGTCGTTCGGGGTCCGGCGCGCGGCGTTTTTTGGGGATGGCAATCGAGCGCCGGCCGGACAGATACTGGCCGGTAAGCGAGTCGGGGCTCATGCGGATTTCTTCCGGCGTGCCTTCAGCCACAATCTCGCCGCCGTGCACGCCCGCGCCCGGACCCATGTCGACCACGTAATCGGCGGCGCGGATCGCGTCCTCGTCGTGCTCGACCACCAGCACCGAGTTGCCAATGTCACGCAGGTGCTTGAGCGTCGCCAGCAGACGGTCGTTGTCGCGCTGGTGCAGACCGATCGACGGCTCGTCCAGCACATACATCACGCCGGTGAGGCCGGAACCGATCTGCGACGCCAGCCGGATGCGCTGCGCCTCGCCGCCCGACAAGGTGTCGGCGGAACGGTCGAGCGACAGATAATCGAGTCCGACGTTATTCAGAAAACCGACGCGGGCAATGATTTCGTTGACGATCTTGTCGGCAATCTGCGCGCGGTGGCCGTCGAGCGTCAGTTCTTTGAAGAACGCCAGCACCTGCTTCAGCGGCATCGCGCTGACTTCGAAAATCGGCACATCGCCGACCATCACATGGCGCGCTTCTTCTCGCAGCCGGGTGCCCTTGCAGGCGGGGCAGGCCTTGTTGTTCTGATACTTGGCGAGTTCCTCGCGCACCGCCATCGACTCGGACTCGTGGTAGCGGCGCTGCATGCTGGCGAGCACGCCTTCGAACGGGTAGCTTTTGGCGGTGTAGCCGCCGCGCGGCGCCAGCGTTTGAAACGCGATCGATTCCTTGCCACTGCCGTTGAGTAGCACATCGTGAATCCGTTCCGGCAGCGATTCCCAGGGTGTTTCGAGGTCGAAGCCGTAATGCATAGCCAGGCTTTGCAGCATCATGTAGAAGAACTGGTTGCGCTTGTCCCAGCCCTTGATTGCGCCGGAAGCCAGCGACAAATGCGGGAAGGCGACCACGCGTGCCGGGTCGAAAAAGGTAATCTGGCCGAGACCGTCGCAGGTGGTGCAGGCGCCCATTGGATTATTGAACGAGAACAGACGCGGCTCGAGCTCAGGGAGCGCGTAGCTGCAAATCGGGCAGGCAAATTTGGCGGAAAACAGGTGCTCCTTGCCTGTATCCATTTCCACGGCCAGCGCACGACCATCGGCATGGCGCAGCGCCGTTTCGAAGCTTTCGGCCAGGCGCTGCTTGGCATCGGCGCGCACTTTCAGGCGGTCCACCACCACTTCAATGGTGTGCTTTTTGTTCTTGTCGAGTTTGGGAACCGCGTCGATTTCACAGACCTTGCCATCGACCCGCACCCGCACGAAACCCTGCGCGCGCAGTTCGGCAAACAGATCAAGGTTTTCGCCTTTGCGGCCCACCAGCAGCGGCGCCATGATCATCAGCTTGGTGTCTTCCGGCAGCGCCAGTACCGCATCGACCATTTGCGACACCGTCTGCGCGGCGAGCGTGATGCCGTGTTCCGGGCAGCGTGGATCGCCGACGCGGGCATACAACAGGCGCAGGTAATCGTGGATCTCGGTGACAGTGCCGACGGTCGAGCGCGGATTGTGGCTGGTGGCTTTCTGCTCGATGGAAATCGCTGGGCTCAAACCTTCGATCAGATCGACGTCGGGTTTTTCCATCAATTGCAGAAATTGCCGCGCGTAAGCCGACAGCGATTCGACGTAGCGGCGCTGGCCTTCAGCGTAGAGCGTATCGAATGCCAGCGACGATTTGCCTGAACCCGACAACCCCGTAATCACCACCAGCTTGTTGCGCGGCAGGTCGAGGTTGATGTTTTTCAGGTTGTGGGTGCGGGCGCCACGGATGCGGATAAATTCCATTGTTTGACAGCTAGGGCGTGATTCGCAACCTGCTAATATAACGGACTTCCCGCATCCGCCGAACTTTGCAGTGGCTCAAATCGACTCGTCCGAAAGCATGACCCGCGCAGAAAAGCGCGCCACATCGGGCTTGGCGGCGATTTTTGGCCTGCGCATGCTGGGCATGTTTCTGATCCTGCCGGTGTTTGCGCTGTATGCAGAACACTTGCCTGGCGGCAACAGCCACACCCTGGTCGGTCTCGCGCTTGGCATGTATGGCCTGACCCAGGCCATTTTCATGCTTCCCTTCGGCATGATGTCCGACCGCATCGGCCGCAAAAAAGTCATCATCTTTGGCCTTATCGTGTTTGCCCTCGGCAGTTTTGTGGCGGCCACGGCCACTGATATCTACTGGACGATTTTCGGCCGTGCGCTGCAAGGTGCCGGTGCCGTATCTGCTGCGGTCACCGCCATGCTGGCCGACCTCACCCGCGAAGAACACCGCACCAAGGCGATGGCAATTATCGGCTCGTCTATCGGCGTGACGTTTGCCGTATCGCTGGTGGCCGGGCCGGCGCTCAATCGCGTAATTGGCGTTCCCGGGATATTTGCGCTGACCGGCATTCTTGCGCTGGTTGCCATCTGGGTGGTGAAGGTGTGGGTGCCCGATCCCGCGAACAGCCATTACCACGCGGACGCCCAGGCCAACCCGGCGCGGCTTAAAGACGTACTGAAAAATGGTCAGCTACTCCGCCTGGACTTTGGAATATTTGCGCTGCATGCCGCGCAAATGGCGATGTTCGTGGTGGTGCCGGTGGCGCTCAAAAACAGCGGCCTGGCCGTCGACCATCACTGGGCGGTGTACCTGCCGGTGCTGCTGGGCTCGTTTTTGTTGATGGTGCCCGCCATTATTTATGGCGAAAAGCGCGGCCAGATGAAGCCCGTGTTCGTGGGCGCAGTGGCCTTGATGCTGTTGGCCCAGATGGGATTGGCGGTGGGCATTGGCTCCTTCTGGGGTATCGTCTGGGCGCTGTTTTTCTATTTCGTTGCGTTCAATCTGCTCGAAGCGAGCTTGCCTTCACTGATTTCAAAAATGGCCCCGGCGTCGGCCAAGGGCACTGCAATGGGCGTATACAACACCGCGCAGGCCTTGGGTATGTTCTTCGGCGGCGTGGTTGGCGGCTGGTTGGCCCAGCACTATGGTTTCCACGTGGTGTTTGTCTTCTGTGGGGTGCTGATGGCGATCTGGCTGCTGGCTACGCTATCGATGACACCGCCTCCTGCGGTCAAGACCCGGATGTTTAATGTGGGCGTGATGCCGGAAGATC
Organism: Thiobacillus sp.; assembly: GCA_030679915.1. GTDB lineage: Bacteria > Pseudomonadota > Gammaproteobacteria > Burkholderiales > Thiobacillaceae > Thiobacillus. The sequence goes on from JAUXRY010000035.1 coordinate 26,217, forward strand.
AGGCGGCTTTGCTGAAGCTGCAGTTGGCCGGCGTGGCGGGGGTAGTCGAGGCGGTGGTGCTCGCCGAAGAAGGGGTGGCCATGCTCAAGGTCAGCATCAAAGGCTGGGACGAGGCCGGTGCGCGCAGCCTGTTGCAATCGGTGGCGATCTGAGCGTTTGGTCCGATGGGCTGTGCTGATAGAATCAGCATTACGACAAAATCAAGTCATTCAACATCAATCCGGGGAAAAACATGGCATCCGTCAACAAAGTCATTCTGGTCGGCAACCTGGGGCGCGACCCCGAAATGCGTTATTTGCCGAGTGGCAGTGCTGTCGCCAATCTGGCCATCGCCACCACCGACAAATACAAGGACAAGTCGGGCCAGATGGTCGAATCGACCGAATGGCATCGCGTCAGCTTCTTTGACCGCACCGCCGAAGTGTGCGGGCAGTACCTGAAGAAGGGCAGCCAGGTTTACATCGAGGGTTCGCTTAAAACCCGTAAATACACCGACAAGGACGGCGTCGAAAAATACGCCACTGAAATCCGCGGTGATCGCATGCAAATGCTGGGTAGCAAGGGTGGCGGCGGCATGGCCGACATGGATGAGGGTGGCTACGACCAGTCGCCCCCGCCGCAGCGTAGCCAGCCGAGCAAGCCTGCAGCACCTGCGCCACGCCCGGCCAGTAGCGGGTTCGACGACATGGATGATGACATTCCTTTTTGATTTCCGGATGTCCTTAAACGCGGTCCGCAACGCCAGCATGTAGAAGGCCTGGCAGAGGCAGGGGGAGAGACAGTGCACAACGCACGTCGACAGGCAGAAAACAGCACGCCCCTATTTTTGTTAGGTGGGTTGGGATGGGTGTTTTCGTTGCTGGGTGTTGTGGCAGGTACCGGCCAGGCGCTTGCTGCGGTAACTGAATCTGATTTTCTTGAAGTTTTACCCATCGTTCTTTCAGCGTCGCGCCTGTCGCAGCCGGTGAATGAGGCGCCTGCCGCCGTCACCGTCATCGATCAGGACATGATTCGCGCGTCAGGTTTTCGCGATATCCCAGATTTGTTCCGACTGGTTCCGGGGTTTACCGTGGCGTATACCCGCGACAACACTTGGGGCGTTGGCTACCATGGCTTAGGCGATGCTTTTTCGCGCCGCATGCAAGTGCTGATCGATGGGCGGTCGGTGTATACGCCGGGCTTTGGCGAGGTGCCCTGGGCCTCGCTGCCGCTATCAATCGAGGACATCGAGCGCATCGAGGTGGTGCGTGGGCCCAATTCTGCCGTCTACGGATCCAATGCCTTTCTCGGCATTATCAACATCATCACCAAAGATCCAGCGCAAGTAAGCGGCGGCCATCTCTCGGTACAAGCCGGAGAGCGTGGCATGGGGGGCGCCCAGTTTCGCTATGGCAACACCCGGGATGACCTGCGTTATCGCTTGAGCGTGTCTGACCAGCGGCGTGACCGGTTCGCAACCCAGTCTGAACAAACAACCACCCGCCATCTGGATTTTCGTGCGGATTATCGTTTGTCCGCCACCGACGAAATCACCACCACTTTCGCCTTGAGTGGAGGTGACTGGCGCCATGGGCGGACGCAGGATATCGGCGATTCGATCCGACGCTCCGATGTGGGATCGGAGCATTTTCAGACCCGGTTTCGTCGAGTGATGGATGCCGAGAACGAGTGGTCGCTGCAGTTTTATCACACGCGTTTGCGTAATAACGATAGCTTTGTGGCCCCCCTTCCTAGCCCGCCCTTTCCGGCTGCAAGTGGGGTGCCGGTCGATTTGGATTACACGCAATGGCGCGACAACATCGAGTTCCAGATGATCACGCGTCCGACAGAAACGATGCGGCTGGTGTGGGGTGCCGAGGTGCGTAGGGAGGGCATAAAAGCACCCGGATTTTTCTATAACCAGGATGCGCGTACCGGCATGCTCTACCGGGGGTTCGGCAACGTCGAATGGCGCCCGTCATCCAGGTGGATTTGGCATGCCGGTGCAATGGCGGAACAACATTATTTAAGTGGGTTTGACCTGTCGCCGCGACTGGCGGTTAATTATTTGCCTTCTAACGATCATGCTTTCCGTGCCTCGGTCAGCCGGGCCAGTCGATCGCCTACATTCTTCGAGGAGCAAGGTGACCAGCGGTTTTTTGATACCAACGGACTGCCGCTTGACCGCGTGTTTGCGCCCACCAGTGGCTTGCATCCGGAGCAGATTTACTCCCGTGAGCTGGGTTATGTTGGGCAGATTCGCCCACTGAAACTTCAAGTTGATTTCAGGCTGTTCAACGACCGAATCACCCGCTTGATCGGAACAAGCGACATAGGGGACGACCCTGGCAGTCTCAACCCCAAGCTTTTTCAGGCAGCCAATCAAAATTCGGCTGACATTCGGGGTGTGGAGGTCCAGTTCCGCTGGAAGCCGCAAGATGGTTTTGACCTGGTTGCCACATATTCGCGGGTCAACATCCGGTCTGATGAAGTGGATATAGCGGAGTCTGCGCCTCGAAATAACTTCTCAGCGCTGGGGATGCTTAAGCTGGCGGGAGGATGGGGCGCCAGCGTGGGGGTGTATCGACAGGATGCCATGGTTTGGTTGGGTGATGGCGATGTGACGCTAGCGTTTACCCGGGTGGATGCGCGCCTGGTCAAACGCTGGAAATGGCAGGGCAATCCCGTTGAACTCGCACTGGTTGGGCAGAACCTGAGTAGCCGGCCCTATCAGGAATTCCGTAATGACAACCTGTTTGATCGTCGCGCTTATCTGAGTTTGATGTTCGACTGGTAAATCAGGGTTTCTCGACTGGGGGAAAAGCCCCAAGCCAATTTAAGCGGCCAAGTAACAGCGGAACCGCAAACTTTGATAATTCAAGGGCGTAGCTTAATCTTTGCCTCAAGTACGTCGGCAATTGGTCGTTATTCAAACAATATCCATATCATTAAAACAAACAAAGATCGTTGCTCATCCCGCAGCGGCAAGAGGTGTGAGTGAGCAGTCCCCAATCCGGTAGTCCCCGCATGTTCGAGATCATGCTTTTGCTGGGCGGTTTTCTCGTCGTCCCCGGATCGGCGCTGGCTGTCGTTACCGAATCCGATTTCTTCGATATCTTGCCTGTTGTGCTTTCCGCTTCGCGGTTGTCGCAGCCAGTGGGCGACGTGCCGGCCGCGGTAACCCTCATCGACCAGGACATGATCCGGGCATCGGGTTTTCGCGATATCCCGGATTTGCTGCGTCTGGTACCAGGTTTTTCGGTTGCATACACGCGTGACAACACATGGGCGGCGGGGTACCACGGCTTGGGTGATGCCTACTCGCGTCGTTTTCAGGTGTTGGTGGATGGCCGGTCGATCTACAGCCCTCACTTCGGTGCAGTGAACTGGAACGATTTGCCACTTGCGATGGAAGACATCGAGCGCATCGAAGTCGTACGCGGACCGAATGCCTCGATCTATGGTGCCAATTCGTTTGCGGCAGTCATCAACATTATTACTAAGACTGCGGCGCAGGTGTCAGGCGAGTTGGTGTCCACGCAAGTGGGCACCCATGGCATGCGTGGGTTGTTGGTGCGTCATGGCGGCGGAGAAGGCGCATTTCGTTACCGGTTGACCGCATCGGATCAGCAGCGTGATCGCTTTGAGAAAAATATCGCACCCGCCCCCAACACATCCTCCGGACAGTATTTCGAAGCCAGCAAAACACGTTTTATCAATGGACGCATGGACTGGCAACTGACCCCAGGCTCGGATGTCATGGCGCAATTTGGCCTGACCCAGGGGGACGGGAAAGCGGGTTCCAGCACGCTAGATGCACGCTCGGCACTTGAACCCAGGGAGCAGGATTCGCGCGCGTTTTACCTGCAGCTTGCCTATCACAAGGTGGAATCCGCACGTCGGGAGTGGCGGGTGCAGGCTTACCATACGCAAAATACGTTTGATGCGGATACGCGAGTCGCGCCCCTTGTTTTTGGAAGCTTTTCTGACAATGTCGTCGTAAATCAGTACCTCCTGCAGTCCCGAAGCAGTATTGACCTACAGGTTAATGAGCAGTGGACCCCCGGTTTGCGCGCAGTGTGGGGGGGCGAGTTATGGCAGGAAACAGTCAAGAGCCCGCAGTCCTACAATTCCACAAGGACCATGCGCGGCGAAATCGCGCGTGCGTTTGGCAATCTTGAATGGCGTCCTCACGAGCAGGTACTGGTGCAGGGTGGCGCCATGCTGGAACACCATTACTTCACGGGCGCAGATATTTCGCCACGCGTCGCGGTCAACTTCACTGTGGTGCCGGATCATGTCCTTCGACTGGGGGTATCACGCGCCTACCGCTCGCCCACATTTTTTGAGGAGTTGGGCAATCAGGTTTTGTTGAATGATGCCGGGGCAGTGGTGGATACCACGATCATGCGTCATGGCGGCCTTGAACCTGAGCGCATCCTGTCGCGTGAGCTCGGTTATGTTGGACGGTGGAATGCTTTGAAGCTTGAGTTGGATGTGCGGCTTTATCGGGATCACATCGAAAACTTTATCGGGGAAAAGAAAGTGGTGCCGAATCCACCCAGTGACGTCAACTCATTCCAGCCAAAAGTATTCTTTTACGACAATATCGGGTCGGTCGACGCGCACGGCGGCGAAGTGCAACTGCGCTGGCGACCCACCCCATCGCTTGATGTAAGTGCCCACTATGCGCGTGTTTTCTTGCGTGCAGCCACGTCAGTTGGCAATTACAACACCGATATTCCCGCATCCGCGCCACGCGATAGCTGGGGTGCGCTTGCCCGTTACCAATTCGGCAACGGCTGGGACGGTAGTGTGTTTGCACAATACAGCGACCCTCAGAAATGGCTTTCACCGGGGGATGTCACGCGAGCTTTTATCCGGGTCGATGTCCACTTGGCGCGCCGCTGGAAATGGCAGGGAACTGAAGTGGAGGCCGCCGTGGTTGGGCAGAACCTGGGCAATGATTACGAAGAGTTCCGCAATACCAACCTGTTTAGCCGCCGTGTCTATGGCAGCCTGGGCTTCAAATGGTAAAGCGGATAAGCCGGTAGTCAGGTGAGTAACGGCGCTATTGGGTATTTGTGCCTGAATCTAATGGGTACTTGTGCCCGGTACTATTGGGTATAATCCCGCAACTTATTGATTGTCGGAGAATTTATATGCCGATCTATGCTTACAAATGCACGTCTTGCGGTTTTGCACAGGACGAAATGCTGAAAGTATCGGATGCCCCGCTGACTGTGTGCCCAACTTGCGGCGAAGCCCAGTACACCAAACAGGTGACGGCGCCGGGTTTTGCGCTGAAGGGGACCGGTTGGTACGCCACCGATTTCAAGGGCGGCACCAGCAACAAGGCTGAAGCCAAATCTGAAGCCAAACCCGACGCCCCGTCTCCTGCCTGCGGCACCGCGGCTTGCCCGGCAAGTAGCTAAAGCGCGGGTTTCACCGTAAAGCGGGCGGCTAACACCGCCCGCTTCTTGTTTTAAGCCGTCGTCATATTCTGTCTATGAAACGCTATTTCATTACCGGTCTGCTGATCTGGGTGCCGTTGGGGATCACCCTATGGGTACTCGACCTGCTGATCGGCACCATGGACCAGAGTTTGACCGTGCTGCCAGCCGCATGGCAGACCGAGGCCTGGCTGGGAATGCGAATTCCAGGGCTGGGAGTCATCCTGACGCTACTGGTCATCGTCTTGACCGGTATGTTCGGCGCCAATTTTTTCGGCCAGAAAATCATCGATTTCTGGGAGCGCCAGCTCACCCGGATCCCGGTGGTGAAAACCATTTACGGCAGCGTCAAGCAGGTCTCCGATACGCTGCTTTCAGGGAACGGCCACGCATTTCGCAAGGTCTTGCTGGTGCGCTACCCGCATCCCGAGGCCTGGTCGCTGGCTTTTCAGACCAATATTCCGTGCGAGGTGGCGGGCTTGCTGCCCGACGAGCATGTGGCGGTGTTTATTCCCACCACGCCAAGCCCGGTCAACGGCTTTTATTTTTTCGTTAAAAAGAGCGAAGTCATCGAGCTGGATGTGTCGGTTGACCGTGCGTTGAAATACATCGTCTCGATGGGCGTCGCATCAGGCGATTCGCGCCCATGAACTTAACAAACCAAGCATTGAATTAGGAATAGAGCATGCGTACTCATTATTGCGGCGCCGTGAGCGCTGCCGACATCGGCAACACTGTGACGCTATGCGGCTGGGCGCACCGTCGGCGCGACCACGGTGGTGTGATTTTCATCGACCTGCGTGACCGCGAAGGCATGATGCAGGTGGTGATCGATCCTGATACGCCAGAAGCTTTCAAACTGGCTGAAGAGGTGCGCTCCGAGTTCGTGCTGAAGATCGAAGGCCTGGTGCGTGCACGTCCCGCCGGCACCGAAAACTCCAACATGTCCACCGGCATGGTCGAAATGCTGACCAAGAAGCTGGAGGTGCTGAATCCCTCGCTGACGCCGCCGTTCCAGATCGACGACGACAACATCAACGAGAACATTCGTCTGCAATACCGCTATCTCGACCTGCGCCGCGAGCCGATGCAGAAGAACATGCGGCTGCGCTATCGCGTCTCCAAGATCATGCGCGATTACCTCGACGTCAACGGCTTCATGGAAATCGAAACCCCGATGCTGACGCGTTCCACGCCAGAAGGCGCGCGCGATTATCTGGTGCCGAGCCGCGTCCACGACGGCATGTTCTATGCGCTGCCGCAGTCGCCGCAGTTGTTCAAGCAACTGTTGATGGTGGCGGGCTATGACCGCTATTTCCAGCTCACCAAGTGCTTTCGCGACGAAGACCTGCGCGCCGACCGGCAGCCTGAATTCACCCAGGTCGACCTCGAAACCTCGTTCCTTGGCGAAGAGGAGATCATGGGTCTGGTCGAGGGCATGATCCGCGACATGATGAAGCGGGCGCAGGATACCGATCTCCCCGCGTCTTTCCCGCGCATGACCTACGCAGAAGCGATGCACCGTTACGGTTCCGACAAGCCCGATATGCGGGTGACGCTGGAAATCGTCGACGTCGGCGACGCGATGAAAGACGTCGCGTTCAAGGTGTTTTCCGGCCCGGCCAACGATCCGAAAGGCCGCGTCGCAGCCCTGCGTATTCCCGGTGGTGCAGCGTTAAGCCGTAGCGAGATCGACGGCTACACCGAGTTCGTCAAAATCTACGGTGCCAAGGGGCTGGCCTATATCAAGGTCAACGACGTCAGCCAGTTGAATGAAGCCGGACTGCAATCACCCATCGTCAAGAACCTGTCGGAAGACGCGCTGCGTGCCGTGATTGAACGCACCGGCGCACAGAATGGCGACCTGATTTTCTTTGGCGCTGACAAAACCAAAGTGGTCAACGACGCGTTGGGCGCATTGCGCCTGAAAGTCGGCCATGAGAAAAACCATCTGGATGGCCGCGCCTGGGCGCCGCTGTGGGTGGTTGATTTCCCCAGGTTCGAATTCAACGAGGACGAAAACCGCTGGGACGCGCTGCATCACCCCTTCACCGCGCCGAAAGACGGTCACGAAGAATGGCTCGCCACCGATCCCGGCAAGTGCCTGTCCAAGGCGTACGACATGGTGCTGAACGGTTGGGAAGTCGGCGGCGGTTCGGTGCGTATCCACAAGCAGGCCGTGCAGGAGAAGGTATTCGCCGCACTGAACATTGGCGAAGAAGAGCGCCGCGAGAAGTTCGGCTTTCTGCTCGACGCCTTGCAGTACGGCGCGCCGCCACATGGCGGTCTGGCGTTTGGTCTTGATCGATTGGTCACGCTGATGACTGGTTCCGAATCCATCCGTGACGTCATCGCTTTCCCCAAGACCCAGCGCGCATCGTGTCTGATGACCAACGCGCCCAACGTGGTGGATGACAAACAGCTGCGCGAACTGCACATCAAGCTGCGCAACACCAACCCGGCAGACAAGGCGGCATGAGCTTCGCTGACACGCTGAAAGCCCTGCCCGAAGCGAATGGCACGCGTTTGCGGTTGACCGATGCCAAGGGCGCTGAAGTGGCAGTAATCGAAAATGGCCCCGGCACCGCCAGTTCGTTTCGCGTCTACGCCTATCTGGCAGCTAAACACGGTGGCATTACCCCAGCCGCTGCGGCTGAAGGTCTGACCATTTTCGCCGAGCACACCGACGATGCGCGCAATCATGCGGGCAAGCACCCCAACATCGACCGCCTGATTGAATTACAGGCCTCGGGCGCCACGCTCGCTGCTACGGTCGAGTGACCCTGCATAAAGTTCCAGTCTCCGTGCTGGTCGTGATTCATGCGGCGGACGGCCAGGTGTTACTGATGGAACGCGCCGACGCGCCGGGATTCTGGCAGTCGGTGACGGGTTCGCAGGATGCAGGCGAAACGCTTGCACAAACCGCGATTCGTGAAGTGCGCGAGGAAACCGGGCTCGATGCCACACAGTTCGAATTGGCGTCGTGGGAGCTTTCAAACTGCTACGAAATCTATGAACGCTGGCGCCACCGTTACGCACCGGGTGTGACGCACAACACAGAACATGTATTTGGACTGAAACTCTCCGTGCCGCAACCCGTCACACTGTCACCGCGCGAGCATCTGCGCTATGCGTGGTTGCCATGGGCGGACGCCGCTGTGCGCTGCTTCTCACCGAGTAATGCGGCAGCCATTCGGCTGCTGCCCACGCGCCTATAATGCCCCGATGACTTCCCCGCTGCATATTGCGAGCTACAACATCCATAAAGGCCTGTCGCAATTCAACCGGCGGCTGACAGTGCACGAATTGCGCGATCGTCTTGGCACACTGGGCACCGACATCGTGTTTTTGCAGGAAGTGCAGGGCAGTCACGGGCTGCGCGTCAACCGATTCAAGCACTGGCCGAGTAATCCGCAGCATGAGTTCCTGGCGGGTCATGTCTACACTGACTTCGCTTACGGCAAGAACTGCATCTACGACAACGGCCATCACGGCAATGCCATTTTGTCGCGCTTCAAGATTTTATCCTGGGAAAACGAAGACATTTCGGCGCACTCATTCGAGAGCCGCGGCATGTTGCATTGCGAAATTGAAGTGCCAGGCATGGACGTGCCGGTGCATTGCATCAACGTCCATCTGGGTCTGACAGAGCGTGGCCGCAAGCGGCAGCTGGCGATGATAGTCGCCCGAGTGCGTGCCATGGTTCCGGACGATGCACCGCTGATACTGGCGGGTGACTTCAATGATTGGCTGGTACGCGCGGGACGTTATTTTGAGGATGAGCTGGGCATGGCCGAGGTGTTCGAAACGCATCACGGCAAGTCTGCCCGCAGTTATCCCTCCATCCTGCCCATGTTTCAGCTCGACCGGATCTATGTGCGGCGTTTCAATATCCAGGCCGCCCATGTTCATACCGGCAATGCCTGGCACCGCATATCCGACCATGCCGCTTTGTCCGCAAAACTCACCCTGGCCTGATGACTGCACGGCGGCACTGGCATAAAAAGTTGTCTGGTGTGGCCGAGCTGGTTGCCGGTAACCGGTTGCGGCTGTTGCAAAGCGGTGCCGAATTCTTTCCTGCGCTGATCGCGGCAATCGATGCTGCGCAATCAGAAATTCATCTCGAAACCTATATCTTCAATGCCGATTCCAGCGCCGAAGCCGTGCGCGACGCCCTGATCCGCGCCGCGCAGCGCCAGGTGCAGGTCAGGGTTTTGGTCGATGGCGTCGGCTCGCACACGTTACCCGCTGGATGGCGGAAGATCCTGGAAGGCGGCGGTGTCAGCTTATTGGTTTACCGCCCATTGGTCATGGGCTGGCTGGCCAACCCGCGCAGTTTGCGGCGCTTGCATCGCAAGCTAGCGGTGATCGATGCGCGTATTGCCTTCGTCGGCGGGATGAATCTTATGGATGATTTTGAACCCGTTCGTTTCGATGCCCCGCGGCTTGATTTCAGCGTCGAAGTGCAAGGCCCGCTACTGGATTCGATCCATCAAAACATGTGCCGTCTGTGGCGGCTGGTGGCCTTGTCGCAGTTGCAACCGGGCGAATACAAGACTGCGGTCAAACCTGCCTGGCCTACCGACGGGCACGTCCGCGCGGCTTTTGTGGTGCGCGACAATTTTGCGCATCGTCGCGATATCGAACGGAATTACCTGGTCGCACTGGCGCGGGCACGCAAGGAAATCGTGATTGCCAGTGCCTATTTCCTGCCGGGCCGGCGCTTTCGCAAGTTGCTCAAAAAAGCCGCCGAACGGGGCGTGCAGGTCAAACTATTGGTGCAGGGGCGAACCGACCATCCTTTATTTCAGGCAGCCACGCGCGCGCTGTATCGTGATCTGCTCGCCGATGGGGTGAAGGTCTACGAATATCAGGCGAGCGAACTGCACGCCAAGGTCGCAGTCGTTGACGGCCACTGGGCCACTGTGGGTTCCAGCAACATCGACCCGTTCAGCCTGTTGCTGGCGCGCGAAGCCAATATCATCATTGATGACCAAGCGTTTGGTCGCGACTTGCAACAACGCTTGTCCCAAGCCATGAGCCAGTCATTGGAACTGGACCCCGCCGAATGGCAGCGCCGCGCCTGGCCGCATCGCATGCTGTCCTGGCTGGCTTACGGCGGCGTGCGCTGGATCGTGGGGTTGGTGGGGGGCGGGCGCTGGGTGTGAGTGCGTGATAGCGTTGGCCCATCCGGAGTTAATGGGCGCGTCGCGCCAGCAGCCGATCAAGCTGCCGGGCAAAAGCCTGCCGATCCGCCTGCGAGAAAGTGGCCGGCCCTGACGTCTCCACCCCGGCACCACGCAGCTCTTCCAGTAAATCGCGCACGGCCAGCCGTTCCCGAATATTCTCGGTGCTGTACAGCTCGCCGCGCGGATTGAGCACGATCACGCTTTTCTCTACCAGCGTCGCCGCCAGCGGAATGTCCGCCGTTATCACCAGATCGCCCGCCACCGCCACCTGCACAATGTGCCGATCGGCCACATCAAACCCCATCGGAACCTGCAACGCGCGAATATAAGGCGAGGGCGGCACCCGCAGCAGCCGGTTGGCCACCAACGTCAGCGGCAACTTCACCCGCTCCGCCACCCGAAACAGAATCTCCTTGATTGCCACCGGGCAGGCATCGGCATCGACCCATATCTGCATCGGATTTACAGCCGTGTCTCTTTAAAGGTGTCGCACTGGCCGGGTTCGCCGCTTTGCATGCCGCGGCTGAACCAGCGCATCCGTTGTTCCGACGAGCCGTGGGTAAACGATTCCGGCACCACATAGCCACGCGCCTTTTTCTGCAGGCGGTCGTCGCCCACCCCGGCGGCGGCCGCCAGCGCTTCTTCGGTATCGCCGGGTTCCAGAATCTGCCGCGCCTGGTTGGCGTGGTGCGTCCACACCCCGGCAAAACAATCTGCCTGTAGCTCCATCCGCACCTGCAGCGCGTTGCCCTCGGCTTCGCCGGCACGCTGGCGTGCAGCGTTCACCTGTTTCGATACGCCCAGCAAAGTCTGTACGTGGTGGCCCACCTCATGCGCCACCACATAGGCCTGCGCAAAGTCACCCGGTGCGTCGTGGCGCTTTGCCAGATCGTTAAAAAAACTCATATCCAGATACAGCTTCTGGTCGCCCGGACAATAAAACGGCCCCATCGCCGCCTCGGCAAACCCGCATGCCGATTGCACAGAACCCGAAAACAACACCAGCTTGGGTTGTGTGTAGGCCTGCCCCGAACCCCGGAATAGCGCGCCCCACACATCCTCGGTGTCGGCCAGCACCACCGACATGAATTCCTTCAAACGTTCTTCTTCCGGAGTGAACGCGGTTTGCTGTTCGGTTTGCGCCGGCGCCAGATTGTCCACCTGATTCAGCACCACCGACGGGTCCACCCCGAAATACAGTGCCACCAGCGTCAGCACAATCGCGCCGATGCCACCGCCGGCCAGACCTGTCTTGCCGACGCGCATGCCACGACGGTCTTCGATGTTGTCACTGCGACGTCCTCGTTCCCAGCGCATGGTGTCTCCTCGGTATTTAAATACGTAAATCCAGAGTGTGTGATGGTAAATCCAAACCGTTGGCAGGGGTGTCAGACAAAACCTCGAACTGGAACACCAGAGCCTTGGTGGCCGGGCTTTACAGGCCATTGGTCTCTCCTGTTGTAGCGGGGTCTGGGTGTGGTGTGGGTGCAACAAAACAACACTTTCAGCGCCATGATGCAGAAAAAACAACAGCTTTTCTTGCCGCACAGCCCGCAGTCTGGATAATCGATCACGTCCACCCAACACAACAATGTGTAGGACAGCTCTGCAGAGCTTGAACAAGCTTTTATTTCAATCCAAGGAGATATAGATGAACAAAATTCTGGCAATCGCGATCGCTACCGCCTTCGCAGCCCCCGCATTCGCAGCAACCTCCAACGTAGACATCTACGGCAACCTGCACATGTCCGTCGATTATCTGGACAACGGCAATGACAGCGGCACCAACGTTTCCAGCAATGCTTCCAGCATTGGCTTCAAGGGCAGCGAAGATCTGGGTGGCGGTCTGAACGCAATCTGGCAGGTCGAGACGCTAATTAATGCTGATGCAGGCTCCACTGGTGGTGCCTTTAGCACGCAGCGTGACACTTTCGTCGGCCTGAAAGGTGGATTTGGTACGTTTCGTCTGGGTTTCTTCGACACCCCGACCAAGCAGCTGTCACGCAAGCTAGACCTGTTCAACAACAAGGTTGGCGACACACGTAACGTGCTGCGCGGCAATGGCACCACTGGTAGTGGTTCCGCTTGGGAAGAGCGTTTCGCCAACGGCGTCCGCTACGACACCCCGTCGTTCGGTGGTTTTACCGCTAACGTGCATTACTCGACCAACGTCGATTCTACCGCTGCCACCGTGACCAACAACAACGACGCATACAGCGTTGGCGCAAACTACGAAAACGGCCCGCTGTTTGTTGGCGCAACCTACCAGGTCAACAATCTGGCAACTCCTGCCATTCCCCCCGTCGGCTTTACCGGCGACGAAACCAACATGCGTCTGGGTGCTGGCTTCAACATGGGCGACCTGAAACTGGTTGCGCTGTATTCCAAGTCCGAAGACCAGCGCGGTTCGAACGGTGCTGACCGTGACGTGTGGGGCGTGGGTGCTGGCTACAAGCTCGGCAACGGCGAAATCAAGGCTCAGTACTACAAGGCTAGCGACGAAGACGGTTCTGTTGCTTCGACCGGCGCCAAGATGTACTCAGTCGGCTATGACTACAACCTGAGCAAGCGTACGCAGGCTTATGTTGCTTATTCCAAGACCAAGAACGACACCGGTGCAGCCTTCTCTTCAATGGGCGGCGGTCATGGTGACAATTTGGCCATTGCTGCAGGCCAAGATCCTAGTGCTTTCTCGTTGGGCATGATCCACAAGTTCTAATTTGGCATCCGCTAAGTTACAACGCGTGATTTAAAACGGGCACCTTCGGGTGCCCGTTTTTTTCGTCTGGGGCCGCAGCCATTTTGTGATGAGGCTACCAATCAAATAGGCAAGTGGATTGCTGGCGGCAGGAAAACAGTGTCACACTCCGGCTTTCCCCTCATTCTGAAAAGATCCCACCATGACTTTAAGCCTGACCCCGCTGATTTCGCTGATTGCCGGCATCCTTATTCTGGTGATGCCACGGTTGTTGAACTATATCGTCGCGCTGTATTTGATTGTGATCGGCCTGATAGGCCTGTTCGGTGCTGGCGGAATCAATCTACGCTGAACCGGAGTTATCAGCACCGCTTTTGATTGTCTGGCGGGCGCAACCTGAAAACGGCAGCTTCGGCTGCCGTTTTTTAGAGGATGACTCAGTCAGGCACGATTTCGAAGTCGTGGGTAATGACGGCTGACTTGCCTAACATGATAGAAGCCGAACAGTATTTGTCGGCGGACAGATGCACCGCCTGTTCAACCCGTTTGCGGTCAAGTTCTTTGCCAGTGACAGTGAAGTGGACGTGAATTTTGGTGAATACCTTGGGGTCTGTATCAGCGCGCTCGGCGTTGATGTCAGCAACGCAGTCGGTGACCTGCTGACGGCTTTTGCGAAGGATGTGGACGACATCGAACGCGGAGCAGCCACCCAGCCCCAGCAACAGCATTTCCATCGGGCGTACGCCCAGGTTCTTGCCACCAGATTCGGGCGCGCCGTCCATGACGACGCTATGGCCGGATTCACTCTGGCCGACAAAACTGACGCCTTCGATGAGTTTGACGCGGGCTTTCATGGTTTTCCTTCAGGCAAGAATGGTGCGGAGTTTGTACCATAAAATCCCCAACCATTCGTGCAGGGCATACGTGCTGTCGCGCAGTCCGGAAGGGGTGGGCAAGAGATCGCGTATGGAATCCAGGCGGATGCTGGAAAACTGGGTGCCGGCCGGGATGACGCTGAGTCCGCTTGATTCAAACAGCGGTGCGGCACGCCGCAGGTGCCAGGCGTGGGTGACGAGCAGAATACGGTGAACCCCGGCGTCTTTGAGCAGGGGCGCAGATAGCCGGGCATTGTCCCAGGTGGTGAGCGAAGCGTCCTCCACCCAATGCGGAGAAAAGCCATATTCGCTTTGCAGAACATGCGCCATGATGCTGCCTTCCCCGTGGCTGCCACCGTCGGGTTTGCCGCCGCTGACCAGGACGGGTAAGCCGCTGGCGCGGTGGAGGTAGGCCGCATAGCGCAGGCGTTCAAGGCTGGTGCCATTGAGGGTGTCGCCACCATATTCGCTGGCTGCTTTGCGCCGCCCGCCGCCGATCACGACAATGGCATCTGCGTCACCGAGTGTATCGAGGCTGACTGGCGTGCTGATTTCCAGGGATTTTTGCAACAGGCCGCCGATCCAGGGCGTGGAGAGGGCATACAGTGCAGAAGTAGAGAGCAGAATGAGCGACATGGAAAGGTGGGGTCGACGACGGTGGAGCCACAGCCCGGCAGTCAGCAAAATGACAAGGGACAACGGCGGCAACAGGGCGGCAGAAATAAGCGTGGTGGCTAACAATGCTGACATGGCAAAAATTGTAAGCCAATACGGGCGGGTATTTGCATTCAGTGTTTGACTTTGCCCGGGGTCGGAAGGTAAACTGCTCGGCTTTCCGAGATTGTCCTCTGTGTAGAGGTTAGGTCATGAAAACCTTTTCCGCAAAATCCCATGAAGTACAACGCGACTGGTTCGTGGTTGATGCTGATAACAAAGTGCTGGGTCGCCTGGCTTCCGAGATTGCACGCCGCCTGCGCGGCAAGCATAAGCCGGAATTCACGCCCCACGTCGACACCGGCGATTACATCGTCGTAGTCAACGCGGGCAAGTTGCGCGTCACCGGCAACAAAGAAACCGACAAAGTCTATTATCGCCACACCGGTTACCCGGGCGGCATTTACGAAACGACTTTTGGCAAGATGCAGGAGCGTTTCCCAGGTCGTGCGCTGGAAAAAGCAGTCAAGGGCATGCTGCCCAAAGGCCCGCTTGGCTACGCCATGATCAAGAAAATGAAAATCTATGCAGGCGCGGACCATCCGCACGAGGCGCAACAGCCTCAGCCGCTGGAAGTTAATGCTTAAATTTAAGGCCATAACATGATCGGTAATTACAACGACGGTACGGGGCGTCGCAAATCATCGGTTGCCCGTGTGTTCCTCAAGGCAGGCAGCGGCAAGATCGTTGTTAACGACAAGCCTGTGGACGAATATTTTTCCCGCGAAACCGGCCGTATGATCGTGCGCCAGCCGCTCGTGCTGACCGAGAACCTCGACAAGTTCGACATCATGGTCAACGTGGCGGGCGGTGGCGAATCGGGTCAAGCCGGTGCAGTGCGCCATGGCATTACCCGTGCGCTGATCGAACTCGACGTCACGATGAAGCCCACGCTTAAAGCGGCGGGTCTGGTCACTCGTGATGCACGTGAAGTCGAACGTAAGAAAGTCGGCTTCCACAAGGCACGTCGTCGGAAGCAGTTCTCCAAGCGTTGATCGTATTGGTCAGCCGCTTGTTGCAAAAAAGCCGTCCGTTATTGGGCGGTTTTTTTTTGCCTGTCATGGCGTGTGTTTTACAATAAGCTTCATTCTCCGTAGGGAATCACAGCATGATTAAAGTCGGAATAGTGGGCGGCACTGGATACACCGGGGTCGAATTGCTGCGCCTGCTGGCGCATCATCCACAGGTGGAACTCAAAGCCATTACCTCGCGCAAGGAAGCCGGCATGCCGGTGGCCGAGATGTTTCCTAATTTGCGCGGACACGTCGAACTGGCATTCTCCACGCCGGAAGAAGCCGGGCTGGAACACTGCGATGTGGTGTTCTTTGCTACCCCTAACGGGGTGGCGATGCAGCAGACCCGTGCTTTATTGGACGCCGGCGTCAAGGTGATCGATCTGGCGGCGGATTTCCGCATCAAGGACGTGGCAGTGTGGGAGCAGTGGTACAAGATGGAACATGCGTGCCCCGATCTGGTGGCCGAGGCGGTGTATGGCCTGCCTGAAATCAACCGGGCGGCGATCAAGGGCGCACGCTTGATCGCTAACCCCGGCTGTTATCCTACTGCCGTGCAATTGGGATTCCTGCCGTTACTGGAATCCGGCGCGGTTGAGGCGGATTTTCTGGTTGCGGACGCGAAATCGGGTGTTTCAGGCGGCGGACGTAAACCCGAAACCCATATTCTGTTTGCCGAAGCGGCGGATAATTTCAAAGCCTATGCGGTCGGTGGTCATCGGCACTGGCCGGAGATTAAGCAGGGACTGGAGATTTTTGCGGGCAAGCCGGTGGGCTTTACCTTCGTGCCGCATCTGACACCGCTGATACGCGGCATCCACGCTACACTTTATGCCAAGATCAGTGCGGACATCGACCTGCAAAGCCTGTTTGAGAAGCGCTATGCGGGTGAAGCCTTTGTGGACGTGATGCCCGCAGGCGCCCATCCCGAAACCCGCTCGGTTCGCGGAGCGAACATGTGTCGCATTGCCGTCCATCGCCCTCAGGGCGGGGATACCGTGGTGGTATTGTCAGTGATCGATAATCTGGTCAAGGGCGCGGCGGGGCAAGCTGTGCAGAACATGAATATCTTGTTTGACTTGCCCGAAGACACTGCACTGACCCATGTGGGAATGCTGCCTTAAAGGGGACTCCGATCGACTGCGTGCGGAGGCACGTGTGGAATCGTATGCCTTGATCAGGGGGGAACTCCGGGACTGAAATAGGGTCTTTGCTTGACGTGGAACGGGTGATGCGGATAATTACCTCACGAATTATTAAGGAGCAGCATTATGAACGCAGCAACCGAAATGGAAGTCCCGTTGATCTTCACCGATAGCGCGGCAAGCAAAGTAAAAAGTCTGATTGATGAGGAAGGTAATCCCGACCTGAAACTGCGCGTGTTTGTATCGGGCGGCGGCTGTTCCGGTTTTCAGTACGGCTTTACCTTTGATGAAACGCAAAATGCCGACGACACTGTAATGGTGAAGAACGGCGTGAGCCTGCTGGTTGATTCGATGAGCTTCCAGTATCTGGTTGGCGCTGAGATCGATTATTCCGAAGGCCTGGAAGGCGCACAGTTCGTGATCAAGAACCCGAATGCGACCACGACTTGTGGTTGTGGCTCTTCGTTCTCGGCATAAGCGTTCGCCAGACACATCAAAAAAGCGGCTTCGGCCGCTTTTTTGATGTGGGTAACCGTGGCATCGATCCGGTTTTTGGGTCGGCCTGGGGCCTAGGCGAGGTGGATCGCACCCAGTATGCGTTCTCCATGAGCGCCGGTTACCGATGGAAGGTTGCCAGGCGCATGATTCATGGTTTGCCTCGCCAGCCAGGCAAAGGCCAGCGCTTCTACCCAGTCAGGGTCAATGCCGAGTTGGGTGGTCGTAGTCACCTTGATTGTTGGTAGATGCGCGCGGATGCGCGCCATTAGCGCGCCGTTGTGCGCGCCACCACCACACACATATAGTTCCTGGGTGCCTTCGCACTCGCGCCGCGCTGCGTCACACAGACTGAGGGCAGTGAATTCAAGCAGCGTGGCTTGTACATCTGCCGGTTCGATAGCCGGATTGATGCTGTCGAGCATCGTTTCCAGCCATTCCAGATTGAATTGTTCGCGCCCAGCGCTTTTGGGCGGAGGCAAGGGGAGATAGGTGTGGCGCATCATCGTTGCCAGTAGGTCGGGATGAGTGGTCCCGCTTGCTGCCCAAGCGCCATCACGGTCGTAATGTGCCCCGCTATGGCGTTTGATCCAGCTATCGAGCAGCATGTTGCCAGGACCCGTGTCCCAGCCGCGTACGTGGCCGTTTACAGGCAGGTCGGTGATGTTGGCGATACCGCCGATATTGGCGATGACGCGATGGATGTCCGGATGCCGCAGCGCCTTGGCGTGGAAGGCCGGTACCAAGGGTGCACCCTGGCCGCCTGCTGCGATGTCACGGCTGCGAAAATCAGCGACGACAGTGATGCCGGTCAATTCGGCCAGCAGGGCGGCATTGCATATTTGCAGCGTGTAATGATCTGCTGGGCGGTGGCGCAGCGTTTGACCGTGGCAGCCAATGGCGCGTATGGGGACAGGTTCTACACTCTCAAGCAAGGTAGCGATCGTCTGGGCGTAAAGGCGCGCCAAGTCGTTGGCGGCACAGGCTGCGAGATGAATTTCGTTGGGTTGCGGCGCATGCAGCGTAAGTAAGCGCTCTCGCAGCAGGTCGGGGTAGGGCAGGTAGTGGGTGCGGACTAGCCGGGACTCCCCGGTGTGGTTTATCTCGGCGAGAACCGCATCGACACCATCCAGACTGGTGCCCGACATGAGACCGATGTAATGCTCGGCCTCATCTACGTGGAGAATGCTCAATCCAGCGCGGCGAGATTGGTGCCGCGCAACAGGACAAGTTTGTCTGACCAGCTGGCAGTTTGCAGCAGGAATCGTGCACGTTGAGCGATGGCCAAGGGAGGTGATCCTGGCAGCTTGATTGCCATGGGGTTTTGTGGGCGACCCGCAATACGCACCTCGTAATGCAGATGCGGGCCGGTCGAAGCCCCTGTTGAGCCGACATAGGCAACAACCTGTCCCTGGTTGACCGAGCGTCCGGCACGAACGCCTGTAGCGAATGCGCTCAGATGAGCGTAGTAGGTTTCAAAGCCATTGCTGTGGCGGAGTACAAGCAGATTTCCATATCCGCCACGGCGTCCGGCGAATGCGACAGTCGCATCACCTGTAGCCTTGACCCGCGCACCGGTGGGTGCACCGAAGTCAACGCCGGTGTGCGCGCGGTGGAAGCCATATATCGGGTGCTTGCGCGAATTGGTAAAGCTGGAGGTAACGCGTGAGAATTCCAGCGGTGAACGCAAAAAACCTTTCTTCAGCGATTCGCCTTCGGGCGTGTAATAGCCTTCGACCCCGGATGCGTCACGGAACAGTACAGCGCGGTGCGCTTTGCCCGCGTTGACAAACTCTGCAGCCAGCAACTGACCAGCAGCAATGGGTTCACCATTGCGATAGTTGACGGTATAGATGGCGGAGAAGGTGTCACCACGACGCAGGTCGTCACGGAAGTCCAGCGCGGTAGAGAAGGTCTCTGCCATCTGGTTGGCAATCTTGTCTGGGATGCCGGCACTGTCGGTGGCGCCATACAGCGACGACAGAATCCGGCCTGAGCGCATGACGATGCGTGTTTCGAGCACATCACTGCTGTCTTCTGCTACATAGCGGCCGTCCTGAAGGCGAACCGTTAGAGCGGGTGCATCGCCACGTTCGAACCGGATGGTTTGCAACTGGCCATCTGCGGTGGTGGTGGCTTGAATGCGTTTTCCGGCACTCACGCTGGCAGCCATTTTGCGTACCACGTCTGTGGTCAGTAAACGCTGGATTACCAGATCATCAATTTTCAATCGCGCCAATGCAGTGGCGAGCGTGTCACCCGCTTGAACCAGGCTTTCGCGCTCGTACGTACTCGCGCTGTCGTTGGCTGCAGTCAATGCAGGCAGGACCATGGCTTCGGTAACGGTTTGCGGCGTGATATCAAGCGTGTTGGTGTCCGGCGCCAGGCCGAACGCAGCAACCACACCGAAAAGCGGCAGGCTGGAGAGTGTGACCAGTGTGCGAAGACTAAAGCGGCGCTCCGCTCGGGTCATGCGATGGGTTAAAATTCTCAGTTTGGTGAGCGGCATAGACCGTGTCCCTTCTGTGTTTGAGCCCGGAGTTTACCACATCCTTCTCGGGCATTAGTCATTCCAAACAGTAAGTTGTGCGCTGTTGGAGGCATGAAGCATACACGTTATAACGGCCAGAACCAGGCAAACTTGACCCGTTTCGAGAGAGGTTTTACATGCAGGACGCGTTACAGGAAATTAAACGTGGTGCGGACGAGCTGCTGGTAGAGGCCGAGTTGATCGAAAAGTTCAAAACCGGCCGACCGCTCCGCATCAAGGCCGGATTCGATCCAACCGCACCAGATCTGCACTTGGGTCACACTGTTCTGCTGAACAAGTTGCGGCAGTTTCAACTGTTGGGCCATCAGGTGGTTTTCCTGATTGGGGACTTTACCGGTTTGATCGGTGACCCGACGGGCAAAAATACGACTCGCCCTCCGCTGACACAGGAGGCCGTGGCCGAGAACGCAAAAACCTATCAGGATCAGGTATTCAAGATTCTCGATCCTGATTTGACCGAGGTTCGTTTCAACTCCGAGTGGATGAATGGGATGGGATCAGTCGGCATGATCCGTCTGGCGGCGACGCATACCGTCGCACGCATGCTGGAGCGGGATGATTTCCATAAGCGCTATACCAATCAGCAACCGATTGCGATACACGAATTTCTCTACCCGCTCATACAAGGGTACGACTCCGTGGCGCTCAAGGCGGATGTCGAGCTGGGCGGCACCGACCAGAAATTTAATTTATTGATGGGGCGCGAACTGCAAAAGCATCATGGCCAAGCCCCGCAGTGCATCCTTACCATGCCCTTGCTGGAAGGCATGGATGGGGTCAACAAAATGTCCAAATCATTGGGTAACTACATCGGCATCAATGAAGCGCCTCAGGAGATCTTCGGTAAGCTGATGTCGATCTCCGACGAGTTGATGTGGCGCTATATACATTTATTGTCATTTGAAACGATGCAGACCGTCGAGGACTGGAAGCAACAAGTCGCCGAGGGTGCGAACCCGCGCAATATCAAAGTGGGTTTTGCGCAGGAAATCGTCGCGCGCTTTCATGGCGCAACTGCGGCAACTCAAGCACTGGCCGAATTCGAAGCGCGCTTTCAGCGGGGTGCGATGCCTGAAGACATGCCTGAGATCAAAGTTGCAAGCACGGAAGGTGGGGTCACGGTTCCCGTGCTGTTGAAGCAGGCAGGACTGGTATCAAGTACGTCAGACGCGATTCGTCAGATAGCCGGTGGAGGCGTCCGAATTGATGGTGAGCGGGTTGTAGACAAGAGCGCGGTTGTGTTGCTGGGGGCGACCGTTGTGGCCCAAGTGGGCAAGCGAAGATTTGCTCGCGTCACAATTATTTAACATTGTTTGGCGGAAAGTATTGACGGCGCGTTTTTGCTCTGTAGAATGCGCACCTCTTCGAAGCGCAACGTAACAAGCACTTCGAAAAAGCAGTACAGATTAAGCGCAGGAAAAGCAAAGTAGTTTCGAAATAAGTGTTGTGTTTTTATGTAAACCACGTAGAATGCGCACCTCTCGAAACGGTGATGTAAGCGAAAGCTGATGTGCTAATCGATTGATCTTTAACAATTTACAGCCGATAGGTGTGGGTGTTGTTGCGGTAGTTGAACCGACTTAGGTTGGTTTGACAGCTAGCA
>JAUXRY010000036.1 GCA_030679915.1 Thiobacillus sp.
GCGACACCCTGACCTGATCAGAGAGCGCCGTCGAAATGGCAAGTCGATTGCACAGCAGGAATTAAAAACGGCATGGAGATTCCACGCCGTTTTTTTATGTCGATGATTTGGCTGAAAAGGGGTTTTTCTACAGCGTCAACGCCGGATTTCCAGAACAGCCTCCAGCCCGCCTTGCGGGCGATTCTGTAACATCACTTTCCATCCATTTGTTTCCGCCAGTTGGCGCACGATCGCCAGCCCCAGCCCTGTTCCGCCCGTGGCTTGTGAGCGCGAGGCTTCCAGCCGGTAAAACGGTCTGAACACTTTGTCCAGCTGATCGTCAGGAATGCCTGGCCCGGCATCGCGCACGATGACCCGCGCCCGATCCCCCGCACACTCCAGCGTCAATTTGACCGGCGTGTCGCCGCCGTAACGCTGGGCGTTCTGGATCAGGTTGGCGACGATCCGGCGCACCGCAAGGCGACCAGCTTCGATCTCGCACGGCCCGACAGCCGCCCATTCCAAACCCGTATCGGCTGCCAGTTCCTGGAGCAATTCCGTCAGATCAAAATGGCTTCGTGCCTCAGCCTGCGTGGTGCGTGCCAGTGCCAGATAGCCGGTGATGAGCTTGTTCATGTCGGCCAGATCCTTGACCGCACGATCGATGCGTGCCGAATTGGGATCATCACGCAGCATTTCCAGATTGAGCTGCAAACGTGTCATCGGCGTGCGCAGGTCGTGTGAAATCCCCGCCAGCAAAGTGGTGCGGTTATCCAGCAGTTCACGCACCTCGGTCGCCATGGTGTTGAAGCGGCGCGCCAGTTCGGACAATTCAGCCGGCCCGGTTTCCGGCAACGGTTCGGGCAATTGGCCCGCGCCCACCTGGCTGGCTGCCCGCGACGCACGCGCCAGCGGGACGGTAATACGGCGCACCAGAAACAGCGCGGTCAACAAGCTGAGCAAGGTCCCGACGCCCACCACGGCCATCGCGGCCAGCGGGACCTTGACGGCGTAGCGGTCCGGAAAAAAGCCGGCGCTTAACGCATGCCCGCCCTGCGGGATGTTCAGCCATACCGCCTTGGAACCGGGTACGCCCCGCAATTTGATATCGGTTTCCACGCGGCGGCTCAGCGCCGCCTCGATTTCCTTGCGGAATGCAAAACGCGGCGCGTCCACTGACGCACCCACATCGACCGTGGTCAGGCGCAAGCCGTGGCGGCGCGCCAACTCGTTTTCGAAAGCCTCACGTGTTTTGGGCGGCAGTTCCACCCAGGTTTGCGCGGACAGCACGATCAACCCGGCCAGATCGTCGGCTGAACGCTCAGCCACCGGAATGATCATGGTGCGGCTGACCACCCAGAACGCTGCTACCTGAAACACGATGAACGACACCGCCAGCGCAAGCGCGGTGCGGGCAAACAAGGAATGGGGGATAAGCCTCACCCTTTACCCTGCGGCACGAACAAGTAGCCCTGCCCGCGCTGGGTGCGGATATAAGCCGGATTGGACGGGTCCTCCTCGATTTTCTTGCGCAGCCGATTTACCCGCACATCAATGCTGCGATCAAACGGATCGCGTTCGAATCCGCGTAATTGATCCATCAGCCAGTCACGCGACAGGGCGCGGTTGGCGTGGGTGACAAAAATTTCCAGCAATTCGTATTCGCCGGTGGTCAGCATGATTTCATCGCTGTCACGGTTCAGCGTCCGGGAATCGAGATTGACGCTGAACGGGCCAAACTGGAACCGTTTGGCCATTTCGGCCGGCGCGGGGATGGCCGCACCGCTTTGACGCCGCATCACCGCCCGAATCCGTGCCAGGAGTTCGCGCGGATTGAAGGGTTTGGGCAGGTAATCATCGGCGCCGACTTCGAGACCGATGATGCGATCGATATCCTCGCCCTTGGCCGACAACATGATGATGGGCGGAAATCCCGGTTGAGCACGCAGCCGGCGCGCAACCGACAGGCCATCTTCTCCCGGCATCATCCAGTCGAGCACCAGCAGGTCGAGCAGCCGGGTGGCCAACAGGGTATCCAGTGCGCGCGCATCTTCGGCAGTTTCGACCGCGTAACCCTGGGTGGCCAGGTATTCGGCCACCAACTCGCGGATACCGGGGTCGTCGTCAGTCACATAAATGGTGTCTTTTTCCATGCGGCAACTATAGCAGCGGAGTTGGGTACCTATTCCCCTCCCGGTTACACACTGTTACAAAATCGTTCTTGCGTGAAACAGTGCGCTTACTTTCCTCAACCAAACTGTGAAACATGGAAGCGAAGCAACGCAACCATCCCACTGGAGAAAAAGATGAATGCTCGAAACAACTTGATTCTTGGCGCTGCTGTTTTAGGACTGGCGCTAGCTGCTCCGGTTCAGGCTGCACCGGTTTTTATTGATGGTTCGTTCATCGTGGCCAAGCGTGACCAAGCTGACGAAGCCCGTCAGGACAAGCGCGATGCCCGCAAGGGTGACCGCCGTGACGCCAGACATGAAGCCGGACACGAAACACCACCGGGCTATGGCTACGGTTATGAGCGTCGCCAGCAGGAAAAGAACGAACAGGATGATCGCTCACGCGACCGTCGCTAAACCCCACTGGTTCAATTGAAGTCAAGGAGAGTAAGCATGAAAACACGCACGTTTAACACCACCCTGATTGCTGCATTGCTTGCTGCCACGGGAACAGCCCAGGCCGCCCACCCGCAGCCAGACAACGACGGCGACGGTTTCACTGCACGCGCCCAAGTGCTCTCCAGCACTCCGATCTACGACACGGTCAACGAGCCGCGCCGTGAGTGCTGGACCGAAACAGTCGGCCATGAAAGCCGCAGCTATCGCGACGGCAACAATACCGGCAGCACCGTATTGGGCGCAATCGCAGGCGGCCTGTTGGGCTCCACCGTCGGCAAGGGTAACGGCAAGGTTGCCGCTGCAGCAGTCGGCGCAGCGACCGGCGCCGTGGTCGGGAGCCGCTGGAATAATGGAAGCAGCCGCTACGAATCAAGCCCGCGTCAGGTAGAACGCTGCCGCACGACTGAAAACTATCGTCAGGTGGTGAGTGGTTATGACGTGCGCTACCGCTTCCAGGGTCGCGAGTACAACACCCGCCTGCCAAACGATCCCGGCAAGTGGCTGACCCTGAATGTGAGTTTCAACGTGGCTGAAGATCAGCGGCCCGGTCGCTGGAACAACAGCTATTACGACCGTAACGATTAATGCCTCGTTGAGTGCAGACGTTACAATTTTTCAAAGGAGATAGCGCCATGTTACGAACCCTTCTCATTGCAACAGCCCTGCTGACCACCTCGGGGGCAGCCCTTGCCCGCGATGGTCGTGTGATCTCGGTTGAACCCAGCTTCAGCGTCTCGTTCGGTACCCGTCACCACGATGGCTATCGTGTGCAGTATGAATCAGGTGGCCATCACTACTGGGGGCATTCCGACCATCATCCAGGCCAATATTACGTGCTGCCGCCCCAGCATTACGTGCAGTCAAACTACGGCTACCGTGATCATGGCTGGCGTGGGCATGACCGGCACCACTGGAAAGGCTACCGCGAAAACAGGCACCATGATCGCCACGAAGATCGTGAGTACCGCCATCACGACAGAGATTGAATCTGGGTTGCGCCCGATATGACAGCCGGGTGAATGCTCCCTACGCTCCCTGCATGCGGGGAGCGTTTATTCGTGGTGAATCACGAAAGCCACTTCGGTGGTGAAATTACCGACCCCGCGATGGTTGGTCAGCGTCCAGCCCGTGTCCTTGAGATGGTGCGTCAGCTCACGCGTCATCTCAGGGTTGCCGCAAATCATCACGCGGTCCTGTTCAGGATCGGGCACGGGGAGACCGAGGCGTTGTGACAAAGTGCCGAATCGGAACAAATCCCCGCCACGCTCAGGCGTGGGGAATGGCTCGCGCGTCACGGTAGGCACGTAACGCAACTGTGGATTGTTGAGCGCTTCAATTTCTTCGCGGTAAGCCAGCTCAGCTGCCGTGCGTACAGAATGCACCAGCGCGACCGTTTCATAGCGTGCATAAAGCGCGGGATCACGGATGAGACTGATGAATGGCGCCAATCCGGTGCCGGTTGCCAGCAGATAAAGCGTGCGCCCCGGTAGCACGTGGTTAAGCGTGAGTGAGCCGGTAGCCTTGCTATTGACCCATACGCTGTCACCCGGACGAATCTGCGCCAGCTTCCCGGTCAGCGGGCCATCGGGTACGTGGATACTGAGAAACTCCAGGTGATCGCGGTCGGTGGTGGAGACGATGGAATAAGCGCGCGCCACCATCTTGCCTTCCTGCTTCAATCCGATCGTGACGAATTCGCCGTTTTCAAACTTGAAATCAAGCGGGCGGCTCAGCGTAAAGCTGAACGTTTTTTCTGACCATGGGCGGACTGACTGGACGGTTTGCTCACTGTAAGGCATGTTTTTTTCCTCAAGAAATCTGTTTTCGCCAAAAATCGACTGCGTTCACGCGGGCACGAAACACGGCCTCACGAATTTTATCTGGCGCGGCTAACCGTGCGACTGCGCCAGCATCCACGCCGCGTGCCACTGCAAAGGCCCGTTGCAGATAAGCCGGCGGCGGGTAGTCGCGCGTTTCATAGCCTGGCCGGCCGCGAAAGTCGCATTCACAGGCCTGCAACATTTCGCCAAAGCGCTCAGTGCGGCGAAACGCATCAACGCGTTCTAGTAATTCGACGACGGTGGCGGCGCGCAGTTCCAGCGCGCGGTGAACATTGCCGTGATCCCGCGCCACCGCAATAGCCAACTCGCGGCATTCGACCGGCACGCGGATGCGCTCGCTGAGCGCGCGTACCAATTCCACGCTCTTGGCTTCATGGCCATGATGTTTCGGCCAGCGTTCGGGCGGCGTCACGCCTTTACCGAGATCGTGCGTCAATGCGGCAAAGCGTACCGCCAGACTGGCTTTTTGCTGCGCGGCCCAGTCCACGACCAGCATAACGTGCACGCCGGTATCGATTTCGGGATGGTATTCCGGCGGCTGCGGCACGCCGAACAGGCGGTCAATTTCGGGAAACAGCCGTGCCAGAGCGCCGCAGTCGCGCAGCACCTGGAACATGCGTGAGGGTTGCGCTTCCATCAAACCGCGTGCAACTTCCTGCCACACCCGTTCGGAAACCAGCGCGTCGATTTCGCCGTTGTTGACCATCTGCCGCATCAAGGCGTTGGTCTCCGGCGCCACGGAAAAATCGGTAAAGCGGGCGGCAAATCGCGCCACCCGCAATATTCGAACCGGGTCTTCGGCAAAGGCCTCGCTCATATGGCGAAACACGCGCGCCACCAGATCGCGCTGGCCGCCGTAGGGATCGACCAGCACGCCGGCCTCGTCTTCGGCGATGGCATTAATGGTGAGATCGCGCCGCTGCAAGTCTTCTTCCAGCGTGACTTCAGGCGCGGCGTAGACCTTGAAACCCTTATAGCCGAGCCCGGACTTGCGCTCGGTGCGCGCCAACGCGTATTCGGCATGCGTTTCAGGATGCAAAAAAACCGGAAAGTCCTTGCCCACCGGTTGATAGCCTTGCGCCAGCATTTGCTCGGGGGTCGCACCCACCACGACGTAATCGCGATCGACTACGGGCAGGCCAAGCAACCGATCGCGTACTGCACCGCCCACGATGTAGGTTTTCATCGCGGCACGCTGGCGTTAGCGGCGGGCGCTCTCGCGGTAGCCTTCGTAGCGCGCACGCGGGGAATCAGCGCGCAGATACTCGGGCGCAATGGCTTCGAGCGTGGCGGGCTCGAAATCGAACACCGACGGCCAGCCTCCGCTGCAGACGTTGTCTACACTCATGGCGTAGAAATTATCGCGCGTCATGAGCTTTTTGCCGGGTTTGAACTCGAGCGCCCAAGCTTGCAAATAAGACAAGAAACCGCCGAGCGGGAAAATGGTCCGCTGCTTGCCGGTGACTTCACCCACGTAGGTCACCAGTTCCTGCAGGCTGTAAGACGTGGGGCCGCACAAGTCGTAAGTCTGGCCGAAGGTGGCGGTGTTATCGAGGCTGTCGGCGAATGCGCGTGCCACATCTTCCACATGCACCGGCGCAAAGCGCGCGGTTGCGGCTGCCAGCGGCAGTACGGGGAACAGCTTCAAAAGTCGGGCAAACATGGTCAGGAAAGCATCGCCGCGACCAAATATGACGGACGGACGAAACACGGTAACGTTGAGGCCGTAACCATGAATGAACTTGGGCCCATTCAGATACCAGCTCTCGTGATCGGTATGCTTCATTCCGGCCTCGCGCACCAGCGCTTCGGCAACGCCTTTCGAACGTTGATAGGCTGAGCGGGAATTCGGGTTGGCGCCCAACGCACTCATGTGCAGCAGCCGCTGCACCCCCGATTCGCCACAGGCATGGATGACCTTGCGCGGCAACTCAATGTGGATTTTATGGAAATCACCCCGACGCTCGCTGGGCAGGTCTGCCCGCCCAATATTGGCTTCATGCAGGATGCCGACCAGGTTGATGACCGCATCCATCCCGCGAAAATGCTGGATGAGTTCCTGCTGGTCATGCACGTCGGCCTCGATCACTTCTACCGTGGGCAGCAGGATCAGCTCCTTGGCCATTTCGCGACGGTGGCTCAGCACACGGACATGGAGGCCGCGCGCTGCGAGCTGGCTGACGAGATGGGTACCGACAAAGCCGGAGCCGCCGAGGATGCAGATGCGTTCAATCTTCATGGTGGTTTACGTTTGAAAAAGGTGGGGT
This sequence comes from Thiobacillus sp., assembly GCA_030679915.1. Taxonomy (GTDB): domain Bacteria; phylum Pseudomonadota; class Gammaproteobacteria; order Burkholderiales; family Thiobacillaceae; genus Thiobacillus. The sequence goes on from JAUXRY010000036.1 coordinate 6,718, forward strand.
TCGTATATAAGGCATTGCTGATTCTAATCGCCTGAACGCGAGAGTTCCAGTGCATTATCCGAATCAGGCAGAGGTTGCATCGAGGTTTGGCGCGCAGGCACCGTACCCAGCCGGTCTTTCAGCAACACCGAAGGTTGACCAAAGCGCACAGCGTAATACATGGCGTTGCTCATGACTTTCTTGACGTAATCCCGTGTTTCAGCAAAGGGAATCGACTCGATGTAGACCGCAGACTCCATCGACACGCTATCGCGCCATCGCTGGGCACGGCTGGGGCCCGCATTGTAGGCAGCAGTGGCGAGAACAGGTGAACCGTCCAGTGTGGTTTGAACGTGTTTCAGGTAATAGGCGCCGAATTGAATGTTTTTGGCAGGGTCTTGCATCTCGCTCGGGTCAAATCCCTTGATACCGAGCCGATTTGCAATCCAGCGCGCGGTGGCTGGCATGATCTGCATCAATCCCGAGGCACCGACACCGGAACGCGCAACGTTGATGAAGCGGCTTTCCTGCCGCATCAGACCAAACACCCATGCCTCGTCGATCTGATTCTCACGCGCAGCCTGTTGCGCCAGTTCCCGGTAAGGCGCAATGAAACGCAAATCAAAATCGTGCAATTCACGCGTGCGCTCGGCGGTGTTGATGGCGCGGTCATACCATTCATTACGGCGTGCCAGTTCGGCCGCTGCCAATAACTGTGGATCGGTCATTTCACGAATCGCCCAGTTCCATTCCTGCGTGGCGTCGCTGCGCAAACCCAGGTCTTGCAAGGCAAGCGCACGCGCAATACCTGGGTCGCGCGCAATCGCTGCCAGGTCATTTCCGCCCATTTTGATGTTGATGGTGGGCGCCTGCGCCACCGGGCCCAACTCTTCCTGGGCCAATTGGCCGTAATAGTGATATTCGCGTGACAGCCCCAGAAAAATGGTATTTGCGGCGAGACGCTGACCGCTCGCCAACAGCGCGCGTGCGCGCCAGTATCGCCACGCCGGCTGCGCTTGCATGCTATCGGTCATGCTGTTAATCACACGCTGTACGGCAGGCCAGTCACCCGCGCGCAGTGCCGCCCGCGCCCACCATTCACGCTGATAATCATTGACCCCCAACACCCCTGCCTGCTGATACCACGACAAGGCAACCGGCTCATGGCGACGCGCCGCCCAGGTTGCCAGGCGTGCCCAGGCAAGGCTCATTTCATTCGAGTTGAACTGCGACAGGCGCTTGCGTAAAGCCTGCTCCGCTTCACTGGAACTGCGTTTTGCCAGTTGATTGAGCGCATATAAAGCCATTTCGCGATCGCCACGCTGGTTCATATCGAGGCTGCTTCCACCGAGCAAACGCCAGGGCTCGCTGATGGCCTGATCGAGCTGCGCCGCCTGCGGGCGGTCAGCCACGGCCAGGTTATTTGCCACCGATTTGGCCACACCGGGATTGCCCGCATCCAGCGCCATTCGGAAGCGCCGCCAGACATCTTCCTGGTTGATCAATCCCGTTTCAATCAGTTTCCCGAACAAAGGCGTGCAAGCAGACGGCAAGTCACGCCCGCTAAACCACATCGAGACGGCTTCGCGCAGGCGCTCTGGATTGCCCTGCGACCACTCGGCGCGATAGGCGTAACACTGATGTGCCGGATCCGGCTTGGCGAGGCGTGGATACTCGGCCAGATACAGCGACCAGGCTTCACGCGCACCCAGCGACTTCAGCCAGTCGGCACGCAGTATTTCGGCCAGCCGACTGCCCGGATAACGTGCCAGAAAGTCGGCGATGCGCGCTTCGTCGTTAAGGCTGGCCAGCACCAAACGCCAATATTCGACATAAGGCAGCAAGACATGGTCGTCCGGCACATCGCGCGCCACGCGTTCCAGGGTTGCCAAATTTCGTGCGGCAAAAGCCTGACGTGACTGTTGAACGGCAGCATCACCCGATACTGCCCAGACAGGCGCCACAGACAGCATCCCCAACAGGGAAAAAAGCATGATTCGAAACATGCAACGAGGATAACATGCAGCCGACACCGGGCACTGAGCCCAAGTCACCCTTTGTCCCAGCCTGAATAGATCAGGCCAAAAACAGCTTGTAAGCCGGGTTGCGGGATTCATCCCAGTAGCGATATCCCAGCTTCTCCAGAAATGCCTGGAAGCGTGGCTTGGCCTTTTCCGGTACCTGTAACCCGACCAGCACCCGACCATAATCCGCGCCGTGGTTTCGGTAGTGAAACAGGCTGATGTTCCAGCCGTGACTCATGTTTTCCAGAAATTGCATCAATGCGCCAGGGCGCTCGGGAAACTCGAAGCGATACAACACCTCGTTCACCGCATCGGGTGCGCGTCCGCCCACCAGGTGACGGATATGCAGCTTGGCCATTTCATTCTCGGACAGGTCGATGGCCTCCAGTCCGTGACGTTCCAGCAGGGTGACCACGCGTGCGCCCTCGCCTGCTCCCGGGACGGATAAACCTACAAAAACACGGGCGAACCCGGGGTCGGAATAACGGTAGTTGAATTCGGTGATATTGCGCGCACCGAGCAGGCTGCAAAAGGTCTTGAAGCTGCCTGGCGTCTCGGGAATGGTGACGGCCAGCACCGCTTCGCGCTTTTCACCCAGTTCGCCGCGCTCGGCGATATAGCGCAAGCGATCGAAATTCATGTTGGCACCCGAGGCGACGGCAATCAGCGTCTTGCCCTTGAGTTTGCCTGTCGCGATCGCGGACTTCATCCCTGCCACCGACAAGGCACCTGCGGGTTCCAGAATCGAACGGGTGTCCTCGAACACATCCTTGATTGCCGCGCAAATGGCATCGTTATTGACGCGGATGATTTCGTCCACATACAACTGCGCCAGCCGGAAGGTTTCCTTGCCGACTTTTTTGACTGCCACCCCATCGGCAAATATGCCCACGCGTTCCAGGGTGACGCGCTCACCCTTGCTCAGCGAACGCGCCATTGCATCAGCGTCCTCAGGCTCGACACCGACTATCCTGATGTCCGGGCGCAAGCGCTTGATATACGCCGCCATGCCCGCAATCAGCCCGCCGCCGCCCACCGGAATGAACACTGAATGTATCGGGCCGGGATGCTGGCGCAGCAACTCCATCGCAACGGTGCCTTGCCCGGCAATCACATCGGGGTCGTCGTAGGGATGCACAAAAGTGGCCTTCGCCTTTTTTGCCAACTTGGTGGCATGGGCGCAGGCTTCATCGTAGTTGTCGCCAAACAATATGACCTCGGCACCGCGCGCGAGCACTGCATCGACCTTGATTTTCGGGGTCGTCGCCGGCATCACGATGGTGGCCATCGCACCCAGTTTTTGCGCGGCCAATGCCACACCTTGCGCATGGTTGCCCGCTGAGGCCGCCACCACGCCGCGCGCCAACTGCGCAGCGGTCAGCTTGACCATCTTATTGTAAGCACCACGACATTTAAAGGAAAACACCGGTTGCAGGTCTTCTCGCTTCAACAGAATCTGGTTGTTGAGACGGCGTGACAGGTTTTGAGCCACATCAAGCGGTGACTCCACGGCAACGTCATACACGCTCGAGGTCAGGATGCGTTCGAGGTAATCGTCAGGTTGGCTCATGGCGGCGGTAAGGACTGGGTTTGTAAAAAGTAGGCGATGCCGCTATCTTAGCGGCCTGCATCAAAAACCACGAAAACATCATGACACAAGACGAAATGAAACAAGCTGTGGCGCGTGCCGCAGTGGATTACGCGCGGGGCGGCATCATAGGCGTGGGCACGGGCTCAACCGCTAACTACTTCATCGATGCGCTGGCTGAAGTCAAAGGCCGCATTGATGGCGCTGTGGCCAGTTCGGAGGCCACCGCCACCCGGCTCAAAAGCCACGGCATCCCGGTTCTGGAGCTCAACAGCGTCGGCGAGCTGGAAATCTACGTTGACGGCGCTGACGAAATTACCGAGCACTTCGCCATGATCAAGGGCGGTGGCGGCGCACTCACGCGCGAGAAAATCGTCGCCGCCTGCAGCAAGCAGTTCATCTGCATTGCCGATGAAAGCAAGCTGGTAGGCGTAATGGGGACGTTCCCGCTACCCGTTGAAGTGATTCCAATGGCGCGCTCTTACGTCGCGCGCGAGCTGGTGAAACTTGGCGGCCAGCCACGGCTGCGTGAAGGTTTTACCACCGACAACGGCAACCTCATCCTGGATGTACATGGTTTGTCGATCGTCGACCCGGTATCACTGGAAACAGCGATCAATCATATAGTCGGCGTGGTCACTAATGGACTGTTTGCGCGACGCGGCGCAGATGTGCTGTTGCTGGGTACCGAAAACGGCGTCAAGACCACCAAGAAGTAAACCTTACTGCGATTGCGGAGACGCGTCTTCGGGTTCCTGCTCCTCCGCCGGTACCCGGTACTTTTCAGAAGCCCACTGCCCGAGATCGATCAGCTTGCAGCGCTCGCTGCAAAACGGTCGCCAGCGGTTTTCTGTTGTCCAGCTGACCGCGGCACTGCAGGTCGGACAAGCCACTACAACAGGTTTTTCAGGTGCTTTCATAAGGTACAAAACGTCAGGTCAAAGTCGAGCGACTGACCGGTACAGGTGCGCATTTGCCCTGTACCCGCATACACAAAACGAATGTTAAGCATGTATTTGTTGGCTGATATTTCGGGAACACATGGCAGGGAGTCGACCAGGGTGACCCTGATCAGTTGGGGGTTGCGTGATTCCAGCATGCGTTGATAACTGCCATTGCTTGCGTGCTGCATCTCGGACTGCCCGCTGTCACGCAACAACCCAAGCACAATATCAACGGCGACACGTATCGAGGAAAATGGCAGCAGCCAACGTTTCAACTGGTGAGTACGGTCATCGGCCGGCTGGTGTAGCCAATGATGATAAGCCGGCAAATCAAACTCGCACATGCCGCCCGGGATTGCGGCTCGCTGTTTGATTGTCATGAGCCAATCGTCCTCACGCAAATGCTGACCCACCTTTCCTGAAAGCTGATACAAATCCTGATGTGCTGTTTCTATCGCAGCCAGCACTTGCTCCAGCATGCTGTCTTCGACTTTAGGGTTACCGCGTAATACCAGCAAAACGGATTTTTGGCGGTCCAATTCCTGCAGGAGATCCGATTTGAGATCGGCACGCGCAGCCACTTCCGCCATTTCAAACAGCGTTAACAACGCTGCATGATGTGCGTGTGGATCAGGCGTTGCCGCATAAGCATCAAACCGACCGAACAAAGCTTCAAGCCGAAGCAAGGTGCGAATACGTTCGCTCAAGGGATATTCGTAGTGGATCACACCGCAATGTATTTTATTGTAATCGACTGATTGTCCCGGATTCATACGGAAAATCAAGGTAAGCGCATAACAGCACTATGCAAAAAGCGCTGGTGCAGTATTGAAACCTCGGTACGCAAGGTCTCCAATGTTGCCCTATTGGTGAGGACATCGTTGGCTACTGCCAGCCTTTGTTCACGGCTTGCTTGAGCGTCGAGAATGGCAACGACTTCTTCACGGGAGAGCTTGCTACGCGCCTTGGTCCGTTCTATTTGCTGCGCCTCAGTGCAATCGACGACAAGCACGCGATTCAATAAATCCTGGTAGCCATTCGTTTCTACCAGCAACGGAATCACGATCATGGCATAGGGTGCATGGAATCGCTTGAGCCTCTGTTCCACCTCCTGTCGGATACGCGGGTGCAATATGGCTTCAAGCTGCTTGCGCGCCGCCACATCGCTGAATACGATGCGGCGCAAAGCAGCGCGATCCAGTGCGCCGTCTGCGCGCATCACTACATCTGGGAACGTATCGCGTATTTCTTGCAGTGCTTCGCCATCCGGTGCAGTCAACTTCCGCGCAATCAAGTCCGTATCGATTACAGGCACGCCTAACGCCGCGAACAAATCGGCTACGGTCGATTTACCCGATCCAATCCCACCGGTAAGGCCGACGGTGAACATCAGAATTGCGCAAGATAGGCCTGGGTCAGATCCGTGCCGAAGAACAGCGCAACCAATCCGCCTCCCGCCAAATAGGGACCAAAGGGAATGGGCACGCGCCGATCATGTTTGATAAAGACGATCATGGCCACCCCCACTGTCGCACCGACAACCGACGACAGCAGCAGCGTAATGGGCAACATCTGCCAACCCATCCAGGCGCCCATGACCGCCAGCAATTTGAAATCGCCATAGCCCATGCCGTCCTTGCCCGTGGCCAGCTTGAACAGCCAGAACACAGTCCACAGCACGCCGTATCCAGCCATCGCACCCACGACCGCGTCAGACAGGCTGGCAAAGTGCCCACCCAAGTTGAACAACAAACCCAACCACAACAAGGGCAGGGTCAGGCTGTCGGGTAACAGGGTGGTGTCAAGATCGATGAAAGCCAGCGCAACCAGGGTCCAAATCAGAAAAAGTGCCCCAAGGGTTTGAATGCTCACGCCCCATTTCCAGGCAGCAGCAGCCGACAGCACCGCAGTCAGCAACTCCACCAAGGGATAGCGCCCACTTATTGCGGTGCGGCATGCCGAGCAACGACCCCGCAACCACAACCACGACAACACCGGGATATTTTCCAGTGCGGTAATCTGATGCCCGCACTTTGGGCAAGCCGAACGCGGTAACCACAGGCTGTACCGCGGCGCATCGGGTATAACCTCACCCCGCAACTCGGCACACTGCGCCATCCATTCGGATTCCATCATTTTAGGCAGGCGATGGATGGCAACATTTAAAAAGCTGCCAATCAGCAGGCTGAACAGAAAAACCAACCCGGTGAAAATGACCGGCTCGGCCTGAAGCAACTCCATCAAACCACCGAACCCATTTTGAAAATTGGCAAGTACATGGCGATGACCATGCCACCAATAAGCACGCCCAGTACCACCATGATGATCGGCTCCATCAGGCTGGACAAGGCTGCCACAGCGTCATCCACTTCCGCCTCGTAAAAATCGGCCACCTTGCCCAGCATAGAATCCAGCGATCCCGATTCCTCGCCAATCGCCGCCATTTGCAGCACCATATTGGGAAAGCGTCCGGTATTTTGCATCGCAACCGTCAGCGCGGTGCCGGTCGACACCTCGTTGCGAATCTTGCTGGTCGCTTCGACATACACCTGATTGCCCGAAGCGCCACCCACCGACTCCAGTGCCTCAACCAGCGGTACGCCTGCAGCGAACATGGTAGCCAGCGTCCGCGTCCAGCGTGCGAGGGTGGCTTTTTCGATGACTGCGCCAAAGATAGGAAGCTTGAGCATGAGGCGATCCATGAACATCTGCACCTTGCGCGAGCGTTTCCACGTGTAGAGCAAGGCATAAATACTGCCGCCAATTGCGCCAAAAATGGCCCACCACCACTCAACGAAGATCTTTGATATCGCCATGACGACCAGGGTCGGTCCCGGCAAATCTGCGCCAAAGCTACTGAATAGCTCCTCGAATGCCGGGATGACGAAAATCATGATCACAGCAGTAATCACAAACGCCACCACAATTATGGATATGGGGTAAAACAACGCCGCTTTAATTTTGCTTTTGATCGCAAGGATTTTTTCCTTATAAATTGCCAGCCGCTCCAGCACCGCATCCAGAATACCGGCTGATTCACCGGCCCCGACGAGATTGCAGAACAAGGCATCAAAATAAAGGGGGTGTCGGCTAAAAGACTGAGTCAGGCTACTGCCCTTCTCGATATCTGCCTTGATTTCAGCCAATAGACGCTGCACTGAAGGGTTGGAGTGGCCGCGGCCCACAATATCGAAAGATTGCAACAGGGGCACACCCGCTTTCATCATGGTTGCCAATTGGCGGGTGAACAACGTGATGTCCTTGTCGGTAATGCGCTTTCCACCTCCGCCAAACAGGGTGCTCTGCTTTTTGACCTTGGTAACCGTAATGCCCTGCTTGCGCAACTGGGCACTGACCATGGCTTCGCCGCCAGCCTGTAACTGACCTTTGACTTTTTTACCCCGCTTGTCCATCCCTTCCCACTGAAAGGTAGCGTCCTTTACTTTCTTTGCCGCTGTAGCCATAGAAGAATTCCTTAGAGATTAGTAACGGCCTCAACCTCTTCCAGCGAGGTGAGTCCGGATTTCACTTTTAACAGCCCAGCTTGCCGCAAATCGAGCACGCCCTCGAGTCTGGCCTGGTCGGCAATATCGGATTCATTTCCGCCTTTGAGAATGATGCGAACCATGGCGTCGGTAATTGGCATCACCTGATAAATACCCACCCGGCCTTTGTAGCCTGAGCCGCCGCAAATCTCGCAGCCTACGGGTTTGTTGGGTTTCCAGGTGCCGTCCAGTTGTGCTTCGGTAAAGCCTGCAGCCAACAATGTTTCGTTCGGGATGTCAGCCGGCTGCTTGCAACTGCATAGCTTGCGTCCCAACCGCTGGGCGGTAATCAGAATCACCGAGGACGCCACGTTGAACGGCGCCACGCCCATGTTAAGCAGACGGGTCAAGGTACCGGGTGCATCGTTGGTGTGCAGCGTGGACATCACCATGTGGCCGGTTTGTGCTGCCTTGATCGCGATATCGGCAGTTTCCAGGTCGCGAATCTCACCGACCATGATGACGTCTGGATCCTGCCGCAGAAAGGATTTCAGCGCCGCCGAAAAGGTCAACCCGGCCTTGTCGTTGACGTTGACCTGGTTGATCCCGGGCAACTGGATTTCCGCCGGATCTTCTGCAGTCGAGATGTTGACGTCGGGTTTATTGAGAATGTTCAAGCAGGTATACAGTGACACGGTTTTACCGGAGCCGGTAGGGCCGGTCACCAGCACCATACCGTAGGGTCGCTGCACCGCATTCATCAGCAGCTCTTTCTGGAATGGCTCGTAACCCAATGCTTCGATGCCCAGCTGTGCACTGGTCGGGTCCAGAATACGCATGACGATTTTTTCGCCATACAGCGTGGGCAGCGTGCTGACCCGGAAATCGATAGCGCGGTTTTTTGACAGCACCATTTTCATGCGGCCATCCTGCGGTACGCGTTTCTCCGAGATATCCAACCGCGATAACACCTTGATGCGTGAAGCAACCTTGTCCTTGATTGCCATTGGCGGCTGTGCCACTTCAGACAGAATACCGTCACGGCGGTAGCGTATCCGGTAATACTTTTCGTAGGGTTCGAGATGGATATCGGATGCGCCCTGATTGATCGCATCGAGCATGATTTTTTGCAGGTAACGCACCACCGGCGCGTCGTCGATTTCGATGCCGCCGGTATCTTGCTGCGATGCCGCTGACTCTTCTTCGGCGAAATCCAGATTGAGGTCTTCGGCATTCAACACGGCCATCGTGCTTTCTGCCGCCTCGCCCGCCTTTGCGATCAGTTTCCCCAGCTTGTCATCTTCCACCACCACGGGCTCGACTGCCTGACCGGTCTGGAATTTCACTTCATCCAGCGCCTGCATGTGGGTGGGGTCGGACGTGGCGACATAAACCTTGTTGCCACGTTGGTAAAGCGCGACCACTCGACGCTTCTGCACCAGTTTGGGATCGAGCAGCCCTTGCGGGAGGCTATCGGCATCCATGGCATTCAGATCCAGATACGGATAGCCAAAGGAAACGGCGGCAAACTCTGCAATCTGATTGGCTTTGAATCGCTGGCCTCTGACGAGTTCGGTCACAAACGAATCGCCCGATTGATTGGCACGCTTCCACACGCCCTCGGCATCCGCCTCGGTCAGCCAGCCATGGTTAACCATGGCGCGTGCCAGTCCGGTTAAATTAATATTGGTTGTCACAGCGGCCATAAATGGGTTCCAGACAATTCCTGCATCAACGTATCGCCCGCATCGTCATGCCAACCTGGCCTGCGAATGGGGAATCACTGGGCTTAACGGCGATTATTCGTCTAAATTGAGGCATTTCCGGATGAAACTTCATCCAGAGCAGGCGGATAAATGCGCGCCATCTTCACTGCCCGGTCCTTCGTTTGCACAATTTCCACCGGAACATTGTTCAATTTGAGGCTCACCCCAGCTTCGGGAATATCCTCAAACTGTTCCAGCAGCAGGCCATTCAGCGTCTTGGGGCCATCCAAGGGCAATGACAATCCGAGCTTCCGATTCAGGTGCCGCAACAGCACGGACCCCTCGACCAGCCAGCTGCCATCCGCTTCGCGCCGCAAGTAGCCCGTGTCCGATGGTGCCTGCGTGGTGAATTCGCCCACCATTTCTTCGAGCAGGTCTTCCAGCGTGACCAGGCCTTGCAACTCCCCGTATTCATCGACCACCAACGCCAGTCGCTTCCGCCCGCTCTGAAAATTGCGCAGCTGTGTAAACAATGGCGTGCCCGCTGGAACGAAGTAAGGTTCCTCCAGGTTTTCTTTCAAGGTGTCCGGATCCAGTTCCTCGCCAGTCAAGGCGTGCAACACGCGCCGCACATGCAGCACCCCAAGCAGATTGTCCGATGAGCCCGCATGCACGATCAGCCGCGTATGGTGACTGGTGGAAATCTGCTGGCGCAGGCGTTCGGGGTCGTCCTCGATATCGATCGCCTCGATCTGGCTGCGCGGCGTCATCACGTCGTCCACCGTGATGTCTTCCAGCTCCAGCAGAGTCATCAGTATCCGGTGGTGCTCACGCGGCATCCTGCCGGACGATTCCAGCACGATGGTGCGCAACTCCTCCAGTCCCAGGCTGTTGCCGTGCCCCGGGTCGGGTTGCCTGATCCGCAACAGCCGCAGGATGCCCTGCACAAACAGGTTCACGAACCACACCACCGGATAGGCCAGCTTCAGCAGCGGCATCAGCAACAGCGTGGCCGGATAGGCAACGCGTTCGGGGAAGGCCGCGCCGAGCACCTTGGGCGTGACCTCGCTGAACACCAGAATCAGGAAGGTGAGCAGGAGCGTCGCCACGAACAGCACGATTTCACCGTCGCCGAACAGGCGGATGGCGAGCACGGCCGACAGCGTGCCCGAGGCGGCGTTGACCAGATTATTGCCGAGCAGGATCACGCCCAGCAGTTTGTCGGTTCGATTTAGTAGCGCCTGCGCCCGTATCGCCCCGCGCACGCCGGATTCGGCGGCATGACGCAGGCGATAGCGGTTGATCGCCATCATCGCGGTCTCGGAGGCAGAAAAAAACGCCGAGGTCAGCAGCAAAACGGCAAGCACGGCAAACAGCGTACTGGTGGAAATACTATCCAATCTGGATCACCTCAACGCCGGAGCACGACTTCGAGTACAAACTGCGTACCCAGATAGGCCAGCAGCAGCAGCGTAAAGCCGGTAATCGTCCAGACCAACGCCGTGCGGCCACGCCAGCCCCTGAAATGTCGCCCCAGCAACAGTCCGCCGAACACCAGCCAGGACAGGATGGCAAACACGATCTTGTGTGAGAACTGCAAGGCCTTGCCAAACAGTTCTTCCGAGAAGAACACCCCGCTGATCACTGCCAGCGTCAACAGCGCAAAACCTATCCCGATCGACCTGAACAGCATCGCTTCCAATGTCAGCAAAGGGGGGGCGTTGTCGCGCATCAAACCGCCACGATGCAGCTGTTTCTCAAGCAAAGTCATCAATACCGCGTGCAAGGCTGCAACCGCCAGCAGGCCGTAGGCCAGAAACGACACCACCAAATGCGCGCGCAAAGCCAGTGCTTGAGAATTGGGGATGACATGCGTATTCGTAAACAGCGCCATGCCCAATACTGACGCCGCTGCCAACCCGCTCACCCATGACTGCAGTCGCGCCAGCGGGGCCCCCTGGCTGGACACCCAGTAAACCAGCGCGGTCAACCATAAAATCGTCGACAGGGAATTACCGAAACCGAGCCGGATATTGCCGTACCCCAGCATCGACTGGTAAATCAGCACCCCATGCGCCAGCAAAGCCAACGGCAGTAAAAAGCGGATAGAGGGAGCGGGAGGGGCGCGCAGCAAGCGCCAAGCCACCCAGCCATAGAGCCCACTCACACATAAAGTAACCAGCAATAGCGCAGACATTCGTTAAAATGGGTATCTCGAAATGGAAATTGCATCCAGCCAGCCCCATTATCCATGCCGCCCCCGGCGGCAACAAGGAAGCCATGTTAGATAATCTCAGCGGACGTCTCGCCGGCGTCGTCAAAAGCTTACGCGGACAAGCCCGCATCACCGAAGACAACGTACAAGACACCTTGCGTCAGGTGCGCCTGGCGTTGCTTGAGGCCGACGTTGCATTGCCCGTTGTCAAAGATTTCATCGAAGCCGTCAAGACCCGTGCATTAGGTAAGGAAGTGCTTACCAGCCTGTCGCCAGGCCAGGTCCTGATCGGGATCGTTCACGAGGAACTCACCCGGTTGATGGGCGGCGAGAATGCCGAATTGAATCTCGCCACCAACCCGCCCGCCGTTATTTTGATGGCTGGCCTGCAGGGGTCCGGAAAAACCACCACCAGCGGAAAACTCGCGCTGCTGCTGAAAAACCGCAAGAAAAAAGTCCTGCTCACCTCGGCCGACGTCTATCGCCCCGCCGCCATCGAGCAACTGCGGCTGCTTGGCAAACAGCTTGACGTCAGCTTTTTCGAAGCCGGCGACGAACGCGACCCGCTGAAAATCGCCCGCGCCGCACAAGACCACGCGCGCAAGCAATTCTATGATGTTCTGATCGTCGACACCGCTGGCCGGCTGGCGATCGACGAAGCCATGATGGCCGAAATCAAGGCGCTACATGCTGCTGTCGACCCGGTTGAAACCCTGTTCGTGGTCGATGCCATGCAGGGCCAGGACGCGATCAACGTCGCCAAGGCCTTTAACGAGACCCTGCCGCTTACCGGCATCGTGCTGACCAAGCTCGACGGCGACTCGCGCGGCGGCGCGGCCTTGTCAGTGCGTCAAATCACCGGCAAACCGCTGAAATTCATCGGCGTCAGCGAAAAATCCACAGGTCTGGAAGTTTTCCATCCCGAGCGCATGGCGCAACGCATCCTCGGCATGGGCGATGTGCTCTCCCTGATCGAGCAGGCACACGGTTCGGTGGACATGGCCGAAGCCAAGAAGCTTGCCGACAAGGTCAAGAAGGGCAAGGACTTCGACCTTGAGGATTTCAAGGCGCAAATCCAGCAAATGCGGAAAATGGGCGGGATGTCGGCCCTGATGGACAAACTCCCGGGCGCCGGGCAAATGAACCTGCCGGCAGGCGCCGACGACAAATCCGTCAACCGGATCGAAGGCATCATCAACAGCATGACTCCGCTTGAGCGGCGCAAGCCAGACCTCCTCAAAGCCTCGCGCAAGCGCCGCATTGCTGCGGGTGCGGGGGTGCAGGTTCAGGAAATCAACAAATTGCTGAAGCAGTTCGAACAGGCGCAGAAGATGATGAAAATGATGGGGAAAGGCGGCCTCTCCAAAATGATGCGCGGCATGAAGGGCATGATGCCGGGGATGCGGTAACGCATAGCGCCCTCACTTATCTGTGGCAAGCCGCGAAGTTTTGGGTATAATTCTCGGTTTTCTCCGTTTCCCCGGTAGGTTAAATCATGGTTGTTATTCGTCTTTCGCGCGGCGGCGCTAAAAACCGTCCTTTCTACAACGTAGTGGTTGCTGACTCGCGTTGCCGCCGTGATGGCCGCTTTATCGAGCGCGTCGGCTTCTACAACCCCGTTGCCTCCGAAGGCACCGAGGCGTTGCGTCTCGATCAAGACCGCATCAGCTACTGGACCAACAACGGCGCACAGCTGTCCGACACCGTCGCGCGTCTGGTCAAAAAGAACAAGTCCGCTACCGTTGCTGCCTGATTCAAGGCTAGTTTGATTCAGGACGAGGCGTGAATCAGGACAGCGACTGGGTCGTGATGGGGCGCGTTGCCGCTCCATTCGGCATCAAAGGTTGGGTCAAGGTTCAGGCTTTTAGCGAAGACCCCGGCACGCTGATGGATTTTGAATCCTGGCGTATCGGCCGCGGCACCGAACACACGCACTACACCGTCGAGACCATCCAGGACCACAGCAATACCCTGGTCGCCAAACTGGTTGGGGTCGATGACCGTGACAAGGCCTATGCCTTGCGCGGACTGGAGATTTCGGTGGCGCGCAGTGCGTTGACGCCGCCTGAAGAGAACGAGTTTTTCTGGTCGGATTTGATCGGCCTCACCGCAGTCAACCGCGAAGGCGTCGAACTCGGCAAGGTGGATAGCTTGATGGAAACCGGCGCGCAGGATGTGCTGGTGATCAAGGGCACACGCGAGCATCTGATCCCGTTCATCGCGCAGTTCGTCGGCAAGGTGGATGTGGCAGGCGGACAGATCGAAGTGGACTGGGGCGAAGATTATTAAGGAGGAAGGGGTGCGCTTTGATGCGGTCACGCTTTTCCCCGAGATGTTCGATGCCGTACTGGATTACGGTATCACCCGGCGCGCGCTGGATCGCGGCTTGTATCGGTTCAAATCGTGGAACCCACGCGATTTCACCGACGATCCGCACCGCACCGTGGACGACCGCCCATACGGCGGCGGCCCCGGGATGTTGATGCAGGCCGAACCGCTGGATCGCGCGCTAAACGCCGTCCAGCAGGATCTGGCCAGCGAAAATTTAACGCCCTGGGTGGTGCATTTTTCACCCCGAGGCCGCCCGCTCACCCATCAGCGGGTGATGGAATTGAAAGACAAGCCTGCACTGGTTTTATTGTGCGGGCGGTACGAAGGCATCGACGAGCGCTTGTTGCAGCGCCGCGTGGACGAGGAAATTTCGCTGGGCGACTTTGTGTTGTCGGGCGGCGAACTCCCCGCGCTGGCATTGATGGACGCGCTCATCCGGCAATTGCCGGGTGCGTTGAACGACGCGGATTCGGCGATAGAAGACTCCTTCGCCAACGGCCTGCTTGATTGCCCGCACTACACCCGGCCCGAAGTCTGGCAAGGTGAAGCAGTACCGGATGTTTTGAAAAGCGGCAACCACGCCGCGATCGCCCAGTGGCGATTGCAGCAAAGCCTGACGATCACGGCGGCGCACCGCCCCGATCTGCTGGCCAAGCGCGGATTATCGTAGCAGGAACAGGATCTTCTCGCGGCGCACCCCGGTGCGGCGCAGAAAAAAGCGGTTCGGGACCAATAATCCCGAACCAATGTGAAACGGCGTGATGTCCGTCCCGGAGTCTGATAGACCCAGTGACGCACCTCTCCCGCCAGATGCAAGGAAACATCATGAACATCATCGAGCAACTCGAACAGGAAGAAATCGCCCGCCTGGGTAAAACCCTCCCCGACTTCGCCCCCGGCGACACCATCGTCGTTCAGGTCAAAGTGAAGGAAGGCGTGCGCGAGCGTCTGCAGGCTTACGAAGGCGTCGTCATTGCCAAGCGTAACCGTGGCCTCAACTCGGCTTTCACCGTGCGTAAAATTTCCGCAGGCGAAGGCGTCGAACGTACTTTCCAGACCCACTCGCCGCTGGTTGCCAGCGTCGAAGTGAAGCGTCGCGGCGATGTTCGTCGCGCCAAGCTGTATTACCTGCGCGAGCGTTCAGGCAAGTCCGCACGCATCAAGGAAAAACTGCCCGCCCGCAAGGTCAAGGGTGGTGCAGCTGCAGCTGCGGTCAAAGTTGCCGAATAAGCCGTTTCTCTGCCGTAATAAAAAACGCCCGCTTGATGCGGGCGTTTTTTATTCCATCAAATCCCAAGCACGTCATCGCCTTATCCCCGAAGTCCCCCACTCAAGCTGAGAACACGACTTCAGCATCACTCCAATCAGCCATCGACCTGATTGACATCATGCTTCAGCACGTCCCAGCAATTCGGCGTACTCATCAGCCGGCAAGGGGCGACTGAACAAATAGCCCTGATACGCGTGACACCCCTGATCCACCAAAAAATTCCGCTGCGCTTCAGTTTCCACGCCTTCCGCAACGACATTCAAGCGCAGGCCGCGTGCCAGACCGATAACCGCAGCCGCAATCTCCATGTCGCTGCTGTCGTGAGGAATGTCACGCACGAAACCCTGGTCGATCTTGAGTTCGTCAATCGGAAAGCGTTTGAGGTAAGCAAGTGAGGAGTAGCCGGTACCAAAGTCGTCAATCGACAAGCGCAGCCCCAGTGCCTTGAGGGTGTACAGCAAGGCCACCGCCTCTTCGCCATGCCCCATGATCATGCTTTCGGTGAGCTCCAGTTTGAGAAACTCGGGAGGCAGCCGGGTTTCCTTCAGGATGGCCGCAATGCGCGTGACAATGTCGGGCTCCTGCATCTGGCGCGCAGACAAGTTGACTGACAGGGAAAGGGAAGGCAGGCCCGCATCGATCCAGGCCCGGGCCTGAGTGCACGCCTCACGCAGCACCCATTCACCGAGTGGAACGATGAGGCCGGTTTCTTCTGCCAGGTGGATAAAACGGGCCGGTTGAATCAAACCCTGTACAGGATCATTCCAGCGCACCAAGGCCTCGCAGCCGATCATCTTGCCACTGTGAATGTCCGCCTGCGGCTGATAGTGCACCACAAATTCGTGCTGGGCCAGGGCACGTCGCAGGTTCGCTTCCATCCCCAATCGTTCGTCGACCGCCTTGGTCAAACCCGGGGTATAAAAGCTGAAGGTGTTGCGTCCGGTTTCCTTGGCCTGGTACAGCGCCACATCGGCATGCTGGATCAGCTCGGTGCATGTAGAGCCATCTTCCGGAAACAGGCTGATGCCGACACTGGCACCCACATACACTTCATGCCCGCTGGGCAGCAAAAATGACTGCTCGAGCATATGGATCATTTCCATCGCGACGTCCGCCGCTTCATCCGGGCGCTGCAGATCCTCCAGAATCAGCAGAAACTCGTCGCCCCCCAGGCGACCCAATATGTCTTCGTCGTGCAGTTTGTCCTGCATGCGCTGAGCCAAGGCCTCAAGCAATTCGTCACCCACCGGGTGGCCCAGACTGTCGTTGATATTTTTGAAACGATCCAGATCGATATACAACACGGCAACCCGACGCTTATTGCGCTCGGCAGATTCCAGAACGTGTTTGAGCTGGGATTGCAGCAACAACCGGTTAGGCAGCTTGGTCAACGAGTCGTAATGCGCCAGATGCTCGAAACGGGCTTCAGAATCCTTGAGCTGGCTGATGTCGGTCATGAGTCCGACATAATTGCTCGGTAGGCCGTCGCCATCGTAAACGGTGCTGACCGTCAGCAACTGGGGAAACAGCTCGCCACTCTTGCGCCGGTTCCATATTTCTCCCTGCCAATGGCCGGTTTCCAGAATGCTGTTCCACATGGTCCGGTAAAAGGCCAGGTCTTCACGGCCGGATTGCAACAGGCTGGGGTTGCGGCCCACCACCTCCGTTTCCGTATACCCGGTAATGCTGGTGTACGCAGCGTTGACGCTGACAATATGGGGTTGCAGATCAGTGATCACCACGCCCTCGCGGGTGCTCTCGAATACCGCCGCTGCCTGACGTTGTGAGGCATCGGCTCGACTCCGCTCGACTGCCAGCCCCGCAATACGCGCGAACTCACCGATCAGATCCAGTTCGTTCTGATCGGGCGTACGTGGTTGAGCGTAATAGATGCCAAAAGTGCCCAGAACCTGGCCTGATTGGTCCTTGAACGGAAATGACCAACAGGCACGCAGCCCGGCACGTTCCGCCAGATCCGTGTATGACGCCCAATATTCATGGACCCGGATATCCTCAACGATAACCACTTCACCCGTGAATGCCGAGGTGCCACAGGATCCCTTGCCCACCTCGGGTTTCAGCCCGTTTACGGCCTCATTGAAAAAAGCCGGCAGGCTGGGCGCTGCGCCGGTAAACAGCAGGCCGCTGTGGCGGTCTCTGAGCAGGATGGAAACAAGCATGTCCGGATGGAGCGTTTCCAGACTGCTGACAATTTCTTCCAGCATATTAGGCAGCGGGCGGTTACTCGCCAGACCGTCCAGCACAGCAATTCGGGTTTCGCGTATCTGCTCGCCCAGCCGGGACTCGGTGATATCGTGCCAAGCCCCGATCGCCTCACCTCTGCGGCCCTCACCGGGTCGGGCAAGCCGCAGTTCGTCATGTATCCATCGAAGCTGTCCCAGACCATCGTAAAAGCGGTAGTCATGGATGACTTGATCGGTGTCCGACAGCGCGGACAAGTGCGCCAGTGCCGCTTCACGGTCGTCTGGATGAAGGTGCTCTGACCACCAGCCAACCTGCCGTGCTTGCGTCTCCGAATACCCCAGCAGACGCTGAATGTTACTGCTGACCCAATTGGGCGTGGTCTCACCCTGATCCAGCTGCAAGGTATAGAGCACGACCGGGCTGGTGGTAAGCACATGCTCCAACCGCTCGGTGATCTCACGCAAGCGAATTCGTTCACGCGTCAATTCAACTTGATGCAAGACTTTTTCAAGCGTGGCAGGCAGCTCGTGCAGATAGCCCGCATGCTTGACCAGATAATCGTTGACCCCCAGATGGATGGCCTGTGCGGAAACCGATTCGCTGCCCTGTCCGGTGACGATGATGATGGGAATATCCAGCCCACGCTCAGTCCGCAGCACTTTCACCACTTCGAGGGCATCGAGTCCCGGCAGACGATAGTCCAGCAACACCACATCAAAATCTGACGGGGCTGCATTGTCAAAGGGCAAGCGCGCTAAAACCTGGCTGGCATCGCCAACCACAGCGAGTTGAACATGAGGGGCATAGCGCGTCAGATGCCGCTGGGTCAAGTCGATGTCTGCGGCATGGTGCTCGGCATACAACACGCGCAGCAACTGGGTTCGGCACACACTAGATTTCTGGAAACGATGACAGGCATCGTTAAGCGTGCCGGCCAGATGTTCCAGCGAATTTTCGCCTTTGGTCAGGTAGTCATCCGCGCCCGCCTGCAGCGCAATCACTGCAGCCTTCTGATCACCCGAGCCCGTTAGCATCACCACCGCCACCGGCAGGGATTGCTTGCGGATCCAGTTCAATAGTTCGAGGCCGGATCCATCGGGTAATTTCAGGTCGACCAGCGCCACATCAAAACTGGCGGGCGCCTGCAGAAAATCCCGTGCCTCAGCCAGACTGGTCGCCAAGATCAGTTCGATTGCAGGTGCCTGACGCATCAAGTGGCGGCGAGTCAGGTCTGCATCGGTAAGGTTGTCTTCTACATACAGAACACGCATAAGCGCCCCTAGATGGGGGGATGGTTGGTGAGACACCAGTACAACTCGATCTGAGTGGCCACTTCAATCAGCTTGTCGAAACTAACGGGTTTGACGATGTAGGAGTTGGCATGGTGCAGATACGCCATTTTCACATCCTGATCTTCGCTGGATGAAGTCAGCATCACCACGGGTATATGCTGACTCACCGGCTGTTCACGCAAATGGCGCAGCACTTCCAGGCCGTTCACGCGTGGCAGCTTCACATCGAGCAGGATAACCAGCGGCAAGGGTTCGCCCGCTTCCCATCGCGGAATCCAGTCCAGGGCCTCCTGGCCGTCGCGGGCCACCTCTATGGGGTTGGCCAGATTGCGGTGTCCGAATGCGCGCAGGGTCAGATCCAGATCAACCGGGTTGTCTTCAACCAGCAGTATCGGCCGGGTGCCCAGTACCGAGTTCATTGCGGTAACTCCAGATAGAACGTGGCACCTTGGCCAGGCGCACTCTCGGCCCAGACGCGCCCGCCCATGCGCTGCATGGCCTTGTAGACGATGGCCAGACCGACGCCAGTGCCAGGATAATCTTCGGCGCGCTGCAGGCGTTGGAAAATTTCGAAGATGCGATTGTGAAATTGCATGTCGAATCCAATTCCGTTATCCGAGAACTTCAGGGTAATCGATTTCTCGCCCCGAACACCACTGATCGATAAACGCGGTGGATGGCTGTCGCGGGTGAATTTGAGTGCATTGTCGACCAGATTACGCAGCACAATGGCCAAGCCTTCGGGGTCGGCTTGCGCGGAGAGGCCCTGCAACGACGTGTCCACCACCATGCCTTGCGCCTGAATATCCGCCTTCAGCGTATCGAGCACGCCGCTCATCAAACGCGAAATTTCAAGTGGACGGCCTTGCAGGCTGCGTCGCTCCATCCGGGAATAAGTCAGCAAATCCTCAATCAGCCGGCTCATTTGCACCACCCCGTTACGCACATTGTTCAGCAACTGGACACCCGGCTTGTCGAGCTTGCTCTGGTAATCCTCGAGCAACAGCCGGCTATAGCCATCGATCCCGCGCAACGGCGCCTTGAGGTCGTGCGATACAGAGTAGGTAAAAGTCTCCAGCTCCTTGTTTGCCATAGCGAGTTCGGCCGTTCGCTGGTTGACGCGATTTTCAAGCTCGGCGTTGAGCTGATGGACTTCCGCCTCCATCATCATGCGCTCGCTGACGTCACGCGACACCACCACCACCCGATCGATCTGACCCTCTACGCCGTGTATCACCCCCCCCTGTGATTCGATTTGGCGCACTTCACCGTCAGCCAGGACGAAACGAAAATTGATGCGATGACCTTGTCCGGTCCGCACAGTTTCCATGAATACCCGGCGCACCTCATCCTGGTCGTCCGGGTGGATTTCGGCAAAGGAGTCGGTGCCCACCAAAGCTTCGGGATCGCCGAACAACGCACGGTAGGACGGGCTGTTGTAGAGGCGACGCCCTTCCAGATCGAGCACCGCAACCATGTCACCGATGTTCTCGGCGATCAGGCGGAAGAAGGTTTCCTGCTCCTGCAACGCCGCTTCCGTCTGCTTGCGCTCGGTAATGTCATTGATGGCGGTGAAGATGGCGGGTTCATGGTCAAACTCCACAATCGAAGCTGAAACCAGTGCCCAGAACGGGCGGCCGTCTGCCGTCCGCATACGCACTTCGAGATCATCCACCTTGCCTGTTTTTTGCAACGGCTCAAGAAAGCGCATCCGTTCTGCGCGGTCCGCGTAAAACTTTTCTGCCGGCTGGCCGATACCCTTTTCGCGCGTGATGCCGTACTGGGTTTCGGCGCGGTGGTTGCCATACATCAGGATGCCATCGCGCACGCGCGTGAGCACGGCGGGGAACGGCGCCAACTCGATCAGTGAGCGATAGTGGGCCTCGCTGTCGCGCAGGGTTTGCTCGGTCTTCTTGCGCTCGGTGATATCGGTAATTACAGCGACACGCGCCGTGCGGCCTTCGAACTCGATGTCGTGCGAACGCGCCTCGATGGTGATTTGGACGCCCCTCTTGGTCAGGTGATGCCATTCACCCACGTAAGCCAGTCCTTTCAGGCTTGCGGCCACGTCGGAGATGGCCTGTTTTTCCTCGTCCGGGTACAGGTCGGTGAGGCGCATCCCCAGTATTTCATCATGGCTGTAGCCATAGTGACGTACAAACGCAGCGTTGACCGCCAGCATGTGCAAGCTAACGCGTTCGTAGACCAGCATTGGAACAGGATTTTGCTCGAACAAATGCCGGAAGCGGGTTTCACTTTCATGCAGGGCAATTTCCGCATGCTTGCGAGACTGGATGTCCTCAACGACCGCGATGAAATAATCCGGTTCATTGTTCAATTTCCAGACCAGCGAAGCTGTCAGGTTGATCCAGATTGGATTGCCATCCTTGCGGATGTAGCGTTTCTCCAACGAGTAGTTGCTGATTGCCTGCGCCAGCATTTTCTGCACATAACCAAGGTCGGTATCGAGATCGTCGGGGTAAGTGATGTCCTGAAAAGGTTTGCTCAGAAGTTCCAGTTCGTCGTAGCCGACGATATCGCAGAGCTTCTGGTTGACGCGTAGCCAGTGGCCTTCCGGCGATACGATGGCAATGCCCACCGCGGCCTGATCGAAGGTGGCGGCAAAACGGGCTTCGCTGTCGCGCAGTGCCTGCTCGGACTCGATGCGTTCGGTGATGTCTTCCGAGAAAATAACAATCCCGCCCACGGCGCTGTCTGCCGCAAACCAGGGCCGGACTTCCCAGCGCAGCCACTGCATGCTGCCATCAGCCTGCGCAAAACAATCTTCAGCCGACCGCACCAGTTCACCTGCCATCCCGCGTTGGTGGATGGCTTTCCAGTGCGCAGGCAAATTGGGAAATAGTTCATAGTGCGAGTGGCCGAGGATGTCACTGCTTTCCAGCTGGTAATCGGTCAACCAACGGCGACTGACGGCCAGATAACGCATGTCGCGATCGAACATGGCCAGCGCAGCTGGCGCATGCTCAATAAAGAGCAGCAGCCGACTTTCGCTTTCCACCAGCGCGGCTTCGGCACGCTTGCGGTCGGTGATATCGCGGGCGATGCCGAATACGCCGCTTACCTCGCCGTCAATGATGAGTGGACCTTTACTGGTGAGGTAGTTGTAACTGGCAGTGGGCATGTTGACCACTTCCTCATAGGACCGGGTGATGCCTTCATCCATGATGCGTTGATCGTCGGTGCGGAAGCGCTCTGCAGTCTCCGCCGGAAACAGGGCGTAATCGTCTGCGTCGAGGATGTCTTCCATCGGGCGTCCGAGTAAAAGCGACAATGCCTGATTACCGATGAGGTATCGACCTTCGCGGTTTTTGACAAAGATCGCATCGGTGCTGCCTTCCACCAGAGCCGTCAGGATGGTATGCAGTCGCTTCAATTCCACATCATGCTTCTTGCGTTCGGTGATGTCGGTAAAGAAAATTGAAATGCCATCTAGCGTGGGGTAAATACGGTTTTCATACCACTGGTCCCATGGCGCGTAGTAATCCTCCAGCCGGATTATTTCACCCCCATTCATGGCCTGCTCGTAGGCCTGCTGGAAAGGCTGGCCAATCCCTTCAGGAAACTCGGTCCAGATGTGCTTGCCGATCAAATCGGCAGAAGGCCTACCGAACATTTCCCCGGCCTTGTGATTGACGTACTGGTAGCGCCATGCTCGATCCAGACTGACGAATCCGTCGGACATACTTTCCAGCAGGTCCACCATGCGTTTATTCAATATTTCCTGTGCGTGATTAATCTCAATGAATTCGAGCGCAAAGCCGATGTCGTCGGTCAGCTCGTCCAGCATGAGCAGTTCTTCTTCGTCGAAGTAGCCTGTCCGGTCTGCGTAAAGACTGAAAGCGCCGCGTACTTCGCCGCCTATCCGGATTGGGAAGGCAGCCGAGGCCTGGTAGCCCCGTGCGAGCGCAGCTTCGCGCCAGGGGGCCATGCACGGATCGTTGGCGATGTCATTGCAAACTGCATGCTGCCCCGCGCGCAGTGCGGTTCCCGTAGGGCCGCGAGCATGTTCATCCTTGCCAAGCGATAGTTGCAGATTGTCCAGGTAGTGACCCTCTATTCCCGCATGAGCCCGGAGCAGCACTTCCTCTTGACCATGGTCCAGCATTCCCAACCAAGCCATACGGAACCCGCCCACTTCGACGGCGATGCGGCAAGCTTCATCGAACAGTTTTTGCGGGTCCCGATTACGCACAATGGCTATGTTGATGCCGCTTAACACACGGTTAAGCCGGTTGAGCGCCGCAATCCTTTCATCCGTTTTGATTTGGGTGCTGATGTCTTGCAGGGTGCCAAACAGGATGGGGGGTTTGCCCAAGGGATCGTATTCGATGCGAGTCCGTACATTGACTGTACGGACGTCGCTATTTGCGCGTACAAGTCGAAAGCGAAATTCGGGGGTTGCATCTCCCGGGTGGCGGTCGATCAGGTGCGCCAAGTAGGCATCAAGTCCGACCCGGTCATCAGGATGGAGTCGGACTCTCATCCAGTCATAGCTGATCGGGCGCGATTGCGGTTCGAGGTCGAAAATACGGTAGGTTTCATCCGACCACCGGATGGAACCGTCGGCTATGGTGTATTGCCAGTTACCGACATGGGAAATAGTTTCGGCTGCGCTGAGCCGACGGGTACTTTCCAGCAGTTCTCCTTGGCGTCGGGCCAGTTCCTGCTTGAGTTGGCGGTTCCACAGCAGCGTGGCGAGATAGCCCAGCAGGGTCAAAGTGGCAAGGCCCATCAACCAGGGGAAAAGCCGGGTGATCTGGGTGGGCTGGCTTAGCCGCTGAATTTCATCGACCTGCAGCGGCAGCCATTTCTGGAAAGCAGTGTTTTTTTGCTGGGCGGGCATGCTGGCCAGAGCCTGGTCGAGCAGGCGCGCCAGTTCGGGCCAGTCCTTGCGCACCCCAAAGCGCTGACCATTCACGGCCATGTCGAAACCGGCATTGGCCTTGAGGTTGGTGATGCCATTCTGCGCAGCGAAAAAGCTGTTCACCCCAAGTGCGCCGACATAGGCATCCGCAGCGCCAGAGGCCACGGCTCTTAAGCCATCGAGCGGCGTGGCGACATAGCGTGGGCGTAAATCCGGGTACAAGTTCATCACGTCTTTGCTGGACGAATAGCCTTCCACCAGCACCAGATTCAAACCGGCCAAGTCGTGGAGTGATTGCAGCTGCGGTGTTTCGGTGCGGGTCATGATGACCAGCGGCGTGGGCAGATAAACGCCAGTAAAGGCCAGAAACGCCTCGCGTTCTGGATTGTGCGCCACCGTAGCCACGGCATCGATCTGGCGCGCCTCGACTGCGGCCATCAGCTGGGGCCAATCCAGATTGGAAATGATTTCGAAACGTACGCCGAGGGTCGGTCCGAGGTGGTTCAGAAACTCGAGGACGACGCCCTGGGGACGTCCTTGTGCGTCGAGAAAGGAGTAGGGGCCATAGCCGGTATCGATCCCCAGCCGGATCACGGGATGCTCAGCCAGCCAGGCTCGGTCGGATGCGGCCAGTGTGAGTCGGGGTGTCGAGGCCTTGTCTGCCCAGGCCTGGCTGACAGGAATCAGTCCAGCCAGGCCTGCCAGCAGGGCGCAGGCAACAAGCTTGCGCAGACTCTTGAGTAGGAGAATTTTGTCAAACGGGAATATCCAGGCTTTCGTCAGCATAGGAATGCGGCGCGTCTCTCTGTGATGATTGGTTTTATTTCACGCTTGAGACTTTTTACTCCGGGTTCACGATTGCAACAACCCGACGCCCTGGCTGACATGGCTGAGCGTCGCCCCCGCAGCCATTTACGGTGGCTTTGTATGAGCACCAGCACACTTTTGAAATTCGACTAGAATCATGACGATGCGCCCGTACGATGCGATTCTTCCTGCTCCAATGTGTCCACTCGGCGCCTGCTTCAGCGGCGACACGCTGACACGGCTGGAATTCCTGCCCGTCGGTTCGACGGTTTCGGCTTCAAATTCTGACCCACGCGTCCGCCTGCTGGCCCGGGAGCTGGACGCGTACTGGGGCACCCCCACCCACACATTCGATCTTCCGTTTGCTGCGCAAGGCACACCTTTCCAGCTACGGGTGTGGGATGCGCTGACCACCATACCGGTCGGGAACCCGACGACGTATGGCACCTTGGCAAAGCGCCTCGGCACGGCGGCGCGCGCGGTCGGTCAGGCGTGCGGCGGCAATCCCTTGCCGCTTCTGATCCCGTGTCACCGGGTAGTGGCAGCAACGGGACTCGGCGGCTTCATGCACGCCGCAACGGGCGCGCCACTGGACGTCAAAACCTGGCTGCTGAATCATGAAAAAAGTGCGCAAGCCCCATCATGAACACGGCACTGGTTAACCGCTTTTGCGACCACCTGTGGCTGGAAGACGGGCTGGCGAAATTAACGCTGGCAGCCTACCGAAACGACCTCACCCTCTTTGGGGCGTGGCTGGAAAAAGAACGGAAACAATTCCTCAATGCCGCCGTATCGGGAGACATTGAGGCGTATCTGGCGTGGCGCTTTAGCCAGCACACGCAGCCACGGAGTGCAGCGCGCTATACCTCGACACTCAAGCGTTTTTATCGTTATCTGCTGCGCGAAAACCTGATCGCCGCCGACCCCACGCTCAATCTCGACAGTCCCAAGCTGCCGCGTTCGCTGCCCAAGACGCTGACCGAGGATGACGTCGAACGCCTGCTCGACAATGCCGACACCCACACGCCGCTAGGGATGCGCGACCGTGCGATGCTGGAAACCTTGTACGCGACGGGCTTGCGGGTATCAGAACTGGTGGGGCTGAAGCTGACTGCCCTCAATGTGAACGATGGCGTGCTGCGTGTGACCGGTAAAGGGAACAAGGATCGGCTCGTGCCGCTGGGTGAAGAGTCCGTACAGTGGCTCAGGCGCTATCTGGCAGATGCGCGCCCCCTGCTGCTGGACGGGCAGCTCTGCGATGAAGTGTTTGTCACCTCCCGTGGCGCGGGCATGACGCGGCAGGCATTCTGGTATTTGATCAAACGCCACGGGTTCGCTGCAGGCATCACGCGGCCCATGTCGCCGCATACCCTGCGCCACGCCTTTGCCACCCACCTGCTCAACCACGGCGCCGATTTGCGGGTGGTGCAGATGCTGCTCGGGCACAGCGATATTTCCACCACACAGATTTACACCCATGTGGCGCGCGAACGCATGAAGCAGTTGCATGCGCAACACCACCCGCGCGGTTGATTTATACCCGACTGCTGGGTTTAGCCAAGTAAAACCACTCCTGCCCGACCTGCGCTTTGGGGTTGGGAAACACGATATATCCCGCACTGTCGGCCACCACAGGCGCGCCATTGTGACGCGTACCAATCAGCTCGCCCTGGTTCACGGGATCGAAGCTGGACCAGGCATGGGCGAACTGATCGTCGGCATGCGCGCGATCAATGACCTCGTACAGTCGTAACGCCTCGGTCTCCGTCACCACTTCCGGTTGGGATGCAGGCGACAACTGCAAATGGGCCAAGGTGTTGAGGATGGCGCGGTAGGCCACATCAGGGGCTGCGGGATCATCGTGCTGGCCGCATTCAAGCGTGAGTGCGATGCCACCCTGCGCGCGCATGAATTCAGTGGTGCCCACGCCGTAACTGACATCGGCCTCGCGCGCCGAAACACCGGCCGCCAAACGCCGCGCGACACCGGTGGCGTAGGTGTCGAGCCAGCCATCGACAAAGCGGCGAACACCCAGCCGCAGCGCCAGCGCGGTTTCATCAGCGGAGCGTGAAAACGGCTCCAAGGTGCCGCGGTTGTCTTGCGGGCCCAGCATGACAAACGGCTGGCCTGCGGTGTGGAAAGAATGCAGGTCGAGTAACACCTCATGCTGCGCCAATAACGGACACAACCAGTTGGCAATGCGGTCTTCGAACTCGACCGGTTCGTCGGTCGGGACCAGGTTGCGATTAAGGTTGCGGTCTCCCATTCGCTGCTGCCGCACATAGGCCAGTGGATTGGTGACGGGCACAAAGGTCACGCTGCCCGCTGCAATCACCAATTCACCCGACTCAATCTCGCCGATTACACGACGTATCGCCCGGGTGCCGCAGGTTTCGTTGCCATGCACCGCACCCAGAACGATCAGGCGCGGCCCTGATGCCATCCCGCTGAACGAGACGGACTGAAAATACAAAGACTCAAGTTCATTCATGTATGCAACGCCTTAAATAACAACGACACGCTCGACACCAGCAACAATACGCCAACCAGGCGTGTCATCTGTGACGGCGCCAAACCCACATGCACGCGTCCGCCCAAATAGAGCGCACCCAGCATGATCGGCAACGCGGCCAGATACGCCATCCACACATTGGCGGTCATCAGCAGTCCTGCAACCAGAAAACTGATGATCCGCATCAAACCATCGACAAAAAACAGCGCCGAAAAGGTCGCGCGTAAATCGCCTTTATCGCGTATCCGGTGCGTCAAATAAATAATGTAGGGCGGGCCCCCGGTACCGAACAGGGCGCCCACTGTTCCGCCCGTGAGCGAAGCGGGTATGGCCCAGCCACGCGAAGCAACTTTATTGCCGTGAAGATTGAACAGATTGCGTAATGAAAAAAGAAAAACAAACCCGGCCAGCGTAATCAGCATCGGTTCCGGCGGAAGACTGGCCAGCAAATTGGTCCCCAGCACCACACCGACAGCACCGAAGGGAATCAGGACACCCACTTCGGCCCATTTCACCCGCTTGAAATTCAACCCGCCAATCACGATCGAAGCAGTGAAATCGAGGAGCAAAACCAGCGGCACGACAAACTTCAGCGGCAGAAACAGGGCGAGTAACGGCACGGCGACCAGCCCCGAACCCACCCCCGTGATGCCGCGGATGAAATACGCCAACAGCAGAATGGCCACTGCACCCGCCACTTGACCCGCGGCGATTTGTTCGAGCATCACAGACGGTTGCCACGCTCGATGGTGATGCCCAACTCCTTGATGCCCGGCACGATGGCAAACTTGGTGACCGACACCTTCACCCACGGCGAGCCGAATTCATCGCGCACGATCGCGGCAACATGCTCAGCCACCGACTCGACCAGCGTGATCGGCTGCGGGGCGTTGTGGAGGTAATCCTTTACGCGGTTGGCTACCGCGCCGTAGTCGATGGTGTCGGCCACATTATCGGTATCGCCGGCCTTGCTGTTTGGCAAGCCGATTTCGAGGTCGAGCCGTACCGGCTGCGGGACTTTGCGTTCCCACTCGTACACGCCGATAATCAGGTTCAGACGAAAGTCTCTTAAAAATAAAATGTCCATTGCTTTACTATTCGCCGCGCCGCTTGCAACGGGCTTAAACCAAACGCGCCATTTTACTGACTTATGATCACACTGTTGTTTATTGCTGTTGCTTATCTGATCGGCTCGCTGTCGTTTGCCGTGATTGTCAGCCGTGCCATGCACTTGCCCGACCCGCGCAGTTTTGGTTCCGGCAATCCTGGCGCGACCAACGTGCTGCGCTCCGGTCGCAAGGCTGCTGCCGCGCTGACGCTGCTGGGCGATGCCCTCAAGGGATGGGTGGCGGTGGTGTTGGCACGCTTGCTGGCACCGCAATTCAGTCTGACCGACGACATTGTGCTGTTGTGTGCGCTGGCCGTGTTTATCGGCCATCTGTATCCACTCTTCTTTAGCTTCAAAGGTGGCAAAGGCGTTGCCACGGCACTGGGCGTGCTGGTCGGCCTCAATCCCTGGGTCGGCTTGGCGTGCCTACTCACCTGGCTGCTGATTGCCGGGGTGTTTCGCATCTCTTCGCTCGCCGCATTGGCCACCGCTCTGCTCGCTCCGGTTTACACGGTATTGTTGATGGGTTGGGGGTATACCACTCAAACCGTACTGGTGATCACACTGCTGCTGGTCTATCGTCACAAGAGTAATCTCGTGAACCTGATGTCGGGCCGGGAAGAGCGCATCGACAAGCGAACGTAAACAAGCCATGTTCGAAAAAACCATCGGTCACGCCAAGGACAGCCTCGCAGAGGTCTCGCGCGAAGCAATTGACCGCGCGGGCGAGCGGCTATCCGGTGTGGTCAAGGACGGCGTGTCGCAAGCCGGCACCGAGCTGAAGGACGTCATCTGGGAAGCCAGTCAGGAAATCGACGCCAAGCTCGACAAGATTTCCGACGAAATTCACGCGCAACGGCAGTTCACCAAGGACGACGTGCGCGAACTGGTCGATTATGCTGGCGAAAAACTGGGCAAGCTGATGGACGAGCGCATTGTCAGCGCCAAATCCGAAATCTCCTCCCTGGTGCAGGAAAAAGTCGAATACTTCAAACACGAGATCGACAGTTTTTTCATCGAGCGTCAGCGCGACCTCGCACGTGAGCGGCGGCGGCTGTTCATCAACGTCGCCATCGCGATTCTGGCGTCGCTGTCACTGGGGTTTGTGTCCTGGCTATATCACCAGTATCTCGGCGGCGGGCTCGATGTCTTCGCCATCTTCCGCATCGTGTTTGCCTCGCTGGCGGGCGGCTATGCGGCCTATCTGGCAGTCAGGGTTATACGACGCTGGCTGTCGATGTCGGAGCACAAAAAAGACACGCTGTTTCTGGTCAGCCGCTACTGGGGCGTGCTGCGGCCGGTGAGCATTTTCGGCACCCTGATTCTGGTATGCCTGATGGCCATATTGGTGGGTTTCCTGCTATTCCCCGATCAGATCGCGGAACTCACTGGCAGCGAAAAATGGCTCAAGAACCTGCGTGAGGCCTATCCCCTGATTCGGTAATTCGCCCTGCAAGCCGTCGATCAAACAGCTTCGAGCGACGCCAAGTCCCAACGCGGTTTGATCGCAAAGCTGAGATCGTGTTGAGCAGGTGTTCCGGAAACACTAGATGCCAGTCGCTGCGCACCCGCGTAAGCAATCATCGCGCCGTTATCGGTGCAAAACTCCATGCGCGGATAAAACACGGTGATCCCGCGCCGTAGCCCTTCGGCCGTCAGTTGCGCGCGCAAATGGGTGTTAGCACCCACTCCGCCGGCAACAACCAAGCGGGTTGCGCCGCTTTTCTTGCAGGCAGCCAGACTCTTGCGAACCAGCACATCCACTGCGGCAGTCTGAAATGCAGCTGCGATATCCGCTGCATGGTCCAGACCTACTTTACGCACCAGCGTCAGCACCGCCGTTTTGAGGCCGCTGAAACTGAAGTCGAAATCGCCCGAATTCAACATCGGGCGCGGCAAAGTAAAGCGTGTGGCGTCCCCGCTTGCTGCCAGTTTCGACAACGCCGGCCCACCCGGATAACCCAGACCCAACAACTGAGCGGTCTTGTCGAACGCTTCGCCCGCTGCATCGTCCAGGGTTTCACCCAGCAAGGTGTAACGGCCCACGCCTGAAACCAGCATCAACTGGGTATGGCCGCCGGACACCAGCAAGGCAACGAATGGAAATTCGGGTGGCGTATCCGAAATCAGCGGCGATAGCATGTGGCCTTCGAGATGATGCACCCCAACTGCGGGAATATTGAGCGCAAACGCCAGCGCGCGCGCCATGCCTGCGCCCACCAGCAAGGCGCCGGCGAGCCCCGGGCCCTGCGTAAACGCGATGCCATCGAGGTCAGCCAGTGTGCGCCCACTCTCTTCAAACACCTGACGGGTCAACGGCAGCAGCCGCCGGATGTGGTCGCGTGACGCCAGTTCCGGCACCACGCCGCCATAATCGTTGTGCATCGCGATCTGCGAATACAAGGCGTCCGCCAGCAGGCCCTGCGCGCTGTCATACAGCGCGACACCGGTTTCATCGCAGGAAGATTCAACGCCAAGTACCAACATTAGGAAGGAGATTACAGGGGGACTGGAATAAAGCTCTCGAACTTGCTATTATTCTCGTTTTTCCCGTTTCCCGGAAGCCATCTTCACATGCCTCACGTCAAAGTCAAAGAAAACGAGCCGTTCGATGTCGCACTGCGTCGCTTCAAGCGTTCCATCGAAAAAGTGGGGCTCCTGACCGAACTGCGCGCCCGCGAGTTCTACGAAAAGCCCACCGCAGAACGCAAGCGCAAGCTCGCCGCAGCGGTCAAGCGTCAAAGCAAGCGTCTGCGCGGTCAGCAACTCCCTCCCAAGATGTATTGATTCTGCGTTCACGCAGAATCACCCTACCGAAAATAGCCCCCAAGCATGTCACTCAAGCTTCGCATTACTGAGGACATGAAGACGGCTATGCGCGCCAAGGACACGGTGCGCCTCGGTACGATTCGTCTGCTTCTGGCTGCCATCAAGCAAAAAGAAATCGACGAACGGATTGAGTTGGATGACACCGCGCTGGGTGATCCCATCATCGGCAGCATCGTCGAAAAACTGATCAAGCAACGCAAGGATTCCATCAGCCAGTTTCAGGCTGCCGGTCGTGACGACCTGGTGGCGGTCGAACAGGCTGAACTCGTCATATTGCTCGCCTATCTGCCCGAGCAACTGTCCGCTGCCGAAGTTGAAGCTGCGGTGGTTGCCGCGATTGTTGAATCCGGTGCAGCCAGTGCGAAAGATATGGGCAAGGTCATGGGGCTGGTTAAACCCAAACTCGCCGGCCGCGCCGACATGGGGCAGGTTTCCGCGTTGATCAAAGCCCGCCTGGCGGGTTGACGTCCCCCACCCGGATCCGTCCGGGTTTATCATGCGTTAACCATGATCCCGCGTGATTTCATCGACACTCTGCTCGCCCGCGTCGACATTATTGACGTGATCGACCGGCGCGTGCCGCTGAAAAAAGCAGGCCAGAATTATCAGGCCTGCTGTCCGTTCCACAGCGAAAAAACCCCGTCCTTCACCGTCAGTCCGACCAAGCAGTTTTATCACTGTTTTGGCTGCGGCGCACATGGCACAGCACTCGGCTTCCTGATGGAATACGAGCAGATGAGCTTTCCCGATGCCGTTGCGGCACTGGCGCAGGATGTCGGCCTGCCGATTCCGGAGTCGGCCCAGGAACCCGACCGGCCCAGACCGCCCCCCGCATTGTGGGACGCGCTCGAACAAGCCTCGCAGTTCTATAAACAGCAACTCAAGCAGTCTCCGCACGCAATCGACTATTTAAAACGACGGGGGCTCACTGGCATCATCGCTGCACGCTACGGCGTGGGTTACGCACCCGACGGCTCGCCGCTGAAGCAGGTTTTTACCGATTATGCAGTGGACGCACTCGCCGCTTCCGGGATGGTTATCGACGGTGACCACGGACGCTATGACCGTTTCCGCAACCGCATCATGTTCCCGATCAAGAACGTCAAAGGCCAGATAGTCGGCTTTGGCGGACGCGTGCTGGACCAGGGTGAACCCAAATACCTGAACTCTCCCGAAACGCCCCTGTTTCACAAGGGCTCGGAGATTTATGGCCTGTTTGAAGCGCGCGCCGCGATCAAGGCTGCTGGCCGCGTCATCGTGGTCGAAGGCTATATGGACGTGGTGGCTTTGGCGCAGCATGGGGTGGAGTTTGCTGTTGCCACACTCGGCACCGCCACCACGCCGATCCATGCACGCAACCTCCTGCGCCACAGTGACCGCCTGATCTACGCTTTCGATGGCGACAACGCCGGACGCAAGGCCGCGTGGCGCGCTCTGGAAAATTCGCTGGAGGCGCTGCAGGACGGCAAGGAAGTCAGCTTTTTGTTTTTGCCTGAAGGCGAAGACCCCGATAGTTATATCCGCACCCACGGCCAAGCCGCATTTTTAAAGCTGCTGGACACCGACACGCTGCCGCTCTCGGCTTTTCTGGTGCGCGAACTGGTACGAGACCGCAAACTCAACAGCCAAGAGGGTCAGGCTGCACTTTTAAAAGCAGCCAAACCCCTGTTGGAAAAGATTGCTGCACCCCTGCTGGCCAGCCTGATACAACGCCAAATCGCTGAATTGGCCCACTTGCAGCCCGGTGACCTCAGTCAAATGGGCATCAAACCTGCTGCAACGCGGCGGGCCCCACCGCAACGGCCGCAACGTCGCGTCGCGCCCTCATACCTGCGTAACCTGTCACATGCATTGTTGATGCTGCCGCAACGTGCTGCAGAAATCGATGACCAGTGGCTCGAAGTCGACGACCCGCTGGGCGCGCCCGTCCGCTCACTGGTGGACTGGCTATCTAAGCTTGACGCCCCCGCTTCTCCCGCCGCGCTTAAAGAGGCCGCACGCGGCAGCGAACTTGAGCCCCTGATTGATGAACTTATGACCGGTTTGCTCGACAAATCGGATGATTGGAACTGGAACGCTCACTTTGAACTCGCGGTCGAACAAGTACGTGAGAAATGGCTGCTGCGTCGAAAGCAGGAACTGAGCTCACGGTCATTGAGCAGTTTGTCTGAGTCGGAACGAAACGAATTGACCAAACTGGCACGTTCCTAGCTTGTCACAAACGTCAAGACAAACCCCCTGATTACGGTATAATTGCCGGTTTTTGAACGATTTTATCTCCCTTGTGCGTCTCGCGCAGGGCGGAATTTAAGCGGAGAAATATCTGTGGCCGTACGTGGAAGAAAACCAGGCAGTGGCGCCAAAAAAGCCGAAGCGCTGATCCCTCTGAAGGCACTGACCCCGGTGGAAGCCGAGGCACGCCGCACCCAACTGAAGAACCTCATCATTCTGGGTAAGGAACGCGGCTTCCTGACTTACGCAGAGATCAACGACCACCTTCCCGACGAAGTGCTGGACGCCGACCAGATCGAGGGCGTGATCAGCATGCTCAACGATATGGGCATCCAGGTCTACGATGAGGCGCCGGACGCAGAAACCCTGCTGTTGCATGAATCCGCACCCGCCGCCACCGATGAAGATGTGGCCGCAGAAGCTGAACAGGCACTCACCACCGTCGACTCCGAATTCGGCCGCACCACCGACCCGGTCCGCATGTACATGCGCGAGATGGGCTCGGTCGACCTGCTGACCCGTGAAGGCGAGATTGAAATTGCCAAGCGCATCGAAGAAGGTCTGCGCCACATGGTGATGGCCATTTCGTCGTGCCCGCTTACGATCCAGCAAATTCTGGATATGGCGTCACAGGTTGAAAACGAAACCATGCGCATCGATGAATTGATCGATGGCTTTGTTGAAGTCGAAGCTGAAAAAGAAGAAGAGGAAGAAGAGGAAGAAGAAGACTCCGACAGCGAGGACGACGACGATAGCGAAGAAGATGACGAAGAAGCCACGGCCAAACTGGCTGCGGCCAATCTGGCACAACTGAAAGTTGAGGCACTCGCTCAATTCGACTTCATCCGTAAAGCCTACAAAAAGGCACAAAACGCACACGTCAAGTTCGGCCTCGGCAGTCCTCAGCACATGAAGGCGCAATCCGAAGTCACTGAACTGTTAATGGTTATCCGGTTCACGGTTCGCCAAGTCGACAGCCTGTGTGAAAAAATCCGCAGTGCGGTGGAAGAAGTCCGCTCGCATGAACGCAAGATCATGGAATTCTGCGTCGCTCGCTCCGGCATGCCCCGCCCGCATTTCATCAAAGGTTTCCCCGGCAATGAAACCAATATGGCGTGGCTGGACAAGGAAATCGCCGCCAAAAAGGCCTATTGCTCGACCCTCGCCAAGGTTCAGTACGAAGTTAAAGCACACCAGGAAGCCCTCATCGCGATGCAGGATCGCGTGGGCCTGCCGATCAAGAGCCTGAAGGACGTCAACAAGCAAATGTCCACCGGCGAAGCCAAGGCGCGTCGCGCCAAG
This sequence comes from Thiobacillus sp., assembly GCA_030679915.1. Lineage (GTDB taxonomy): Bacteria > Pseudomonadota > Gammaproteobacteria > Burkholderiales > Thiobacillaceae > Thiobacillus. The sequence continues at coordinate 41,432 of JAUXRY010000036.1, forward strand.
CGCGAGATGATCGAAGCCAACCTGCGTCTGGTGATCTCGATCGCCAAAAAATACACCAACCGCGGCCTGCAGTTCCTCGACCTGATTCAGGAAGGCAACATCGGCCTGATGAAAGCCGTGGAAAAGTTCGAATACCGTCGCGGCTACAAATTTTCGACTTACGCCACCTGGTGGATTCGTCAGGCAATCACGCGCTCGATTGCCGACCAGGCACGCACCATCCGCATTCCGGTGCACATGATCGAAACCATCAACAAGATGAACCGGATCAGCCGTCAAATTTTGCAGGAGACCGGTGTCGAGCCGGATCCGGCAACGCTGGCGCTGAAGATGGAAATGCCGGAAGAAAAGATCCGCAAGATCATGAAAATCGCCAAAGAGCCGATTTCCATGGAGACGCCGATTGGCGACGACGAAGATTCCCATCTAGGCGATTTCATCGAGGACTCCAGCACCCTGTCACCCGATGATTCCGCGATCTACTCCAACCTTCGCGACGCTACCCGCGAAGTGCTGGACAGCCTGACTTCACGTGAGGCCAAGGTGTTGCGCATGCGCTTCGGTATCGAAATGAACACCGACCATACGCTGGAAGAAGTCGGCAAGCAGTTTGACGTAACGCGTGAGCGAATTCGCCAAATCGAAGCTAAAGCCTTACGCAAGTTGCGCCACCCGACCCGTTCCGAGCGGCTGAAAAGCTTCGTCGGCAGCGGCGAAGAATAAGCACCACGCCCCGCCATTCGGCGGGGCTTTACGTTTTCGGGTCTGTAGCTCAGCTGGTTAGAGCAGGGGACTCATAATCCCTTGGTCCACGGTTCAAGTCCGTGCAGACCCACCACAACAACTTCCAACAGTGTCCAGAAACGTCCCTAAGCCCGTGTAAATACGGGCTTTTTCTTTGTGTTAACGTCCATTAAGGTTTAAGATGATTCCACGAAATACCCCATGTGTGGGGGTATTTTTGGGGGCATTTCCAAGAGCCAAAAACAAAATACCCCCAAAACACGAGGAAACCCGCATGGCTATTAGCGATCTAGCTGTCCGTTGTGCAAAATCAGGCCTGAAAACCACCCGTCTGTTCGACGGTGGCGGCCTGTATCTGGAAGTCACCCCTGCCGGTGGCAAGCTGTGGCGGCTGAAATATCGCTTCGACAGCAAGGAAAAGGTTCTGGCGCTTGGCAAGTATCCCGAAATCAGTTTGAAGGATGCACGGGAGCGCCGCGACGAAGCACGCAAGCTGCTGGCAAACGAAGTAGACCCTGGCGAAAACCGCAAGCAGCAAAAAGCCGCAAAAGCCGAGCGGTCTGCGAACAGCTTTGAAGTCGTCGCCCGGGAGTGGATAGCCAAGAATAAACCCACTTGGGCCGCTTCACACACAATCAAAATCGTTCGGCGTCTGGAAATGTATGTTTACCCCTGGCTGGGTGCCAAGCCGATTGCCACCATCACTGCACCTGACCTTCTGGCGATGGCCAGACGTATCGAGAACAAGGGTGCGCTAGAAACCGCCCACAGGGCGATGCAGAACTGCGGGCAGGTATTCCGCTATGCCGTGGCGACCGGACGCGCTGAGCGTGACCCTACGGGCGATCTTCGCGGAGCCTTGCAGCCGGTCAAGTCAACGCATATGGCGGCTGTCACCGAACCGCATAAGGTTGCTGAACTGTTACGGACTCTAGACGGCTATCAAGGTACGTTGACCGTGCGCTGTGCCTTGCAGCTTGCGCCCCTGGTATTCGTGCGGCCGGGTGAACTGACCCGCCCCGACTTTCGTGGAGGCCATTTGGTTTAAGTCAGGCTATTGTCTCGGCCTGACTGGCGAGTTGCTGGTAGTAGTTTGCCTCAGCTTCTGCCGGCGGGATATACCCAATCGGTTCGAGCAGCCTGTGGTGA
>JAUXRY010000001.1 GCA_030679915.1 Thiobacillus sp.
TTGCTTACAACTGGTGCCCAGAAGAGGACTCGAACCTCCACACCTTGCGGCACACGGACCTGAACCGTGCGCGTCTACCAATTCCGCCATCTGGGCAATAAGGCGCGCATTCTAGAGAGCAGAGAATAAATTGTCAACGAAGAAACCGCGCAGTCGCGCTAATACTCCCAAAATCCCAGCGATTCGCCTTGCTGATCCTTTCTATGATCGCGAGGTCGAGCGCTACGACGCGCCGTTGCCCAGTCGCGAATACATCCTGCAATTGATCACCGAAGCGGGCTGTCCAGTCGACGCCGACGCATTCGCCGAGCAGTTGTTGATCACCGAAGATGAGTTCGAACTGTTTCAGCGCCGCCTCGGTGCGATGCATCGTGATGGTCAATTGATGATGAACCGCAAGCGCCAGCTGTGCTTGCCGGACAAGCTTGATTTGGTCAAAGGTCGTGTCGAAGGCCACCCGGATGGGTTTGGTTTCGTGGCGCCGGAAGAAGGCAGCGGCGACCTGTATCTGTCGCCCAAGGAAATGCACCGTGTACTGCATGGCGACAAGGTGCTGGTGCGGGTGGCGGGGCTCGACAAGCGCGGCCGACGCGAAGGCAAGATCGTCGAGGTGCTGGAGCATGTCAATAAATTCATTGTTGGCCGCTATTACGAAGAAGGGGGCGTCGGGTTTCTGATTGCTGAAAATCGCCGCGTCAACCAGGACATTCTGGTGCCAGCCGGCAACGCCGGCGCAGCGAAGTCGGGCCAGGTGGTGACGGTTGAAATCGTCACCCAGCCGGGCGCGCACAACGAGGCAGTCGGGCGTGTCACCGAAGTTCTGGGGAGCTATACCGGCCCCGGCATGGAAATCGAAATTGCGCTGCGCAAGCACGATCTGCCGTATGTGTTTCCTGCCGAAGTCGAAAAACAGGCAGAGAAACTGCCCACAAAAGTTCAGAAAAAGGACATGGCCGATCGCGAAGACATTCGCCATCTTCCGCTGGTCACCATCGACGGCGAAACCGCGCGTGACTTTGACGATGCCGTGTATTGCGAACCACTGGGCCGCAGCGGCTTCCGGTTGATCGTGGCGATTGCCGACGTCAGCCATTACGTGAAACCCGGCGATGCACTCGACACCGAAGGTTACAACCGCGGAAACTCGGTGTATTTCCCGCGCCGGGTCATCCCCATGTTGCCCGAGGCCTTGTCCAACGGGTTGTGTTCTTTGAATCCCGAGGTCGACCGTCTCTCCATGGTGTGCGACATGCGCATCACCGCAGCGGGGGTGATCAAGGAATACCGATTCTATCCGGGCGTGATCTATTCGCACGCGCGGCTGACCTACAACCAGGTCTGGGACTGGCTCTCGGGTGCGGTCAAGCCGGATGCGAAACAGGCCGCCTTGATGCCGCATCTGGAAGCGCTGGACAAGCTTTTCCGCGTCTTGCTGAAAGCGCGCGCCAAGCGCGGTGCGATTGATTTCGGCTCGACCGAAACGCAGATGATGTTCGACGCGCAGGGCAAGATCGAGGCCATCGTGCCAGTGACGCGCAACGACGCCCACCGCATCATCGAAGAATGCATGCTGTCGGCCAACGTCTGTGCATCGGATTACCTGCTGGAGAACAAGCAGCCCGCGCTGTATCGTGTGCACGAAGGCCCGACGCCGGAGAAACTCGCCTTGCTGCGCGGCTTCATGGCTGAATTCGGGCTCGACCTGCCCGGTGGCGACAAACCGCACGCCAAGGATTTCGGCACACTGCTGGAAAAAATAAAACCGCGTCCCGATGCCGGTCTGCTGCAAACCGTCATGCTGCGCTCGCTCAAGCAGGCGGTGTATACACCGGAAAACAAAGGCCACTTCGGTCTGGCGTATGAGGGCTACACTCACTTCACCTCGCCGATCCGGCGCTACCCCGATCTGCTGGTGCATCGCGGCATTAAGGCGGTGTTAAAGGGTGAAAGAATATCCGCTGCGGGATTGCCTGAAATCGGCGTTCATTGTTCGATGACCGAGCGGCGCGCCGATGATGCCACGCGGGATGTCGACGCCTGGCTGAAAACCTACTTCATGCGCGATCACATCGGCAACGAGTACAACGGCACCGTCAGCGCCGTGACCAGCTTTGGCATCTTTGTCTCCCTCGATGAAATCTTCACCGAAGGCCTGGTACACGTCTCCGAACTGGGTCAGGATTACTTCCACTACGATCAGGGCAAACACTGGATGCTCGGTGAGCGCACCGGCAAGCGTTATCGCCTGGGCGACCGTGTACGCATCAAGGTCATGCGCGCCGACATCGAAACCAGCAAGATCGATTTCAGCCTGGTTGAACAGGACAGTTCGGCCCAGGACATGCAGCGTGCGTTCGAGAAGAAGGCACCCGAGCAGAAGTCAGACAAACCTAAAGCATCGAAAGCCAAGCCCAGCAAGCCCCGGTCATCGAAACCCAAAACAGCGAAAGCCAAAACAGGTAGCAAGAAGCAATGAGCGATAAGTCTGCCGATAAAAACGGCACAGAAAAACACGCCGCTGAGAAACATGGCGCGGAGAAACACGGCGCGGAGAAACACGGCGCGGAGAAATTGATCTACGGCTTTCATGCGGTCCTGGCGCGGCTGCGCCAGGACCCGTCAGGCGTGCTGGAAATCTATCTCGACCTCACCCGGCGCGACGCGCGGGCACGTGATCTGGTCAAACAGGCCAAGGACAACAAGGTTGGACTCGCGCAGGTGGAAGCCGATCGCCTGAATCGCCTGGTTGGAAAATCATCCAACCACCAGGGCGTCGTCGCCCGCGTCAAACCGGTGGCGCTGACCCATTCGCTCGACGAAGTGCTGGAAAACATCAAAGGCCCACCCCTCCTGCTCATCCTCGATGGCATCACCGATCCGCACAACCTTGGCGCAATCATGCGTTCGGCCGACGCTTTCGGCGTGCACGCCGTCATTGCCCCGAAGGACAACGCCGTCGGCATCAACGCCACCGTAGAAAAAGTCGCCTCGGGTGCGGCCGAAACCGTGCCCTACATCATGGTCACCAATCTGTCGCGCACCATCGAAGAGTTGAAAGAACACAACATCTGGGTCATCGCCACCGACATGGACGGCGAATTGCCCCTGTCCAAAATAGACCTCAAGACCGGCATCGCCTGGGTGCTGGGCGCCGAAGGCTCGGGCATCCGCCGCCTGGTCAAGCAGAACTGCGATCAGGTCGCGCGTATTCCGATTGGCGGCACAGTGGAGAGCCTCAATGTGTCGGTGTCGGCGGCATTGTGCTTGTATGAGACGGTGCGGCAGCGCGGGGCTTGAGGCATCATTTTCAGAGACATGGCAAACCGTGGTCTGCCCTCTATTGTTTCGAAGAAAAATATGCCGAGCATTAAATCAAAGTTGACGACCTTAATCGCTGCCATCGTACTTGGCGTTGGATTGACAGTAGTCATTTGGTGCTGGGGCTGGGGTAATGTTGTTCCGCACATTGCTACATTGATAGCCGCTTTCTTGGGCGCTTGGACAGCCTTCGTGTTGGAAAGCCGCTCACGAAAAATGGAGAAAAGAGAAAAGCAGTTAGATTCTGCCAATAGACTTCTTTATGTTCTCTACGAACGACTAAACACAATCAAGTTGTTTCAAATCGATTTCGTCAATCCTACTAGGTATCATCCAGCCCAAATGATAAGTATGGAACCTGTATTGGATTTCAGAGCGCCGACATCAGAATTTAATACTCAAGAGGTCTCATTCCTCTTTCAGACAAAACATAAGCAGCTAATGCTTTCTCTTCATGTGGCAAATGAGCAATTTAACGAAGCGGTTAAGGCAATCCAAATCCGCTCCAACTTTCACCTAAATATCTACCAGGCACTACTTGAAAAGGCTGGAATTCACGCGGGGCAAAAAATTTCAGATATTGATATTGAAAATGCTATGGGCGAAAGAAACTATCAGATGCTAAAGCAATCCACTGAAGCTGTAGTCTATAACGTTGACAAGTTCGTGGAGCGTGGTGATGTGCTTAGAGCTAATCTGATTACTGCTTTCTCAGATGCTTTCTCAGAAAAGGAAGTTTTCAACTTCGAACTTTTGGAAGAGCCAATAAACGATCCAATGCAACCGACTGAATAAACAGGGTCAGATACGATACTCATGAGTGAACTTGATATCCGCTGGCAGCAACGTCTCGCTAATTACAGCAAGGCGCTGGACCAGCTCGGCAGCGCGATTACCACAAGCCAGCAACGCCCGCTCTCCGAGCTTGAGAAACAGGGGTTGATTCAGGCGTTTGAATTTACTCATGAACTGGCCTGGAATGTGATGAAGGATTACTTTGCCTGGCAGGGGAATCCCGGCATCACCGGCTCACGTGATGCGGCGCGCGAGGCATTTCAGAAAGGCCTGGTCGAGGATGGCGAGGGCTGGATGGAAATGATCAAAAGCCGCAATCAAACTTCGCACACCTATCAGCAGAAAGTCGCGGACGAAATCGCCGGGAAAATTATCGAGCATTACTTCCCGCTTTTTCAGGGATTTCTGCGCACGATGACTGCGCTCAAGGTTTAGCCATACCATGCAATTCGGCCTGAAACCGGACACGATTTCTCGTATCAATGGTGTTTTTGCTGCCCATCCGGAAGTCGAACAGGCGGTGCTCTATGGCTCGCGTGCCAAGGGAAACTATCGTACGGGTTCGGATATTGATTTGTGTTTGAAGGGGGATGCGCTCACGCTGACGCAGCTTCTTAAAATCGAGAATGAACTCGATGACCTGTTGCTGCCCTACAAGATCGACCTGTCCTTGCACCATGCGCTGGATAATCCTGAACTTATCGATCATATTCGTCGGATCGGGGTGGTGTTTTACCCAATTGCGTAGTGGAATATAAGGGCATCACTCAGAAAGTTGAACCGCTCCGTCTAATCGTTATCCCTCCTGTGAGTCCAGAATGAATACCTCGATGCTTCTGTGGAGTCTGTTGTTCAGTTCGATCGGGCTGGGCTTCTTTATTTATGGCAAGAAGCAGAAGGCGGTCATTCCTCTGTTCAGCGGACTGGGCCTGATGATTTACCCCTATTTCGTTTCCAACACGCTTCTGCTGGTCGCAATTGGGGTTGCACTCATGGTGCTGCCTTACTTCGTCAGGGTTTAAGGTTATATGGATACAGTAGCAGTCATCGACTTTGAAACAACCGGCCTGTCGCCCGCCATGGGAGACCGGGCGACTGAAGTGGCGGTGGTGATCGTGGATAACGGAATCATCGTTGATCGCTACCAAAGTCTGATGCATTCGGGCGCGTATATTCCCCCCTTTATCGAGAGCCTGACGGGCATTTCCAATGCCATGCTCAGCAAGGCCCCGCCGGCAGCGGAGGTGATGCTTGCGCTGGCGAAGTTTGTCGGCGATGTTCCCCTGGTGGCGCACAACGCATCGTTTGACAGCAAGTTTCTCGATGCGGAGTGGTCGAGGATCAATCAGCGGCGGCGACAGGCGTTTGCATGCTCCATGCTGCTGGCCCGGCGTATTTATCCGACCGCACTTGATTACAAGTTGGGCACGCTGGTCCGGCATCTGGGACTGCCCTCGGCGGCACGCGCTCACCGTGCGTTGGCCGACGCGGAAATGACCGCGCACCTATGGCTGAAAATGGTGTCGGACATCAAGCGCCAATATGGTTTCGATACTGTCCCGCACGAATTGTTATGCGCAGTGCAGATGGCACCGAAGGCCCAGATCAGGCGTTGCATGGATCAAGTTAGACATAAACTTGAATCAGGCATGTGATTTATGCCTTTGCTTCGGATGCCTTAACCCCCGTCCGCTCCATTTAGCACACCCTCACGCTCATGTATGAGCGCTTCTATTCTGCTCGATAAAAATGGGTTGAACTGTCGGTTATTGCTTACAGACTTCATCGTAAAACCTTACATGGGTCTCGGTGCCGTCTGACAGCCGACCCATGTATTCCAGATTAAAGTCATTTCACTTAGGTCAAACCACAGCTAATTCACACGGAAGTGTGTATGTGTCTTGGCACGGATTGGCATGGCTTAAGTCTTCATTGACCTACCTGAAACTGAGGCTGCATCGTTTGACCTGCGAATAGCTGCCTGAGCTTGAATTCATACGACATGGTCGGCGAGACTCAACTCCTGGAGAAGATACATGGCTAAATCGGATAAGAAAGCGAAGAAGGCAACAAGCAAACCCAGTAAATCAACCAAAAACGAGATCCAGGTCGGTGTAGGGGGAGAACTTCACCCCGTGACCAGTAATCGTGATCAGTCGATGACGACTAATCAGGGAACGGTAATTTCGGATGATCAGAACTCGCTGAAGAGTGGATCGCGTGGTCCGACCTTGCTCGAAGATTTTGTCCTGCGTGAAAAAATCACCCATTTCGACCATGAGCGCATTCCCGAAAGGATCGTGCACGCCCGGGGATCGGGTGCGCACGGTTACTTCCAGGCTTACCCGAATAATTCAAGTCTGACGTGCGCCGGTTTTCTTCAGGATCCCTCGGTCAAGACGCCGGTGTTCGCCCGCTTTTCAACCGTTGCAGGCGGTGCGGGATCCGCCGACTTGCCACGTGACGTGCGCGGATTTGCCGTCAAGTTTTATACCCAGGAAGGTAATTTCGACCTGGTGGGAAACAACATTCCGGTTTTTTTCATCCGGGATGCGATGAAGTTTCCCGACCTCGTCCACGCGGTCAAAATGGAACCCGATCGCGGCTATCCTCAGGCAGCAACCGCACACGATACCTTCTGGGATTTTATTTCGCTCATGCCCGAAAGCATGCACATGATCCTGTGGGCGATGTCAGACCGGACCATTCCGCGTTCGTTGCGCATGATGGAAGGGTTTGGGGTCCATACATTTAAATTCATCAACCAGCGCGGCCAGATGAAATTTGTCAAATTCCACTGGCGTCCAAAGCAAGGTGCGGCTTCAGTGCTATGGGATGAGGCGGTCAAGATCAATGGTGCCGATCCGGATTTTCATCGACGCGACTTGCATGATGCGATCGAACGCGGCGATTTCCCCGAATGGGAGCTTTCGGTTCAGGTCTTCGATCAAAAAAAAGCCGACAGTTTTCCGTTTGATGTGCTCGATCCGACCAAACTGATTCCTGAAGAAATGGTTCCGTTGCAGCCGATCGGGAAAATGGTGCTCGACAGAAATCCGAGCAATTTCTTTGCCGAAACCGAACAGGTTGCTTTCCATCCGGGGCATCTCGTGCCCGGTATTGATTTAAGCGACGATCCCTTGTTGCAGGGTCGATTATTTTCGTATCTGGATACTCAACTTTCACGTCTGGGCGGGCCTAATTTCCATCAGATTCCGGTCAATCAGCCGCGCTGTCCGATGCGCAATCTTCAGCGCGATGCGCTGATGCAAATGACGACACCAACCGGCCGCGTGAGCTATGAACCCAACAGTCTGGATCCTGACTCGCCGCGCGAAAACCCGACCGCAGGATTCGAATCGGAACGTACTACCCAGAGCGGTGAAAAGCTTAGGGAGCGGTCCCGGACATTCATGGACCACTACAGCCAGGCGCGCCTGTTTTATCGGTCGATGACGGCACCCGAGCAAAATCATATCGTCAAGGCGTTTGCCTTCGAACTGGGCATGGTCGAAACATCGTCCATCCGCCTGCGCATGCTGGGGCACATCAATATTGTTGACCTGGATCTTGGAAAGCGGGTGGCGAAGGCACTCGGTCTGGAAGGCCTGGCCGAGAAGGTGATGCCAGCCATCGCACCAATTGATATGGCACCGTCTCCCGCACTCAGTATGTTGACCAAAGCCAGACCGACGTTGAGTGGCAGAAAAATCGGTCTGTTGATGAGTGATGGCGTACAGCAGGGTACGCTTGATCAGCTTATCCGAGCAGTTGAAAAGGAAGGTGCGGTGGTTGAGCTGATTGCGCCAAAAATTGGCGGCATCAAATCAGACAATGGCCAGATCATTACGCCCAAACATGCCATCGCCGCTGCGCCATCTGTTTTTTACGACGCGGTCATTCTGGCGTTGTCTGAAGCAGGTGCCACGACACTTCAAACCGACCCGGCAGCGAAGGCCTTTGTCCGTGACGCCCATGCGCATTTGAAAGTGATCGGCTTTGTGACGTCAGCGATGCCGCTGCTCAAGGCAGCTGGCATTGAAGCGGGTGAAGGCGTGGTCAATGTCGACAAGTCATTCGGCCTGACCGCCTTTGTCAAACAGGCTAAAGAAGGCCGTGTGTGGGAACGCGCATGAATTGAATGTGCATTGCTTTTTTCCGGTTATGCACAGCAGTGCGTAAGTGACGGTTTTAAACAGAAACACATGGAGAATCATGATGAACGAAGCAGAAACCACGACGCATGATGGCGAAATTCCGATGTATGACGCAGTCAAGGATTTGAGCAACGAAGAGCTGGAACAGACTGTCAGACGAAATGCGGAAGCAAACAATTTTCAGCTTAAAGACGAGCATATGAACGTGATCCATACGCTGGTCGAACATTACCGCAATGATTGCAAATCCCGCGATTGCCTTGCCGCCAGTGAACATATCCGATACCTGGAAGACGCTTACGAAGCCGAAGGTGGTGGTAAGTATCTGTACATGTTGTTTGATGCGATGCCCGACACACGCGGGGTACTGGTGCCTATCCACGAACTCGCCGGACTGCCGTCGTTGCGCCTCGAAACCGACAAGGGTTTTGGTACCTCTCTTTGAGCGGGTTGAGTAGGCAAGGCCGGTGGCGTGCCTTGGATTCGTCAGCTTCGTAACGCTGGGCTGACGAATGGCGTGAAGTGGACAGAAGGATTTATTCCAGATCCTGTAATCGTAATATTCGAGCCGCCTCTTCATCCCGCGCATCATCAATCTCACGCATCACGGCTTCCATATCAACCGGCGGCAATGTGCATTCGAACAAGCCAGTGAGTTCGACATCAGGACGCAAATTGCCGTGTTCGTAAAGCGCCCAGATTTCCTGGGCGTATTGCGTGGTCAACAATGACGGCGCGTATTGGCTGAAGTAGGTTCTGAGGTTATTGACGTCGCGCGTCAGCATGGCTTGAGCGTGATTGTTACCGGCGGCGTCGACGGCTTGCGGCAGGTCGATGATGACCGGGCCTTCTGCGTCGACGAGGATGTTGAATTCGGACAAGTCGCCGTGGATGACGCCGGCACACAGCATGCGGACCACTTCCTGCATCAAGGTGTGGTGATGGGCGAGGGCTTCGTCTTCGGTGAACGCCACATCGTTGAGGCGCGGTGCGGCGTTGCCTTCGGCATCAGTCACCAGTTCCATCAGCAACACACCTTCATGGAAGTTGTACGGTGTGGGCACGCGCACACCCGCGTGGGCCAAGCGATACAGCGCGTCGACCTCGGCGCTTTGCCAGGCGGCTTCCTGCATCTCGCGACCGTATTTGCTGCCTTTGGCCATGGCGCGTGCCTGGCGGCTGTTCTTGTTCTTGCGGTTTTCGGTGTAATCGACGGCCTTGCGAAAGCTGCGTTTGTTGGCTTCCTTGTAGACCTTGGCGCAGCGGATGTCGTCGCCGCAGCGGACGACAAAGACCATGGCTTCCTTGCCGCTCATGAGCTGGCGCACAACGCCGTCAATCAGGCCGTCTTCTAACAGGGGTTCGAGTCGTTTGGGTATTTTCATAGTCGGAATTGCGGCGTTTAGCCACGCACCTTGCGGTAGGCCTCCAGCAAGCGCTGGTGTATGACGCTGCCTTCGAAATCCCTACCGAGTTTGGTCAGGCCGAAGAAGCGCGCTTCCTGATTGAATAGCGCAAAGGCCTGCGTGAGCGTGTCGCGGCCGTACATTAGGGCGAGCGAGGTTTCAAAGGGGTGGGGTTCTTCGAGCTGGATGAGGTCGGCGATACAACGGTAGACCTTTAAACGCGCATCGCTGCGCTGGCCGTATTGGGCGATCCAGTTGCAGCCTTCGATTATGGCTTCGTCGTCGCCGATGGCGAGGGCGAGCAGCAGTTTGACTTCGCCAACGCGGATGTCGGTCCAGGGTGAGCTGGAATCGGGCGCCAGGCCGATCAGGACGGTGACGAGACGATCGTCGCCCAGCTCCAGTTCGACCATCAAGTCAAACAATTCGACGCATTCGTCCTCGGTCAGCTCGGGCAGGCGGGCAAGCGCCGGTCGGATCAGGTTGCCGACGCTGTTGTTTTCGAATTCGAGTTCTTCAACCGGGTAAATCTCGGAGACGCCGGGCACCAGAATGCGGCAGGCGTAGACGCCGAGGTGGGTGAAGTCGGCGATGTAGAGGTCGTGCCCTTCATCGTGCAGCGTGTCGCACGACCACGTGTAGTCTTCTTCGGTGGTGGTACCGAAGTTCCAGTCGACGAAGTCGAAGTCGGGGGTGTCGCGCAGGAACTGCCAACTGATGACGCCACTGGAATCGACGAAATGGATTTCCAGATTCTGCGGGTCGGCGATTTCGGTTTCATCAAAGCCCGGAGCGGGGAAGCCTGCGAGTGAATCGAGCGCACGGCCTTGCAGCAGTTCGGTCAGCGCGCGTTCCAGCGCCACTTCAAAGCGCGGATGCGCGCCAAAGCTGGCAAAGCAGCCCTGGTCGTCGGGGTGCAGCAGCGTCACGTTCATCACCGGATATTGGCCGCCGAGCGAGGCATCTTTCACCAAAATGCCGAAGCCCGCTTCGCGCAGGCCGCGGATGCCGGCGGCGATGTGCGGGTAGCGGTTGATTACGTCCTCGGGCACGTCGGGCAGGCAAAGGCCTTCTTCGATGATGCGGAACTTGATGTGGCGCTCGAAAATTTCGGCCAGCGCCTGGGTGCGCGCCTCCTTCAGTGTGTTACCGGCAGACATGCCGTTGCTGACGAACAGGTTGCCGATGAGGTTGACCGGGAAATAAGCCGTTGTGCCGTCGCGCAGGCGCTGGTAGGGAATCGCGCAAATGCCGCGCGCGGCGTTGCCGGAGTTGAGGTCGATCAACTGGTCGGCGCGCACGCTGCTGTCCGGGTTGTAGTGCGCTTGCAATTCGGGTGTGAGCAACTCATCTGGCCAGTCTTCGCCCTCGGGCGTTAACCAGCGCTCGTCGGGGTGGTGGACGTAAGCCCGGTTGGCGAGGGTTTCGCCCAGATAAAAGTGGGTCCAGAAATAGTTGGTCGACAGGCGTTCGAAATACTCGCCCAGCGCGCTCGCCCGCGCCGCCAATTCCGTGCCGCCCTTGCCGTTGGTGAATAGCAACGGACAGTCGCGGTCGCGAATATGCACCGACCAGACGCCTTCCACCGGGTTCAGCCAGGAGCGTTCCTCGATGTGAAAATCCAGCGCTTCGAGCTTGGATTGCAGGGTGGCGATCGAGGCTTCGAGCGAAGCATCTTTGCCGGGGATGAAGTGTTCGGTGGCGTGCATGGGGTGACTCAATGGGGGCAATAACCCGACAGGATAAACGATGCGTCAAGTGGGGCGTAAAATGAATGTCATTGATTTTGTTACCCTTGTGGCTTCAAACCGCTTGATTTCCCCATGCTGATTCGTGTTCATTTTCTCGCATTGCTGTCCTGCCTGGCGTGTTCCGGGCCGGTGGCGGCCGCCACCCAGACGTTTGGGCTGGGCGGTGGGCAGGCTGCGCTGGCGGCCCGGTCACAGGGTGAATGGGTACGGCAGGCGCAGACGCTGGAAAGACGGGGGGACTGGTCCGGATTATTGGCATGGGGGCAGGACTGGGCGCAGGTCGATGCGAAGAATCCGCTGGCCTGGTTTGTTCAAGGGAGCGCGCTGAGCGAGATGCGCCGGTATTCCGAGGCCATTGCTGCGTATCAGCAGAATGTGCGCATCGCCCCTGGCGATGTATTTGCCCGCAATAATCTGGGCAATGCCTTGCGAGACAGCGGGCGCCCGCGTGAGGCGATGCAGGCCTATCGAGCGGCAGTGGAGATCAACCCCGACTACGTCCAGGGCTGGCACAACCTGGGCCTGACGTTTTATCTGACGCGCGGGCAAGCCGGCGTGGCGCAGGCGCTACAAAAGTTGCAGGCTACCGACCCGGCACTGGCTGATGTCTGGCGCCGTCTGGCGATTGATTATTCGATCTCGCGCGATGAGCGGGTGGCGCGTGAAGCCGTGCAGGTGCTGCGGGGGTTGAGTAGCGCCGAACGTGCACGCATGTTTGGTATCTTGTTCGCCGAGAGTTGAACGTCAGGCTGTGGTTTGTTCAAACTCCGCCACCACTTGTCGCAGCCGGCTGGCTTCCATCTCGGGCCGCATCAGGCTGCGCCGATTGCGGGCATGGTTGGACAAGTTTGCATAGAAATCCAGGTCGTTTTCGGCCGTCCACAACAGCTTGGCCAGTTGATGCTCGTCACCCACTGGGAAATAGCCGGGGTAATCCTCACCGAGCATGCCGATGTTGCCGGGAATATCTGAAGCCAGCACCGGCACATCGGCCGCCAGCGCTTCGCAAATCACATTGGCCCCGCCTTCCATGACCGAACTGATGACCAGCAGGTGCGCACGCGACAGGCGCTTCAGTACAGATTTGTGCGTCACGTTGCCCGCCCAGATCCAGCGCGGCAATTTGTTCTGCGCCAGTTCGGCCGTTTCGGCCATTTCCTCGCTCAAGGCGCTGCCGAGATGGGTGATTTTGATGCGGGAATGTGCAGGCAGATAGGCCGTGGCCAGTGCAGCCCGGAACGGGTCTTTTTCGGGGCGCAGATGACCAATGGACAGCACCTCGAAGGTGTTGGCAGGCGGCGGCAGGCGCACGATATCCGGCGCAGACTGGTAAACCACCCGGGTTTTGAGGACAAGATGTGCGGCCAGTTCGTCGGGGCCGCGTTCCTGCAACACGATGATGCGGTGTGCCCATTCCAGTGCTTGCTGGGCATCACTGTCTTCGTGGATATCGCGATATAAATCGGTACCGGTCAGGGTCAGCACCAGCGGGCGGCTCGGAAATTTTTCAGCAAAGGCACGGATCGAGGCATAGCTGCGTCGTGCGTGCAGTGCCAGCATCAAGTCAGCCGGGCGGCCATCCCATTCCACCTGCACCCGCACTGTATGTCCGGCCTCGCGTAGAAAACGCGTCCAGCGTGCGGCCGTGTGCCAGTTTCCATTGCGATGTTCGCGTCCGTAGGGCGTGATGAGGGCGATGCGCATAGTGTGAGTGTAGCCTGCCGAGGCGATTCAGGGATAATCGGCGGATGACCGAAACATCCATCACCTCGCGTGACAACCCGATTTTCAAGCGGCTGAAAAAGCTCGCTGAATCTGCCCGGGTGCGACGCGACGCACAGATGACGCTGCTCGATGGCGAACATCTGCTGAGCGCTTATCTCGATGCAGACGGACAGCCGCATACCCTGGTGCGATCGGCATCGTTCGATGCCGATCAATTCGAGCATTGGGCCGCGCGCTGCCCAGACGCCAAGTCGATTGCCCTGCCGGACGCCTTGTTCCATGAAATCGCTCCGGTTTTAACCCCCACCGGGCTACTGAGTGAGGTGGCCTGGTTGTCGCCTGTGTCACGCAATGCCACGCCGCTGGTGTTAGTTCTCGAAGACATTCAGGATCCGGGCAATCTGGGTTCCATGTTGCGCACCGGTGCGGCGGCCGGCGCGACGCTGGCTGTGTTATCCAAGGGTTGTCACGATCCGTGGTCACCCAAGGCCTTGCGCGGCGGGCAGGGCGCGCAGTTTGTTTTACCGGTTACGTGTGGGGTGGATGTTGCGGCCTGGTGCGCGCAATTTGAAGGGCAGAGTCTTGCCCTTGCGCTGGCGGAAGATCGCAGTGTGTTTTCAAGCGAATTGATCGGCCCGCTTGCCTTCATTGTGGGCAACGAAGGGGCCGGGCTGTCGGACGCCGTTCGCGCCGCGGCATCGGCAACGGTTCAAATCCCCATGCCGGGGAAAATGGAATCCCTGAATGCCTCGGCGGCCTTGGCGATTGCCCTGTTCGAGGCTGTGCGTCAGCGTTTGGCCTGAATCACAGGTTTCAGTGGGGAGGGGTCAAGCGGGTTGTTGTATGGCCCGCTCACCAGTACGCCGGTCCAGCCTGGTTTCCACCTGATTGGCTTTGGCAAAATCCATGATGTAGTTATACGTGGCGCGATCGGTGGTTTCCAGCCAGGTCGCCACCAACAGGCACAATTCGCCATCAACCACATTGGGTTGTACGCCTTGCGAATAACGTAAACGCGGGTCAGCCAGAAAGCTTGCCAGGACTGCAGCCAGGCTCTCTATCCAGACCGTTGGCTGGAATTCTTCTTTTTTCTCTGCCGTGACGGCAGCAGCTTGAATTTCCTCGGACATGCGTCCTGCTCCTTTTTTGCGGGATGTGTTTCTATACTTTCGGCAAATTTTGCCAAGTCTTAAGCGCGAGTGTGTTGATGCGTGTTAGATGACAGTAAGTTTGGGATGAGCGTGTTGTGCGGGGCTGAAGGCAGGAAGCCAGTCGTGGTCCAGCAAAGTGGTCAGTTGCTCCGCAGGAACCGGCCGGCTGATGAAATAGCCTTGTACGATTTTGCAGCCCAGCTTGTGCAAACATGCTAGCTGCTCTTGGGTTTCGATCCCTTCGGCGACATTCTCGAGTTTCAGGTCTTGACTGAGGGAGAGAATGGAGCGGATGAGTGCCACGTTGACCGGGTCGTGCTGAACATCCTTGACGAAATAGCGATCAATCTTGAGAACATCAATCGGGAAACGTTTCAAATGCGCCAATGAAGAAAAGCCAGTGCCAAAATCGTCGACGGAAACGCTAATTCCCAGTGCTTTCAATTCATGAACGCGCTTGACTGCAGCGTCCATGTTTTCCATGAAAATGCCTTCGGTCAGCTCGAGCTGGAGCGCGTGCGGGGGCAGTCCGGATTGCGCCAGCGCGTTTTGCACGCCTGGAATCAGTCCTTCGTGCCAGAATTCTTTGCTGGAAACGTTGACGGCAATTTCAAGATGGGTGTAGCCGGCAGCATGCCAGCCCGCGGTCTGGTGACAGGCCGTCTCGAGTAGTTTGCGCCCCACACTGACGATTTGCCCGGTTTCTTCCAGCATTTCCAGAAAGACGGCGGGGCTGAGCAGACCTTTCTGCGGATGACTCCAGCGAACCAGCGCTTCGACCGCATGTAATCGACCCGTATTCAGATTGACTTGTGGCTGGTAGTGGAGGAAGAGCTCGTTTCGCTCCAGGGCATAGTGGAGATCGGTCTCCAGCTGCAACCTTTCCTCGGCCATGGCATTCATCGCTGGATCGTACAGTTGGAAGCGATTTCGGCCGCTGCTCTTGGCGTGATACATCGCGGTGTCTGCATGCTTCAACAAATCTCCGGAATCGTCGCCATCATGAGGAAAAACACTGATCCCGATGCTGCAACTGCTGAACAGTTCGCGACCGGCGATTTGGTAGGGTGCCTCCACTGCCGCCAGCATTTTTTCGACGACCTGCAGGATGTGCTTGATCGCGGTGACATCGCCGACCACCACGACAAACTCGTCACCGCCGAGCCGTGCCACGATGTCTTCAGCGCGTATGGTGGCGCGCAGACGTTTGGCCACTTCGCAAATGAGCTTGTCGCCGCTGGCATGACCGAGGGTGTCGTTAACGCGTTTGAAGCGGTCAAGGTCGATGAACATCACACCCACCAGGGTTTGGTGGCGCTCGGCACGCATCAGCGATTGCTCAAGGCGGTCCATGAACAGCATTCGGTTGGGCAGGCCTGTCAGCGGGTCCTCGGTAGACAGGCGCTCACGCTCGCGATCGACGCGGCTGGCATAGAGAAAGACGAAAACCGCAACGAAAAACCCGATGAACAGGGCGGTCCCGGACAACAGA
Organism: Thiobacillus sp.; assembly: GCA_030679915.1. Classification (GTDB taxonomy): domain Bacteria; phylum Pseudomonadota; class Gammaproteobacteria; order Burkholderiales; family Thiobacillaceae; genus Thiobacillus. The sequence continues at coordinate 15,796 of JAUXRY010000001.1, forward strand.
AACATCCACTGGCGCGCCCTTAAATGATCCTCACGCGCCTTGCCGCTGGCTTCCCGTGCAACTTTCTGCGCTTCGGCGTCCAGCTGCGAGAGCGCCGAAACAACCTCGTTCTGCATCGGGATGGCTTTCGTGAGAATCAATTCCTCGGCTGCTGCGGTGAAATCGGCACTGATCAGGTCAATGACTTGTAACTGGATCGGTTGGGCGATACCAGTCAGCTGGCCCTGCCGGGTTAACAGCCCTTGCTCCCTGGTGCTCAGGGGCATTTTCAGAAGCGCCTGTCGTGCGGTGGCGAATGCTGAGCCATTGTCACTGAATTGATTCAATAAATTGTCACGTTCAACCGGGTCCGAAATTTTGGGGAGCGTCAGGATGACAATGATTCGCTCGCGTGCGTTGACCACCATGGTTGTGGTGAGGATTTGCTTCCGCATGTGAATATCGACAACCTGGTTGAGTTTGTCCGTCGCAACCTCCAGTTGTTGCAAACCGATGGCAGTGACAAAGATCAGCAGGAGTAATTGCGTGACAAAGCCCGCCAGCAGGGCGATCTTCCAGGCTGCAGGGCGTACGAGTCGTCTCATGGCTGGGGAAATCTTGTCTGGGCCAGTATGCTGCATGCGATCTCAGGTCAATACGTCGCCATGCTTTAGGAATGACGGCAGCTTGTTCATAAATCCCGTCAGAGTGGGCAGGCTGTTAATCGAAGGTCGGTACATTGTTGTTGCCTGCGAATCATATTAATTATCCCTAGCCTGTATATCGGCACCACACTCAAAAAGATGAGTGTGAAAGTGTGGGTTTTGGAGAGGAAATAATTGATCTGGTCCAATAATATTGGGCCAGATCACGTATCAGACCGCGCTGGCAGGGACTTTGAGGCAGAAAATCGTTAGGCTAATGCCGTAGACGTGCGGCGATTTCTTCCACTGACATGCGGGTGGTGTCGATCACGGGCAGGCTGTGTCGCTTGAACAGCCGCTCGGCAGCCGCGAGTTCGGCACGGCATCGTTCCTGGCTGGCGTACTGGCTGTCGGGATAGCGAACTTGGCGGATGGCCGCCAAGCGCTCCGCTGAGATGGTCAGAGCCCGCAGTCGGGGCAGGTTGGCTAGCAGAACTTCGGGCAGCTTGGGATGCGCCAGGTCTTCCGGCGTCAGCGGATAGTTGGCAGCACGCAGGCCGTATTGCAGGGCAAGATAAAGCGCGGTGGGGGTTTTGCCAACTCGGGACACCCCAACCAAAATCAAATCAGCCTGATCAAGCCGCTGCGGTTGCAGGCCATCGTCCAGCGCCAGACTGAAATTCACCGCGTCCATACGCGATTCGTAGTTGTGGGTCATGCTGTGGGTCTGGCCGCCATGGGGGGTAGCGGCTTGCCCAAGTGCCGATTCCACGGCTGGAACAATCAACTCAAACAGGTCGAACAGGGCGACGCCACTTTCTCGCAGGATGGCGCGCAGGGTCGGGTCGGTCACCGACGTGAATGCCAGCGCGTCAGGGGTGGCGGTGATCCGCGCGGCAGCGGCTTGCGCTTTCTCGGGACTGTCAATGAATGGCAGCACAATCAGGCTAAACTCAAAAGCAGGAAACTGCGACAGCACGCTTCTTGCCATGGCTTCGACTGTAACGCCGGTGTGATCGGACAGACAGAATGCAATGCGATTTTTCATGGAGATAAATGATGACGGCTTCGGTTGACTATATCGTTCCCCTGGAGGCCCTGTCGATGGCAGACGTGCCGCGTGTGGGCGGCAAGAATGCATCGCTGGGTGAAATGATAGGCAATTTGGCCAGCGTAGGGGTCAAGGTGCCGGGTGGATTCGCCACGACGGCGCAGGCCTTCTGGGAGTTTCTCGATCACAACGATTTGCGGGCGCGCATCAATAATCGGCTGTCGGCGCTGGATGTGGCCGATGTAACGGCGCTGGCGCAGGCAGGTGCCGAAATTCGGACTTGGGTTGAAGCGGCTGTCTTGCCGGCCGCGCTGGAAGCGGGGCTGCGCGAGGCCTATCTCGCGCTGGGTGACCGGGTCTCGGTCGCGGTGCGCTCGTCGGCCACGGCGGAAGATCTGCCCGACGCCTCGTTTGCCGGGCAGCAGGAAACCTACCTGCATGTGCAGGGCGAGGAGGCGCTGCTGAATTATGTGCGGAAGGTGTTTGCGTCGCTCTATAACGACCGTGCCATTGCCTATCGCGTTCACCACGGGTTTGCTCATGCCGATGTGGCCTTGTCCGCAGGCATCCAGCGCATGGTGCGCTCGGATATTGCGAGTGCTGGCGTGTTGTTCACGCTCGATACTGAATCGGGTTTTCGCGACGTGGTGTTTATTACGGCCGCCTACGGTCTGGGCGAAACCGTGGTGCAGGGTTCGGTCAACCCGGACGAGTTTTATGTGCACAAACCCACCTTGGCCCAAGGTTTCCCCGCGGTGGTGCGGCGCGAGCTGGGTGAAAAGGCCACCCGCATGGTGTGGCGCGACGGCGAAACCGTGATCGAGGACACCCCCGTCGACCTGCAGCGACGTTATTCCCTGAACGATGCCGAAGTGCTGGAGCTGGCGCGCCAGGCGGTGGCGATTGAAGCCCACTACGGCCGTCCGATGGACATCGAGTGGGCCAAGGACGGCGAGACCGGCGAACTGTTCATCGTTCAGGCGCGGCCGGAAACGGTGAAGGCGCGGGTCAGTGGCGCGGGCGAGCGCTACGTGCTGGAAGCCGCAGGCGAGGTTCGCATCACCGGCCGCGCCATCGGCCAGAAAATTGGCATAGGCGCGGTGCGGCTGATCGCCAGCCCGGCGGAAATGAACCGGGTGCAGTCAGGCGACATTCTGGTCACCGACATGACCGACCCCGACTGGGAGCCGGTGATGAAACGCGCGGCAGCCATCGTCACCAATCGCGGCGGACGCACCTGCCACGCCGCGATTGTGGCGCGCGAGCTGGGCATTCCTGCCGTGGTGGGCACCGGTGAAGGCACCACGGTGTTGAAAGACGGCGAAGTGGTGACGGTGTCGTGCGCCGAGGGCGATACCGGAAACGTGTATGCGGGCAAGCTGAAGTTCTCGGTGGAAGTATTGGAGAGCGAATCACTGCCCGAACCGCCGGTGAAGCTGATGATGAACGTCGGCAACCCCGAGCGCGCCTTCGAGTTTGCGCAGATTCCCAATCACGGTGTCGGGCTGGCGCGGCTGGAATTCATCATTGCGCGCATGATCGGCGTGCACCCGCTGGCGCTGCTGGACTATGCCAGCCAGCCGGCCGACGTGCGCGCCGAAATTGATGTGCGTAGCGCAGGCTATGCTGACCCGGTGTCGTTCTATGTCGACAAGCTGGCCGAGGGCATGGCCACCCTGGCGGCGGCGTTCTGGCCGAAGCTGGTGATCGTGCGGCTGTCAGACTTCAAGTCCAACGAATACGCCAACCTAGTCGGCGGTGAGCGCTATGAGCCGAAGGAGGAAAATCCCATGCTGGGGCTGCGCGGCGCTTCGCGTTATGTGTCCGAGCTGTTCGGGCCGGCGTTCGCGCTGGAGTGCCGCGCGATGAAAAAAGTGCGCGAGACGATGGGCTTCGTCAATGTCGAGGCGATGATCCCGTTTGTTCGTACCGTGGAAGAATGTGCAGCGGTGGTCGACCTGTTGGCGGCCAACGGCCTGCGTCGCGGCGACAACGGCCTGCGTCTGATCATGATGTGCGAGATTCCGTCCAACGTGCTGCTGGCCGACGACTTTCTGCAGTACGTCGACGGCTTTTCCATCGGCAGCAACGACCTGACCCAGCTCACGCTGGGGATAGACCGCGATTCCGGGCTGGTGGCCGGCGGCTTCGATGAGCGCAATCCGGCGGTGAAAAAATTGCTGTCTGAGGCGATTGCCGCCTGCAAGCGGCAGGGGAAGTACATTGGCATCTGCGGCCAGGGCCCGAGCGATCACCCCGATCTGGCTGAATGGCTGGTAGAACAGGGAATCGGCTCGATTTCGTTGAATCCGGATACGGTGGTGGCGACCTGGCAACGCCTGGTGCGTCATTAAGCGGGCCTTGTCATCCGGCGCGATGACATTGAGGCATCGATTTCATTGAGACATCGATGGGGATAGAGTAAAATCCGCCATCACCCGCCCTCACTTATAAAATGACGAAGTATGTGTTTGTCACTGGTGGCGTGGTTTCTTCCCTCGGGAAAGGGATCGCTTCCGCCTCACTCGCTGCGCTGCTTGAATCGCGCGGTATCCGTGTCACCCTCTTAAAGCTCGATCCGTACATCAACGTTGATCCTGGCACCATGAGTCCGTTTCAACACGGCGAGGTGTTCGTAACCGATGATGGGGCGGAAACCGACCTCGATCTCGGCCATTACGAGCGCTTTTCCAGCGCCCGGATGAGCAAGCGCAATAATTTCACCACCGGACAGATCTACAAGTCGGTGATCGACAAGGAGCGTCGCGGCGATTACCTCGGTGGCACGGTGCAGGTCATTCCGCACATTACCGATGAGATCAAACGCTCGATCCGTGCGGGCGCCGAAGGCGCCGACGTGGCGCTGGTTGAAATTGGCGGTACCGTGGGCGACATCGAATCGCTGCCGTTTCTGGAAGCCATCCGTCAGATGGGCTTCGAGGATGGCCCGGAAAATACCTGCTTCATTCATTTGACACTGTTGCCTTATATTGCAACGGCTGGCGAACTCAAAACCAAGCCGACCCAGCACTCGGTCAAGGAGCTGCGCGAAATCGGTATCCAGCCGGATATTCTGTTGTGTCGCGCTGACCGCGAAATTCCGCTGGACGAGCGGCGCAAGATTGCGTTGTTCACCAATGTACGTCCCGAAGCCGTGATCGAAATGCAGGATGCGACGTCGATCTACAAGATTCCGGCCATGTTGCACGATCAGATGCTGGACGAGATCGTTTGCCACAAGCTGAAAATTATTGCGCGGGCAGCCAATCTGACGGTTTGGAAAAACCTGGTGCATGCACTGGAAAATCCCAAGCACGAAGTCAATATCGCCTTTGTCGGCAAGTATGTCGACCTGACCGAGTCCTATAAATCGCTGACCGAAGCGATGATTCACGCCGGCATGCATACCGAGAGCCGGGTGAAGGTCAATTACATCGACTCCGAGCAGATTGAAAAGTCCGGTGCGGAATGCCTGAAGAACATGGACGCGATTCTGGTGCCCGGTGGTTTTGGCAAGCGGGGCGTGGAAGGCAAGATCGCCGCCATTCGCTATGCGCGTGAAAATAAAGTGCCGTATCTGGGTATCTGCCTGGGGATGCAACTCGCTGTGGTCGAATACGCGCGTGATGTGGCCGGCATGACCGATGCACATTCCACCGAGTTTGAGCCGGCTACGACGCACCCGGTCATTGGCCTGATTACCGAATGGCTGGATCGCGACGGCCAGATCGAAAAGCGCAGCCAGCTGTCCGACCTCGGCGGCACCATGCGCCTCGGTGGTCAGCCGTGCGAACTCAAGGAAGGCACGCTGGCACGCGAGACGTATGGCGCGGCCAGTATTGTCGAACGCCACCGCCACCGGTACGAAGTCAACAACACCCTGCTGGCTGAGCTTGAAGCCAAGGGTCTGGTGGTGGCTGGTCGCGCACCGGGTACCGACCTGTGTGAAATGGTGGAGTTGCCGACCTCGGTGCATCCCTGGTTTATTGGTTGTCAGTTCCACCCCGAGTTCACCAGCAACCCGCGCAACGGCCATCCACTTTTCATCTCGTTCGTGAAAGCTGCACTCATCAAGCAATCGCAGGAGCACGCATGAAACTCTGTCATTTTGAAGCGGGACTCGATCATCCTTTGTTCCTGATTGCCGGTCCTTGTGTGATCGAATCCGAACAGCTGGCGATGGACACCGCCGGTCAGCTGAAAGAACTGTGCGCGTCGCTGGACATTCCGTTCATCTACAAATCCTCGTTCGACAAGGCCAACCGCTCGTCGACCCAATCCTTTCGCGGGCTGGGGCTTGAGGAAGGTTTGCGCATTCTGTCGGAAGTGAAGGCGAAGATCGGCGTGCCGATATTGACCGATGTGCACGAAGACACGCCGCTGAACGAAGTGGCTGCGGTAGTTGATGTGCTGCAAACGCCAGCTTTTCTCTGCCGCCAGACCAACTTCATTCAGAATGTTGCGCGCACAGGACGCCCGGTCAACATCAAGAAGGGCCAGTTTCTGGCGCCGTGGGACATGCAGAACGTGGTCGACAAGGCACGCGCGGTGGGCAACGAACAGATCATGGTGTGCGAGCGCGGTGTCAGCTTCGGCTACAACACGCTGGTGTCTGACATGCGTGCGCTGGCCATCATGCGCGACACCGGTTGCCCGGTGGTATTCGATGCCACGCATTCGGTGCAGCAGCCTGGCGGGCAGGGCACCACCAGCGGCGGTCAGCGTGAATTTGTGCCGGTACTGGCACGCGCGGCGGTAGCCTGTGGGGTTGCGGGCGTGTTTGCCGAGACCCATCCGAATCCGGCCGTCGCGCTGTCTGATGGCCCGAACGCATGGCCGCTCGACATGATGAAAGAATTGCTGGAAACGTTGAAGGAAATCGACACGCTGGTCAAACAGCGCGGCTTCATCGAAAACAAACTTGTTAAAAACTGAGTGCCACGATTACGGCATTCGAACTGATCAGGAAGAATAAATTGAGCGCAATTATTGATGTCATCGCCCGGGAAATTCTGGACTCCCGAGGCAATCCCACTGTTGAAGCCGACGTGCTGCTGGAGTCTGGCGTGCTGGGTCGTGCCGCTGTGCCGTCTGGCGCATCCACCGGCAGCCGAGAGGCAATCGAACTGCGTGACGGCGACAAGTCGCGTAATCTCGGCAATGGCGTGCTGAACGCCGTCGAACACGTCAACACCGAAATCTGCGAAGCGATCATTGGTCTGGATGTCGAAGATCAGGCCTTCATCGACAAAACCATGATCGAACTCGACGGCACTGAAAACAAATCGCGCCTCGGTGCCAATGCGATGCTGGCCGTGTCGATGGCCTGCGCACGTGCCGCTGCCGAGCAGGCCGGCCTGCCGTTGTACCGCTATCTGGGCGGTGCCGCGCCGATGGCCTTGCCGGTGCCGATGATGAACATCATCAACGGCGGCGAGCACGCCAACAACAACATCGACATGCAGGAATTCATGGTGATTCCGGTCGGCGCGCCGACTTTCCGTGAAGCGCTGCGCTACGGCGCCGAAGTGTTCCACGCGTTGAAAAAATTGCTGGATGATGCCGGCATGGCGACAACTGTTGGCGACGAAGGCGGCTTTGCGCCCAACCTGGAGTCGCATGAAGCTGCGTTGAAGCTGATTGTGCAGGCGATTGAAGCTGCCGGCCTGCAACCCGGTATTGACGTGGCGATTGGCGTGGACTGTGCCGCGTCCGAATTCTACAAGGATGGCCGCTATCACCTGGAGTCGGAGGGGCTAAAGCTGACCTCGGCCGAGCTCACCGATTATCTGGCCGTCTGGTGCGACAAGTACCCCATCATCAGCATTGAGGATGCCATGTCGGAAGGCGACTGGGATGGCTGGAAGATCCTGACCGACAAGCTGGGCGCGCGCGTACAACTGGTGGGTGACGATCTGTTTGTGACCAATGCGAAAATCCTCAAGGAAGGCATCGAGAAGGGCGTCGCCAATTCGATCCTGATCAAGGTCAACCAGATCGGCACCTTGTCGGAAACCTTCCTGGCCATCGAGATGGCCAAGCAGGCGGGCTACACGTCGGTGATATCGCATCGTTCGGGCGAAACCGAGGACACGACCATCGCTGATCTGGCCGTGGCGACCAACGCCCGTCAGATCAAAACCGGTTCGTTGTCGCGTTCTGACCGCATGGCGAAATACAACCAGCTGCTGCGCATCGAAGAAGAGCTCGGTGACACGGCGACCTATCCTGGACGTGATGCGTTCCGTCAGCGCAGCTGATTTTAACGCGGGCAAGTTTTTTGCTCGTCTGCGCAGCCGGGGTTTGACCTGGATGCTGGTCGTTTCGGTTGCGTTGTTGCAATATCCGTTGTGGCTGGGTGAGGGCGGCTGGTTGAAAGTGCGAGAGCGTGCGATTGGTATCGACACGCAACAATCACTGAATCAGCGCCTGTTGGCCCGCAATACGGAGTTGCTGGCCGAAGTGGATGACCTCAAGCAGGGGCGCGATGCAATTGAAGAACGTGCACGTAATGAGTTGGGGATGATCGCACCGGACGAATGGTTCGTCCGGGTGGTACCTACTCACTCTGTTCAGCCGGGAAAAATGAATGAGTGATTTGCAAATCTGGTTATTGATCATTGGCGCGGCTATCGTTGTTGCGGTACTGCTATTTAACTGGAGCCAGGAACGTCGTTTCCGGAAGCAGACGGATGCAGCTTTCCAAACTCCGATGGGGGATGCACTGATCCACGTGGGTGCGGTGCCGCGTGAAAGACACAATCGGGTCGAGCCTGCATTACACGAGCCTGTTTTTGATGCGGGTGCAAGCCAGGAGATTGTCGAGCCACAGGAGCCGCATTTACACATCGACTCAGATAGCACGCCAGCTGATTTGACGGATGACGCACCGGGGCAGATTCCAGCGCATGACTCAGGTAATGAGGCCAGTCCGATACCAGCCGCATTGCATCCGGCACCTTCTGTTCCTGCGTCATTGGCGCCCGCCCGGGCGACAATCCCGACAAGCTCACCGGTTACTGCGAAGTCCGCGCCTTATGATGAGCTGATGGAATATCGCATCCGCATCGGCAGTGATGGGGTGCTTGCCAGTGTGTTTGCTGATGCATTCAATCAGGCTCGTACGTTGGGCAAGACCGTTCGCTGGCTGGGCTTGCCGGTAGGCGGTTCTGACTGGGAGGATGTTCAGCCTTGGCGGGATGCACATTATCAGCAAGTGGTCGTCACGCTTCAGTTGGCTGATCGCAACGGCGCTGCTCAGGAAGAACAGTTATCGGCTTTGTGTGCGTTGTTGCAAACCACTGCGCAGGCACATGGCTTACGCATGGCCTGCGACGATATGGTCGATGCGCTGGAGCGAGCACAGGCCATAGACCGTTTTTGTGTCGACGTAGACGTACTGATTGGATTGAACGTCGTGGCGCGCGGCGAAGGGGCAGTGAACCTGACGCGTATCGTGCGTGAAGCCGAAACCAGCAGTATGGTTCTGGGCATTGATGGGGTGTATCAGTTGCTGGACAGCCGGGGTGAGCCGCTTTACAGCCTGTGTAACCACGATGCCGAGCCGTTCAGTGCAACCGTGATCGAAGGGCAAACTTCGCAAGGTGTCACGCTGCAGTTCGACGTGCCGCGCGTGCCAGACGGTCTCAAAGTATTCGATGGCATGGTTGCTTTCGGCCGGAAACTGGCGAATGAAGTCGGCGGGATTCTGGTTGATGACAATCTGCGTCCGTTGACGGATACCGGGATCGAGAAGATTCGCACCCAACTCACCCAAATCTACGAGCGCATGGAAGCGCGCGGTGTCCCTTCCGGTTCAAGGCGGGCGCTGCGGTTGTTCTCCTGATGGTGTCACCGGACGTTTTGGCACGCGTCACCGCGCTACGCCAGGAACTCGAGCGACACAATCACGCCTACTACGTCCTCGATCAGCCGACTCTTCCCGATGTGGAATACGACAGGCTGTTTCACGAACTGCAGTCACTCGAAGCCGAGCATCCCGAGCTCTTTACTTCCGATTCGCCTACCCAGCGCGTAGGCGGCAAGTCAATCGATGGCTTTGCACCGGTTCGTCATGCGGTGCCAATGCTGTCAATCCGCACCGAAACAGACACCGAGGCCAGCGGCGCGCTGGCCTTCGATGCGCGGGTGCGTCGTGAACTGGGATTGGATCAAAGCGATCCGCTGATCGAGTACGCAGCAGAACTGAAGTTCGATGGTTTGGCGATCAATCTGCGCTACGAGCATGGCGTACTGGTGCAGGCTGCCACGCGTGGCGACGGCGAAACCGGCGAGGACGTGACCCAGAACATCCGCACTGTGCACGTCATCCCCTTACGCCTGAAAATCCCATCGCCGCCTGCCGTCCTGGAAGTGCGGGGCGAAGTATTCATGCGACGCGATGCATTTGAGCGCTACAACGCTCGCCAGCGCGAATCAGGAAAGCCCACACTGGTGAATCCGCGCAATGGTGCTGCGGGCAGCATCCGGCAGTTGGACCCGGTAATAGCAGCACAACGTCCACTGACTTTTTTTGCCTATGGCTTGGGTGCGGTGCAGGGTTGGCCGCAACCTGATTCGCATAGCGCGATGCTGGATGCCTTGGCCGCGATGGGGGTGCCGGTATGCGCCGAGCGTGTTACCGGGCTCGGCGCTGAGGCGCTGATTAGCTTTCATGACGACATTGCCGCGCGCCGCGATCAACTGCCCTTCGATATCGATGGCGTGGTGTACAAAGTCAATCGTTATGACTTGCAGCGCGAGCTGGGTTTCCTCACGCGCGAGCCACGTTGGGCCGTGGCGCATAAATATCCGGCGCAGGAGCAGTTGACCACATTAATCAGTATAGACATTCAGGTGGGCCGTACGGGCGCGTTGACGCCAGTCGCGAGATTGGCGCCAGTCTTTGTCGGTGGCGTGACAGTGACCAATGCCACGCTACACAACCAGGATGAAATAGACCGCAAGGATGTGCGCGTCGGCGATACCGTTATCGTGCGGCGTGCAGGAGATGTCATTCCTGAGGTCGTCGCCGTGGTGGCGGAGAAGCGGCCCGATCCCGCCCCCCCGCGCTTCAATTTGCTGGAAACATATCCCACCTGCCCCGAATGTGGGTCGCATGTTGTGCGCTTGGAGGGCGAATCGGCGGCACGCTGCACCGGGGGGTTGTATTGCCCGGCTCAGCGCAAGCAGGCTTTGCTGCACTTTGCGGGCCGCCGGGCGATGGATATCGAGGGTCTGGGCGACAAGCTGATCGACCAGCTGGTCGAACGCGGTGTGGTGCACACACCCGCCGATGTCTACGTACTCAGTCTGGAAACGCTGGCGGGACTGGAGCGGATGGCCGAAAAATCCGCGACCAATTTGATTGCAGCTATCGAGGCAAGTAAAACCACCACATTAGCGCGATTTGTTTTTTCGCTGGGTATTCGCAACGTAGGCGAGACGACGGCCAAGGATTTGTCGCACCATTTCGGTGGGCTGGATAAACTCATTGCAGCAACTGAGGCTGAGTTGTTGGAAGTACACGACGTCGGGCCTATCGTTGCGCAATCGATCATTCAGTTTTTTTCCGAACCGCATAACCTGGACGGGGTCAGCAAGTTGCGTACAGCTGGCGTGCATTGGCCCGAAACTGCGGGGATGCAACAATCGTCCGGTATCCTCGCAGGCAAGACGCTGGTGCTGACCGGATCGCTCCCGACGCTGACGCGCGATGACGCCAAGGCTAAAATTGAGGCTGCAGGTGGCAAAGTGACAGGGTCGGTATCGAAGAAAACGGATTATGTGGTGGCCGGCGTGGAGGCTGGCAGCAAATTGGCGAAAGCACAGGAGCTCGGGGTCACCGTGCTGGATGAAGCGGGTTTGTTGGCTTTGTTGATGGCGATCTGAAAACCATGCGGAGCCTTCAATTTTGGCTACTTTTTTAAGAGAAAAACCAGGGAAGAGACATGCAAACAGTTAAAAAGGCGGTATTTCCAGTAGCCGGTTTGGGCACCCGCTTTTTGCCGGCAACCAAGGCCAGTCCCAAGGAAATGCTTCCCATCGTCGACAAGCCGCTGATTCAATATGCGGTTGAGGAAGCCATGGATGCCGGTATTACCGACATCATTTTCATCAGCAGTCGCACCAAACGTACGGTCGAAGATCACTTCGACAAGGCTTACGAGTTGGAAACCGAATTGGAAGCACGCGGTAAGAAGCGTGTTCTGGAACTGGTGCAGTCGATCCGTCCGGCTGGCGTCAATTTCATTTACATCCGCCAAGCCGAAGCGCTAGGTCTGGGGCATGCGGTGCTGTGCGCACAACCGGTGGTCGGTAACGAACCCTTTGCGGTCATCCTTGCCGACGACCTGATCGATGGCACGCCGCCGGTGATGAAGCAGATGGTCGATCAATACGACTTTTATCAGTGTTCGATACTCGGTGTGCAGGAGGTTGCGCCTGCAGAAACGGCGTCCTACGGCATTGTCGATGCGACGCCCATGGGTGAGCGTGTATCACGCGTCAATGCCATCGTGGAAAAACCCAAACCCGAAGAAGCCCCTTCAACGCTGGGTGTGGTGGGGCGCTATATCCTCACGCCACGTATCTTTCACCATATTCAACATCTGAAGCCGGGTGCGGGCGGTGAACTGCAGCTCACCGATGCCATTGCCGCTTTGCTTATCGAGCAGCAAGTGCTGGCGTATGCATTTGATGGGATTCGCTACGACTGTGGCAGCAAGCTGGGTTATTTGCAGGCCACTGTGGAATATGCCATGAAGCATCCCGAGGTGAAGGACGAATTTTCACGTTATCTGAAAGCCCGGGTCTGCTGAAAACCAGCGGTCTTAGACTGCGTGGAGCGCGCTCGTCAACGTTGACAAATAAGCCGATTCACGCAGCCAAAGATCCAGCTTTTCAACCGAAATTGGTCGACCCATCCAATACCCCTGCGACTGATCGCATTCAAGAATACTCAGGGTGTCTCAGGCACCCTGGGTTTCCACGCCTACAGCTGACACCTTGGGACCGGGGTCAATGGTAGAGCGTACGATCAGGCGCCCTGATCGAGCGGGTCATCAAGAATGGGCAAGAAATGCAGGGAGAGCCAGCTCGCGCAACGCACGGTGCATTCCGTTACGAGCTTGTTTTCATTGATTCGGCGGGGTGGACGGGTCAGCGATGGCTTCCGTGCAGCCAAACCGCGGCCTCAAGTGCATCGCTTGCAGCCATGCCCTGCCCCAGTAAGCCGGCCACCATACCGGTAAGGCAGTCTCCCGATCCTGCTTGTGCGAGCCAGGGACCGCCGCTGGTATTGATGGCGTAGCGGCCATCGGGATGCGCAATCACAGTGCCGGCACCTTTCAACGCAACTGCCGCTTGAAATTTTTGACTGAGTACGTGGGCAATCTCGATCCGGTTTTCTTGTATGTTGTCCACGGTCAAGTTGAGCAGCCGCGCCGCTTCACCAGGATGCGGCGTGAGCAGGGTGGGTTGACTGCGCTGGCTCGTTTGATGGGCCAACTCCTGATTGCTGGCTAAAATATTGAGCGCGTCGGCATCCAGAACCAGCGGGCAGGGTGCCGCCAGTGCGGTTTTCAATAGCATATGCGCGCGGGTGTTTTGACCCAGCCCAGGGCCAATGGCCAACGCTTGCATCTGCTGACCCAATAGCGTTTCAGGGGAGGTAAACATCAGTCGGGGCTCACCGTAATCAACCACGATGCGGTCATCCAGCGTTCCCAGCGTAACGCTGCCCGCACCTTGTTTTAACGCAGCGCGCCCGGCAATCAGGCAGGCGCCGACCATGCCAATGTCCCCGCCGATCAAACCCACATGTCCATACAGTCCCTTATGGCTGTTTTGGGAACGAGCAGGGAGGCGATGCCAGGGCGCCAAGTGCGTCAGCGCGAATCCTGGCGAGGCGGGCATGGATGACGGATCGACGCCTAGTGTGTCCAGATGCAGCGCGCCAGCGTAATCCGGCCCTTCCGCAGTGAGTAGCCCGGGTTTGAGGCCAAGAAAGGTGAGGGTGTGGTCGGCGCGTAAGGCGCAGCCGCGTATCCGGCCGCTGTCGCTGTCGAGTCCGCTAGGCAGGTCGATGGCGAGTTTGGGGCAGTGCAAATCCTGAGCCTGGGCGATCCAGTATGCAGTTTCGCCGGTGATGTCGCGCTGTAGCCCCACGCCGAACAGTCCGTCGATGACCAGGCTGAACGCTTGTGAACGGGGGATCTCGTTCAGGATCGTGCCGCCACTATCACGCCAGCCAGACCAGGCGCGCGCCGCATCGAGTGGCAAGCGGCCTGGATCAGCCTGACTCACGACGAGCACGCGGAAGCCTTGCTTTTTGAGGATGCGCGCAGCCACTAATACGTCTCCCCCGTTGTTTCCGGGCCCGGCCAGAATCAACATGGGTGCCCCCGACTCATTGGCCAGTGTGCCCGCCAGTTCGGCTACGGCAGTCCCCGCTTTCTCCATGAGCGCGCTCTCTGGGTGAGCCTCTGTCCAGGACTGCTCAATGGCCTGGATAGCCGTGGACTTATACAACGGAGGCGAGACAAGGTTGCGGAGGTCAACGGTCATGCGATGGGGTGCTCCTTGGTCTGTTCACTATAGTCATACTGTATCTGTGGGTGCCCGTTGCGGACTTGGGTTCGCGTTGCGCGCGAAATGCTAGAAAGTTTAACCAACTCGGATATCAAGGTGGCATTTAAATGGCCGTTAAGTTTGAACCGGGCATCCGGTTACAGACAAGGATAGAGACTGCTATGCATAGACGACAATTCCTGGCCGGCCTGACGCTGTTACCCGCTTTGCCGCTCATGGCGTATGCCGACGATACGGAACTGACCATCGGCATCTACCCCGGCACCGGCAAGGCCGATATTTTCATGGATGATTTTCGTGCAGCGGCCATGCCCTTTGCTCAGGCGCTGGCGGCTTCGCTGGGCGGCGGCCTGGATCCCAAGCTCACCCTGTTCCGCACCATAAAAACCACGTTGAAATCGCTGGAAAAGGGGCGGCTGGACTTGTACTTCGTTCCGCCGTCGGTCGCTGTTTCGGTGCTGGACAGTGGGTACTCCCCCGTGGCTCGAGTAAAAGACCAGGCTACCGGCATCATGATCCGCCGCAAGGGGGTTCAAATCGAAACCGTCGCCATGACTGAAAAGGAGTCCTGGCTGGATGTGATGGGCCGCTACACCGTCAAGCGCAACAGTGCGGGCACGATGCCCAGTATCGTCAATTTCAAGACGCAGGATGCCGTGACCATCGCGCTGGAGCGTAACCATGTGCAGGCGGGTAGCCTGCGCAGCAAGGCTGCCGAGGCGTTACTGGCAAAAGGCGAGTTTGAAGTTTGGGTGCCGTTGCCCAATACTCCGGATTTCACTCTGATGGCGAGCAACCGGCTTACCGAAATCGAGCAGAACAAGCTGGGTGCTGCAGCCGTCGCATTGCGACCGGATGCGATCCTGCAACTGCAGAAAACCATACACAGCAAGGTGACGGGGTTTGTCATTGACAAGGAAGCCGACTACAAAATGATCAAGACCGCGATCAAGGAAGCTGGGTATTGATCCACGCTTGAAGGTGATTGAGGCGCGATGGCTGGCGGCTTGCAAGCTTGTCATGGGGGCCTATATTTAGATCGGTGTGTCCTTAATGGGGTGCTTGGATGAATACACGAAATCGCAATCCAGCGGGTGGCCTAGTCGCGCAGTGCAAGGACGAAGCCAGCTGCAAACCGGTTTCCTGTGATGTCTGTTTGGCAGAAATTCCGGATGATGCGGTCAATGTGATGGACACGCAGGACTATGTGCATCATTTTTGTGGTCTGGCCTGCTTTGAGACTTGGCAGAAGCAGGCTGGAACTCGCCAAAAGGACACGCCGTAGGCGTCGGCCAATCGGCTAAAATAGCGTCTTTGCCTGTTTGCAAAGTCGCACATGTCTTCCATCGTATCGCTCCCCGGCAGTGCCGCGCTGTCCGCTTTCCGCATTGACAAAATTCGCCAGGAAGCCTTTCGGCTTGGAATAGTACTGGGTGATCTGACCGCGCGTTACTGGCATTTCCTGGAGCTGGACGCCGAGTTGGATACGGCTGCCAGCCAGCAGCTGGCCAACACGCTGGATTACGGCACCCACACTGACCATCCCGCAGAAAATGAAGTGCAACTTGTCGTGACGCCACGGCCGGGTACGATTTCGCCGTGGTCGTCCAAGGCGACCGACATTCTCAAAAACAGTGGCATAACGCAATTGCGACGGATTGAGCGCGGCGTGGCGTATCGCTTGTGCGATCCGCAGGGCGTTGTGGTGTCTGGACAGGCGCTGACCGCGCTGTTGCCCCTATTACATGACCGTATGACTGAATCGGTCATGGCTTCGCTGGACGATGTGCATGTCCTGTTTCAGCATGTGGCCCCGCGCCAGATGGCTACGGTTGATGTTCTCGCAGGCGGCCGGGCTGCACTGGAAGTCGCCAATCGCAGTCTCGGACTGGCGCTATCGGGCGACGAACTCGATTATCTGGTCGACAACTTTACCCGCATCGGGCGCAACCCCACCGATGTCGAGCTGATGATGTTTGCCCAGGCCAATTCCGAGCACTGCCGCCACAAGATTTTCAACGCCTCGTGGGTGATCGACGGCGCAACGCAGGCCAAGTCGCTGTTCGGCATGATCCGCGACACCCATGCGGCGCATCCCGCAGGCACGGTGGTGGCCTATTCGGACAATTCCTCGGTCATTGAGGGCGCGCAAATCGACCGTTTTTACCCGCGTGCCGATGGCGGATACGCCTACAGCAGCGAACTCACGCATGTGCTGATGAAGGTGGAAACGCATAACCATCCGACGGCGATTTCACCGTTTCCCGGTGCGGCCACCGGCAGCGGGGGCGAAATACGCGACGAAGGTGCGACCGGAACCGGTTCCAAGCCCAAGGCTGGCTTGGGCGGGTTTTCGGTGTCGAACCTGAATATTCCCGGCTACACACAGCCTTGGGAAACCGATGCGTATGGCAAGCCTGAGCGCATTGTCACGCCGCTTGCGATCATGCTCGAAGGCCCGATTGGCGCTGCGGCGTTCAATAACGAATTCGGCCGGCCCAATCTTGCGGGCTATTTCCGTACGTTCGAGGAAACCGTGTCCGGGCAACGCCGCGGTTACCACAAGCCCATCATGCTGGCGGGCGGTGTCGGCAGTATTCGCGACGATCATGTCGACAAGAAAATGCTGCCGACCGGCACGCTTCTGATCCAGCTGGGGGGCCCCGGCATGCTGATCGGCCTCGGCGGGGGGGCGGCGTCCTCGATGGACACCGGTTCCAACGCGGCGGATCTCGACTTTGATTCGGTGCAGCGCGGCAACCCGGAAATGGAGCGGCGCGCGCAGGAGGTGATTGATCGCTGCTGGCAGCTGGGCAAAGCCAATCCGATTCTGTCGATTCATGATGTGGGCGCCGGCGGGTTGTCGAACGCGCTGCCCGAACTGGTGCATGGCGGTGGCCGTGGCGGACGCTTCGAGTTGCGCGCCGCGCCGTCGGAAGAGTCCGGCATGTCGCCACGCGAAATCTGGTGCAATGAGGCTCAGGAACGTTACGTGCTGGCGATTCCGCCGGATCGCATCGGCGAATTCCGTGCCATCTGCGAGCGCGAGCGCTGCCCTTTCGCGGTGCTGGGCGAGGCTATCGAAGACAACCAGTTGCAGGTGACGGACAGCCATTTCCAGAATGCGCCGGTGGACATGGATCTCGAGGTGTTGCTCGGTAAGCCGCCACGCATGACGCGAGACGTCGTGCATCAGACTACCCTGCCTGCGCCGCTGATCCTGGATGGGATCGATCTGAAGGATGCAGCCTATCGCGTGCTGGCGATGCCGGGCGTGGCGTCGAAAATGTTCCTGATTTCCATTGGCGACCGGTCGGTCGGCGGTCTCACTGCGCGCGATCAATGCGTGGGGCCGTGGCAAATTCCCGTCGCCGACTGTGCCATCACGCTGGCGGGCTACCAGACGACGCAGGGCGAGGTGTTTTCCATCGGCGAGAAAGCGCCGCTGGCGCTGATCGATGCGCCCGCATCAGGACGCATGGCGATCGTCGAAGCGATTACCAATATGGCGGCGGCGCGCGTCGATGGCCTGACGCAGGTAAAACTGTCGGCCAACTGGATGGCGCCAGCGGGCCACCCCGGAGAAGATGCGGCGCTGTTCGATACCGTGGCCGCTGTCTCGAATTATTGTCAGGCGCTGGGTGTTTCCATCCCGGTCGGCAAGGACTCGATGAGCATGAAAACCGTGTGGGATGCCGACGGTGAGAAGAAGTCGGTGACGTCACCGATCTCGTTGGTGATTTCGGCGTTTGCCAACACGCCCGATGCAACCGCACACCTCACGCCGCAGCTGCGCACCGATAGGGGCGAGACGGACATTGTTCTGATCGACCTCGGGCTGGGCAAGAACCGCCTTGGCGCATCGAGTTTTGCACAGGCATACAAACAGGTTGGCGACCGTTGCCCGGATGCGCCGACCGCCACGGCACTGAGTGCGTTCTTCAACACCGTACAGGCACTGAACGCGGACGGAAAACTGCTGGCCTATCATGATCGTTCCGATGGCGGCTTGTTTGCGGCCTTGTGCGAAATGGCGTTTTCCGGTCACTGCGGACTGGATCTGGATGTGGATGAATTGTGTCTCGATCTGATTCGCCATGAAGTCGAGGACGAAGGTCTCTCGGAGCCGGAAACCTTGAGCGAAGCGGGCTATAGCACGCGCATGCTCAACGTGTTGTTCAACGAAGAAGCCGGGGCCGTCCTGCAAATCCGCCGGGCGGACATGCAGGCGGTGATGCAGGCCTTTGTCGACGCTGATCTGCGGAGTGAATTTCATGTTGTCGCGCAGCTCAATGCGTTCGACCGGGTGCGGGTATTGCGTAATGACAAGCTGATTCTCGACGAGGCACGCACCGATCTGCAACGCAGCTGGGCGCGTACGAGTCATGAAATGGCCAAGCTGCGCGACAATCCGGCGTGTGCCGATCAGGAGTTTGCAACGCATGCGGATGCTGCCGATCCGGGGCTGCACTACGCCCTGAGTTTCGATGCGCAGGCCGACATTGCTGCGCCCTTCATTTCCAGCGGCAAGCGCCCCCGGGTCGCGGTACTGCGCGAGCAAGGCGTCAACGGTCAGGTTGAAATGGCGGCAGCGTTCGATGCTGCGGGTTTTGCAACAGTCGATGTCCATATGAGCGACATCTTGTCTGGCCGCGTCACCCTGGGCGACTTTGCTGGCCTGGCGGCGTGCGGCGGCTTCAGCTACGGCGACGTGCTGGGCGCGGGCGGCGGCTGGGCTAAATCGATCCTGTTCAACTCGCGCGCGCGCGACCAGTTTGCTGCATTTTTCGATCGTGCCGATACGTTTGCTCTGGGCGTGTGCAACGGCTGCCAGATGATGAGTCAGCTGCACGACCTGATTCCAGGCGCTGAAGCCTGGCCGCGATTCGAGCGCAACCTGTCGGAGCAGTTCGAGGCGCGTTTTTCTCTGGTTGAAGTCATGCCTTCGCCGTCACTTTTCTTTGCGGGCATGGCGGGCTCGGTGATGCCGATTGCGGTATCGCACGGTGAAGGGCGGGTTGCATTTCGTGACGTAACACATGCGGGGCAAGCGCTGTCTACCTTGCGCTATGTCGATCACCATGGCGCACCCACCGAAGCCTATCCACAGAACCCGAATGGCTCAGCCGCCGGACTCACCGGATTTACCACCGCTGCGGGCCGCTTCAGCATTCTGATGCCGCATCCCGAGCGTGTATTCCGTGCCGCGCAATTGTCATGGAAGCCGGAAGGCATGCAGGGTGCAAGCCCTTGGCTGCGCATGTTCCGCAACGCGCGGCACGCGGTTGGGTGATGCCGGCTGAGTATGAGAAAATAGCCGGCTTTGCCGCATCAACTCACGTTGTCCACTTATGAATCCTCCCGATACCCTCCTGACAGATGACCACCTGCGCGCGCAGGTCAAATTGCTCGGTACCTTGCTCGGTCAGGTGCTGTTGCAATTTGCCGGCGAGGATGTGTTCGAGGCGGTAGAAACCCTGCGTCGTGGCTTTGCCGAATTGCAGCAGCAGGAAGATCAGACACGTCGTACCGAGTTGATGGAAATGATCGACGCCATGCCTGCCGACAAGGTGGAACTGGTGGTGCGGGCTTTCTCCAGCTACTTCAAGCTGGTCAACGTGGCGGAAGAAAGCTTTGCGCATCGCAATCGCCGCCGCATGTTGTCGCACGGCATGACGTTGTGGGAGGGGTCTTTTGATCGCACCCTGGCTGAGCTCAAGGGGCAGGGCGTGTCAATCAGTGCCTTGCAGGAGATGGTCAATCGCTTGCATTATTCGCCGGTCTTTACGGCCCATCCAACAGAAGCCCGCCGCCGTGCAGTGATGGAAAGCATGCGCCGCATTTTTCTGATTTGTGATCAGCTCTACAGCACAAGTCTGGGGGTAAATGACCAGCGTGACCTGGAAACCCAACTTGCGGCCGAGATTCAGGTGATGTGGCGTACCGACGAACTGCGTACGGCCAAGCTCGAAGTCCGCGATGAAGTGCGAAATGGACTCTATTACGTCCGTGAAAGCTTGTTCGATGCCGTCCCCAAAGCCTATTACTATTTTGAAAAAGCGTTGCGCAAGCATTACGGCGTCAAAACGGATGGTGCCGCCCTGGTCAACGTGCCAAGCTTTATCCGCTTTGGTTCGTGGATAGGCGGCGATCGAGACGGTAATCCGTTTGTAACCGCCGATGTGACCGAGTGGACGGTACACACACAAATGCAGGCCGCGCTTGACGAATACCGGGTGCGTGTACTGGAATTGCGTCAGACGCTGACGCATAGCAGTGGCTGGTGTACGCCTTCAACCCCTTTCCTTGAACGGCTGGCCGAGTACGAAGCTGAGTTCGGCGAACAGGTATTTCGCGGGACGGCCGTGCAGATATACAGCCGCGAGCCCTATCGCCGCATGGCCGCGATGATGCTGGCACGGCTGGATGCCAATCTGTCTTACGTCCACCAGTGTCTGGCAGACGTGCCGAGCTTTACCTCAAACATGGCGTATGAAAACGCTGCTGCGTTCCTGAACGATCTTTATCTGGTGCGTGATTCGCTGATCAGCCATGGTGACCGCATTGTGGCCATGCAGGACTTGCATGCCTTGATCCGTCTGGTTGAAAGCTTTGGCTTTCATCTTCTGCAGCTGGATATCCGCCAGGAGTCGACGGTGCATACGCGTACCGTTGCGATGGTGCTCAAGCAGGTCGATCCCGATTTTGACTACCTCGGTGCGGCTGAACCCGAGCGCCTGCAGCGGTTGGCAGCCTGGGTCGGCCACATCGATCCGATTTTGGTGAACGACGTTGCACTGGGAGATGCCGAGCGTGAAACGTTTGCCGTGTTCCGGCGCATGGCCAAACTGCAGGCCGAAGTGGGTGACGAAGTCTTTGGCACCTATGTGATTTCGATGACGAACAGCGCTTCGCATGTGATGGAAGTGATGCTGCTGGCCCGACTGGTGGGATTGTGCGGCCATAATGGGCGTGACTGGTTCTGTCGTATTCAGGTTGCCCCGCTGTTCGAGACAGTGGAAGACCTGAAAAACAGCGAATCCATCCTCGACAAACTGCTGTCGAACAAGGTTTATCGTGCACTGGTGACCGCCAATGGCAACCACCAGGAAGTCATGCTCGGCTATTCGGATTCATGCAAGGACGGCGGCATTCTGGCGTCAAACTGGAACCTCTATCAGGCCCAGCTTTCCATTATTGCGCTGACCCAGCATTTCGGGGTTGAGTGCCGGCTGTTCCATGGACGCGGCGGTACGGTGGGACGCGGCGGTGGCCCCACGCATGACGCGATTCTGGCGCAACCGCCAGGCACAGTGAACGGTGAAATCAAGTTTACCGAGCAAGGCGAGATGCTGTATTACAAATACAGTAAACCTGAAACCGCCACTTATGAAATCGGCATGGGCGTCACCGGTCTGCTCAAGGCCAGTGCCACGGCGCTCGCGTCCAGTGATGCGCGCTATCCGCAGGATTATCTCGACTGGATGAGCGACATCGCTGCAGCTGGCGAAACGGCTTACCGTGCCATGATCGGGCTCCCTGGTTTTATCGACTACTTTTACGACAGTACACCCGTCACTGAAATTGGCTTGCTGAATATTGGCAGCCGCCCTTCGCATCGCAAAAAAGCCGATCGTTCTCTGGCATCGATCCGCGCCATCCCTTGGGTGTTCGGTTGGGCACAGTCGCGCCACACGCTGCCCGCCTGGTACGGGATCGGCAGCGCGCTGAAAGAATTTATCGACAAACAACCGGATGGTCTGGTGCATTTGCAGGCGATGGTCCGCGAGTGGCCATTCTTCCGCAGTTTGTTGTCCAACGTGCAGATGGCCTTGACCAAGGCCGATATGGAAATATCCGAGGAATATGCGCGCTTGTGTGACCACCCCAACACGATGGGGGTCTATCGTGCGATCGCCGACGAATACGCCCTAACCGTCGAGGGCGTTAAACAGGTTGCACAGATTGCTTGCTTGCTTGAGGATAATCAGCCATTGGCCTTGTCGATTTCGCGCCGCCGACCCTATATTGATCCGATTAACCACATCCAGGTTCGACTACTGAAACACTATCGTTCCGAGAGTGTGTGGGATGCAGAACAGGAGTCCTGGCTCACGCCCCTGAAACGCTCGATTAATGCCATCGCTGCCGGGATGCGTAATACTGGCTAAATATGGATACAGAAAAGACAGTAATCATCCCTCCTGTTCAGCGCAAGCGGCGCGGCCTGATCATTTCAATTGGCGTGAATATAGCGTTGGTTGTGTTGGTCTGTGGGTTGGCGTTATATGCTTTTATGCTGAATGTTGATCTGGGCGATTTGAAGCGGCGCATGTCCAAGGAAGTTGAAACCCGGCAAATGGCTGAGCGCTATAGGGTTGAAACCCGCAATCAACTCACCGAAAGTTTGCGTGAAATTGAGCTGTTGAAAGCGCAATTGGCCTTTAAGGAAACTGATTATCAGGCAGCGGTAAAGGCAAAACCGGCCCTGCCAGTGTTTGTCAACTTTCGTTCGTCAATGTTAGGGCAGGGACTGGTTGCGGTAATTGAGAACACCAGTGACCGCTATCTGACAGTCGTACTTAGTGTACGTAACCCCACCTTGTCGACGTCCAAACGATTCAAACTCGATCTGGAACCCCAAGCCAGAACCGATTTTGGGCATATGGAAGGATGGCAATTTGCTTCGGGGGATGAGCTGTCATTGTTCAGCGATGATTTTGGTGCACTAAAGCTGTCTGTACCGTAGGTGGCTGAAGCGAGAAAGACCTTTTAGGTCAATGCTGCAACGCAGTCGTTGGACTGGATTTCATGCGCTGGATGTGATAAAAAGATAATAATATCCACTGTAAGGATGTCCTCATGACGTCAACAACAACAGCGGCGCTGCTGCAGAAATACAGCGTTCCCGGCCCGCGCTATACCTCGTATCCCACCGCGCCTTATTTCCACACTGAATTCGGCGTAACTGACTGGGCCGACGCATTAGCGGCCTCCTCCGCAGATCGCGGAATTTCGCTCTATGTCCATATCCCATTCTGCGATTCGCTTTGCTACTACTGCGGCTGCAATATGGTGGCCACGCGCGACTATCAGAAAACCCAACCCTATTTGGCGACACTCGACCAGGAGATGGCACGTACCGCACTGCGGGTTGATCCCCAGCGCGTGGTGCGCCAACTGCACTGGGGCGGCGGCACGCCGACCTATTTGAATCCCGACGATATTCGCCGTCTGATGGCGATGATGCGTGATCACTTCACGCTGGCGCCGGATGCCGAGATCAGTTGCGAAGTTGATCCGCGCGAACTCACACGTGAGCACCTGGTGGCGCTGCGCGAATGCGGCTTCAATCGTCTGTCCTTCGGCGTGCAGGACATGGATCCGGACGTGCAGCAAGCGGTCAACCGCATCCAATCTGAATTCCTGATTCGGCAAGTGCTCGATTGGTCGCGCGAACTGGGTTTTTCCAGCATCAATCTCGATCTGATTGTCGGGCTGCCCAAGCAAACGGTCGAAAGCTTTAGCCGCACGTTGGAACGCGTGACATTTTGGGCGCCGGATCGCCTGGCGGTGTTTGGCTATGCGCACGTGCCCTGGATGAAAAAACACCAGAATCTGATCAATGAATCTGATCTGCCTGATGCGGCTACTCGTTTTGGATTACAGCAGGCAGTCAATGAGCATTTGGGCGCGGCGGGCTACATCAATATTGGTCTTGATCACTTTGCACGTCCGGAAGATGAATTGGTTCGTGCACAGCAAAACAAAACCCTGTGGCGCAATTTTCAGGGCTATACCACGCAAAAGGACAGCGACATTCTCGCTTTCGGCGCGTCCAGCATCAGCCAGACGGCCGATGTTTACATGCAGAATGAAAAGAGTCTCAAGCGCTACCAGGAAAGCATTGCCGCGACCGGGTTTGCCGTCGAGCGCGGTCTCAAACTTACCCGTGACGACCAGATTCAGCGTGAAGCCATTACCCGCGTGATGTGTGATCTGGAACTCGATGTCGCTGCGTTCGGCAGTGAATGGGGGATTACGTTTAGCGACTATTTCGTCGATGCGTTGGCTGAACTGCGTCCGCTTGCCGATGACGGGCTGGTGCAGATCGAGGCGGAAAAAATAAGTGTTACACCTAGCGGGCGTTTGTTTCTGCGCAATATCGGCATGTGCTTTGATCGCTATCTGAAACAAGTTGCCAGTGAGAAACCGCGTTACTCTCGAACGGCTTGACGGATTTCAGAAGGGGTGTTCCGGGAGGATCTCGAGAGGAAATACGCTGGATTCAACAAGCCGACTCCAAGTCAGATGAGTAAGGATTATGCTTGGGATGCCCAGATTTTCGGGGTCAGTTTTTTTTCCAGGTTGTTGAGGGGGGCGGGTTTGGCGATGCCATATCCTTGCATGTAATCAATCCCCAATTTGTTTAGCGTCTGCAGCGTTTCCGTGTTCTCAACAAACTCAGCAATGGTTTGTCTACCCATGACATGACCAATGTGGTTGATGGATTCAACCATGGCGAAGTTGACGGCGTCGGTATGGATATCCTTGACGAACATGCCGTCAATTTTCAGGAAATCAACCGGAAGATTCTTGAGGTAAGCGTAGGAGGAAAATCCGCTCCAAAAATCGTCCAAAGCAAAATGGCAACCATGATTTTTCAGTCGCCGGATAAAGTTTTTTGCGTTGGCAAGATTGGCGATGGCCTCTGTTTCGGTAATCTCAAAGCAGATTTTATCGGGGGGAATCGAAAATTCCTTGAGTTGTCGTTCAATGTGGCGCAGACAGGTTTCATCACCCAATGAATTTCCGGACAGGTTGATCGAGCCGAGTTCCAGCGCATTTAATTGATCAGGATGCTCGGCCAGCCAGCGGAAGTACTCGCTGATGACCCAGCGATCGATTCTCGCGATGAGGTTATAGCGTTCGGCGGCGGGTAAAAAAGCTCCGGGCGGGATGAGCTTGCCCGACTCGTCAATCATCCGGATCAGGATTTCGTAATGACTGTTCAGGTCGGCTATGTTTGAATTGTGCACGATAGGCTGGTAATAGAGCACCATGCGCTGCTCTTCCAGCGCTTGGGTGATGCGCGGCGTCCATTCCATTTCTCCATGCCGTGTGAGCAAGGCTAGATCTGCCTTGTCGTGCACGTAAATGCGGCCGCGCCCCGCTTCCTTGGCCATATGGCAGGCGGCGTCTACCCGGCTGATCACATCGATCACCGAGTTGCTTAGGTGGTTGATGCCGATCATTCCGATGCTGACACCGATTCCAAATGTTTTCTCCTCCCATGAAAACCGGAACTGGTTTGTCATGTCCTGAACTTTGTTGGCTACCAGGAGTGCCTGTTGATTGGGGCAGTTTTCCAGCAGCAGTCCAAATTCGTCTCCCCCGATACGGGCCAGGGTGTCGCCATGGCGCACCAGTTCGGAGAGCTTTGTTGTGTATTGCTTGAGCAATTCGTCACCCGCAATATGCCCGCAGGTGTCATTGATGATCTTGAATTGATCGAGGTCTATGTAGAGCAGGCTATGTTCCTTGCCGGCCACTTCAGCATCCCGAATGGCTTGCTTCACCTTGATCTCGAAATCGCGGCGGTTGAACAGACCGGTTAATACGTCATGCGTGGCCTGATGGGAAAGTTGCTGGGTCAGCTCATGGGCTTGGCTGATGTAGTGGAAGACGAAGACGAAGACGATACCGGATGTGTGTCCGTCATGGTCCCGAATAGGGGCTGCGCTGGGTTCGACAAATAGATTCTTTCCATCTTGTCTGGCAAAGATGAGCGTGCTGTATTGACTGGGTAAACGTCCTTAGCAAAGACAATACTCCACCAGGCCGGTTGCCGGTTGACGGCTTTCTTCGATCAACAGCGTGCCGAGATCGGAGAGGCGTTTCTGCTTGGCTGCGATTAACGTGGTGTCGAACAGACTTTCGGCAACCGGGTTCAGGTAGTCGATTCGACCTTCGGTATCGGTCGTAATAACGGCGTCACCAATCGAGGAGAGGGTGACCTGGGCTTTCTCTTTATCAGAGAAGAGTTTCTGATTGGCTTGCTCGAGTTGTTCAATCAGATTGTTGTTGTCGATTGCTGTCGCAATCTGGCTGGCCAGCAGCGTCAGCAGGTCGAGATCATGCTTGTCGAAATCGCCACCGCCAATTTTGTTGATGCCGGCAATACCGCCTAGAAAATTATTGCGGCCGATCAGCGGGACAAGAATGACGTTGCCGACTTCCTTTTCCCATTGGTTGCGTTCTTTCTCGCTGAGTTCCTTCAGAACGCCTTGCCACCACGGGCGGCGATGCTTCCATACCCAGCCGCAGATGCCCAGGTTGATATCCAGGCTTTCGCCCACGATTTCGTCTGCGTTGACGCCAGAACCGGCGCGATAGGTGTATTGGGTGCTGTCTTCATCCATTACGGGAATCAGAACCGTTTCAGCCTGAATCAGTCCTTGGGAAAACGTGGCCACCAATTGAAAAATGCTTTCGAGGTCGAGCCGTTCGCGGACTGCAGTGACGACTTCCTTGAATAGAGCAATCTGCTGATTGCGCAGATAAAGCTCGTATTCAATGTTTTTATGTCGGGTTGGGGAAACCGGGTCTGGGAGCGAGATAGGCGGCACGGCTTCAAGCGATCTATTGGGTCAACGTTGTAACGTCCATGGAAGGACAGAACTTGAGGTGTAGGCCTGTGTTGCAGGCTTAGCTGCAGCCACTGCCATCATCGCGCTTGGGGCAGCCTTCAGGCCGTTTAGGCGGAGGGAGTGGGCAGCGATTGATCTCATCCGCGCTACGCTGGAAATAACAGGTCATGGCACTGGATGCGATGCCCAGCAGCCAAAATACGAAGAAGCCGATGGTGTAGGCGGCGATTCGTTGTTCGATCAGCGGTTCGCCGCGATAGAGGATTTCCAGCGGGTCGAACAGGGTGGTGAAAAGGATGTCGGCCACCCCTGCAACGAGGAAGGATGGCCAGAGTATGGGGATCAGGCGCTTCAGCATGGCGTGTTCCTCGTGGCGATAGCAATCATTCCTTGGGGTCGTTCATCTTGCGCTTGATCCAGGCCGACATGAAAAAACCGATCCAGATGATGAAGAGGATGGTGAACAGGCTTAACAGACCAATCGGTTGGGTAAACAGCATATCGAGTACGACGTCCATTTCAGTCTCCCTGAGTTTGAACAGTGGATACAGTGCCTGCCGTCAGTGTGACAGGCGCGGCGAGCGGCGTGTGCAGCACGCCGGATAAGCGCCAGGTGGACGCGGGTTCGGCCAGCTCGGCGTGCCATTTTCCGGCGCTCATGGCGGGCATCGACGTACGGTAATGCCCGCTGCCGGCATGGTTGAGCACCAGCGTTTGATCCATGCCCTGACGGGTTGGGTGGGCCAGCGTGAGGCTGAGCTGATCCGGAAAAGCTTGCAGGCGCCCTGTCAGGGTGATCCCCAATGCGCCCGCTTCATGCGCCAGCGTGGCAGTCAAATCCAAGGCGCGCGCAGCGTCGTCGCGTGCCAGTGTCTGGTTAATGGCCAGCCCTGCCTTGTAGTAATCACCCACCACCAGCCCGTCGGCACTTTGATAGGCGATCCAGACCGTGGCCAGCCCGGCGATGACGGCGGTGGCGGGCAGGCTGATCAGGAACCACGGCCAGGGTTCGCGATACCAGGGCTTGCTTGTTGGGGCGCTAAGCGAATTCATGATGATGTGTCCAATTCAGTCTAGCGGTTGAAGAACTTGGTTTTAACATCGTCCGTGATGCGTGGATCGTCGATCGACTTCACGATGAAGTGCACCTCGATCGAACGGCCTTTCAGCTCGACCGGGTCGGCGATCAGGCTGACGGGAATGTCGATGGTCTGCAGGGGCGCTGCGGTAATTTTCTGGGTGGGAACCACCACCTGCAAGCCGGGGATGCCCTGCGCCTGAATCGTGTAGTGGTGAGACTGCGCATCCTTGTTGATGAGTTGCAGCCGGTAGACATTTTCGATCATGCCATCGTCGGTTTCCTTCGACATCGACGCGCGGTCGCGCACCACATCGACGCGCAGTGGCACACGGGTCG
Organism: Thiobacillus sp.; assembly: GCA_030679915.1. Lineage (GTDB taxonomy): Bacteria > Pseudomonadota > Gammaproteobacteria > Burkholderiales > Thiobacillaceae > Thiobacillus. The sequence goes on from JAUXRY010000001.1 coordinate 44,128, forward strand.
CCAGGCTATAGACGAACGCGCTGCTGATCACCAGCATCAGCACGCTGTAGATGATGGTGCGGGGGCGAATGATTTTCTTGAGAATGCTGCTGTCCGGGTAGCGACCTTTGACGACGTTTTCGGTAGTGTAGCGAATCAGTCCACGCGGATAACCCATCTTGTCCATGATCTGGTCGCAGCCGTCGATGCACGCGGCGCAGCCGATGCACTCGTATTGCAGGCCGTTGCGGATGTCGATGCCGGTGGGGCAGACTTGCACGCAGACATTGCAGTCGACGCAGGTGCCGAGTCCCGCGGCAGCGTAGTCGGTTTTCTTGCTGCGGGAACCGCGCGGTTCACCGCGCGAACTGTCATAGGTCACGGTCAGCGTATCGGTGTCGAACATCACGCTCTGGAAGCGTGCATAGGGGCACATGTACTTGCACACTTGCTCGCGCATGAAGCCGGCATTGCCCCAGGTGGCGAAGCCGTAGAACAGGATCCAGAAACCTTCCCATGGGCCGACGTTGGCGTGGACGATTTCAGCAGACAGGGTCTGGATCGGCGTGAAATAGCCGACGAAGGTGAAGCCGGTCCATAGCGCCAGTGCAAACCACACGGCATGTTTCAGTCCACGCTTTTTTAGTTTGTTGGTGTTCCACGGCGACTTGTCGAGTTTCTTGCGTGCAAGGTGGTCGCCTTCCAGCCATTCTTCCACCCACATGAAGACTTCGGTGTACACGGTTTGCGGGCAGGCATAGCCGCACCACAGCCGCCCGGCCACCGCCGTGAACAGAAACAACGCCAGCGCCGACAGGACCAGCAGACCGGTGAGATAAATGAAATCCTGCGGCCAGAACACCAGGCCAAAGATGTAGAACTTGCGTGCGGCCAGATCAAACAATATGGCCTGTCGGTTATCCCACTGCAGCCAGGGCAGGCCGTAATAAAGCGCCTGGGTCAACAGCACCAGCGCGATGCGCCAGTTCGCAAATACCCCATGCACCGCACGCGGCTGGATCTTCTGCTGGATCGCATAGAGCTGCTGCTCGATCGGTGCGTCTGCGGAGGGGGACGGTTTTTCCTGGGCCAAGGTGTTTTCCGTTGGTGGGCTCGCCGGTGAACCGGCGAGCCGAGGGTTTATTGTTTTTTCGACAGCCCGTACACATAGGCCGCCAGCAGGTGCAGCTTGGCTTCCTGGTTGGACGTGGTGCCGAGCGTTTGCGTCATCGGCGGCATGGCACCGCTGCGGCCCTTGCTGATGGTCTCGATGATCGCGGCTTCAGAGCCGCCATACAGCCACACCTTGTCGGTGAGATTGGCCGCGCCCAGTGCGTGCATGCCGGTGCCGTCCGGCATGTGACAGGCGGCACAGTTCTCGGCGAACTTGGCCTGGCCAGCGCCGACCAACGCGACATCGTGCTTGCGGCCCGACAGCGACAACACATAGTTCGCCACTGCCTTGGTGCCCTCTTCGCCCAGCGCTGCGCCCATTGGCGGCATCATGCCGTTGCGGCCGTTGGTGATCGTGGCCACGATGGTTTCAGGCTCGCCGCCGTAGAGCCAGTCGCCATCGGTCAGGTTGGGGAAGCCCTTGGAGCCTTCCGCGTTCGAGCCGTGACACTGCGAGCAATAGGTCAGGAACAGGTTCTTGCCGATGGCGCGCGCATTGGGGTCGGCGGCGACCGTGGCGATGTCCTGCTGCATGAACCCGGCATACACCGGTTGGAACTTGGCTTCGGCCGCTTTGACTTCGGCTTCGTATTCGCCAAGCGAGGTCCAGCCCAGCACGCCGGCGTAGTTGCCCAGCCCCGGCCACAACACCAGATAGACCAGCGCGAAAACCATGGTGCCGTAGAACAGGCCCAGCCACCAGCGCGGCAACGGGTTGTTCAGATCCTGCAGATCCCCGTCCCATGTGTGTTTCATCAGCTCGGGCTTCTCGCCGGGGGCGAGCTTGCGGGTGGTTTGCTTCTTGAGAAACACCCAGGTGCCGATGATGCTCAGCAGGGTGAGTACGCTGATATAAATGGGCCAGAAGCCACTGGTGAAATCACTCATTTTTTTCTCCCTTGCTGATGGGCGCGTTGTCTTCCTCGAAAGGCAAACGGCCGGCGTCTTCAAATGCCTGTTTGTTGCCACGGCTGTAAGCCCACCAGACGATGCCGATGAACACCACGATGAAGATGGCTGTGACAATGCCGCTGATTAATCCGCTATCCATGGCGACTCAATTCTTCGGGGCATGCGTGCCCAACACTTGCAGGTAGGCGATGAGCGCGTCCAGCTCGGTCTTGCCTTTCAGCGCGGCGGGCGCATCGCTGATTTCCTGCTCGGTATAACCGTGGCCGACAACATTCAGCATGCGCATTTTCTTCTGGATGGCGCGGTCATTCAGCGGACGGTCGAGCCAGGGGTAGGCCGGCATGTTCGATTCCGGCACCACATCGCGCGGATTCATCAGGTGCGCCACGTGCCAGGCATCGGAATAGCGACCCCCCACGCGATGCAGGTCGGGACCGGTGCGCTTGGAGCCCCACAGGAAGGGGCGGTCGTAGACGAATTCACCCGCCACTGAATAGTGGCCGTAGCGTTCGGTCTCGGCACGGAACGGACGGATCATCTGCGAATGGCAGCCGACGCAGCCTTCACGAATGTAAATATCTCGTCCCGACAATTGCAGTGCCGCGTAAGGCTTCAGCCCCGCCACCGCGGTGGTGGTGGAGGTCTGGAAGAACAGCGGCACGATCTGAACCAGACCACCGACGCTGACGATGAGGATGGTCAGCACAATCAGCAGACCGAGGTTTTTTTCTATGCTTTCATGCGAAATCATGGTCGGTCTCCTTAGGCGTGAACGGCTTGCGGGATGGGCGCGTCATTCACCGCGCGACCGAGTCGCGTGGTCTGCCAGACGTTGTAAGCCATGATCAGCATGCCGCTGAAGAACATGGCGCCGCCGATCAGTCGAATGCCGTAGAACGGATACATGGTGTTGAGTACCTGAGCGAAGCTGTAGGTCAGCGTGCCGTCGGCGTTGGCTGCGCGCCACATCAGGCCCTGCGCCACTCCGGCGATCCACAATGCGGCGATATACAGCACCACGCCAATGGTGGAGAGCCAGAAATGCCATTCGATCAGCTTGGTGCTGAACATCGACTCGCGGCCGAACAGGCGCGGGATCAGGTAGTACATCGAGCCGATGGTGATCATCGCCACCCAGCCCAGCGCGCCGGAGTGCACGTGGCCGATGGTCCATTCAGTGTAGTGGCTCAATGCGTTGACCGTCTTGATCGACATCATCGGGCCTTCAAAGGTCGACATGCCGTAGAACGACAACGCGGTCACCATGAACTTGAGAATCGGGTCGGTGCGAAGTTTGTGCCAGGCGCCCGACAGCGTCATGATGCCGTTCATCATGCCGCCCCAACTCGGTGCCAGCAGCATCAAGGAAAACACCATGCCGAGCGATTGCGCCCAGTCGGGTCGCGCAGTGTATTGAAGATGGTGCGGGCCAGCCCACATGTAGATGAAGTTGAGCGACCAGAAGTGGACGACCGACAGGCGATACGAATAGATCGGGCGGCCGGCCTGCTTGGGAATGAAGTAATACATCATGCCGAGGAAGGCGGTGGTGAGGAAAAAGCCCACCGCGTTATGCCCGTACCACCACTGGATCATCGCGTCCTGCACGCCGGCATAGGCGGAATAGGACTTGGTCATCGTCACCGGCAGCTCTGCACTGTTGACGATATGCAGAATCGCAATCACCAGGATGTAGGCGCCGAAGAACCAGTTTGAAACGTAGATGTGGCGGGTCTTGCGCTTGATGATGGTGCCGAAGAACACCAGCGCATAGGCTACCCACACCAATGTGATCAAGATGTCGATTGGCCATTCCAGTTCGGCGTATTCCTTGGAACTGGTATAGCCCAGCGGTAGGGTGATCGCAGCCAGCACGATGACCAACATCCAGCCCCAGAAAGTAAATGCGGCCAGCTTCTCGGCCCACAATCGCACCTGGCAGGTGCGCTGCACGATGTAGTACGACACCGCAAACATCGCCGAACCGCCAAACGCAAAAATCACCGCATTGGTATGCAGCGGGCGCAGCCGGCCGTATGACAGGTATTCGATGCCAAACGTCAGGTCCGGCCAGATCAGTTGTGCTGCCAGGATGACCCCGACCAGCATCCCGACAATGCCCCACACCACCGTCATGATGGCGAATTGTCGGACGACCTTATAGTTGTAGGTTGTCGCTTCCATACACGTCTCCCGTGATTGATTGCTTGATTAGTCCATACGAATGCAGCGATACACTCATATATAAAGATAAATATATCTATTTATTGCAGCATATGTCAAGGTGAGATATCAGCCTTTGCTGAATTTGTCCGGGCAAAGTGTTGTTTGATTGCGAAAGCTGAAGCCATCCATGTATTGTTGATATGTGTTGGAATTAGACTGGGTACAGACGAAATGCCACCCACTTGATATGCATCATGTTTCCAGTCCTGCAACGACCCGTATTTGTTTCATCCGTCATGGTGAAACCGATTGGAATGTGGCGAGACGTATTCAGGGGCACACCGATATTCCGCTCAACAAAACCGGGCGGGCGCAGGCGTTGGCAATGGCATTCAACGCTGCGCATCATCGCTTTCATGCGATTTACAGCAGCGATCTGTTGCGGGCAGCTGAGACAGCACAGGTGTTGGCGCAGCGTGAAGATCAGGCGGTGAAGTTATTCCCGCAATTGCGCGAGCGGCATTACGGTGTATTTCAGGGCATCACGGCTGCCGAGGGAGCCGAGCTGTACCCGGAAGCCTACGCACACTATGTGGCGCGCGACCTTGAGTATGATTTCGAGCGTGGCGAGTCGCTGCATGACTTGGCTGATCGGGTCGGCGAGGGGGTCGACTGGTTGCTGCGGCACCACGGCGGGCAGACGCTTGCAGTGGTCAGCCACAGTGGGGTGCTCGACGTGATCTATCGTCGCGCCACAGGTCGGCCGCTGCACACACCACGCGATTTCGTCATCCCCAACTGCGCGCTCAACTGGTTTCATTTTGATGGCCGAGGTTGGCATCTGGATGCGTGGGCTGATCGCCATTATTTGCATGACGTTCTGACGGAGTCTCCGGAATGAACGAACCCGCTTATCAGTTGGTGTTCATTCGCCACGGCCACAGCGAATGGAATTTGACCGATCGCTTTACGGGCTGGACCGATATTCCGTTGACCGATGTGGGTATTGCCGAGGCAGTCGCAGCCGGTCGGCAACTGGCGCAGTCAGGTTTCGTCTTTGACGAGGTGCATGGTTCAGTGTTGCAGCGTACCCGTCAGACAACCGAGGCGCTGCTGGATGCGATGGGCACGCCCGAAGTGCCGTTGTTGACCAATTGGCGTTTGAATGAACGGCATTACGGTTCACTGCAAGGCATGAACAAACACGAGATTTTTTCGACCTGGGGTGAGGCAGCCTCGCGTCGCTGGTGGCGGGGTTATTTTGAGGCACCGCCGCCACTCGATATCAATGACCCGCGTCATCCGCGTTTCGATCCGCTGTATGCATCGCTCGATTCTGCAGATATTCCAATCACCGAAAGCCTGCGCGACTGCCAGCAGCGCACGTTGCCTTACTGGAATGCGGTGCTGGTGCCGCGTTTACGAGAAGGCCGTCACCTGCTGGTGGTGAGTCACGGCAACACCTTGCGCGGGTTGGTGATGTATCTGGATGGTCTCTCTGCCGAAGCAGTGGAACGGGTGGAAATTCCCTCCGGCGTGCCATTGGTGTACCGTTTCGATGCTGATTTTCGTGTGATCGATCGTGTGTGGCTGGTTGTGCCAGGCGCGCACGTGCAAGCGCCTGTCAGTCCAACTCCAGGTCCTGCGCTAATCCGGGATGCATGATTTGTCCGGCGTGAACCTGCAGTCCCGCTTTCAGTTCCGCCGCCGTATCTGCTGCGGCCAATCCTTGTTCGGCCAGCGCCAAAATGTAGGGCAGGCTTGCGTGGGTGAGCGCATCCGTGGCGGAGCGTGCGACTGCGCCGGGCATGTTGGTGACGCAATAGTGGACGATGTCATCGACGACATAGAACGGATTGCTGTGGGTGGTGGGGCGCGAGGTTTCTGCAACGCCGCCCTGGTCGATGGCCACGTCCACGAGCACTGAACCTGGGCGCATTTTTTTCAGTAAAGCGTGGCTGATCAGGCGGGGTGCATGACGGCCGGGAATCTGTGCAGCGCCGACCACAATGTCGCATTGGGCGAGGCTGTCGGCAATGGCATCGGGCGACGAGAAGCGGGTTTCCACTCGCGCTCCATATTGGATTTCAGCCTGAACGAGCTTGTCGGCCAGACGGTCTATCAGCGTCACGCGCGCGCCCAGTCCCACGGCAACCCGCGTTGCCCCCATGCCCACCACCCCGGCTCCAATGACGACCACATGCGCGGGTGCCACTCCCGGCAGGCCACCCATCAGCTTGCCGTTGCCACCATGCGTCTTGTGCAATCCAAGTGCGCCCATCTGCGGCGCCAGTCGCCCGGCAATGTTGGACATCGGTAGCAATAGCGGCAGCGCACCACTTACCGTGCTGACCGTTTCGTAGGCAATCGCCGTTACGCTTCGATCCATCAGTTCGCGAGCAAGATCGGTTGCGGCAGCCAGATGCAGATAACAGAACAGTAACTGTCCATTGTGCAGGGCAGCCACCTCGGAGAGTTGCGGCTCTTTTACCTTGACTACCAGGTCAGCCGCATAGGCTTCGATCGCGGTGCCCACGATGGCGGCCCCCGCGGCGCGATAAGCATCGTCACCAAATCCAACCGCTGCGCCCGCATGGGTTTCAACGCTGACGGTGTGGCCAGCCTGAATCAGGTCACGCGCGCCTTCGGGCGTGAGCGCCACGCGGTATTCGTGATCCTTGATTTCCTTGGGGATGCCGATATGCATGGTGTGAGATCTGTTTTGAAATATTAAATTTCGATTTGCGTACCCAGCTCAACCACACGGTTGACGGGCAGCTTGAAGAAACGCATGGCTGATTCTGAATTTTGCGCCATGGCCGCGAAAATATTTTCTCGCCACAGTGCCATGCCTGGCAATTTAGTGGGGATCAGAGTTTCACGGGAGAGAAAGAAGCTGGTTTCCATCATTGCGAAATGCAGGCCAAGGGCATCACACAGTATGAGTGCTTTGGGAATGTCAGGTTCCTCGCGAAAACCGAAGCGGATTTCCAGGCGATAAAAGCCGCTTTTCAATTTCGTCAGACGGATGCGTTCCGCATCGGGCACGCTGGGCACTTCTTCGGTGATTGCCCGCAATATGACGACGCGTTCATGCAGCACTTTGTTGTGCGATAGGTTGTGTAACAGGGCGTGAGGTACACCCTTGCCGGTGGCGTGGAGAAAAATGGCGGTGCCGGGTACCCGTTGATGCTCGAAGGACACGATGCCTTCTATGAAGGCAGTCAGGTCGATGTCGTCATTTTTCATGCGCTGCAATAGCAGTTCGCGACCGCGCTTCCAGGTAGTCAGCAGCGTGAATATCACCAGCCCGATAACCAGCGGGAACCAGCCACCATGGACGATTTTGGGTATGTTGGCGCCGAAGAAGGCCAGATCGATGATGAGAAAGAATGCGGCGCCACCGAGAACAAGAGGAAGCGGCCATTTCCAGAAGGCCCACACCACGGTAAAGGCCAGAATGGTGTCGATCGCCATGGTGCCGGTGACGGCGATGCCGTAGGCCGAGGCCAGGCTGCTGGAGGATTGGAAACCCAGGACCAGCAGGGCAACTCCGGCCAGCAGTGTCCAGTTGATGAAGGGGATATAGATCTGCCCGATAGCCTGATCGGACGTGTGGCGCACCTGCATGCGGGGAATATAGCCCAGCTGGATGGCCTGACGGGTGACGGAAAACGTACCTGAGATCACGGCTTGGGAAGCAATGATGGTGGCCAGCGTCGCCAGTACGATCATGGGATACAGCGCCCATTCCGGGGCTAGTAGATAAAAGGGGTTTTTGGCCGCAGCCGGATTACGCAACAGCAGGGCACCTTGCCCCAGATAGTTAAGCGCCAGCGCGGGAAAAACAAACCCCAGCCAGGCAAAGCGGATAGGGCGTTTGCCGAAGTGGCCCATGTCGGCGTAAAGCGCTTCGCCCCCGGTGACGGCCAATACCACCGCACCCAGAATAATCAGGCCGGTGATGCCATGCGTTTGAAAATAGGCATATCCATAAAACGGGTTAAACGAGACCAGCACTGCAGGCGTCTGAGCGATGCTGAGCAGACCCAGCGTGCCGAGCACAATGAACCAGAGAATCATGATGGGGCCGAACAGTTTGCCCACCGAAGCGGTGCCTCGGCTCTGAATTAGGAACAGCCCCACCAGCACGGTCAATGAAATCGGAATGATGTAGCGGTGCAAGGCCGGTGCCGCTAATTCCAGGCCTTCGACGGCAGACAGCACCGAGATGGCGGGGGTGATCATGCCGTCACCGTAGAACAGGGCAGCGCCAAACAACCCCAGTGTGAGCAGCAGCCATTTGCGCCTGGAATTGTCATGAAACACGCGCTGGGTCAGCGCGATCAGCGCCATGATGCCGCCTTCGCCCTTGTTGTCGGCGCGCATGATGAAGAGCACGTATTTCAGCGACACCACCAGGATCAGTGCCCACAGCATGAGCGACAGTACGCCCAGGATGTTGTCGTGATTGATGGTTGCGCCGTGAGGGCCGTTGAAGGCTTCCTTCAGCGCGTACAACGGGCTGGTTCCGATGTCGCCATACACCACCCCAATCGCGCCGGCCGACAAGGCGAGCAAGCTGGGTTTTTTGGATTCGGATGCGTTCATTTATTTTGAGTGGAGTGGCGCCGACGGCCGGCCGGAAGATGTCCCGTGGCAGATAGTATGCTCGCAACAGCCTTTAGCGTGTGGGCGCCGGTTCGGCGTGCCGTTCGAAGCGGTAATATGCCGGCGGAATCTTGCCCAGCCGGATTTCGCGCGTACCCCGTCCTACGGCAACACGGCCGACAGTCCGATAGGGTCCGATCAGTGAAGGCGCAGCCTGCAGGTCGTAGATTCCTGCGGTAAGCAAACGCGCCGAGAGCGTGATTCCGCCATCACGCCCAAGCTGGTTAACGCCTGCAAACGGACGCGCCAAGGGCTCGCCGATGAACAGACCTTGCCCGGGCATATGCACGCTTTTCCAGTAAGCCTCGATCAGGGTTTCGCCCTGCAGGTAGTGCGCCATGACTACGCCGGGAACAGGAAACTTGTTGGGAAAGTTGCACGGCTCGATCACTGCACCGTAGCTTCCGGTGGCGCCGGCTTCCAGCCAGCGCAAGCTGCTCATCTGTGTGCTGCCAAAAAGTTCGCCCCCCGTTGAGGTGAGGTGGTCGGCAATCGCACCGGGCAGAAACGTGTTGCTGTCGAGTGATGCCACATGGGTGAGACCCGTGAAATAGAACATCACATCGTGTTTTTTCACCAGTGCGTTGGCCTGAACAATTTCGGTCGGGAAAACGCTTTTCAGCTGCGTGTGTAGTTGGTCGTATCCGGCGGCGCGCACGTTGCGGGCCTTGTCAGTGGTGCTGACGAGATAGGCGGTGCCTGCCGGATTGCTGTTGTCGGAGGCCACGCCGCGGTCGATGAGCTTTTTCGCCGCTTCCACGGTGGCCGCAGCCAGACTCATGGTGGGTCGGATTTTGTACGTATCGAAAGGGCGTGCGACCGAGCTGTTGAAGTAGGGGCTGGCTTGCGTCGGCTGGCAACCGCTGGCGCAGTAAGCCGGATCAAAACCCAAGGCGAAGGCTGACGTGATCGACATGCAGTCCACCCGATAAGGTTGGGCCCAGGTTAGTGCGAATGCCTGAACGCCTCGAGGGGTGGCGCGGTCGACCCGGCGTTTGATGCTGATGAATTCTTTGCGGCTGAGCGTGCTGCGTCCGGGTTTGAAGCGGACGTGAACCAGATTGTCGGCGGGAATGCCGCGCTTGAGCTGATAGTAGGCGGCGATGGCGACGCTGTCCGGGTCGTCGTCGTTGACGATAACGCCCAGCTGGTCTGCAGAGAGGCCGGGTTGAGGGAAATCTGTGATGAAGGCACTCTCGGGGGGTGCCGCGTGCGCTGTTCTTAGCATCAGCAGCATTGCCAAGAGGCTACACCAGAAAAGCATCTTCATCAGGCGAGGCGGCTCACGCATTCACGCACCAGTTCGGGTCCGCGATAAATCAAGCCTGAATAGAGCTGAACCAGCGAGGCGCCCGCCTCGATTTTTTCCTGCGCATCGTCGCTCGACAAAATGCCGCCGACGCCGACGATCGGGACTTCGCCCTTCAGGTGGTGCGCCAGTGCTGTGATCACGCGAGTGGAGGCCGCGCGCACCGGCCGGCCCGACAGGCCGCCGGCTTCATCGGCATTCGGCAGGCCGGCCACGGCGTCGCGCGCGATGGTGGTGTTGGTAGCAATGACCGCATCGATGCGATGCATCATCAGCAGCGCGGCAATCGCAGCAATCTGTGTGTCGTCGAGATCGGGCGCGATTTTTAGCGCAATCGGCACATAGCGGCTGTGCTGCTGTGCCAGCTCGGACTGCCTCAATTTGATCGCCGACAGCAGCGCGTCGAGCGCCTCGTCCTTTTGCAGTTCGCGCAGGTTTTGTGTGTTGGGCGAGGAGATGTTCACCGTGACATAGCTGGCGTGCGCATAGACCTTGTCGAGGCAGGCCAGGTAATCGTCCACCGCATGTTCGTTCGGGGTGTCCTTGTTCTTGCCGATGTTGATGCCGAGCACGCCCTTGAAGCCACTGGCCTCAACATTTTTCACCAGATTGTCGACGCCCAGATTATTGAAGCCCATGCGGTTGATGATGGCCTCGGCCTCCGGCAGGCGGAACAGGCGCGGCTTGGGGTTGCCGGGTTGCGGGCGCGGGGTCACTGTGCCGATTTCAATAGAGCCGAAGCCTAAGTCGCCCAGCGCGTTGATGTGCGCACCGTCCTTGTCCAGCCCGGCCGCCAGACCAACCGCATTGGGAAACGTGATACCCATCACCTGGACGGGTTTACCCGACGCGCGCGGCAACAGCTTCAGCAAGCCTAGTGCATGCGCGGCATCGAGACTGGCCAGGGTGAAGCTGTGCGCATCCTCAGGATCGAGCGAGAAAAGGGCAGAACGTATCAGCGGATAAAGCATAGTCAGGGCGAGGGCGAAGTGAGGATGGAATGGCGAGTGTCAGACTCGGTCGAACCCGCATCCGGGTCGTTGAAAACCGATTGATCGAGCGCGTGTTCACTCTTGGCGACGATGCAGCTGATCGCGCAGTCGCCGGTGACGTTGACCGTAGTGCGCATCATGTCGAGCAGGCGGTCGACACCGATGATGAGCGCAATGCCCTCAACCGGCAGGCCGACCTGGCCGAGCACCATGGTCAGCGTGACAAGGCCCACCCCTGGCACTGCGGCGGTGCCGACCGAGGCCAGCGTGGCAGTCAGCACCACCAACAGATAATCGGTCATCGAGAGATCAATGCCGTAGACATTGGCGATGAACACCGTGGCCACGCCCTGCATCATGGCGGTGCCGTCCATGTTGATGGTGGCGCCCATCGGTACGGTGAACGCGGCGATGCTGTTCTTCACCCCCATCTTGTGTTCCACCGTGTGCAGGGTGACCGGGATGGTGGCGCCGGAACTGGCGGTGGAAAACGCGAACGCCGCCGGGTCGCGCATTTTTTTCAGGAAAGTGAGCGGGTTGAGCGAGCCCAGCAGGCGCAACAGCAGCGGGTAGGTGCCGAATAGCTGGATCGCCAGCGCGACGGTCAGCGTCAGGAAGTAGGCTGCCAGCGGCAGGAGCAAATCCAGCCCCTGGGTGGCGAAGGTGCGGGTGATCAGCGCGAATACGCCATAGGGCGCCAGCCGCATGATCCATTCGACCATGTGCATGATGACCACGTCGAGGTCGCTGAAAAAGTTGAGTACATGCTTGCCGCGTGCACCCGACATCGTCACGGCCATGCCGAACAGCAGCGCGAACACGATGATCTGCAGCATGTTGCCTTCAGCCATCGCTGACACCGGGTTGGTCGGCATCAGGTTGATCAGCACCTGGGTCAGCGGGGGTGCTTCCTTGCCGCTGAAACTGGCGGCGGTTGAGCCGGCATCAAACCCCTCCCCGGGGCCAACCATCCCCGCGAGTGTCAGCGCGATGATCACGGCAATCGCGGTGGTGGCCAGATACAGCGACAGTGCCTTGATGCCGATGCGTCCCAGTGCCTTCAGGTCCGACAAGGCGGTGACACCCACCACCAGCGACACGAACACCAGCGGCACCACCATCATCTTCAGCGCCGCCACGAACACCGAGCCGACCACCTGCAACACGCCGTCAATCACAAACAGCTGGATCCAGGATGCCGTGCCCAACTGGTTCAGGCTGACGCCCAGCACAATGCCGGCGAGCATGGCGATCACGATCTGGCGGGTCAGGTGGTTGGGCTCAGGCTTGGCCATGCGGGCAGAATTCGGGAGTCAGCATGGCCAGAGTTTAACAGGGCAAGGGCGCAAGACTGACGCGTAGCGGGCCGCGATGTTATCCTGAACCAACATGGCGTTTTGCGTGTCTGTCATCTTCAAATATCCTTCCCTTTTCCAACTCACTGACAAATCCATGATTACCCAGTCTTTACTGCAGCGACTCGTAGTGCTTTCCAGCCTGTTAATGGCGACAGTCGCCTGGGGTGCCAGCGTGCCGCCCCCCCCCGAACTGGTCGCCAAATCGTATGTGTTGATGGATGCCGCCAGCGGCACTGTTCTGGTTAACCAGCAGGGCGACTTGCGCCTGCCGCCCGCCAGCCTGACCAAGCTGATGACCGCCTACATTGCCACGCTGGAAATAAAACGCGGCCGACTCAAGGAAACCGATCAGGTCACCATCAGTGAAAAAGCCTGGCGTATGGGCGGCTCGAAGATGTTCGTCGGCGTGGGTAACCAGGTGTCGGTCGATGATCTGTTTCACGGCATCATCATCCAGTCAGGCAATGACGCCAGCGTGGCCTTGGCCGAACGCATCGCAGGCGAGGAAGATACCTTTGCCTCGTTGATGAACAGCGAAGCCAAACGATTGGGCATGACCAACAGCCATTTCAAGAATGCGACCGGATGGCCCGCGGAAGGCCATTATTCAACCGCGCACGATATGGCAAAACTGGCGCGCGCGATTATTTATGAAGACCCGGCGCACTACGCGATTTATGCGCAGAAAGAGTTTTTGTGGAACGGCATCAAGCAGCCTAACCGCAACCTGTTGCTGTGGCGCGACGATGGTGTCGACGGCCTGAAAACTGGCCACACCGATGAAGCAGGCTATTGTCTGGTGGCGTCTTCCAAGCGGGATGGCCAACGCCTGATTGCCGCCGTGTTTGGCGCCGACAGCGAAGCCGCACGCGCGGCTGAAACCGCCAAACTGCTGGGCTATGGATTCAACTTCTTCGAAAGCAAGACCTTCCATAAAAAAGGCACCGTATTGGCCAACGCGCAGATATGGAAAGGGGCGGCCCGCACGATCAAAGTCGGGCTGACAAGCGACCTCGCAACCAGCATGCCGCGCGGTGAAACCGCCACGCTGAGTACGCAGATCTTGCTGACCCCCCGGTTGATCGCACCGGTGAAACCCGGCGAGGTGGTGGGGATAATTGAGATCCGCCAGGGCGACAAAGTGCTGTCGAAGACCAACGTGGTGGCGCTGGAAGCCGTTGAAGCCGGTGGTTTCTTCCGCCGTTCCTGGGACAGCATCGTGTTGTTCTTCAAGGGGCTGTTCAGCTAAAACGCACTGGAAACCGACATCGAAGGCGGCACCCGGAAGCGGAGGCCGCTTTTTTTGACTGGCCAGAACGCTAAAAGCATCCCGCTTAGCCCGCTGCGGCGGGCTAAGCGCTGATTTGGCTCAGAGTCCGGGATTAACCCTCGGAACCCCATGGGGCGCATGTGGTAAACGTATTTACCCCGTCTAAGCCTCTGTTTATGCGGCGAAACGGTATTTTTCCCTTCGCCCAAAACCCACCTGATTCGGGCTTGCTCCGAGGCTTTTCCTGAAAGTCTGTGAATTTAAGTATTGCCAGCAAGCCATGTATTCAGAATAATCCGTAGTGGACTTGTCCACATTGACCCATGGAGATTCAAAATATGAACAGAAAAGAACTCATCGACGCACTGGCTGCCAAGACCGATTCCACCAAGGCAGATGCCGAGCGTTCAGTTGCAGCTTTGATCGACATCATCTCGGGCACCCTTAAAAAAGGTGACTCCCTCACGCTGGTTGGCTTTGGTACGTTTGAAGTGCGCAAGCGCGCTGCGCGTATCGGTCGTAACCCCAAGACCGGCGAAGAGTTGAAGATCAAGGCTGCCAAGGTTCCGGCATTCAAGGCTGGTGCAACGCTGAAGGCCGTTGTAAACGGCGTCAAGAAGTAAGCTTGTATTGATCTTTCCGTCATAGCGGAAAGACCAGATGGATCACTGCCTGTTCATGGCAGTGACCATCGCCCCCCTTCAATAGCGTCCGGCTTTTGAAAAAATGCGAAGTTCATCCTGTCCGTTATCGCGCGGGCACTCTCGTACGATCACCCCCGCAACCCCCGTTATTTAGTCAGTTTTCCCTGCAGAGAAAATTCAGCGTTTACGTGCTGTTAATTGGATTCGCAATTTAATGCACTGAATAGCTGACACATTTATCAGCGCATACCTACAGCTTTCTGTTGCGTACGCCTATAGGCCCCTGCACTGCGTTCGGGAAAATCATCCCCACAGACTTGCTCATCATGCCGCCCAAGATCGGCGTGGCCGGCGTCAAGGTCCACAGTCTGTATTAACCCATGTTCAACTGTATCCACTCAAGGAGTAACGTCATGAAATCTTTCATCTCGGGTTTGGGGCTGCTTGCAGTCACTGTGAGTCCACTCGCTGCACACGCTGAAATTCTTCAATTCAATGCGCTGTTAAACAGCGGCAACTCAGTGCCCGCACTGGCAAATCCCAATGCGGCAGCCAGCGGCCTGTCCACCCTGTTTTATGACACCCTGACGAATACGTATGACTTCACCCTGTCCGCGTTCTCCCTGAGCGGCCCCGTTACGGGTGCGCATATCCACGGCCCCGCAACGAACATGCAATCCGCAAATGTGCTTGTGGATATCAATATGACACCGTTTGAGAAATTCAATAGCGGCAGCACCCTTTTGCTTGGCGGTAACGATATCGCCAGCTTTGGTTTTGTGGCCTCGGCCAATGGCCATCCGGGACAATCGTTTCTGAATGCGCTTAACTCCGGTCTGACCTATGTCAATATCCACACAGCGATGTACCCTGGCGGAGAAATTCGCGGCCAGCTGTGGCCTACTGCTGTGGCGGCGGTCCCAGAGGCACAGACCTACGGCATGATGCTGGCAGGACTAGGGTTGGTTGGCTTGGTGGCCGGTCGCCGGCGCGTTCAGTCGAGCTGACAGGCTTGATTCCCCACGTAACAAGGGCCGCAATTGCGGCCCTTGTTACGTGGGGAATACGAAGGCTTACTTCTTCGCTGTCCGTCGCAGCCGATTCAACAACCGCCGCGCCAATTCACCGAATAACTCGGTTTGCGTGGGGTGCGGGAAGATGGCCCTGGCCACTTGTGTGAGCGTCATCTCGCCAGCCACCATCATCACGCCGATACCGATCAGGGTGTCGGTGTGGTCAGCAAGGTAATGCACGCCGATGATGCGGCCGGTGGCCTTGTCAGCCACCAGTTTGATCATGCCTTCGGTTTCGCCGGTGATCATCGCCTTGGCGTCGATGCTCATCGGCATCTTGGCTTCCACCGCGTCGATTCCCTTGGCCTTGGCCTGCGCCACACTCAATCCGACGAAGCCGGCTTGAGGACGCGAGAAAGTGACGCCGCAGTCCTTGTCCTGGTCGTATTCGCTGGCGTGCCCCAACAGGTTGTCGGCGGCGACACGGCCCTGGGTGGCGGCGGTGTGGGCCAGCATGTAGCCGCCGATCACGTCGCCTACCGCATAGATGTGCGGCACGCTGGTCTGGCAGCGGGTGTTGACCTTGATTGCGGCACCGTCGAGTTCGACGTTGAGCTTGTCCAGCCCCAGCCTGCTGGTGTCTGGGCGCTTGCCAGCGGCGACCAGAATGATGTCGCAGGCAAACGTGGACTCGGTGCCTTCCCTGTCGGCGTAACGGATTTTCATTGCACCGGGTTTGCCACTGACTTCATTGATGGCCGCGCTGGTGACGACGGTGATTTCCTTTTCGAGCGAAGCGATCAGGGTCTTTGCAATTTCGTCTTCGATTTCGGCGAGGATGCGGTCGTTGCGTTCCAGCATCAGGACTTCGGTGCCGAAGTCGCGGAAGATCTGCGCCATTTCGACACCGATCACGCCACCGCCGACGATGCCGAGTTTCTTCGGCGGGTTGGCGAGGTTCCAGATGGTGTCGGAAGTGACCACACCACCGGTTGCCAGGTTTTCACGCGCGCCAGGAATCGGCGGCACGAACGCGGGCGCGCCGGTCGCGATGACTGCCGCACCAAACGTAAGCTGATACGGCTCGCCTTCGACCGGGGTGATTTTTAGCGTGTGGGCATCGACGAATTCGCCATAGCCTTCGCGCACGTCGATCTTCATGCCCTTGTCGGCCTTGAGTGCCATTTCGCCACGGCTACTCTGCACCCAGCGACGATGTTTCTCGGCTTGTGCCCAGTTGAGCTTGGGTGAATTGGTGCCGTCGACGCCCATTTCGGCGTCGTGCGGACGGTTGCGGATGACGTCCGCCGCAGCACGCCAGGCCTTGGACGGGATGCAGCCGCGCCACAGGCATTCGCCGCCGGGGAAGGGCTCGTTGTTGACCATCATGACCTTGATGCCATGGTCGGCCAGATCTCGCGCACAGTCTTCGCCGCCGGGGCCGCCGCCAACGATGACGACAGGGAAGTCCCAGTTACCCTCGGGGATGGGTGACACTGCTGGTGCACTGGTGGTGGCAGTTGCTGCAACGGATGCGTCCGCTGCGCCACCTTCAGCATTTAGCCAGGCCTCGGGCGCTTCAATGGTCTGCTTCAGCGCGACCAGATACAGCGCGACATCGGCGCCATTGAGCACGCGGTGATCACCGGTGATGGTGAACGGCGTACCCTGCGGGCCATTGGCCGAAATGGCCAGGATCGCGGAGATGCCGGGGGTGGGGATCGCAGTGAAGTGCGACACGCCCAGCATGCCCATGTTGGAAATGGTAAAGGTGGGATTGGCGTATTCGGACGGGGCCAGCTTGCGCACCCGGGCGCGTTCAACCAGTCCGGTCCAGTCGCTTTGCAGTGCATCCAGCGGGCGTTTTTCAATGCCATGCAGGATCGGTACCACCAGCCCGCCGTCGTTCGACATCACCGCCACGCCGAAATCATGGTTGGCACGCTCGACCAGCTTGTCGACCGGTTGGTAGGCCCAGTTCATGCGCGGGAATTTTGCCATCGCCACCGAACAGGCCTTGGCAATGGCCACGGTTACCGAAACCTTCTTCGCCTTGGCGGCGGCGGTCAGCGTGGCAGTGTTGATGTTCACCGTGACGTTGAAGGTTGGCAGCGTGAGCGAAGCGGTCATGGCGTGGCTCACGGCCTTTTCCATCGACGACATCGCGCGGCCCTGACCCGGCACATCAACCTGCGGCAGCGAATGCGCGACCTGCTGCATTGATGGCCGCGCACGTGCCACGTCGGCGGCAACAATCACGCCTGACGGCCCGGTACCGGCCAGCCCGACGAGGTTCACACCCAGCTGCGCAGCGACCTTGCGCGCATAGGGGCTGGCCTGGCGGCCTTGCGGGCGCGGCACGGGCGGCATGTTGCCCGTGGCGGAGATTTGCGAGGGGCTGGCCTTGGGCGTGGGGATGTGTGCGGGCCGGTCGGCTGCGTGCGGCGCAACCTTGTGGGTGTCGCTGACCTTGTGATCGGCCCCCAGCGTCACGCCGGTGTCGTTGACTTTGGAAGCGTCATTGACGATGAAACCCATCGGGTGACCGACTTCGACCACGCTGCCGACGTCGGCAATCGGGCCAGAGAGCCACCCTTCCTGGAACACTTCGACATCCATGATGGCCTTGTCGGTTTCCACCGTGGCGACGATGTCGCCGCGCTTGATGACGTCGCCGGGCTGCTTTTCCCAGGTCACCACCACGCCTTCGTGCATGGTGTCGGACAGCTGCGGCATCACGATCGGCGTGCCGGCGTGATGCGGAATCATTTCGGTTTGCGCCTGCTCGGAAACCACTTCTCCGGCTGCAATGGCGACATCGCCTGCAGTATCGGTGATGTAGCCGAGCGCGCCGCTGACGGGAACGGTGGCGCCGATTTCGGCAAGCGGCCCGGCCAGATAGCCGGCCTTGAAGACTTCGACGTCCATGATGGCCTTGTCGGTCTCAACAGTGGCGACGATATCGCCGCGCTCGACTTTGTCACCGGCCTGTTTTTCCCAGGTGACAAGCACGCCCTCGGTCATGGTGTCCGAGAGCTGCGGCATGGTGATGGCGTAATGGTTTGACATGCGTGTGACCCGTGTGGCGTTAGAGGCGGGAGGCGACAGGGGTGAGGCGCAGCAGCGCTTGACCCCTCATCTCTTGCTTAAGCCTTGCCAAAAAGTTTGAGAACGGCTTTGACCACAT
The DNA here is from genome assembly GCA_030679915.1 of Thiobacillus sp. GTDB lineage: Bacteria > Pseudomonadota > Gammaproteobacteria > Burkholderiales > Thiobacillaceae > Thiobacillus. Next base: position 62,802 of record JAUXRY010000001.1, read on the forward strand.
CTTCGTGATCGGGAATCGCCGCTTTTTCCAGCGTGTGGTTGTAGGGCTGCGGCACCAATGCGGAGTGCACGCGGACCGGGGCAGCATCCAGTTCAAAGAAGCATTCTTCGTTGATGATGGCGATGACTTCGGAGCCCACGCCAACCGGCGCTTCGTCTTCTTCGGCGATGACCACGCGATGGGTCTTGCTGACCGACTGCTTGATGCCGGCGCGATCCAGCGGCGACAGCGAATACAGGTCGACGACTTCAGCTGAAATGTTGTATTGCTTGTCGAGAATTTCAGCCGCCTTCAAACACCAGTGCGCCGAGATGTTGTAGCCGAACAAGGTGACGTCGGTGCCGGAACGGGCAATTTCCGACCCTTCCAACGGCATGAAATATTCCGCATCCGGGACTTCGCCCTTCATGTTGTACATGAGTTCGTGTTCGTTGATGAACACCGGGTCGTCACAACGGATAGCCGACTTCAGCAGACCATAGGCCTGCTTGGGGTTGGACGGCGTGACCACGCGCAGGCCGGCAATACCCATGAAGACTTTTTCCATCCGCGCCGAGTGCTGCGCGCCGAGTTGGTGCGCAGCACCACCAGCCGAGCGGAATACGCAAGGGGCTTGCAGCTGGCCGCCGGACATGTAGCGAATCTTGGCCGCGGAGTTGAACATCTGGTCCATCGCCAGCCAGGCAAAGTTCACCGACATGATTTCGATGATGGGGCGGATACCGAGGAAGGAAGCACCGATGCCGAGGCCGGTAAAGCCGCCTTCGGAGATCGGCGTATCCATCACGCGCAATGGGCCATATTTTTCGTACAGGCCTTTGGTGGCCTTGTAGGTGCCACCGGCCACGCCGATGTCTTCGCCCATACAAATGACCAGAGGGTCACGTGCCATTTCTTCGTCGTGGGCGCGTTGAATCGCTTCCCATAGCATGATTTGAGCCATAGTTATTTCCTTTATTTCAGTGTCGCGTAAGCGCCACGGCCTTAAGCAGCGTTGCCGGTGAGCCAGGGTTTCTGGCTTTCACGGTCGGCAAAAACGTATTTTTCGAGATCTTCAACACGCGGTTCGGGAGATTCTTCAGCGAACTTGATCACTTCGTTTTCGATGTAGGCATCCGTTTCTTTTTCGATCGCCTCGTAGTCGGCCATGGTCATTTCCTTGGCTTCGATCAGGCGGTCACGCAGGATGAAAAGCGGGTCGCGCTGCTTCCACAGCTCTTCTTCTTCACGCGTACGGTAGCCGCGCGAGTCCGACATGGAGTGGCCGCGATAGCGGTAGGTCATCAGTTCGAGGAAGAAGGGGCCTTTGCCCGATCGCACGTGGTCAACCGCCTGGCGTGCGTGTTCGTAGACCACTTCGATATCCTGACCGTCGCACTCAGAGGCTTCGATGTTGTAGGCCGCGACGCGTTTGTGCTGGTGAACCACAGCGGTGGAACGCTCGATCGAGGTGCCAATACCGTAGCGGTTGTTTTCGCAGACGAACAGCACCGGCAGGTTCCACAGCGCGGCCATGTTCAGGGTTTCGTGAAACACGCCCTGGTTGTTGGCAGCGTCACCGAGGAAACAGATGGCGATTTCGTCGCCGCCCTTGAGCTGGATCGCCTTGGCGATGCCGGCAGCCAGCGGGAACGGTCCGCCGACCAGCGCGTAGCCGCCCATGAAGCGGTTCGCCGCGTCGAAGATGTGCATGGAGCCGCCGCGTCCTTTGGACGAACCGGTCTCCTTGCCATACAGCTCGGCCATCACTTCTTTGGGGTCGGAGCCGCACTTGATCGCGTGGACGTGGTCGCGATAACCCGTGATCACGTAATCGTGACCGGGTCGCGCCGCTTCCATCACGCCGTTACAGCAGGCTTCCTGGCCGGGGTAGAGGTGGAGGAAGCCACCGATCTTGCGTTCGATGTAGGCCTGGTAGCAGCGCTCTTCAAAACGGCGATGCAACACCATTTCGCGTAGAACGCGTTTCTTGTCTTCAATCTTCATTCGGTTACCCTTGTGGGATGGGGTCGGAAAAATGCGGTGGAACTACAAAACCCCGCAATTATCCGGGAAACCCCGCCAAGCATCAAGAAAAACGCCACCCTCAAGGACCCCCCATGCTGCCTAAACTGACTGAAAACAAACAGGAAATCACTGCAAAATCGCTGGAAACAGCGGGTCACGCGTTGTTATTGCTGCCGGTTTCCAAAACCTTGCCCGAACTGCCAGGCAGTGCTGAACTCAAGGCAGTCATGAAACGCCGCGATATCAAGCTTGATTCGTTGGCGAAGTCGCCCGTTGCGGTGCAGCTTCCCGGCGGCACGCTCGCGGTGGTGGCCATGCTCAAATCGGACGCCAGCACATTTGAGACGCACGAGATGGTGCGCAAGGGGTTGGCGCTGCTGATAACCGAACATCCCAAGTCACTGACGCTGGCTGTGTTCGGCGATGCGGCATTCAGGAAGCGCGCATCAGAGGCCGCAGTTTATGCGACCCTGGTGAACGCCGTGCCGTTGCCATCGAGAAAATCCAAAGCCGATGCGGTACTCAAATCCGTACAGCTGTTCGGCCACAAATCGACCGATGGCTTTGCCCATGCGAAAGCGCTGGCCGAAGGCAACCAGCTGACCCGCAGCCTCACCGTGCAGGGCCCGGACGAACTCACGCCCGGCGTCTACCGCAAGCGGATCAAGACGCTGGCCAAGCAATACGGCTGGACGGTTGAGGAATACAGCTTGGCCAAGCTGAAGAAAATGGGCGCCGGCGCATTCTGTGCGGTGGCGCAGGGTTCGCCCGCCAAGGATGCCGCCATCGTGCGCATCAGTTACAAAGGCAAAGGCAGCAAGGCCAAAGCGCAGCCGGTTGCCTTTGTTGGCAAGGGCATCTGCTTCGACACCGGCGGCCACAACCTCAAGCCCGCCAAGTTCATGCAGGGCATGCACGAGGACATGAACGGTTCGGCAGTCGTGCTCGGTATTCTGGCTGCGGCCTCGAAGCTGAAACTCCCGGTTGCATTGGACGGCTGGGTCGCGCTCGCCGAGAACCACATCAGTCCCGAGGCTTACAAGCAGAACGAGGTGGTGAAAGCGCTCAACGGCACCACCATTGAAATTGTCCACACCGATGCCGAAGGCCGCATGGTCTTGGCTGACACGCTGACGCTGGCAGCCAAAAGCAAACCCGCGCTCATCGCCGATTTTGCGACCCTTACTGGCGCGATGCACTACGCGCTCGGCAGCCGCATGTCAGGGGTGTTCGCCAGCTCCAGCGCGCTGGCGCATCAGGCCTCGCGTGCCGGTACCAACAGCGGCGAGCGCATTGTCGTCTTCCCTTATCCCGAGGACTACGACAGCCACCTCGATTCGACCGTGGCCGACGTCAAGCAATGCAGCATGGAAGGCGAAGCCGACCACATTCTCGCCACGCTTTTTCTGGCACGCTTTGTCGGCGACACGCCGTGGCTGCACATGGATTTATCGGGCCACAGTTGCAAGGGCGGTTTGGGTGCAGTCATGAGCGACACCAACGGCTTTGGCGTGGCGTGGGGGATCGCGTTGCTGGATGGGCTGCAGGGGCAATAAGGACATTCCTCCACAATGGTGGATTGGGCGCTCAACCCTCTCACGGGTGCGCCCGGTCACTCGCAAGCTGCTGGACCTACACTTGGACTTGACCGGCAAACTACGTTTCGGGGCCGCTACACAAACTGCCGCACCCCCCTTTACGAACGGCCAGGCCACAGACCTGAGCAAGCTCATCAGGAAGACCTCGAAAAGGCTGATTTTGGCCAGGTCGGGTGCTTTGCTTTATTTAGAAAGGAACCACCATGCTTTGTTTAAAAAAATGGACGAGTCTAGTGCTCGCAGTCACCGGTCTGGTTTTGGCCGGTCCTTCAGCGGCCGTCGAATTCAGTTTGAACGGCGACGTGCGCGCGGGATTTTATTCGCTGCACCGCGACGACCGTAATGGCACAAAAGACACAACCGATGAATTACGGCTGCGCGTGCGTCCCGGGATCGGCGCCAAATTCAACGAACAATGGCTGGCACAGGTTCGCTTTGCCGGGCGTTACTCCACAGATGAACGCAACGATCTTCACTTCGAGCTGTTCAATAGCCTTCCTGCAGAAGACGGCTTGCGCCGCGGTGACTCCACGCTGGACGAGATGTATGTTGAATATCGCCCGGATAGTGCCTGGCAAGTGCGCCTGGGCCGCTTCCAGAGCAAGGCTGAACTCGCTGGCGTGGCCAGGAAATCACTGGATCGGAACGATAGCCCGAATACCGATATCACCTGGACCGATGGCGTTCAGGTCAAGCACAAATCCATGAGCGGCTGGGATACGACTGCGATTGCCCAGTACAACGACAGTGAAGGTGCAACCCAGGTACGGCGCGCACCGCTTGATTTCAGAGACGACGGTAGCCGCGTGTCCTATTTTGTGGGCCTCGAAAACGCTGAAAAGACCGGACCACTCGTTCAGCGCGCGGTGGATATCACCTGGCTGCCGAACGCACTGCACAGCAGTGGCGTCGGTGCCGGGCCGGTTGAAGACTACTGGGGGCTTGTTGGTCGGCTTGCCGGGCAGTGGCCGATCCGTGGCAGCATGAAATTCATGCTGGCAGGCGAAGTGGGTTACGCCCCGAACACCCCTTTACGCAGCGTAACCAAAACCGGCACGACAGGTGACGCCGATGGACTCGCGGCACAGATCACATTCAATTTTATCGACATTGTCCCCAAGCACAGCGCAGGACTCGTGTTCGGCCGCGCCGGCGATGGCTGGTTGCTGTCTCCGGATTTTGGCGCTAACGCCAACCTGGTCGAGTTGCGCTACAAGTGGGCCATCGACAAGAAACAGGCCCTGGAGGCGCGCGTGCGGAATCGTGAGGATATCGATCAGCGCGTTGGCAGTTTGCACAAACGCGAGGATGTCGATTTCTATCTGCGCTACACCTATAAGCTTTAACAAACACGGGGCTTTCCGGCGTACCCTTGCTGAGTTCGGGAAGGTGGATTCAGTTAGCCGTGTAGATATCTATTCAGGCGTATTCGTGTCACAACAGTGCATGGCCACGCAGGAAGCGCTCGTCAACACACCGTTCTTTGTGAGCTCAAAGGCTGTCTGAATATCGGCAAACCCACTCATGCCTGATGTTGTTTACGCAGGGCTGCGTGAATGACAACGGTAGTCCATGTGCGAAATCTCTTCTATGGTTAAGCTGAATGACTCAGCAAAGTGTGAGTCTGTCGGTGTCAATCAATACCCACTTTACAGATCGGATGCCTGGATGTTTCACCGCAAATCAACTCGTTTCGAACCCCGCCAACGCTATGCGGATACGGTGCGTTTGCTCGTATTGACTGCTTTAACTGTATTCGCGAATGGTTGGGTAAGTCATGCCTCCGCTGACAAGCTTGCGGGGGGTGTGCTTGCCCAAAAGGGGGGCGCCGGTATAACTGCTTGTCTGGCTTGTCATGGCGCGAACGGAGAAGGCCAGGCAGCGGCGGGCTTTCCACGACTCGCAGGACAGCATCAAGCGTATCTGGTCAAACAGCTCCAGGCATTTGCTAACGGCAAGCGCAAAAACGCGCAGATGGAACCCATTGCCAGTGCGCTCAGTGCTCAGCAAATCAACGATGTAGCTGACTATTACGCCGGCCTGCCGGGCTGGAAACCGACTGCGAATCCAGTTGCCAGCTCACCTCAGACAGCACTGGGATTCAAGTTGGCGACATCGGGAAACTGGAGCAAGGGGATGCCGGCATGCTTTGCCTGTCATGGGGCGAGCGGCGAAGGAATTGCACCGCATTTCCCCTCACTCTCAGGGCAGATAAGCAGCTACACCCGTGCTCAACTCAAAGCATGGCAGGCGGGGACCCGTGACAATGATCCACAAGGTTTGATGAAATCTGTTGCGATCAAAATGAGCGACGAAGAGATTGCTGCTGTCAGCCTGTATCTCGAAAATCCCGCATTGAATGGGAAGGTGAAATGATGTCCAGCTGGCTCAAAAACTGGTTTCAAAGCCAGAAACAGACGCGTAAGTTCCATCCTTTCTGGATAGTCCTGGTGGTCATGGCCACTTTGGCGGTGGGGGGGGTGGTCTGGGTCGCCACTTACCTGTTCAAGGTTGAAGAAGCGCCCGCTGTTCCTGCTGTAGTTTCTTCTGCCACGCCTGGGCAGGACGGTGCGCAAAGCGACAACTTACCGGCAATAGCCAAGCCGTCTCCTCTGTCAGTCGAACAAGGAGGGGTCTTCTCACCGCCTGATCCTGAGGACATTCCCTCGGGAGAGTTTGGCGATGTGATTCGCCTCGGTAAAAATATTTTTACCGACACGCAAACCTATGCCAGCGCGTATGTTGGCAATGGACTTAATTGTGTGAATTGCCACCTCGATGCAGGGCGTAAACCCGATTCGGCGCCCTTGTGGGCGTCCTTTGGGATGTTTCCCGCCTATCGCGATAAGAACAAACAAGTGAACAGCTATGAAGACCGGCTGGCCGGTTGCTTTCGCTTCAGCATGAACGGCAAAGCTCCCCCATTGGGCGGCAAGGAAATGATTGCGCTGACAAGTTATAGCTACTGGCTCGCCAAGGGTGCGCCAATTGGTGTTGCGCTCAAGGGGCGCGGTTATCCCGAGCTTAAACAACCAGCGCTGGCGCCTGATGAAGTGCGTGGCAAGGGGGTGTTCGAAGCGAATTGCGCAATCTGTCACGGCGCCGATGGACAGGGCACTCTGGTCAAAGGGCGCTATGTGTTTCCGCCACTGTGGGGAAGCCAGTCATTTAATGCAGGAGCAGGCATGAGCAAAATTAACAATGCTGCTGGGTTCATCCAGGCGAACATGCCCCTGGGCCAGGGTGGATCATTGAATCTTCAGGATGCCTGGGACGTTGCAAAATTCATGACCAGCCATGAACGGCCCGCCGATCCCAGACTTGCCAAGAAATAAAACCGGGTCGTGCAGTGCGCATTATCCCCGAACTGGGGGCTCGGGCAGAGGCGGGTTCAGCGCATTGCCCTGAGATCAAACAGCGGATTCTCGATGAGGCCCAAGCGATTGCCAAACGGATCCTGCACCGCTGCCACCTTGATGCCTTCGCCGACTTCAGCGATGGATTCCAGTTCCGATGCGCCGAGTTCGATCAGTCGTGCAAATTCCACTTCGATATTCGATACGCCCCAAAGCGGCTGCGGTCCCGTTGTGCCCGGCTGCGCAGGGCAACAAGCCCAATTCAAACCCGCCCACCGCGTAGCCGACGTAAAACGGCTCATCGAAATAAGGCGGCTGGCTTAGCACTTCGGTGTACCAACGTTTGGCGGCGGCCAGATCGGGGGCCGGGTAAATGGCAGTGCGCAGGCCGAGAATCAATGGGTGTGCTCCTGGGTTGAGTGGAACGGCGATTTGAGGTAGCGAGTTACTGAACGATAGAGCGGTTCGCCCCAATTGGCCAGCGTCAGGCTGTCATCACGACCATCATTGCCATTCCCGGTGCAAACCTGAGTTTCCGGTTGTCAATGCCATGCCCATAATTGCAAAACAATGGCACCTTATTCTTCCGCCCCTTACTCCTCGATGCGGTCGCACATAAAAAAACGGCCACTTGTCAAAGTGGCCGTTTTTAAGTGAGCCTGGATTCAGGCTGGGAGGGCCAGGCTTTTTCGGCGAGCCGCCCCCATCAAGCCGACCAGCCCCAAACCGACCAACATCATGGCGTAGGTACTGGCTTCGGGGACAGGGGAGACGGCCAGATTACTGCTCCACGTACCAGCCATGGCGTTAAAAACTCTGTATTCCGTCCAGTTTTTCCCAGTTGTTTTCCCGGTGACGCCTGTTGCAAGTGGCGCTACGTATGTTGCATCGTCGAAAGTCAAAAAGTTAGAATTGAATTTTGAAACGGTCGTTTTTTTATAGTCAAAATCATCCAGTTGTCCGTTTGTAAAATGCAGGGCGGGAAATCCACCGGTCAAATAACTCGTGTCATCGCTCGCATACAACGTGGTGTTGGCGTTTCCTCCGACAATCTTCAATGTGTTGCCGGACGCGGCGTCAAAATTGACGGTCCCTGTATACGAGGAACCCCAGTTATTAACAGTAAATATCCCAGAGGCGGTGATGGTGCTGGGCAGGGCGGTAAAGCCGAAAAGGTTGGTGGTCGGAGTCGAGCTGATAGTAGAAAAGGCCACCGTTGGCGTCGTATCATATGACCTGTAAACCACATTTGAGCCGAGTGACGTCACTGAACCCGTAAACGAGAAATTGTACGTGACGGGTAATGCATAGACGCTATTTGCTGCCAACAGCAAGAGACCTGACACCAGCCCCTTGCAAAGACCGTTAACCTTAATCATTTTTGCTCCTCCTCATTATTCGGAACTGCATAATTGGTACTGCCCTGATCTTCGCAACCACACTACGCGTTATTTCTTGTTTTGTTTTCAGTATCGTTATAGTCAAGCTGGCGGGTCGTTGAATTAACTGACGACCCTTACCCTTAGGGGAGCACTACACTTTGGCAGGCTGATTGCACCGCGGCATAACAAGACTGAGCCTCCGCGGGTGAAATTGACAGATTCCTGACCGTGGCGGGTGTGAGGGTCTGGTCTATATAACGGCAAGTCTCACGCCCCACGTTGGTGTCGGCTTCAGCAAAACGAGTGGGGGATACGTTATCAACCAATTGCAGCTTGGCGGCGCCGCCTAGACAAGCGCTAGCCGCACCGTCGCCGGTTATAGCGGCCATTTCAGCATTACTCCAACACGGGCAGGGAGCTTTGACGCACGGCATGGCCGGATCACTGCTCTGCTTGCGTTTATTGTAATTGGCAAGAATTTTGGCATTTGGCGGTGATTTGTCGAATGAGTCCAGATCCTGCGCTTCGCAATAAGCGACACAGAGGCCATACAAGCCAGGGGAGACGCCTGAAGCTTGAAGAACGTTGCAAACGCCTTCGTTTGCTGGAGTCGACCCATCGGGTGTTTGTGCCATGGCACTTCCGCTCACGAAAGTCAGACCGGTCAGCAACGCTGCGGCCACCATGTTTAACAGTGTGTTTTTTATCATGTGGTGTCTCCCCAATCCTTATATATGCGCTGAAATCCAACAAGCTAGTACGTAATGACACAATGGCTTGGTATGTTCGGACTAATGGATAAGCACGCTTTATGCCAAGTATTAATTCCCATAAAAAACAAGTGGTTAAAAAAAGTGCCCTTCAGGCACGCTTGAAAAGTGTAAAATTTTCCGACAAATCTGAAGTTTGATCAGGTTCTGAGGTCTCTTCTGGGTCGTTTATTCAGATAAATCTCCCGCTGACTGTAGTATTTGCCGATGTCAATATTATCGACACACCTTTAGTTGTGGGTCTGGCGGGTGGGTGTTTGTGACGCAGGCGGGGTGAGGCAAGATAGGTGCAATGTCCGGTTCGGCTTGGTCTGCAGCCACATTTACGATGGAATGGTAAAGGAGCACCCTGCATGGCGTTGACCTTCATGGATCTGTCCAGAAGCATCGGCATCGAGCCGATCTACGTTGATGAAACCCTGCTGGTGGTCGACAAACCGAGCGGTCTGCTAGCGGTGCCAGGGCGTGGGGCCGACAAGCAGGATTGCCTGAGTGCACGCGTGCAGTCACGTTATCCTGATGCCTTGATTGTGCATCGTCTGGACATGGCGACCTCTGGACTCATGGTGATGGCACGGGGTGTGGCGATGCAACGTGCGCTGAGCATGTCTTTTGCTGCACGCGTGGTGAGCAAGCGTTACCTTGCCGTGGTGGCGGGCCGGCTGGAAGCACCAGCTGAAGCATGGGGCGTCATCGATCTTCCCATCATCGCAGACTGGCCTAACCGGCCCCTGCGTATCATTGACCATGTAGCCGGCAAACCCAGCGTGACGCGCTGGCGTGTGCTGGAATCTGAAGCCACGGGCTCAAGCACTCGTGTTGAGCTTGAGCCCGTTACGGGCCGATCGCACCAGTTACGATTGCATTTGCGCGAGCTGGGGTATCCGATTCTGGGAGACACCCTGTACGCACCGCCTGCCATTCAGGTCATGGCGAAACGCTTGCTGCTGCATGCGGGGTGGCTGGGATTCGTGCATCCGGTGACGGGCGCGGAAATGGTCTTCGAGTCCCCCGCGCCATTCTGATGGCGATTCAGTCTGGGTAATAGCCAGGCACGAACGACGCAATCTTCTTCAGCGTGCTTTCAGAACCGCGGCCTTGGGCACCACCAGGCGCTCGTAATCGAGCGCCTCATAGTTCTTGATCTGCGTCGGTCCAGCCGGCGCCACGTCGATGTATTTGGGGAAGTTTTCCGCTCCAATGCCACGCCAGCCTGCGTAGGTTTCGCAGACGTGAACCGGTATGCCATCGCGGCTGAGCGTTTCGGCGATTTGATGCACTGCCGGGTTGTCGGTGCGCCCGCCGCTTTGCAAGGCAAACATCTCCTGACCGTGCGTCACCAATGCCATCGGCAGCGCCGGGAAGCGTGCCTTGAGTTTTTCCGAAGCCTGCTTCACCCAGGGTAGCGCTACTTCTAATGCGCGAGGGTCCCGATCAACAATTTCAAACACAATGCCGTGGGGTGCGACAGGACGCGCGAGCAGTTGAGCCAACGTAAGTGGCGCTGCGACGGCTGAGCCCGTCAGGGCTAGCAGACCGATCCAGGCAGGGAGCAAACGATTGAGTATTGAATGCATTCGGGCCGATGTCAGCGTGGATGGTTTTGTTTGTGGCTTGCAGCGGGCGTTTGGTTCCGCTGCGCGTGAGTGCGGTAATGTTCTGCCGGGCGAGGGAAAGGGTGTCTGAGCCATTCGTCGGTTTGTTACTGGCCGTGCCACGGCTGAGCAGAGTTGGCACGCAACAGGGCTTCAAACTGATCGGCCGGCAGGGCTTTGGAGAAGAAAAAGCCTTGCGCATAATCGCATCCGGCGTCGGTCAATAATTTGAGTTGAGCGGCTGTTTCCACGCCTTCTGCAATCACTTTGAGGCCGAGTGCGTGGGCCATGACAATGATCGCTTGGGAGAGGGCCAGGTCGTTGGGGTCGGTCTCGATGTCACGGATGAAGGATTGGTCGATCTTCAGGTAGTCGATGTGAAACCGTTTCAGGTAAGAAAGTGCAGAGTATCCCGTCCCGAAATCATCGATCGCGATCTGAATGCCCGCTTTGCGGTACAGCGCCAATTTGTCAGTTACATCCGTAACCGCGTTGAGCAGCAAGCCTTCGGTAATTTCGATGGTGATGCCGTCTCCGGGCAACCCTAGTTCGTGTAAATAGTCGAACCACGCAGTGACGCTGGCGTCACTTTCACGAAACTGCTTGGGCGATTTGTTTACGCTGACTTGGAACGCTGGATGGTGCAAGGTACGCAAGCGTTTGGCCTGGCGTGCCGCTTCTCTGAAAACCCAATCTCCGATGGGGGTAATCAATCCGGTTTCTTCCGCCAGCGGAATAAACTCAGCCGGACTGACCAAGCCGCGTTTGGGGTGCTGCCAGCGGATCAGGGCTTCTGCCTTATAGACTTCACCTGTCACCAGATCGACGATGGGTTGGTAATGCACGGAAAATTCATGTAATGCAATCGCTTCGCGTAGATCGGTAATCAAGCGCAGACGGGTATGGGCGGCCTCTTGTAAGTCTGGTGTGAAGTAGCTGAAGCGGTTGCGCCCCAAGCTCTTGGCCACATACATGGCCTGGTCGGCGTTCTTGAGCAGGCCTTCGGCATCCGTGGCATCTCGCGGATACAGCGTGATACCGATACTGCCGGTCACATGGATGACCTCATCGCCTAAATGATACGGCTCCGCCAGTTTTTGGAGGATGTTCGCAGCCACGCGCTCAACGCTGATGTGCTCATGCAGTTCCGGCAAGATCACAGTGAACTCGTCTCCCCCCAGGCGCGCCACCATGTCCACCTCTCTCACGCAGGCAGTAATGCGTTGGGCGGCTTCCACCAGCAGGAGATCGCCGATGTGATGACCGAGCGTGTCATTAACCTCCTTGAACAGGTCGAGGTCGATGAACAGCAGCGCGAGCGCCAGGTGGGTTCGATGTGCTTTGTGAAGTTCCTGATCCAGTCGGTCATGGAACATGCTGCGGTTGGGGCGCTGGGTCAGGGCATCAAAATTGGCCTGATGCCAGATGACTTCCTCGGATTGTTTCTTCTCGGTGACATCCAAAAACAATGCCACCCGACGATATACCGAACCGTCCGTATTGAGGATCGTGTTGATGGTCAGATATTTGGCGTGGATCTCGCCATTTTTGCGACGATCCCATATCTCGCCTTGCCACTGCCCGGTGTGGTCAAGTTCGTTCCACATGGTTGGATAAAAGTCCGGGCCATGGCGGCCTGAGCTGAAAACGCGCGGATTCTTGCCCAACACATCATTCAATTCGTAGCCGGTGAGTCGGGTAAAGGCGGGGTTGACGGCCACGATGTGGTTGTCCGCATCGGTGACCAACATGCCCTCGCTACTGTTCTCATAGACCATGGCGGCCAGTCGCAAGGATTCTTCCGCCTGCTTGCGCGCATTCAGTTCATGGTTCAGCGCGTGGGCAGCGTGCATTGAACGAAGCCGGCCTCGGACCAGAATCCAGGTCATGAGCGCCAGAAACAGGCTCAGCACAATGCCACCCAGAGCGATGAATTGAGATTTATTTGACCTCAGTTGCTTTTCAAAGGCGGGCAATGAACTGACCAGTATGGTCCAGGTTCGACCCGCAATCTCCAGCCGCTGCGTCGTCTGGAACAGCGAATCGGAGTGGCCACTGGCACGGAAGATCTTATCGTTGTCATAGAGCAGGGCGCGATCCGACAGGGTTTTCCCGTCGAAGATTTCGACGTCCAGTTCGTCTGCTCCTTTTCCGAGGATGCCTGTCATCAACGTCTCTGCACGGAACACAGTAGATACCCAGCCGATCAGGTTGGAACGGCGTTCGGCAAGGGTGGCGTGTGGCGCGCCGCGCTGATAGAGGGGCAGCAGCATCAGAAAACCGGCTTGTGCTTGCCGGTCCTTGTCCTGTATCAGTTCCAGTCTTCCCGTGATGACGGCGCTGTTGGTGTCGCGCGCGCGCTCCATGGCTGAGCGACGCACCGGTTCAGAATAAAGGTCGAAGCCGAAGGCACGTGGGTTGAGCCCCCTGAAAGGTTCGATGTAGACCACCGGGGTGTAGATTTCACGTTGACCTTGCGGCTGGATGGTGTATTCCGGGAAACCCTCGCGATGCATGGCGGTTATGTGGTCGCTCTTCCGGGCGTCGGGCACCAGGGAGATGAAAGCCAATGCCTGGATGCCGGGATATCGCATCGCGAGATTCAGGCCCCCGTAGTACTCACGGAATTCGTTGCGTTCCACCCTCACGGATGCCGTGAACAGCGCGCGTGCGCTATGCAGCACCTGATCGTGATCGAGCATTCGTTGTCGAATCCGTTCAGCCACTTCGAGCGTGTGAAATCCAAACTCGGTTTTAAGCGTTCGCAGCGCGCTACTTTGCGCATCCCGCCAGAGCAGGTAGGTCAAGCCCAGTGATAAGACCAGCACCAGCAGCGGCAGCAACAGAACTTGCGGTGACCCACTCACGCTCAAGCGAGAGGAAAGAGGCTTTGTCTGGAGTGTTGTCACAAGCAGATGGGTGTCAGAAAACCTGGTTTTTATTGAGTGAGATTTTTATTAAAAAAGTATAGTCAACCACCTTTAAATCGATAGGGAAAATTGAATTTCCGTAAAGCGTTAAAGGTTTATTCAGGCTGTACTGGCGAGTGAGTTTATTCTGCGTGGTGACGCTGCACTTAATTCGCCTTCGAGATCAATTGCAAAAACTCTTGTCGAGTTCGATCATTATCGCGAAAAGCACCGAGCATCATCGAGGTGATGGTCCACGAGTTCTGTTTTTGCACGCCGCGCATCATCATGCAGAAGTGTTGGGCTTCGATGACGACACCGACCCCGGCGGCACCGGTGACGGTCTGGATGGCTTCGGCGATCTGGGTGGTGAGTTGTTCCTGGATTTGCAGCCGGCGCGCAAACATGTCGGTGATACGCGCGATTTTGGACAGGCCGATGACTTTACCTTGTGGCAGGTAAGCTACGTGTGCCTTGCCCACAAACGGCAGCAGGTGGTGCTCGCACATGGAATACAACTCGATGTCTTTGACGATGACCATTTCGTTGTTGTCCGAGTCGAACACCGCGTCGTTGAGCACGTCATCCAGGGATTGGGTATAGCCCTGCGTCAGAAATTTGAATGCCGCGGCCGCGCGGTCGGGGGTCTTGAGTAATCCATCGCGCGTGACATCTTCGCCGGCGCTTTCAAGAAGTTGTCTGTATAGATTGGATGTATCCATCGTGGATGCCTTGGTTGATTCAAAAAGTGTTTTGACTGTGTCAGAGGGCTGAGGCAGCGTCAAGTGAACATTCGGCAGCCGGGCGACTCAGACGACTTTCCCTGACCCTTTATCCGAGCAGCAATTCTGGCAGCCACAGGCTGATCTGCGGGATGTAAGTGACCATCATCAAAAACACCAGCAGCACCGATAGCCATGGAAGCGCGGCTCGGGTGACCTGCATCAGACTCATTCCAGTGATGCCGCTGGTGACGAACAGATTCAGTCCCACCGGGGGTGTGATCATGCCGATTTCCATGTTGACGACGATGATGATGCCGAGGTGAATCGGATCAATTCCAAGCTGGGTGGCGATGGGAAAAAAGATCGGTGCCAGGATCAGGATAATCCCGGTGGGCTCCATGAAGTTGCCCGCAACCAACAGGATGACGTTGACCACAATCAGGAACATCCACGGTGCCATGCCCGCGGCGATGATGTGCTCCGCAATGGTTTGCGGGATGCGTTCAGTCGTCAGCACGTGGGCAAACAGCAAGGCGTTGGCGACGATGAACATGAGCATCACGGTGGTCTTGCCGGATTCCATCAAGACTTCGGGCAATTGCTGCACACCGATGTCGCGATAGATGAAGACTGCCACGAGCGTGGCATACACGGCAGCAACGGCTGCCGCTTCGGTGGGCGTGAAGATGCCCCCGTAGATGCCGCCCATGATGATGCCCAACAGTGCGAGCCCCCAGATGGAGTCCTTGAAGGCGATCAACAGCTCACGCGGGCTGGCGCGCTCGGTGCGGGTGAGCGTGAGTTTGCCGGCGCGCCACCATACCGCCAGTGCCAGCATGCTGGCCAGCAACAGGCCGGGGATGACGCCGGCCATGAACATTCGGCCGACTGAAATTTCGGTGACAGTAGCGTACACCACCATCACGATGGACGGCGGAATCAGGATGCCCAGCGTGCCGGCGTTACAGATTACCCCGGCGGCGAATGCCTTGGGGTAGCCGCTCTTGACCATGCCGGCGATGACAATGGACCCGATGGCCACCACGGTGGCGGGGCTTGAACCAGATACCGCGGCAAACAAAGTGCAGGCCAGCACACTGGCTATGGCCAGGCCGCCGCGCAGGTGGCCCACGGTGGCCACCGCAAATCGCACCATGCGTTTGGCTACGCCACCCGTGCTCATCATGGTGCCGGCCAGGATGAAAAACGGGATCGAAAGCAGCGTGTAGTGTTCGCTGGTTTCGTACAGTTTGATCGACAGGCTGGCCAGCGAATCGTCGGCAAACAACAGGATGGTCAAAATGCTGGACAGGCCCAGCGAAATGGCAACGGGCATGCCTAGCGCCATCAGCAGCAAGAGTGAGACGACCAGGAATGCGGTACTCATGATGCTGGCTCTTCGCTTTTAAGCTTGAGTGCGTCTTCCGCTTCGTTGCCAAGGTGCAGGCTGTCGGAGCGGCCGGTGATGAGTGCCCATAGCACCTGACTGAATCGAAGCGCCAGCAAGGCGAAGCCAAGCGGCAGGATGGATCGTACGATCCAGATCGGGATCGGTAGGTCATCCATTTCAACACCGATCATTTTCATCGTGCTGACGTAGGTCCATGAGCCGTAGATCACCAAGCCTGCATAGAGCAGGCACAGCAATACAATCACAATAGCGATGGTACGACGGAGTCCGGAAGGAAACTTCTTGACGAGGGAATCGACTCCGATATGCGCGCCGACGCGGACGCCATAGGAGATTCCGACAAAAATCATGACGGAGAAGCAAACGGTGGTCAGTTCCAGTGCCCACGTGAAGCCGGAATTGAAACCGTAGCGCAAGACAACCTGCAGAAAAGTAATCAGTGTCATCGACGCGAGCATGACGACAACGAGCAGTTCCTCGAGACGGTCGAGAATCTTCATGGTGACCTCCGGTCAGGCCAGATCATTATGGCAGCCCGCCTGAAGCGGAGCCCGGTCAGGGCCGGTAGAAAATCCCGGCCCCAGGAAGTTAGCGTTTGTTGGCTTTGAGAGCGGCGAAAATGGCATCTCTGCCAATTTCGGCTTCGAACTGTTTCCATACCGGTGCCATCGCCTTGCGCCATTTGTTCTGCTCGGCACGGGTTAGGGGCAGGACTTCTGCTTTTTTGTCGTCGATGACTTTCTGACGGAAATTGGCTGCTTCTTCATAGGCCACTTTGTTGCCGAACTTGATTGACTCGACCATGGCTTCGTTCAGGCCCTTGCGAATGTTTGCGGGCAGGCCATCCCACCAGGCGGCATTGGTGACAACCAGGTAGTCAAGTACACCATGGTCAGAATCCATGATGTACTTCTGCACTTCATGAAATTTCTTGGTGTAGGTGTTTGCCCATGGATTCTCAGTGCCGTCCACTACGCCGGACTGCAGTGCCTGGTACACTTCGGCAAAGGCAATTTTCTGGGGATTTCCGCCCACTGCATTGAACTGCGCTTCAAGCACATCCGAGCTCTGGATGCGGAATTTCAGGCCTTTGGCGTCTTCCGGATTGCGCAGGGGCTTGTTGGCCGACATCTGTTTCATTCCATTGTGCAGATAGCCCAGACCCTTGATGCCTTTGTCTTTCATGGAATCCAGCAAGGCCTGACCATACGGGCCATCCTGGAAACGATCCACCGCCTGAATGTTGTCGAACAGGAAAGGCAGGTCATAAATCTGCAGCCTTTTAGTGTATTTACTGAACTTGGATAGCGACGGTGCAATGATTTGTACATCGCCGAGCAACATGGCTTCCATTTCCTTGCCGTCTCCGAACAGTTGGCTATTCGGGAAAACCTGCACTTCGACGACACCGGGGAATTTCTTTTCAGCCAGTTCCTTGAACTTCAACGCAGCCTGCCCCTTGGGCGACTGGTCGGCCACAACGTGGGAATATTTGATGACGATGGGATCTGCCGCGTAGGCAGTTTGTGTAAAGACAAAGGCAGCCGCGATGGCCAACAGACGCAATGACATGGTGCTCTCCTTGTTCGAATTAGGATGCGATTGATTGCCCATAGCGGGTGCTTATAGTGTAACGCTACTGAGCGCGATCGTGTTTATGGATTGGAATGCGCACGATGGGTCAGGTGAGCCCGATCACGAATCGGTGCTTGCCCGAAACCGTGCATGGAATGTGATCGAAATAGTGAACCTCCAGCGATAGTTGTGGATCGATGTCCTGGTGAATGCTTAAGGCCAATGACGCCAGGGTATCGGCGTTCAGCGCTTGGGGCGCAACCAGATTCAACGAGATTCGGTTCAGGCTGTGTTGCACCCGCTGATATTGCCGGATCTGCGTTTTGCCATACAGCAACCGGTTGAAATAGGACGGATGAACGGTTTTGCCACTGCGGGTTCGGATGTGGTCGTTTTGCCGGCAAAGTCCCATTTCCATCAGCGGAAACGGCAGCCCGCACCCGCATGCGCCGCCCAGCAGGCGGCCGGAATCGCCAATGTCATAGCGAATCATCGGCATCAGCCGGTTGGTCAGCGAGGTGACCAGCAGCCGGTTTTCATTGCTACCGGTTTCATTTTTCTGCGGCACCGATTCGAGCATCACCATATCGGTGAAGACATGCATGTTGCCGTGTCGACATTCGCAGGCGATGTTGGGAATTTCACGGCTGCCGTACTGGTTGAGCACCTGGCATCCAAAGGCCTGTTCCATGCACTGGCGCTGGCTGTCGGTGAGTACCTCGGCAGTGGAATACACGCCAAGCAGGGTCTTGGGCATGGATAGTCTGTTCTCGACCACCGCACGTGCGACTTCGCTCAGGAGTGACGCGTAACCCTGCAACAGAACAGGCCGTAACGCTGGATGAAATGCGCCCATTCGACAAGTTGTTCTTCGGTGTATTCATGCGCGGCAATCGTATGTTCTGCCGCAATGGCATCCCCGAACTGCGCACCAAACACCCCACCGGGAACCACGTCCTGACGCGCTCCCCAAAAGTTGAGAATTTTCTGTCCTGGCCGCCAGCCCGACAACATGTAACTACGCATCATGCCGGCGCGCATCAGTTCGTATTTGTCGTCGTCGTACCACAAAGCGAGCGGATTGCCGGTAGAGCCTCCGGTGTGACCGACCTTCACCTGGGTGCGGTCCTCGCCACGCACTGCGATCAACGCTTCCAGCAGCCGCCAGGCCGATTGATACGATGACAACAGTGCGGCATTGAACCCGCCGTCCCACAACGCGGCTTCAAATTTGGCTATGACGGCATATTGCACCGCGATTTGTTCGTCGGCACTAGCGAGCCGACAGGTAACGGGGAAAGGCATGTTTGTCGAGCAGGATTTCGATGAGGTTGATGCCACCGGTGAGGTCGGCCTGATCAAATAAAGTGTCGAGTGCAGCTTCGGTTTCGACGCGGTAATGCTGAACGCCGAATGATTGCGCCAACAGACTGAAATCGGGGTTCACAAAGTCGCCATCGATGTAACGTTCACCGTAAAGTTGAAACTGGTTCTTGCGGATGAGACTGAGCGTGCCATTGTTGATCACCACCACATTGAGCGGGATGCCGTAGTTCACCGCTGTCATCATTTCCATGCAGCACATCTGAAAGCCCCCGTCGCCGAGGATGGCGAAGGTGGGGCTGCCCGGTGAAAAACAACGCGCGCCTATCGCGGCGGGCAGGGCATGGCCGAGCGATGAAATGCCGGAATTCGGGAAGTAATGGTTGCGGTCGGAGACGTCGAAGTAACTTTGCGCAAAGACGATGTTGTCGTCGAATACCAGGGCGTTGTGCGGAAAGCGTTGCGCGAGTTCACTGAAAAAAAACTGGATCAGGCGGAAGGCTTCTGGCTGTTGTGCTTTTCCATCATTGGATGGCGGTGCAATGGCCGCTTGATGGCCTTCGAGCCGGTCCAGGTTTTTGGGCGGCATGGCGTTGGCCTCCAGCGAGGAGAAAACGTTTTCCATCACCGCCAGGATGTCGCCGCAAATCGCGACATCGGGTTGAAACACGCGACCGATTTGCGCGGCGTCGCGGTCAACCTGGGCAATTTTCTTGTTGGCCAGCAGCCTGGCATCCCACAGATAACTGGTGCGCTCATTGAATCCGGCACCGAGAAAAATCAGCAGGTCGGCGTGGTCGACCAGATAACGATAGGCATCGCCATTCGACGTGACACCGAGGCAACCCAGCGACAAGGCTGTGCCCTCGGCCACCACGCCCTTGGCTTTGAGGCTGGTGGTGACCGGGATGTTGAAGCGTTCGGAGAAGGCTGCGACGATTTCGCGTGCGCCGGCCTGGATGCAGCCGTGGCCGGCGATGATGACCGGATGCTGTGCGGCGCGCAGCAAATCGGCAAGCCCATCCGTGGATGTGGTGTGGCGAACCGAAGCTGAGTGGGGAAAATGGATATGGTCGAGCACGTCCTCATCGACCAGCTCCTTTTGTACGTTGTACGGAATCGACAGCAGCACCGGTCCTGGCTCAGGCCCGAGCAAAGCCTGGGTGGTCTGATTCAACACCTGGCCCAGATAGTCGGTGCGCTCGACGAGCTTGTGATAGCGGGTGATGCTGGCAAACAGCGCGCCCTGGTCGATGGCACCGCCTTCACCCGAGCTTTCCTGCAGGCCGCCCTTGCCAAAGATATACGTGGAGGTTTCGCCGGTGATTGCCAGTACAGGCAGCCGCTCGGCGTAGGCATTGGCAATGCCGGTGATGAGATTGGTCGCGCCGGGGCCGGCGGTGGCGATGCAGGCAGACGGGCGGTGCGCCACGCGCGCGTAGCCGCCCGCCATGAACGCTGCGCCCTGCTCATGCTTCACCAGTACGCTTTTTACACTGGAATCATGCAGGCGGTCGTAGATGGGCAACACGTGTGCGCCTGGCATGCCAAAGATGTGGTCGATCCCCAGGCGCTCCAGATACCTGACGATCAACTCACTGACGGAAATATTCATGTGTCTTGTTTTTTATCGTGATTGCGGTCTCGCTCCGGACCGGCGCACAGGTTCATGCAGCCGGAACCTGTGGATTTGAGCACAAGACGGCGCCCGGGAAAACCTTGGGCGTTTTACGGGATAGCGAAAAATGGACAATCGGTCGACCCGATCGCCCCGTTATTCAGGCGTGTGCCAGATGCTGCTCGATTTCGGTAAAGGTGAGAGCGACTTCGCTGGTTTGCACGGTAATGCCCAATTGCTTGCACAGTTGCGACAGTGACAACAGGCCGCGCACCATTTTCTTGCCGTCTGCGTTTTCGAACACCAGCGCGTGTTGGCGGCCGCGTGATTTGAGCGTTTCCAGCACGTGGCCGACAGTGGCGTGGGCCAGATCGTCAAAGTCGATCGCTTCCAGCAGATCAACCGGGGTCATGATGTCGCCCACCCGTACTTCGTCGCGGTGGATGCTCCTGCTGTGTACGATTTGCATGGGTTTTTCGCCATAGATGTCGGTGCTGGTAACGAGCCCGGCCATGTGATCGTCGGCATCCAGCACAAACAGCAGGCGAACCTTGCGCCGGATCATGCGGGCTTCAGCCTGTTGAATGGTGTCGTCGGGGTGAGCAATGAAGGCTGTCATCCGCCGAAAATCGGTCATGACGTCGATGGCCGGCTGCGTCAGTTTGACGCGATCCGGCAAAACGCACGCCGGGCGCAGCAGGCCGGCGGATTTGTCGAGGTGGCTGGTGGGCAAAGGGCTGGTGTTCATGGCGTCTCTCCTTGCATCGGTTTCGGGGTGCCGCGTGTGCAATCAAAATGATCGAGCGCGATGGCCTATCCTCATCCTCGCCCATCCTGTTGTCTATTCAAGATTTTTTTGCAGGATATAAGCAGGGGTCAAAGCCTGTTCCGGGTTGCACCCCGAGAATGCTGGCCGCCATCGCTCAATCAGCCAGCGCCCGCGCATGAAACGCCAGATGCTCGCCAATGAAGCTGGCGATGAAGTGGTAGCTGTGATCATAGTCATCCTGCATCCTCAATGTGAGCGGAATGCCGTGTGCGGCGCAAGCAGCTTGCAGATTTTGCGGATAAAGCTGCCCGGCCAGAAATTCGTCGCCGGTGCCGTGGTCGATCAGCGCAGGTGGCAGTGGCGCGCCGGCGTTGACCAGGCAGGTTGCGTCCCAGGCTTCCCAGGCATGTTTGTCTTCACCGAGATAGGCGCCAAAACAGCCTTGTCCCCATGGGCTGACGACCGGATTGCAGATTGGTGCAAAGGCCGAGACCGAGGCGTATAGGCCGGGATTTTTCAGCGCGCAGATCAGCGCGCCGTGGCCGCCCATCGAGTGGCCGCTGATGGCGCGCTTGCCTGGGATCACGGGGAAGTTTGCCTCGACCAGCGCAGGCAGTTCGCGGGTGACGTAGTCGTACATCTGATAGTGCGTGGCCCACGGCGCTTCAGTGGCATTGACGTAGAAGCCGGCGCCTTTGCCCAGGTCGTAGCGCTCGGGGACGTCGGGCACGGCGTCGCCGCGCGGGCTGGTGTCGGGCATGACGAGGATCAGGCCCAACTCGGCTGCGTAGCACTGCGCACCGGCCTTGGTGCGCACGTTGTCGTCGGTGCAGGTCAGCCCCGACAGCCAATACACCACCGGCAATGGCTGCGACGCAGCTTGCGGTGGCAGATAGACCGAAAAGGTCATGCTGCAATGGCAGGTGTCGGAGTCGTGCTGCCAGCGTTCGAGCCAGCCGCCGAATTCCTTGGTGGACTCAATTTTCCTGGCGCGTTCAACTTGTTTCATCGCCAGCCTCAAAAAATGATGACCGAGCGAATGCTCTTGCCTGCGTGCATCAGGTCGAAAGCCTTGTTGATGTCTTCCAGCGGCATGGTGTGGGTGACCAGTTTGTCGAGTTCGATCTTGCCGGCCATGTAGTTATCGACGTAGCCCGGCAACTGGCTGCGCCCCTTGACGCCGCCGAACGCGGTGCCTTTCCAGGTTCGCCCCACCACCAGGTTGAACGGGCGGGTGCAGATTTCCTGTCCCGCCCCGGCCACCCCAATCACCGTCGACACGCCCCAGCCCATGTGGGTACATTCGAGCGCGTCGCGCATCACGTTCACATTGCCGATGCACTCGAACGAATAGTCGACGCCACCTTGAGTCAGGTCGCGGATGTATTCCGACACCGAGCCATTGATCTCGCGCGGGTTGATGAAGTCGGTTGCGCCGAGCGCCTTCGCCATTTCGAACTTGTCGGGGTTGAGATCGATGGCAAGGATGCGTCCGGCTTGGGCCATCACCGCACCCTGGATGCACGACAGACCGATGCCACCGAGGCCGAACACGGCGACGGTCGAGCCGGGTTCGACCTTGGCGGTGTTCAGCACCGCGCCGATACCAGTGGTGACGCCGCAGCCGAGCAGGCAGACCTTGTCCAGCGGCGCCGCGGGGTTGATCTTGGCGAGCGCGATTTCCGGCACCACGGTGTATTCGGAGAAGGTCGAGCAGCCCATGTAGTGGAAGATCGGCTTGCCGTTTTTCGAGAAGCGCCGCGTGCCGTCGGGCATGTAACCGGTCCACACGGTGGCGGCAATCGACTGGCACAAGTTGGTTTTGGGCGAGGCGCAGTATTCGCAATGGCCGCATTCTGGGATATAGAGCGGGATCACGTGGTCGCCGGGTTTGAGCGTTTTCACGCCGGGCCCGCACTCCACCACGATACAGCCGCCTTCGTGGCCGAGGATGCAGGGGAAGGCGCCTTCAGGATCGTCGCCCGACAGGGTGAAGGCGTCGGTGTGGCAGACGCCGCTGGCGACGACCTGCAGCAGCACTTCGCCTTCGCGCGGACCTTCAACGTCCACTTCTTCAATCGATAACGGTTGCTTGGCTTCCCAAGCGACGGCGGCACGGGCTTTCATATTAAAGCTCCTTGGCGGGGGTTAAGGTGAATCATGGTTTTCAGCGGGGCGATGATGATGCCGTATTTCCGGGGCACCAACAACGCATGCAGGGTAGGGGGATCGTCCGGCTCAGCCGGTTTGCTGCAGCAGTTTTTGAAAGGCCGCTTCAAACGATTTGACGCCGTCGCCCTGCAGTGTCTCGCCGATGACATCCATGTCAACACCGCGCTGTGCCAGTTCGGCCAGCTGGGCTTTTGCCTCAGCCATCCCTTCCTCCACATGGAGACCCGGCTTGCCGTGATCTCGCAATGCGGCCAGTGTCTTGTCGGGCAGAGTGTTAATGGTTTCGCGGCCAATCAATGGTTCAACATAGAGCAGGTCATGATAATCCGGGTTCTTGACACCGGTGCTCGCCCACAAAAGATACTGCGGCGTTGCGCCTTGTTTTGACAGTTCGGTAAAAGTGTCGCCGTGAAACAGGTTCAGATAGCTTTGATACGCAAGTTTTGCCATCGCCACTGCGGCCTTGCCTCGTAGTGACAAGGCTTCCTGGGTGCCGATTTCGGTGAGCTGCGTGTCGACCAGCGTATCCACGCGCGACAGAAACAGGCTGGCCACCGCCTTGCTGTGGCGCACCTCGGCGCCGGCGCGTACCCGCGCGGTGAGTCCGCGGATATACGCGTTGAATACCGCTTCGGTCTGCGCCACCGAAAACAGCAAGGTGACGTTGACGTTGATGCCGAGCGTCGTCAAGGTTTCAAACGCGCTGACGCCCTCGGGTGTACCCGGCACCTTGATCAAGACGTTCTGGCGGCTGACTGCAATCGACAGTCGCTTGGCTTCTTCCACCGTACGCGATTTGTCATAGGCCCAACGCGGCGCAACTTCCAGACTGACATAGCCATCGTTGCCACCGCTGGCCTCAAATGTGGGCAGCAGCAGGTCGCACGCGGCCTGGATGTCGGGAATGACCAGTGCTTCGTAACGGCGTTCAGCGTCCGGCTCGCTGGTTTTCAGCTTGGCCAGATCATCGGCGTAATAGGGACTGGTGGCGAGTGCACTCTGGAAAATGGAGGGGTTCGACGTCACACCGGATACGCCATCTTCAGCGATGAGTTGGGCCAGTGTTCCGTCCTGGAGCAGGCTGCGCGAGAGGTTGTCCAGCCAGAGACTTTGGCCGAGCGTGTTGACGAGTTTCGTGGTGTTCATGGGAGGCCCTCATGGATGGGAGAAGTTCTGATTCGTTACTTAGCGTAGAACATCATCATGACAGCAAGTTCAGCGCCGGGGTGGCGACGGCGCCCAAGGCCACGCCTGTGCTAGACTTCGGCGCATAATTTTGGCTCTTTTTTTGGATAATTTCCATGTCTGGTAGCTCACTCGGCAAACTGTTTTGTGTCACGGTATTCGGCGAATCGCACGGGCCCGCCATCGGCTGCGTGGTCGACGGCTGCCCGCCCGGGATGGCGCTGGCCGAGGCTGACATCCAGCATGATCTCGACCGGCGCAAGCCCGGCACGTCGCGCCACGTGACCCAGCGTCGCGAATCCGACACGGTGGAAATCCTCTCCGGTACCTATGAAGGCAAAACCACCGGTACACCCATCGGGCTGCTGATCCGCAACGAGGACCAGCGCAGCAAGGACTACGGCAATATCAGCGAGACCTTTCGTCCCGGCCACGCCGACTACACCTACACGCAAAAATTTGGTGCGCGCGATCCGCGCGGCGGCGGGCGTTCGTCGGCCCGCCTGACAGCGCCCATCGTTGGCGCGGGCGCCATCGCCAAGAAATGGCTGGGCGAGCATTACGGCATCGTGGTGCGTGGCTACATGAGCGCGCTCGGCCCGATCAATATCCCCTTTCAGTCGTGGGATGAGATCAACAACAACGCCTTCTTTGCACCCAACGCCGCCATCGTCCCCGAACTCGAGGAATATATGGACGCGCTGCGCAAGTCGGGCGACTCGGTGGGGGCGAAGGTGAGTGTGGTGGCAGAAAACGTGCCGCCGGGTTGGGGCGAGCCGTTGTACGACAAGCTCGACGCCGACCTGGCGCATGCACTGATGGGACTGAACGCTGTCAAGGGTGTGGAGATCGGCGACGGCATGGACGTCGCCCGCCAAAAAGGCACCGAGCACCGCGATGAAATCACCCCAGAAGGATTTTTGAGTAATCACGCGGGTGGCATTCTCGGCGGCATCTCCAGCGGTCAGGCCATCGTCGCGCACATTGCGATCAAACCCACCTCGTCAATTCGCTTGCCCGGCCGCTCGATCGACCTGAACGGTCAGCCGATCGAGGTCGTCACCCACGGTCGTCACGACCCCTGCGTCGGCATCCGTGCCACCCCGATTGCCGAAGCTTTGATGGCCATCGTGCTGATGGATCATGCACTGCGGTATCGCGCTCAGTGTGGTGACGTCGCGAGCGGCGTGCCGGTGGTACCCGGCAAGGCAGGCTGACGCCACCCGGTTCATTCCGAATGACTTGCAGGCGAGGTTCAACATGATCATATGTCTGTTCAAACGTTTGATTGCCATCGTCCTGCTGATGAGTTCCGGGTTACCGACGTGGGCTGCGGACACACCTTCGTCGATGGCAATAGTCGACCGCGAGATCGCTGCCCACCCGCAGCTGACCGGTGTCTATGTGCTGGATACCGGCGAAGCCGCATTGCGTGCCCGCGCCTGGCTGGCCGATCACGCCCAGCACACCCTCACCGTTCAGTATTTCATCTGGAGCACCGACAACATCGGCATCCTCGCGACCGAGGCGTTGTTGCGGGCGGCGGATCGCGGCGTCAAAGTACGCGTCATCGTTGATGATTTGCTGATCGACGCGCCCGACAAGTCGCTGCTTGCGCTCGACAAGCATCCCAACATTGAGATTCGCATTTACAACCCCAAGCATCATGTGGGCACGCCGTTCTACAAACGCGCACTCAACGTGGTGACGGATTTTCGCGGGGTGAACCAGCGCATGCACGACAAGACCTTTGTCGTCGATGGCAAGGTGGCGATCACCGGTGGCCGCAACATGGCGGACGAATATTTCGATTACGACCAGGGCTACAACTTTCGTGATCGTGACGCGCTGCTGCTGGGCGAGGCGGTGAAAACCATGCAGACCAGTTTCGACGCCTTCTGGAACCACAGCCTCGCCGTGCCGGTGGCCACGCTCTACGACGGTTGGGGCCTGATGCAGAAGAACGTCAAGGTCGGCGCTGCCGAAGTGCAGCAGGTATACAGCCAGTTGCACGCGCATGCCCGTGCCCCGGAAAACTTTGCACCCGAGGTGCGTGCCGCCATCAACGCCACGCCGGATTCTTTCGACCGGTTGGCGCGTGAAATCGTGTGGGGACGGGTCGATTTCATTCACGACACGCCCGGCAAGAACGGCAATCGCTGGCTATTGGGCGGCGGTGGTCAATCATCGGCTGCGCTGGCCCGGTTGGTGAGCGATGCACGCGAGTCCATCGTGATCCAGTCGCCGTATCTTGTGATGTCGGGCAAGGCGCTGGCGCTGTTCAAAGCGGCCGTGGCGCGTGGGGTCAAGGTGCGCATCATCACCAACTCATTGGCCTCCACCGATAACATCCAGGCGTTTTCCGGCTACCGCAACCAGCGCAAAAAGCTGCTCAAAATGGGCCTGCAGATTCACGAATATAAACCCGATCCGGCCAACCGGCAGGCGCTGATGTCGCGTGTGAATCCCCCTGAAACGCCACCGCTGTTTGCGCTGCATGCCAAGAGCATGGTGGTGGACGGCAAGATTGCCTACATCGGTACGTTCAATTTCGATCCGCGTTCAGAAAATCTCAACACCGAGGTGGGCGTAGTCATGCATCACCCGGCGTTGGCAAGGCAGGTGCAAACCCTGATCGAAACCGACATGCGCCCTGAGAACAGCTGGAATGCGGCCGACGCCCCCGACCAGTACGTGCCGCTGACCAAGCGCGGTTATGTGCGGCTGTGGCAGCTGCTGCCGCTCAAGCCGTTGCTATAACCTGGCCTGTCCGGGTTGGTGCGTGCTGAGTCAGCGGCCTACACTGAGACGCACTCTCCCTTATTCAATCTGAGCCTAAACAGGAAATCCCCATGCGCCTGCCCATCAGTCTGAAAATCTTCAGCATCACCACGGCGCTGCTCGCGTTGATGGTCATCGTCACCTGGGTTTCGGTGCTCAATTTCCGTCAGCTCAACAACCAGGTGAGGGCGCTGTCCGACTACTACCTGCCATTGCAGCAGCAGGTGGCCAGCGTGGAAATCCTGATTCGCCAGCAGATCGTCCACATGGAACGGGTGCTGGCGGGCATGGAGGTGGCGCGCCCGGATGCGGAATATCTTGCCAAGGAATCGAATGGTTTCGACATGCGCGGCGTCAACGCCGACCAGATTGTCGACTCTTCGCTGCGCATGCTGGCTGAGGCCGAAGCGGAGAAGGATTTCGAACTCGACCGTGTCACGCTCGCGGTATTGGGCAAGCAGCTGCCTGCGATCCAGACCGCGCGTCAGCACTTTCATATGACGTTTCGCCTGTTCCAGATCGAGGCGCAGGAAGGTACTCCACGCTCGGAGAAAATCGTGCGCGAAGCCCTGCTGCGCGAAAAGGACACCGTCGATATCGAAATCGGCAAGACCATCGACCTGCTCAACAAACTGACCCAGGACACCGCCACCCAGGCCAAGGCCGAGGAGGAACGCGCCACCACGCTCAACTGGATCATCACCGCGATTGCCACCATCCTCGGATTGATCTTCGCCGGGTTCGTCACCCGTTCGCTGGTTGAGCCGGTCAAGCGCTTGCTAGGTGGCACACGCGCGGTGGAAGCCGGCGATCTGGACGTTGAAATTCTGATCCAGACCCACGATGAGCTCGCCACGTTGGCGCATTCCTTCAACCACATGGTGGTCGGGCTGCGCGAGAAGGAACACATCCGCTCCACCTTTGGCCAATACGTCGATCCGCGCGTGGTGCGCACCCTGCTGGAAAACCGCATGCCGGCCGACGGCGGCGAACGCCAGGTGATGTCGGTGTTTTTTTCCGATTTGGAAGGCTTTACCCGGCTGTGCGAAGGCCTCACGCCGGATGCTGCTGTGCGTTTTCTCAACCGCTATTTCTCGCTGATGTCTGAAGTGGTGCGCAGCCAGCAAGGCATCGTCGACAAATACATTGGCGATTCGGTGATGGCCTTCTGGGGCCCGCCCTTCAGTGATCCCGCTGACCACGCTCGGCTTTGCTGCGTCGCCGCGCTGGAACAAATGTCGCGCATGGAAACCTTCCGCGCTGCGCTACCCGAGTTGTTCGGTGTCCGCCACGCCCTGCCCGAAGTGAATGTGCGCATGGGCATCGCCAGCGGTGACGTCACCGTGGGCAGCATCGGCTCCGAAACGACACGCGGCTATACCGTCATCGGCGACACAGTGAACCTCGCCTCAAGGCTGGAACAGGCCAACAAGTTCTATGGCACCCGCATCCTCGTCAGCGAAGCTACGCGCAACATGGCAGGCGACACGCTGGCCTTCCGCGAAATCGACAGCCTGCGTGTCTCCGGCAGACTGGAACCAGAGCGCGTGTTCGAGTTGATGGATTATTCAGACACCCAGACCGAAGCGGCCCGGCACTTGGCAAAGTCTTATGAAACCGCGTTGGCCTGCTACCGCAAGCAGGACTGGGATGGCGCCGAGGCTGCGTTCCGTGCGTGTTTGGAGGTTGTCCCCGCAGATCGCCCCAGCCAGGTCATGCTGGATCGGATTACGGCGTTCAGAGCGACGCCGCCGGATGCGGAGTGGGATGGGGTTTGGGTGGCGTTGAGTAAGTAATGAGGGAGGTCTGCGTTGTCAAACGTTTGATCTGGGTCTCGTTTGCTCAGTCAAGTTTGCGCGGGGATCCGTCTTCAAGTTGTTTTCTCCAGTAAGCGTCAGCTTCCTGGCAGGCTGCGAACATGGCGAGCATCGTCATTTTCCACCATGCTGCAGCGTCTGCAAATGACTGTAGATCCTCGTTAGACAAGTCTAATGATTCGGCCGTCTTCGGATGTGTTACTCGGTCTCTGACTTTGACGGCCCTTCGCATTGCAGACCAACCTGGGTGCTGTGTATCAGGATCAAAGGTAGCCACGTGATTCTTGATATAGCACCGGATCGAGAACAATAGGCTATCTGGAAATTTCAAAAACTGCTGTATTGCTTTCGGATGACCTTTCTCGTCAATTGAGTAGCGCTCCTCACGTAGCAGTGCTACTTCAGCTTCGGTTAGGAATTCCGTACCGTGAAGTGATGCGAGTGTCACTTGTCGAAGCGAATATGACAGGCCTTCAATAAGTGCAAAATGTGCCCGGACAAGCGCCCTTTGCGCATACGGCGTTTTCTCAAATTGGCCATAGGAGGTAGCCGCGTCAACGTCGCGGTTCAGGATGTCCCACACCGCCTGAAGTTGTGCGACTGCAGTTCTTCTGTTCATAGGAGTCTAACCAACTTAGAAGGCGGTATGTGTCTTCCTCAAGCCGCTTCCGCGTGCAGTCTTACACCCAGTGCACGCGCAACCTTGAGCACGGTCGCAAAGCTCGGATTGCCATTCTCGCTAAGCGCCTTGTAAAGACTTTCGCGGCTGAGCCCGGCGTCTCGTGCAACCTGCGACATGCCCTTTGCGCGTGCAATATCGCCCAGCGCACGCGCAATGCCTGAGATATCGTCGGGCGCCTCGACAAGCCAGGTGTCCAGATAGGCTGCCATTTCTTCTGGTGTGCGGAGTTGCTCGGCCACGTCGTAGGGGACGGTCTTGGTTTTAACACCTGCTGTTTTGGTGGAAGCCTTGGTCATGATGTTTACTCCTGCAAATTCGTGGCTAACGTAATGGCTGCCTTGATGTCCTGTTGCTGCGTCGATTTGTCGCCGCCAGCAAGCAGGACGATTAATTCTCCGTTTCGCTCCGTGTAGTACACCCGATAACCTGGACCAACGTCGATTTTCAATTCTGATATGTCATGTGTGAGATTGCGATGCTGTCCCGGGTTGCCATGAATCAGTCGATCAACCCTCACCTGGATGCGGGCGCGAATGACACTATCCTTGAGGGCATTGATCCAGCCTAGATAAACCTCAGTCAGCTGTACGCGCATGTTTGAAGTGTATCCTATGGAATACATCCGTCAAGCATGTTGAATCTGCTTGACGGAAAGGCTAATGAGGCCAAGTTGGGTTAAGCAGTGGCTATTGTTTCTAAAATGAAACTCCCAATTACGCGCGCGGCCTCATCAGGTACGGTTTGCAAGAGGCAATGCGGTGCGTCAATAGATATCAGTTTCATGTGTGGGCAATGTTTCAACACTAGTGAACTAGCTGATTTCGGGACGATTTTGTCTTGGGTTCCAAGCAAGTACAGAACGGGAGATTGGATCATAGCCAGCTTGGCTTCGACGTTTACGGTAAGCACAGCTAATAACCGGGCACGAAGCGTTGACGTATTGACGGGCATCAGGGCTTGTTGAATGGTGCGGCGTAGAGGCGAAGTATCAAAGCGTCCTAGAAGGAAGTGTCCGATGACACTCGAAGGAACGAACTGGATCGGTAGCTTGCCTGCCAGAAGTTTGAAAGCTGAATAGATTGGCCGGGGATTCTTGATGAATGTGCAACAGAGTATGAGGCCCTTCACTCTGGCTCCGTAGGACGCGGCAAGCGAGACTGCGATGGGCCCGGAGAAGGATTCTCCTAACAGTATGAGTGGACCCTCGTCAGGGATCGCGCTGCGAGCGACGGATTCAAGTTGCGAATACGTGAGTGGTTCATTAGGCGGGTAGCTGATCACCTGTATTTTGAAAGCGCCATTCAGCGCAGCAATGAACGGTTCGAAAAGCTTGCCCGAACCATCCATGCCCGGAAGCAACACCAGCGTAGTCATGACTTATAGGGGTGTTGGCTGGCTTTCATGGTTAATCACTCGATAAACCCATCATCCCCATGACACGTACACCCCGGATGTGTACTCGGCTTGCTGTCGCAGCACACGATCTTGCCGGCGCGGCAGCCGCAGATGCCTTTCTGATCCTTGCAGCATTCGGTTGACGTCACCTGGGCGAGTTTTGCGCCTTTTGCGCTAGGTGGGCAGGCCGTCAGCGGCGAGGCGTTTTGTTGCACCACGGCAGCGGGGCTGGCGGGCGCGCTGGTGTCGGCTGCAGCAGGCAGCAAGAAGAACGACTGGGCAAACGCCAGCAGGGCAAACAGGACAATCGGTAAACGGATATTCATGACGGGCTCCTTGGGGCAGTGCGGCTAGGTCCACTATATCTGATCGTGGCCCGTTGTTTGATGGGTGGGGGCGGGATGCGTTCCGTTGTTTACGTTTGTTTAAACCGCAGCCCCAGCAGCAGCGCGGCGGATAGCAGGATTGCGGCCAGCAGGGTGAAGGCGCTGCCGTAGCCCGCCATGCCGATCATCCAGCCGGTGAGCACGGGGCCAATCGACTGGCCGACGTCCATCACCGTGCGCAGTACGCCCATCGACGAGCCATAGCGGCCATTGCTGGTGAGGTCCGCGACCAGCGCGGCGGTGGATGAGGTGACAGTGGCAAAGCCGATGCCGAACAGCAGGCTGAGCCCCGCCAGAGCAATGAAGCTGGTCGCGAACGGCAATAACGCCACGCTGGTTGCGCCGATCAGCAGGCCGGGGATGATGACCTGCATGCGGCCGATCCGATCCGACACGCGGCCCATCAGCGGCTTGGCGAATACGATACTGACCAGTTGCACGCCGAGGATGATGCCGATCTGCCACGCAGGGATGCCGAGCGAGGCGGCATACAGCGTGATAAAAGCTTCGATGGCGCCGAACACCAGGTATTGGGCCGCTTCGATGCCACTGACCAGCATGATGCCGCGGTCGCGCAGCACCGTGTTGAGGCTGGCCCAGAAGGGCGGCTGTTCTTTTTTGGCTGAGAGTGCGGGGTCATCATCACGCAGCAGCAAGCCCGCGCCCAGCGCCAGCACGCCACTGATGGCACAAGCGATGTACACCGCGTTGAAACTTGCCAGCGAAATGAGGAATCCGCCGAGAAACGGCGCTATGGAACGCCCCACGATGGTGATCGAAGAATACGTGGATAGCTTGGCCGCGCGGTCGGTGGTGTAGCGCGCCGCTATCACTGCGCTCGCCACCGTGCCAAAAATGGCGGTGGCGAAGCCGTGATAAAAACGCACCGCCATCAGCTGCCATGGGGTTTCGATCAGCAGATACAGAAACGGTGCGGTGGCAAACACGATCAGCGAGGCCAACAGCAAGCGCCGCTGGCCCAACTGGTCGGACAGGGCACCCGCCGGATAGCTGATCAGCACACCGGGAATCGTTGATGCCATCACAATCCAGCCGATTTCCGCCGGGCTGGCGTTGAGCGCGTGGGCAAACAGTGGCAGCACCGGCGTTTTCGACAGCGTGGAACTGAATATCGCCAGTCCGCCGATGAGGGCGATTAGACCGAAGAAAGCACGCTGGTCAGATTTCATGAGTTGGTTGTGTGCCTATTCACGTCGCCTTGATTTTAAGAGTAAAGCCAAGCGTGAACATGGCTACGGTTATGTTCCTGCATAGCTATTATTGCTTTAGTGCGACTCCAAACGTGATCTATAGTGAGATGAGCTAATCCGTATTAATAAGGAGCCAATCATGAACGCAATGCATCGCATGGAACGTTTTCTCGACCAGCACATGATTCCATTTGAAATCGTGGCGCATCCTCACACTCAAACCAGCGCCGCCACCGCGCGTTCAGCCAAAATTACGCCCGATCGTGTGGCCAAGGGCGTACTGCTGAACGGCATGGGTTGCCAGATGGTGGCGATGATCCCTGCCGATCAGGAAATTCACCTTGGCCGGCTGGGGCTGGATAATGACGTCGAGTTCAGCCTGGCCGACGAGACCAGCGTGAGCCGGCTGTTCAAGGAGTGTTCACCCGGCGTGGTGCCGGGCTTGCCGAATGCCTGGGGGGTGGAAATGGTGTGGGACGATGCCCTGATGGCGCAGCCGGATATCTATCTGGAAGCGGGAGACCATGAGCGCCTGCTACACATTGAAACCTGTTATCTACGGGAGGCTTTTGGGGATGCGCCGCACTGCCGGTTTAGCCAGCCACGCAGTCACCACGGCTGAAACCAGACTGTCGCTATTGACTTTGCGCCCCCACGCAGAGGGTGCAAAGACTTTCCTTGTACGTGTGACTTGATTTAGGCTTGGACTTTCTGGCGCGGTGCGCCGAACGATTCATCCTCAGATCGGTCCATTCGCTGTGAATTCAGATAACCCAAATTCCTCGGAAAACCCGCATCGACCACTCGGTCGCGGCATGGCATGGATCGCCAGCCTGCTGATACTCGGCATGTTCTATTTTTATTTCGAGAACAGTCTGCAGGCACGCAACAACCCCAACCGACAATTACAGATCGCGGCCGGCGCCGATCTGGTGCTGAAACGCAGCAGGGATGGGCACTATATTTTTCCCGGAACGATCAACGGCCAGCCGGTCACTTTCTTGCTTGATACCGGCGCAACCCTGGTATCGGTGCCAGCGGGATTGGCGGGTGAGCTGGGGTTGAAGGCCGGCGCATATCAACAATCGATTACAGCAAACGGAACGGTTGCCACGCGCGCTACCAGACTGGATGCATTAGCGTTCGGGCCGTTTACGCTGAGCGGCGTGCCAGCCAGCATCAACCCTGGCATGGCGGGCGATCAAATATTGCTGGGAATGAGTGTCCTGAAGCATCTGGAATTTACGCAGCGAGGCGACACTTTGATCCTGCGCGCGCTGAGTCCGAATGGGAAAACGCTTTGACATCCGAAAGTTCTGTGATATCAATACGCCATCTGTTGGATTCAAGCTTTAAATTGCACTACCTCTGGTAAGCCTTTTTCCTTGAAATTCGATTGATAGAGCATGTCGCTCAATTTTTTAGATAGATAGGAAAAGCAAGATGGAAACGGGTATTGTAAAGTGGTTTAACGATGCAAAAGGTTTTGGTTTTATTACTCCGGATAACGGTGGTGAAGACCTCTTCGCACATTTCTCCGCAATCAACTCCAGCGGCTTCAAGTCCCTGCAGGAAAACCAGAAAGTCAGCTTTGAAGTGACCACTGGCCCCAAGGGCAAGCAAGCTTCAAACATCCAAATCGTTTCGTAATTTAAAACGATCAGGAGAAAAAACCCCGGTTCGCCGGGGTTTTTTTTATTTGTGCCATTTGAATATTGATACCCTTCGGGTAGTTATGCCCTCCGGGTATGCGTGGAGTTCACCATGGCGCTCAAAGCCACAATCTATAAAGCTGAACTGCAAATCGTCGATATGGATCGGAATTATTATGCCGATCACGCGCCGACGATCGCACGCCACCCCTCCGAAACCGATGAACGCATGATGGCGCGGGTGTTGGCCTATGCGCTCAACGCGCAAGAAGGTATTGCCTTTACCAAGGGCTTGTTCGATGTCGACGAGCCCGAGGTGTGGGTCAAAAGCCTGACCGACGAGATCACGCTGTGGATTGACCTGGGGCAGCCCGACGAAACACGCATCCGGCGTGCCTGCAGTCGTGCTGATCAGGTAATAGTGCTGTGCTATACCAGCAGCTGCGAACTGTGGTGGAAAGCCATCGCCAGCAAGCTGACACGTTTGACCAATTTGACCGTATTACAACTCCCCACTGACACCAGCCAGGCGTTGGCCGCTTTGGCCGAGCGCAGCATGCGCTTGCAATGCATGGTGCAGGACGGTGAAATCTGGATCAACAGCGACAAGGCGAGTGTGCCGGTCAAGCTGATACCCCTTTTGCCTGTTGCAGCCTGAAACTCATTTTGCTGGCGGACAGTTCTCGATACACAGCGACTCGACCTGGCGTTGCCCGCCACATCCTACAAAACAACCTTCGTAGGCCGGCAGGCAGCCACAGTCCGATTTGCAGCTTGATGTCTGTAGCTGCGCGCGCACGCTTTCCCGTGTGGGCATGACCGGCTCCAGATAAGGCGGGGGGAAAGTCGGCATCATTCTCGTATACCAACCAAATGGATGACGATAGGGAAAGCTGTTCAGCCAGTCGAAACGCATCTGCATTTCATAGTGACGCAAGGCTGCAGCATAGTGCTTGAGTTCGTTTTCATAGTGTTTCAATGCTTCGGTGTAGCTCGCCTCAACCTGCGGCTCGACATCTTTTAGGCAGGCCTGGTAACGCATCTGGCAATCGGTCTGACAAATGTTCTTTTGCACGTCGCAACCTTGTACGCAGGATTGGCCTTGGGCATCCGTCGGCGGGATCAGGCGGGCATGGGTTTGGTACTGAGGCGTGGCGCACCCCGCCAGCGCGGCGAACAAGGCCGTAGCGGATAACAGGTGTGTCAGGGCAAGTCGGCGCATCAGGTCGTCCAAAAATCCTATGTCTGATCAAAGCATAGGTTGTTTCCGGATTATTGCGGGCCGAGAAAACGCGTTTCGAGTTCCTGCAGATTGAGTTCCTGCAAAATCTGCTGCAGCCGATCGCGCGCATTCTTGCGGGGTGAGCCGGTCTGGGTGGCGATGATGAGCTCGTTCTTCATCGAGTGTTCCCAGCCCACCAGTTCGGTGACGGTGATCTGATAGCCGTGCGACTCCAGCTGCAGGCAGCGCAGCACGTTGGTGAGCTGGCTACCGAATTCACGGGTGTGGATGGGGTGACGCCAGATTTCGGACAACGGAGTTTTGCCGAAGGATTCGTTCTTGTGTTTGCGCAGCACCGCTGCGACTTCGGCCTGGCAGCACGGCACCAGCACGATATGGCGCGCCTGCTTGGCGAGGGCAAACCGGATTGCATCGTCGGTTGCGGTATTGCAGGCGTGCAACGCGGTGACGATATCGATCTGCGCGGGCAAGGTTTCAGCAGTGATTGACTCCGCCACTGTCTCGTTCAGAAACGACATGCGGTCAAAGCCCAGGCGTATGGCCAGATCGCGCGACTTTTCCACCAGTTCGTCGCGGGTTTCGATGCCATAGATATGGGCGCCGGGGCGTGCTTTCAGAAACAGGTCGTAGAGGATGAACCCCAGGTACGACTTGCCGGCGCCGTGGTCGGCCAGTGTCAACGTGTCCTGCCGGCCCAGCACCTCGTCGAGCAGCGGTTCGATGAACTGGCACAGATGAAACACTTGTTTGAGCTTGCGACGGCTGTCCTGGTTGAGCTTGCCGTCGCGCGTGAGGATATGCAATTCCTTCAGCAGTTCGATCGACTGACCGGGACGCAATACATCCGCCAGTGGATCGACGAAGGTCGTCTTGGGTGTGGCAGGGCTGGCGCGCTTCATGACGTGCCCAGCAGGCGGACTTCACGCTGTGGGAAGGGAATGCTGATGCCGCGCGCGCGGAAGCTTTCCAGCACCGCCTGGGTGATGTCGCTCGAGGTGTCGTAGTAGTTATCAACGGTGGTCCACGGGCGGATGGCAATCTCCACACCCGAATCGGCCAGAGTCAACACGCGGATCAAGGGTTCAGGTTCCTGCAGGATTTTTGGATGCGCAGCGAGCAGTTCACGAATTGCCGCCAGCGCCTGTTTGATGTCGGTGTCGTAGGCGACGCCGACCATCACATCGAGCTGGCGCAGCGTGCCGAAATTATGCAGGATCTCGCCGACGATTTTGCGATTGGGGATGATGATGCGCGAATGATCGGAGTGGCTCAGCACAGTGTTGAACAGATGGATGCCCTCAACGGTGCCTTCCTCGTCGGCGATCGAAATGTATTCGCCCACCTGAAACGGCCGCGTAAAGATAATCGTCAGTCCCGCTGCCAGATTGCCGAGCACGCCTTGCATCGCTAACGCAATACCCGCGCCCACCACACCCAACCCGGCCAGTAACGGAAGCAGTTCCACCCCCAGGTTCTGCAACGCCATGATGAAGAACAACCCCAACACCAGGGTGCGCATGATGCGTACCAGCAGCTGACACAGCGCTGGCGTCAGCCCCAGCCTGGCCAGCATCGCGTGTGTCAGTTTGCCGACCCAGCGCCCAACGTAATATCCAGCGACCAGGATCAGCAGCGCTACCAACAGCTTGGGACCGAACTGAATGGCGAGGTCGATCGCGGTTTGTTGGGCGTGTTCCAGCGTTTGTAATTGTTCGTCCATGGTCGGGAAATGGCAGGAGGGAAGCCAGAAGGGTATCAAAACCCCCAGCAAGGCAGAACTGCTTCGTATAATGCCGTCTTGCTGAAAGGGTTTTGCCGTGTCTGTTGTTAACATCTCCTGCTACAAATTTATCACCCTCAATGACCGTGAGCCGCTCAAGGCCGACCTGAGCTCACGCTGCGTTGAACTGGGCCTCAAGGGCACCATTCTGCTCGCGCCCGAGGGCATCAATGTGTTTCTGGCCGGCACCCGCGAGGCGATAGATGCTGTCATCGCGCATTTGCGGGGCGACCCGCGTTTTGCCGACTTGCAGCCCAAGGAAAGCCGCTCCGACGCGCCGCCATTCAAGCGGATGCGGGTGCGGCTTAAAAAAGAAATCATCACCATGAAACACCCGCTGATCCGCCCGGAATCGGCGCGCGCGCCCGCTGTGGACGCAGCCACACTCAAGCAATGGCTGGACCGTGGAACGGACGACGAAGGCCGACCGGTAATCATGCTCGACACCCGCAACGACTACGAAGTCGCAGAGGGAAGCTTCGAACATGCCGTCGATTACAACATCGAAGTGTTCAGCGAGTTCCCGGCGAAGCTGGCACAACATCGCGACGACTACGCCGGCAAAACCATCGTGTCATTCTGCACCGGCGGCATCCGCTGCGAAAAAGCCGCCATCCACATGAAAGAAATCGGCCTCGATCACGTGTATCAGCTAGAAGGCGGCATCCTCAAGTATTTTGAAGAGACGGGCGGCGCGCATTACAACGGCGATTGTTTTGTGTTTGACGAGCGTGAGGCGGTCAGCGCCGATCTCCATCCCGCTTCGGGGCGGGTGCATCGGTGAGGAGCTGAAACCGGCCATGGGCCGTCTACACTGTTGAAGAAAATCCACGTACATGAACGGCTGCAAGGAGCGTTATTGCAGCCTATCGGCCCCATTTTATCGATCTGCCCATCGCCTCCCATTCAGGCCGAGGTCAAGCTCTGAGCTACGCCAGGCAGGGTATCCGTGGGTATACTCAGGCGTCCTTGCGCGCCCTCCGCCGTAATTCGAACAAGCTTATAGACTCGGGGTGTTGCGTAAAATGATGTAGTGGATCACCGAGAAAGGGCTTGAAAATGAATCGCTTTGATCGCATCACCATCAACCCAGCGATAGTGAACGGGCAAGCCTGCATTCGTGGCATGCGCCTCACCGTCAAACGCGTTGTCGAGGCCGTGGCCTTGTATCCGGACCGGGATGAGCTGTTTAGAGAGTACCCCGAACTCGATGCGGAGGATGTTCGGCAAGCGCTGGATTTCGCGGCGTGCAATCTGGATGACAGCGTAATCAAACTCGAAGCAGCATGATCGCGGTCTTGCTCGACCAGGGTTTGCCGCGTACGGCGGCGGGTCTGTTGCGGGAGATTGGCTGGGACGCGCAGAACGTGAGCGAACGCGGCATGTCCCAGGCTGAAGATGTCGCCATCATCGAAGTGGCTCGTCAGGAGGGACGCGTCGTCGTCACTCTGGACGCAGACTTCCATGCCTTGCTAGCTGTATCGGGGGCGCATGGGCCTTCAGTTTTACGGATTCGCATGGAAGGTCTCAAGGCGGATCAGGTTACCTCGCTGATAGAGCAGGTTTTCGCCGTTGCGGGTAACGCGCTGGCTCTGGGGGCAATGGTCACTGTCCTCGATGGAAAGATTCGTATCAAGCACTTGCCCATCGTCAAGTGACAGCCACAGCGGACAAGACGGTCCGTCAGTATGAGGATCACCCGGTCGAACAATCTGGAATTCAGAGAAATCAGGTCAAAGCTTGTGGGTCAGCAGCCGGCCATGAGCGGGCCTTCATAGTGGCTAATACAAATGTTCGGTATTCGATACTAAGCAGCCGCAACGTGGATACTCATGAGCACGAAGCGGACTTGCCCGAGTAGCGTCCATCAAAGACCCTGCGGAAGAAAGTCGGCACTAGGGTATTTGTCGCAGTCGTCACTGAGGCATTAGTTTGACGTTGAATTTGGCCTTCCAAACAGCGATGCGATAGGCAGGTGGAGGTACGTTGGTTTCGTATCCTTCCAGCTGAGCAAACTCCAGGATTAATTCGTTACTGACCCGCCCCGACTTTCGTGGAGGCCATTTGGTTTAAGTCAGGCTATTGTCTCGGCCTGACTGGCGAGTTGCTGGTAGTAGTTTGCCTCAGCTTCTGCCGGCGGGATATACCCAATCGGTTCGAGCAGCCTGTGGTGA
>JAUXRY010000016.1 GCA_030679915.1 Thiobacillus sp.
AGCGCAATCTGTGCCGGCTTGAACCCCATCGATAACTGCGTCTGGATCAACATCCGTTCCTCAAGACTCAACTGCTTGTACTTTTTTCCCATGCAACATTTTCTCCAAAAAATGTTGCACTTGGTTTTTGAGCGCGCCCAACGATTCAATGGAGTTGATAGTGAAAATAGGGTGCTTGGGGATCGGTTGCGGCTCGAGGCTACAGTGACGTTCGCGGGGAATCTCGAAAGACAACTTACCGATTTTCCCCTTGATTGCCTGCTGCTCTTGCTGTTGTGGGTATTGCCGCTGTATTAGTGAGTAGTTCATGCTTAATGTGGCCGAGGTGCCCAGCCAGTAAAGCTTCAGATAAGTCGTGTTTCTTGCCGCTCATTGTGCCTCATAAGAATTTAAAAGTTAACTTCCATTAGTCTATTCGCACAAAATTTAGTAAAGGATCGCGTATGGTGTAGTGACTATATGGGTCACATAGATACCGTTTAATGGCACGTGTTATGACTGACTATATAAATTAGAAGGACTTTTTTATTCGAGAAATACCTGTCAATTCAAGGTGCTTCGGTCGATTGATACCAGTATCTATTTGCTAGGACACGGTTGGCATGCTCCATGCTGAATATATCTGCAGGCACGGCGCTCCGTGTTCCAGTTAACCCTAGGAGATTTAAAATGATGAAGAAAGCACAACAAGGTTTCACCCTGATTGAACTGATGATTGTGGTGGCGATTATCGGCATTTTGGCGGCGGTAGCGATTCCAGCGTATCAGGATTACACAATCCGTGGTCAAGCTGCCTCTGCGCTTGCTGAAGTTACTCCAGGTAAAGTTGGCTTTGAGCTGGCTGTAGGCAATGGGAATGCGCCTTCTTTAACATCCACTGACGCGGGTTTTATTGGTATTGTGGCTTCAACTACCTATTGTAATAATACACTTACGGGGACGACTGTTATTACCTGTACTACCAAAGCTGGAAATGCGGCCAACTTTAATGCCAAAACCATCGTTTGGACACGTGATGCGACCGCTGGTACTTGGGCTTGCACGTCATCATTGGATGCTAAATACAAGCCAAAAAACTGTACCTAAGTTCTTTTCGTTGGAAATGTTAGGGGGTGGTTTTGGCCCCTGCTGTTTAAGAAAGCCCCTCTCGGAGGGGCTTTCTTTTTTCAGAGATGAATCCGGCATGGTTGGAGCGGGCCGGTTTTCTCTTATCCCAAGAAACAAGGCGGCATTCCCTCTTTTTAGTCTTCGGCTGTATTGCCGATTGCGTGCCGTATGATGTCGCCGGCAAAGCCCCGGCTTTGCATGAAGCGGATTTGTTTGGCCTTTTCGGCTGCATTGGTGGGCGATGCGCCGAATTTTTTTTTCCAAACTGCACGCGCCCGTTCGAGTTCGCTGTCGCGGTTATCGCTTAATACGCCTGCAATGATCGAATCCGGTACACCACGCTGCCTCAGGTCGTAGGCCAGCTTGATGCTGCCTGCGCGTGCGCGATGATCGGCGACGTAGCTTTCGGCGAAGCGTTGGTCGGAAAGCCAGTTCTTCGCCTCGAACGTATCCACCAAGTTACCAATCTCTTCGCGGGCAAAGCCGGCTGTCTCGAGCTTGCGGGCGAGCTCGGCGCGGCTGTGTTCACGCCGCGCCAGCAAGCCGAGGGCACGTTCACGCAGCGTGCCGGGTTCAGGCGTCGGCTTCAATTTCGGGGGCGACACCAGAGGCTTTGACGCCGACGGCGGCGCGGACTTTGGCTTCGATTTCCTTGGCGATTTCCGGGTGCTCTTTCAGGTATTCACGCGCGTTGTCCTTGCCCTGGCCGATTTTTTCGCCGTTGTAGGCGTACCAGGCGCCGGATTTGTCGACGATTTTGTGGACGACACCGAGTTCGATGACTTCGCCTTCGCGCGAGATTCCCTGGCCGTACAGAATGTCGAAGAAGGCTTCCTTGAACGGGGGCGAGACCTTGTTCTTGACGACCTTGACCTTGGTTTCGTTGCCGACGATTTCGTCGCCTTTCTTGATAGCGCCTATGCGGCGGATATCGAGGCGGACCGACGCATAAAACTTGAGCGCGTTGCCGCCAGTGGTGGTTTCGGGGCTGCCGAACATGACGCCGATTTTCATCCGGATCTGGTTGATGAAGATGACCAGGGTGTTGGTGCGCTTGATGTTGGCGGTGAGCTTCCTGAGCGCCTGGCTCATCAGGCGGGCCTGCAGGCCCATGTGCGAGTCGCCCATCTCGCCTTCGATTTCGGCCTTGGGGGTGAGCGCGGCGACGGAGTCAATGACGACGACGTCGACCGATCCGGAGCGCACCAGCATGTCGGCGATTTCCAGCGCCTGTTCACCGGTGTCGGGTTGCGACACCAGCAGGTTGTCGACGTCGACGCCGAGTTTTTGTGCGTAGTTGGGGTCGAGCGCGTGTTCGGCGTCGATGAACGCAGCGGTGCCGCCGATTTTCTGCATTTCGGCAATGACTTGCAGGGTCAGCGTGGTTTTGCCGGACGATTCCGGGCCGTAGATTTCGACCACCCGGCCACGCGGCAGGCCGCCGATGCCGAGCGCGATGTCGAGCCCGAGCGAGCCGGTGGAGATGGACTGGATGTCGCGCGAGACATCGTGGTCGCCCAGGCGCATCACCGAGCCTTTGCCGAACTGCTTTTCGATCTGGCCCAGTGCGGCGGCGAGGGCTTTGGATTTGTCGTCGGCCAGTGCTGCGGGGGATGTTGCCATGGTGTCTCTCCTGTTTCGGTTGAGTGGTTCGTTTGCCGGCGAACGTGCGGTTCGCCATGGACGCAATGTAGGCCATACATTTATCAATGTCAATACAAAATATCACCTACGCATTAAATACGAAGTAATTGTTTGTATTGGGGCGGCATCCTCCTATAATTTCAAGGGACAAGAACAACGCGGGGCGGGGGAGATGAACACTAAAGAGCGGATGCGGCTGGATGTGAAGTGGGCCACACGGCAGCGGCTGCACTACATCGAGGTCATGGCCTGGTATACCGGCGTGGTGACGCGTAGCGACGTGGCGCGGGCATTTGGCCTGTCCGACCCGGCGGCGACCAAGGATCTCAAGCTCTATAACGATCTGGCTCCGGGCAATCTGGTCTACAACCACAGCGTGTTCGGTTTTGTGCCGGGGCCGGGGTTTGGCGCGATATTCGCCGACCTCAGGCCTGCCGCGGTGCTGCCGGTGATTGCGGCCAATCTGGCGGTAGCGAGTGGGCCGTATGGGTCGGCGCTGATTTACGGCCTGCCGACAGCCGCCTTGCCGCTGCCCGCTCGCTTGCCCAGCAAGCACACCCTGGCGCAGATCACCCGGGCGATTCATGGCGGCCGCAAGCTGCGCGTGGCGTATCGTTCACTGTCGGACCGCGACAGCGACAACGAACGGATGCTGGAGCCACACAGTTTGGTGAATACCGGCCTGCGCTGGCATATCCGTGCCTATAACGAGGAGACCTGTGATTTTCGTGACTTTGTGTTGTCGCGCATTGTTGAGGCGGAATGCCTCGATATGCCGGCCGAGTCGAACATGCAATATGACGATGACTGGGTGGAAAGCGTGAGCCTGAAGTTGGCCCCGCATAGCGGGCTGGATGCGCAGAAGCGCGAGAGTTTGCTGCTGGACTATGGCGCGAGCGGCGACATCATCGAAGTCGAGGTACGGCGCGCCTTGCTGGGTTATGTGTTGCAGCGCCTGAACGTCGATACCACGCCGGATCACGCGATGAACCCGAACGCCAACCAACTGATGTTGCTGAACCGGGACGAGATTGAGCAGTTTGCGGCGTGGGCGTTTTACTAGAACGGGTTAAGCGATCAGGTCGATCAAACCACGCAAGGCTGCGGCAACGGCACGCGAGCGGATTTCTTCGCGGTCGCCGCCGAGGCGGCAGGTGGACGACATCAGCGTGCCATCCGCCAGCGCCCAGCCATAACACACCAGCCCCACCGGTTTTTGCGGGGTGCCGCCGCCGGGACCGGCAATGCCGGAAATGGCGAGTGCGGCTTGCGCGTGGCTGTTGGCCAGTGCGCCGGCCGCCATGGCGCTGGCGGTTTCTTCGGAGACGGCGCCGTGGGTGGCGAGGATTTCAGCCGGCACGCCGAGCATTTCGATCTTGGCATCGTTGGCATACGTAATGAAGCCACGTTCGTACCAGCTGGAACTGCCGGGGATGGCGGTGACCAGTTGTCCCACCCAGCCACCGGTGCAGGATTCGGCAGTGGCTAGCATCCAGCCACGGGCTTTCAGCTTGTCGCCCAGTTCGATGGCAAGCTGATTCAGTTCTTCGTCGCTTACACGAGCCATTGCAGTCCTTTCAGGGCGGCGATTGCGTAGCCTGCTGCCAGCAGGTCGTCGAACATGACGCCGAAGCCATTTTTCAGGTGGATATCGGCCTGGCGGATGGGCCAGGGTTTCAGAATATCGAACAGGCGGAATAGCGCAAATGCGATGGCAATCCACAACCAGCTCATCGGCGTAAACAATAACACCAGCGCAAACGCGACGATCTCGTCCCATACCATGCCGCCATGGTCGGCGACGCCGAGCGCACGGCCGGTGCGGCCACAGGCCCACACGCCAAGCAGAAAGGTAGCGATGATGAGAATGATCTGGTTCGGCAGGTCGGGCGCGACAGCGAGGATGAGCCAGAACAG
The DNA here is from genome assembly GCA_030679915.1 of Thiobacillus sp. Lineage (GTDB taxonomy): Bacteria > Pseudomonadota > Gammaproteobacteria > Burkholderiales > Thiobacillaceae > Thiobacillus. The sequence goes on from JAUXRY010000016.1 coordinate 4,669, forward strand.
CGGTAGACCCAACAGCGTACCGACTGTGCCGGGTGCCTTGGGTGCGAGGCCGCTGCCGAAACCGAAGGCAATCAGATGCGCGGGATGCGCGAGCAGAAATTTGAAATCAGGCCGCAAAATGGTCATGGCCGGTGCGTTCGATCAGTAGGGGTTGACCCTCCGCATCCGTGACCGTGAGGCCGGGTTCTGCGGTGATAAGGCCGATACGAGAGACGGATACCCCCGCATCATTTGCAGCAGTCAGTACGAGGTCCCGTTTGGCTTGTGGCGCGGTAAAACACAGTTCGTAATCATCGCCACCCGCCAGAACGCAATCGCGCGCGACGGCTTCATGCAGATAGCCTTGCACGACAGGCAAGGTGGGTATCGCTGCAAATTCGAGCCTAGCTCCGATGGATGTAGCGCCGACTTGAGAGCGTTCCAGAATGTGGCCGAGATCGCCCAACAGGCCATCCGAAATATCGATTGCGCTATGGGCGATACCGCGTAGTGCAATGCCGAGTTCTACGCGTGGCATGGGCAGGTAAAGCGCAGGCAGCACTTTGGCGGCATCAATCTGCTCCATGAGCAAGCGGCCTTGACGATAGGCCAGCGCCATCGCTGCCGAACCCAGCACGCCGGACACCCAGATATCGTCGCCGGCCTGCGCGCCGTCGCGGCGCAGCGCCTGTCCGGGGGGCACTTCGCCGATTACCGTGATGCTGATCGTCAGTGCGCCGCGGGTGGTGTCGCCGCCGACCAGTTCGATGCCGTGCAGATCGGCCATGCGAAAAAAGCCACGTGAAAACGCCGTGAGCCAGGCATCGTCGACCTCGGGCAGTGCGATGGAGAGCGTCGCCCAGCGCGGCGTGGCGCCCATCGCCGCGAGGTCGGACAGGTTCACTGCCAACGACTTGTGGCCGATGCCGGCGGGGCTATCTTGCGGCGAAAAATGGCGGCCTTCGAGCAGCATGTCGCTGGAGACGGCGAGTTGCATGCCGGGTGAAGGCGCCAACAAAGCGCAATCATCGCCCACACCCAACGCCGCATCAGGCGTGGCGCGGGTGAAGTATTTGGCAATGAGATCAAATTCCATGGGTTTGGCAGGCGATAACACTAGGGCGAGGGCGCATGGAGCCGCTCAAACCTTGTTATGCCTTGGCCTGTTTGGCGTGTGCGATTTCGACCGCACGGACATCCTGCGCGAACTTGTCGAGCACGCCATTGATGTATTTGTGACCGTCGGTGCCGCCGAATTTTTTCGCCAGTTCAACGCCTTCGTTGATGGCAACGCGCCACGGTACGTCGAGGCAGCTTACTAATTCATACGCGCCGATCAGCAGAATGCCGCGCTCAATCGGAGAGAGTTCGGCGATCGGACGGTCGAGACAAAGCGCAATGCGTGTGCTCAACAGGTCTTCATCCTTGATGACCCCGTATAGCAGCGTGCGGAAATACGCTTCGTCCACACGTTTGAACTGCGGGTCCTCCTGGAGGTTGGCGGCGATCAGGGTGATATCGGCGCCGCCGACCAGCCAGGCGTAGACGCCTTGCAGGGTGAATTCGCGGGCAATTTTACGGGAACCGGCCATCTCAAAGCCGCTTCAACAGGTTGGCCATTTCAACGGCCACGCGCGCGGCATCACTACCCTTGTCGGCCATGCGAATGTGGGCTTGCTCGACGGTATCGACGGTGAGGACTGCGTTGGCAATCGGGATACCGGTTTCCAGTTGCACATCGAGAATGCCGCGCGCAGATTGGTTCGAGACCAGCTCAAAGTGATAGGTGTCGCCTCGCACAACCGCGCCGAGGGCGATGAGGGCGTCGTAATTTCCTGATTGCGCCATTTTTTGCAGCGCTAGCGGATGCTCAAGCGCACCGGGTACATCGACCAGCAGGACATCGTCTGTGGCGACGCCCAGTTTGACCAGCTGGGTTTGGCAGGCTGACAAAAGGCCTTCGCAGATGTCTCTGTTGAAACGGCTCATGACGATGCCAATTTTGAGGCCTGCGCCCTGATAGATGGGGTCGAGTTCGGATAGATTGTTGCTGGTGCCCATGGGGTGCCCTTTCAGAAATTGGTCTGTTTATGTTGGCGGAACAAGGTGTCGGTCGAGCTAAGCCTTTTCAGCATAGCCGGTTACTTCCAGACCGAAGCCATCCATCGCGGGCATTTTGCGCGGGCTGGCCAACAGCTTCATTTTCCCCACGCCGAGGTCGCGCAGGATTTGTGAGCCGATGCCGTAATCGCGCAGATCGTATTTTCGGTCGCTGGCCGGTGCCGGGTTGATGCGCTCGAGCAGGGCAGCGGCTGTTTCCGGACGATGCAGCAGAACGATCACACCGCACTGCGATTCGGCAATACGTTCCATCGCCCCCAGAATTGGCCACGAGTGGCCGCCGCCGGTGACGTCGAGAAAGTCCATCACCGAGAGCGGCTCATGCACGCGAACCAAGGTTTCCTTGTCAGCCAGGATCTCGCCCTTGACCAGCGCGAGATGCGTTTCATTGGCGCATTTGTCGCGGTAGGCCACCAGACGGAACGCGCCGTACACGGTCTGGATCAGACGGTCAGCTGCACGCTCAACCAGGCTTTCGGTCTGGCTGCGGTAATGGATCAGGTCGGCAATGGCGCCGATTTTCAGGCCATGCTCCTGCGCGAACGGAATCAGGTCGGGCAACCGCGCCATGGTGCCGTCGTCCTTGAGGATTTCACAGATCACCGAGGCGGGTTCGAGTCCGGCGAGGCCTGCCAGATCGCAGCCGGCTTCGGTGTGTCCAGCGCGTACCAGCACGCCACCGGGCTGCGCGCGCAGCGGGAAAATGTGACCGGGCTGGACAATGTCGGTGGGCAGGGCATTCTTTTTGACCGCCGCCTGAATGGTGACTGCACGGTCGCCTGCGGAAATGCCCGTGGTTACCCCTTCAGCCGCTTCAATCGAAACAGTAAAAGCAGTGCTGTGCTGTGCCTGGTTGTCATTCACCATCTGCTTCAGGCCGAGCTGGCGGCAACGTGCATCGGTCAACGTCAGGCAGATCAGCCCACGTCCGTACTTGGCCATGAAGTTGATGGCTTCGGGCGTGACGTGCTCGGCGGCCATCACCAGGTCGCCTTCGTTTTCGCGATCTTCCTCGTCGACCAGCACGACCATGCGGCCGGCTTTCATTTCTTCGATTATTTCCTGGGTGGAGGCGAGGCTCATCAGTCGTTGTTCCTTATCAATCTTTATCCGTGGTGTTTGTAAATTGCGTCAGGCGTTCGACATAGCGCGCAATCATGTCGACTTCCAGGTTGACGCGGCTGCCCGCGTCCAAATTCTTGAGCGTGGTCTGCTCCAGCGTGTGCGGAATCAGGTTCAGCGCAAAGCGACCGCCTTCCACTGCATTCACTGTCAGTGACACACCATTCACCGTAATCGAGCCCTTGCGAATGATGTAGCGCGCAAGATGATGTGGCGCGTCGATTTCCAGCAGATGGGATTCACCCACTGGCGTGAAACGGTGCACCGTGCCCACACCATCAACATGTCCCGATACCAGATGCCCGCCAAGCCGGTCTGCCAGCCGCAATGCTTTCTCCAGATTGACTTCGGCACCCGGTGCAAAGCCTTCGGTGCAGCGCAGGGTTTCGGCAGAAACATCGACCGTGAAGCTGTCAGAAGTCAGTGCAACCGCGGTCAGGCAAACACCGTTGACTGCAATACTGTCGCCCAGCGCAACGTCGGAAAAATCCAGTCCGCCGCCAATAATGACCATGCGCGCGTCAGCGCCGCGCGCGTCGTATTCGTGGATGCGGCCGATGGATTGAATGATGCCGGTGAACATGGGTGGTGAGGGCGGCCAGTAAGACCGAGCATTGTAGGCGTTTAGGCTGAGTGGGTGAACCCCATGGACACCCCCGAGACGTAATTACGGATACCTATATAAGGATAAACAGGTCTCAAAAGACTATAATGGCCGCATTATGAAGATCGAAAGCAGTGGAATGATTACGCCTCAATCCTTTTTCCTAGGCGGAAAAACGCTTTTGCCCATCGTTCAGGGCGGCATGGGCGTGGGGATTTCAGCGCATCGGCTGGCAGGAACCGTGGCGCGTGCCGGTGCGATGGGCACGATTGCGAGCATCGATCTACGTCACCATCACGCCGATCTGTCGGAACAGGCAAAGCATTGTCGCGACAAGAATGAACTCAATCGATTGAATCTGATTGCGCTCGATCGCGAGATCAAGGCTGCGCTCGAACTCGCTGCGGGCAACGGGATGGTGGCTGTCAACGTGATGAAGGCCGTGACCGAGCATCCGGCGTTGATTCGGCAGGCATGCGCTTCTGGCGCGCAGGCCATCGTGATGGGCGCGGGGTTGCCGCTTGACCTGCCCGAAATGACCGAGGACTTTCCTGATATTGCGCTGATTCCGATCCTGTCGGACGCGCGCGGCGTCGCCATCGTGTTGAAAAAATGGACACGCAAGCAGCGACTGCCCGACGCCATTGTGATCGAGCATCCTTTGTATGCAGGTGGGCACCTCGGCGCGCCGAATCCGGCCGAACTGGCCAATGAACGTTTCAATTTCGCCGAAGTGCTGCCCGGTATTTTCAAGGTGTTCGACGACCTGGGCATCGCGCGCGAACAGATTCCCATCATCGTTGGCGGCGGTATCAACAGCCACGAAAAACTGCTGGGCGCGTTGGCGCTGGGGGCGAGTGCCGTGCAGGTTGGCACCCCGTTTGCGGTAAGCGAAGAAGGTGACGCCCACATCAATTTCAAGCACGTGCTGGCCGACGCCAGGCCGGAGGACATCGTCACTTTCATGAGTGTGGCCGGGCTACCGGCGCGCGCGGTGAATACGCCATGGCTTGCCAATTACATGAAGCGCGAAAGCAAACTGCAGGCGGTGGCGAAGGCCGACCCCAAGCGCTGTGCCATCGGCCTGCATTGCCTGACGCACTGTGGCCTGCGCGACGGCCTCGAAAAGGCTGGGCAGTTCTGCATTGATTCGCAACTGGTCGCCGCGCTCAAGGGCGAGGTCAACAAGGGGTTGTTTTTCCGCGGTAGTGAAAGCCTGCCGTTCGGCAGCGAGATCCGGCCGGTGCAGGACCTGATCGAATATTTGATGACAGGCGTCATGACTGCCGATTTGAAGTAGTCGTGCACTGAACAATTCGTGGGTAAATGCGGGTTGACTCACATAAAGCCGCGTGGTGGTGACATGTGTGGAACATGGTCGCCTGTGGCTAACGAGCTCACCCTATCACTCCGGGCACTAACGCGACAACAGAATCTTAAATTCAACTTGACGTTTTATCAGCATGTTGTATCTTTGATATTAATCAAACACTAGATGTTGATAATTTTGGAGGTTGAGATGATTGCTGTGGACACGGATATGGCCGTTACAAGGACCTTGCGTGAGGTGGTCAAGCGTGACGGGCAGCGGGCGGATTTCGATGCCGGGAAGATACGGTCTGCACTGTTGCGTGCCGCCCAGGCCAGCGGTGAATTCGGCGATACCGAGGCAGATTTGCTGACCGCCCAGGTGGTCAAGGTGATGAGCTACCTCTTCCCCACAACGCCGCCGGACATCGAACGCATCCAGGACGTGGTCGAGCAAAGCTTGATTGCCGCCAACCACTTCGCCACCGCTCGCGTCTATATCGTTTATCGCGAAACCCACAAAAAGCTGCGTCAGGACCGCAAGACCGTGGTCGATGTGGAAGCGTCGATCAACGAATACCTGTCGCGGCAGGATTGGCGGGTCAACGCCAACGCCAACCAGGGTTATTCGCTGGGCGGACTGATCCTCAATGTGTCGGGCAAGGTGGTGGCCAACTACTGGCTCAACCACGTCTATGCGCCCGAACTGGGCCAAGCGCATCGCGATGGCTCGCTGCATGTGCACGACCTCGATATGCTGGCCGGCTACTGCGCTGGCTGGTCATTGCGCACCTTGTTGCACGAAGGTCTCAATGGGGTGCCAGGCAAAGTCGAAGCCGGGCCGCCCAAACACATGTCCTCAGCGGTCGGCCAGATCGTCAACTTCCTCGGCACGCTGCAGAACGAATGGGCCGGCGCGCAGGCATTTTCGTCGTTCGACACCTACATGGCGCCATTCATCCGTCAGGATGCAATGGGCTACGAACAGGTCAAGCAATGCATCCAGGAACTGACTTACAACCTCAACGTGCCCTCGCGCTGGGGCACGCAGACACCGTTCACCAATCTCACTTTCGACTGGACCTGCCCCGAGGATCTGCGCGAACAGATCCCGATCATCGCCGGCAAAGAAATGCCTTTTACCTACGGCGATCTGCAGGTCGAGATGGACATGATCAACCGTGCGTATATCGAGGTGATGACCACCGGCGATGCTAAAGGCCGGGTGTTCACCTTCCCCATCCCCACCTACAACATGACGCCGGAATTCCCGTGGGAGTCGGAAAACGCCGACCGGCTGTTCGCCATGACCGCGCGCTACGGTTTGCCCTATTTCCAGAACTTCATCAATTCCGAAATGAAGCCGAACCACATCCGCTCGATGTGCTGCCGCCTGCAGCTCGACCTCAGAGAATTATTGAAACGCGGTAACGGTTTGTTCGGGTCGGCCGAACAGACCGGATCGGTCGGCGTGGTGACGGTCAACTGCGCGCGGCTAGGCCATGAGTACCAGGGCGACGAGGCCGGGCTGCTACGTCGTCTTGATACGCTGCTCGAGATGTCAAAGAACGGCCTCGAAATCAAACGCAAGGAAATCCAGCGCTTGATGGACAACGGCCTGTTCCCCTACACCAAACGTTGACGCTGTAGAAAAACCCCTTTTCAGCCAAATCATCGACATAAAAAAACGGCGTGGAATCTCCATGCCGTTTTTAATTCCTGCTGTGCAATCGACTTGCCATTTCGACGGCGCTCTCTGATCAGGTCAGGGTGTC
>JAUXRY010000023.1 GCA_030679915.1 Thiobacillus sp.
GGGGCGAGTTCTTTGCCGCCCATCCGGCGGGCTCGATTTTCGGGATTTCGGGGGTGAGCGGGGTCGCCTTTTCTTTGGTTACTTTCTTTTGGCGAAGCAAAAGAAAGTAACTTGCCGCCGGCAACCCCGGCCAACGGTCAGTTGTCCTGCGAACACCTCACCATAACGAACAAACCCTTCGACAAGCTCAGGGCGAACGGCGGTTTATAGCGTCTGCACAAACCCCAACACCTCCGCCGCATGTCCCGGCGCCTTCAACCCGCGCCAGCTCTTGACCAACTTCCCCTCCCCACCAAACACAAACGTGCTGCGCTCAACGCCTCGCACCTGTTTTCCATACATGTTCTTCAACTTCATCACGCCAAACAGTTCGCAAACCTTTTCCTCGGTATCCGCCAATAGTTCGAACGGAAACTGAAACTCAGCCTTGAAGCCTTCGTGCGATTTGAGGCTGTCGCGCGAGATGCCCACCACAATCGTGTTGGCCTTGCCGAAATCAGCGTACAGATCGCGGAACTCCTGACCTTCGAGGGTGCAGCCGGAGGTGTTGTCCTTGGGGTAGAAGTAGACGACGACGTTTTTGCCACGATGGTCGGACAGTTTGAAGACGGTGTCGCCGGTGGAGGGGAGTTCGAAGTCCTGGATGACGGGATCGCTCATGGTGGGGTTTCCTTATCGAGTGGATGATTTGAGGAGGACGATGACAGCGCCGGCGCCGCCGTCGTTGGTGGGTGCCTGGCAGAACGCGAGGACGTCTTCACGTTGCATCAGCCAGTGGTGCACCTTGTTTTTGAGGACCGGCAAGCGATTCTTTGAACCATAGCCTTTGCCGTGGATGATGCGTACGCAGCGCCGGTCTTCAAGATGGCATCGATTGAGGAAGGTGATCAATGCCATCCTGGCTTCGTCGCCGGTGTGGCCGTGCAGGTCAAGTTCGCCGCGTATGGCCCAACCGCCGCGCCGCATTTTTTTGAGCGTGGCGGTGGGCACACCCGAGCGCACGAACGCCTGTTCTTCATTGGCTGAGACTGCGGCGTCCATCTCCCACGGGTCGGATAATGCGTCGACCACGATGTATTGCTCGTTGCGCGCATGCCGGGTGATGGCTTTTGGGCGTTGACGTGGCATCTCGGCGCGGTTGGACGGCGGCAGCGGCGTGACGTCAGCAACGGCCAGGCGAAAAGCTGCCGGACCATCTATGGGAGGGGAAGGGGGCGGGGCGGGGCGCGCCGCGCTGTGGGCGGCCGCTTCGGCGATCACGGTGCGGCGAAAGCGGGCGAGGGCCTCAAGCGAGACCGCCCCCAGTGCTGTGCCGCGACCGCGCTTCATGGCTGGGTTATGTTGCCAAACAAGCCAACCGGATCAGCTGGCAGCCTTGCCGAGTGCATCCAGGTAACGCTCGGCATCGAGTGCAGCCATACAACCGGTACCAGCGCTGGTGACGGCCTGACGATAGATATGGTCCTGCACGTCGCCGGCGGCGTAGACGCCTTCGATGTTGGTGGCAGTGGCGTTGCCCTTGTTGCCGCTCTTGGTGACGATGTAGCCGCCTTCCAAATCGATCTGGCCTTCGAAAATGGCGGTGTTGGGCTTGTGGCCGATGGCGATGAAAACGCCGGTGAGCTTGATGTCCTGGGTGCTGTCGTCCTTGGTGCTCTTGATGCGCATGCCGGTGACGCCGGTCTTGTCGCCCAGCACTTCGTCCAGGGTGTGGTCGAGGGCGAGGGTGATCTTGCCTTCCTTGACCTTGGCCATCAGGTGGTCGACCAGGATTTTTTCGGACTTGAAGGTGTCGCGGCGATGCACCAGGGTGACGTGGCTGGCAATGTTGGCGAGATACAGCGCTTCTTCAACCGCGGTGTTGCCACCGCCGATGACGGCCACTTCCTGGTTTTTGTAGAAGAAGCCATCGCAGGTGGCGCAGCCCGACACGCCCTTGCCCATGAAGGCTTCTTCGGAGGGCAGGCCGAGGTACATGGCCGAGGCGCCGGTGGCGATGATCAGCGCATCGCAGGTGTAGGTGCCGGAGTCGCCCACCAGGGTGAACGGCTTTTCGGTCAGCTTGACGCTATTGATCTGGTCGAAAATGATTTCGGTCTTGAAACGTTCGGCGTGGCGCTGAAAGCGGTCCATCAGCTCGGGGCCCTGCACGCCGTCGACGTCGGCGGGCCAGTTATCGACTTCGGTAGTGGTCATCAACTGGCCGCCCTGCTGCATGCCGGTGATGACGACGGGCGAGAGGTTGGCGCGCGCGGCATACACAGCGGCGGAATAACCAGCGGGGCCGGAACCGAGAATAATGAGTTTGTGGTGGACGGTGCTCATGGCGTGGTCTCAGAATGGTGGAAAGGGTAAGTCGCTTATTCTAACCAATGTTGGCGGCAGCATTGCCTTTCTGCCAGCCCGGTAATCGGTCCGGCACGGCTTTCATCTCGCGTCCGGATGCAATATCCGCGATAATTCAGAGCACAATTATTCGATAAGTTCCCATGGCGCGTCCCGCTTCCCGTCCGTCGACCCCATTGCCGCCCCGCATGCAGCGTTTGTTGCGTGAAGCCCGCGCGTTGCTGGTGGGGTTTACCGCGATTTTGCTGACCGCAATCCTGATCACCCACAACGTAGCGGACCCCAGTTTCAGCACCACCGGAGACGGCGGCGCGCTGCACAACCTGGGCGGCCGTTTTGGCGCGTGGCTGTCGGACCTGATGCTGATGCTGTTTGGCGTGTCGGCCTGGTGGTGGGTGCTGTTGGCTGTGGCCTACGTCATACGCACTTTCCGCCATCTCGACGAAGTGCCGCTGGCAAGTGGACGGCAGCAACGCTGGGTTCGACTGGGTGGGTTCAGCCTGTTGCTGCTGACGAGCACCGGCGTTGAATGGCTGCGTGCCTGGCATTGGACGGTGAGCTTGCCTGATGCCCATGGCGGTGTACTGGGTTCCGGCGTGGGTGCGACGGCGGGCGCGCTGCTCGGCTTTACCGGTGGGTCGCTGGTGCTGCTGTTGCTGATGGCAGTGGGTTTCAGCCTGTTTTCCGGCATGTCGTGGCTCAGCATGGCCGAGCGGACCGGCGAAGCGGTGGAAAGCGCGTACGAGAAAACCCTCCAGCGCTGGCAGGCCTATCGCGACCGCAAGCTGGGCGAAGTGGCACAGCAAAAACGCGAAGCCAAGGTTTTGGTGGAAAAGAAAAAAATGGTCGAATCGCCGCCCATCCGCATCGAGCCGGTGGTGAGAGAGATTCCGCAATCGCAGCGTGCCGTCACTGAAAAACAGGCGCCACTGTTTTCCGAACTCCCCGATTCGCCGCTACCGCCGCTGCATCTGCTCGACCCGGCGGACGAAGTGGTGGAAACCGCGAGCGCGGAATCGCTGGCCTATACGTCGCTGATGATCGAACGCAAGCTGGCCGAGTTCGGGGTTGTGGTCAAAGTCGTATCGGCGTCGCCGGGTCCGGTCATCACCCGCTACGAAATCGAGCCGGCTGTCGGCGTCAAAGGCAGCCAGATCGTCAACCTGTCGAAGGATCTGGCGCGCACCTTGTCAGTGGTCAGCATCCGTGTGGTCGAAGCGATTCCCGGCAAACACACCATGGGGCTGGAAATTCCCAATCCCAAGCGGCAAATGGTGCGGCTGTCCGAGATTCTCGGCTCCAAGGCGTATCACGACAGCACCAGCCCGCTGACCATTACCCTGGGCAAGGATATTGCAGGCAATCCGGTGGTGGCCGATCTGGGCAAGATGCCGCACCTGCTGGTGGCAGGTACCACCGGTTCGGGCAAGTCGGTCGGCGTCAACGCCATGATTTTGTCACTGGTGTACAAGGCGGACCCGTCCGCGGTGCGCATGATCATGGTCGACCCCAAGATGCTCGAGCTGTCGATCTACGAAGGCATTCCGCATCTACTGGCGCCGGTGGTCACCGACATGCGGCAGGCTGCCAGCGCGCTTAACTGGTGCGTCGGCGAAATGGAACGGCGCTACAAGCTGTTGTCAGCCGTCGGCGTGCGCAACCTCGCTGGCTACAACCAGAAAGTGCGCGACGCGAAGAAGGCCGGCACGCCGCTGACGCATCCGTTCAGCCTGACGCCGGACAATCCCGAGCCTTTGGACACCCTGCCGATGATCGTGGTGATGATTGACGAACTGGCCGACCTGATGATGGTGGTCGGCAAGAAGGTCGAGGAACTCATCGCGCGGCTGGCGCAGAAGGCGCGGGCGGCGGGCATCCATTTGATTCTGGCGACGCAGCGGCCGTCGGTCGACGTCATTACCGGCCTGATCAAGGCCAACATCCCGACGCGGATTTCGTTCCAGGTATCGAGCAAAATCGACTCGCGCACCATCCTCGATCAGATGGGTGCCGAAGCCTTGCTGGGGCAGGGCGACATGCTCTACCTGCCGCCCGGCACCGGCATGCCGCAACGCGTACACGGCGCTTTCGTGTCGGACAGCGAAGTCCACCGCGTGGTTGATTACCTGAAGTCGCTGGGCGAACCCGAATACATCGAAGGCATCCTCGAATCTGCCGAAGAAGGGGGCGAGGGCGGCGAGTTCGGCGAAGCGAACGCGGAAGCCGACCCTCTGTATGACCAAGCCGTGGCCTACGTGTTGAAGTCGCGTCGCGCGTCAATCTCGTCGGTGCAGCGTCAACTGCGTATTGGCTACAATCGCGCCGCCCGCATGGTCGAAGACATGGAGCGCGCCGGTCTGGTGTCGCCCCAACAAAGCAATGGCAATCGTGAAGTCTTAGCGCCTGGAGGCGACGCATGAATTTTTACGCATTAATCCCCGCTGCAGGCAGTGGTTCGCGCATGGGTGGGTCAGTTGAAAAGCAGTACATGCTGCTCAATTCGGTTCCGATGATCGCGCACGCCATGATGGTGCTGGCGCGTGAACCGCGCATCACCAAACTGTTTATCGTTCTCTCGCCCACCGACAAACGCTGGAACAACTACGAGTGGCAGGGCTGGGAAGAGCGTATCGAAATCCTGCGCTGTGGCGGAAAGACGCGTGCCGAGACGGTATTGAACGGCCTCGAAGCGATGTCGACTGTCTGTGCCGCCGATGACTGGGTGCTGGTACACGATGCAGCACGGCCCTGTTTGCCCGACGAAATGCTGGACAAGCTGCTGACAGAAGTCGCCGATGATCCGGTCGGAGGCCTGCTCGCCGTGCCGGTGGCCGATACCCTCAAGCGTGCCGCGGCCGACGCTTCATCCGGCGCGAGGGCAGAGGCCACCGTACCGCGTGCCGGCCTGTGGCAGGCGCAAACGCCACAAATGTTTCGTCACGGCAAACTGGTCGAAGCCCTGCGCGCCGCTGGCAGCGACATGACCGACGAAGCTTCGGCCATCGAACAACTCGGCCTGCAGCCCAGACTGGTCGAATCCGACAGCCGTAATCTCAAGGTCACCTATCCGCAGGACATGGAACTTGCGAGCCTGATTCAGGGGAAGTTGAATGAGTGATGTGCGCATCGGCCACGGCTTCGATGTGCATGCCTTTGCCGACAACCGCAAACTCATCATCGGCGGCGTCGACATTCCCCATGAAATGGGACTGGCCGGTCATTCTGACGCCGACGTACTGTTGCACGCGATCTGCGATGCGCTCTTAGGCGCTGCTGGGCTGGGCGATATCGGCCGCCATTTTCCCGATACCGACGCCGCGTTTTCCGGCATCGACAGCCGCATCCTGCTGCGCCGCGTGGCGGAGCAATTAAAGCAACGCAACTGGCGCGTCGGCAACGTCGACGCCACCATCATTGCGCAAGCCCCCAAAATGGCGCCGCACATCGCGCGTATGACCGCGCACATCGCCGACGACCTCGGCATCGCCATCGACCGCGTCAACGTCAAGGCCACCACCACCGAGAAACTCGGGTTCACTGGCCGCGGCGAAGGCATTGCGGCCGAGGCGGTGTGCCTGATCGAGCGTGACTGACAACTTAAACCCGCCCACAAGCGAAGCGGTGACAGGAACAAGAAATGGAACGGATTCCTGAAGAAAGATACGGACAACGTAACCCGCGAGCAATTGGGTGTTTCGCGGCGGGGACGCTCGTCCATACAAGGGAGGGCCTAAAGCCGATTCAGGATATCGAAGTAGACGATTATGTTTTGTCCAAGCCCGAATCGGGCGATGGCGAAACGGCCTATAAGCGAGTGGTCAATACCTTCGAGTTCCAAAACAAGGAGGTGTGGTATGTCGAATACATCAACATTGACAAGACAAGCAAGTATTCGAGTAATCCCGGAGTTGAGGTGTTGATTGTTACGCCGAACCATCCATTTTGGATGCTTGGCGTCCAGAACATAAAACAACCAGCACTCTGCGATTATTACGAGCGGCCAATATGGAAATCCGTGGAACAACTGGAGTCTTTTGAGGTTGTTTTGCTAAATAATGGAGACTTGGCAAAGATTTCAGGCACAGCACCAATTAAAAAAACATCTACGCCAGGTCTTGGCTGGCATCAGGCACAGTACGGAGGGGCGCATGACAAACCCTTGGATTTAGATGGCCACTATGTGTGTTTTGAAGACAAAAACGTACGTGCGGATATTACCTTTAGGGCGCAGGCGCACTATAACGATGATGCTCTGAATGAACTCGGTGATTACGAAAGCTATCTGGCCACTGTCTACAACATCGAGGTCGAGGGCTACCACACCTATTTTGTTGGAGAGATGGGGGTATGGGTGCAGCAACTAGGTTTGCTGGCCTGAACGGTTAGCCGTAAATCCGAAGAAATCAAGGCTGAGCAACACGCTGCAGAGCTATGGTGATTTTATTTTATTAGAAGCTTGTTTTTACTCTAGGCGAATGCATTGTCGGCAAAATGATGTATCTGATAGAACGTGACTGAAACAACTTCTGGCAAGCTCCTAGACCCTCTGCGCCTGTTCTTCGCCCTGTGGCCAGACGACGCCACCCGAACCACCCTCAACCATACCGGCAAGTGGCTGCACAAACACTGGGATGGCCGTCGCATGCGTGCCGATACCCTGCACCTCACCCTGGCTTTTCTCGGTCGCACCCCCGTCGCGCAACTCGATGCTTTGACCGCAAGCGTGGACGCCATTGAAGCCCAAGCACTCGAGCTGACGCTCGATCAACCCGGCCACTGGCAACACAACCGGGTTGGCTGGCTGGGGCCAAGTCAACCGCCGCCGCAACTCGGCGAATTGGTCAGTGCACTGAACGCTGCCATTCAACAATCGGGTATAGCCTTTGATGCTCGCCCGCATGTGCCGCATGTCACCCTGTTGCGCAACGCTGCAGGTGGCGGGCTGCCCGCGTGTCAGCCGGTGGCCTGGTCGGTGCGTGATTTCGTGCTGGTCTCTTCTCGTATCGAGGAGGATGGTGCGAATTACGACGTGATCAGGCGTTGGTCTCTCACATAATTCAAGATAAAAAATCAGAACTGGCTCGACAGCCACATGCGCTTTCGGTTATGATCCGACCCGCATTAGGCGCGTAGCTCAGCTGGTTAGAGCACCACCTTGACATGGTGGGGGTCGATGGTTCGAGTCCATTCGCGCCTACCAAATTTATTTGGTCGGTAAATGATCCGGTCTTAATGGGGCTAAGCCCCGATGGAGGTTGCGACATGTCACCGCGAACTAGCAAGCTTGTCTTTGGGTAAACCAGCGCTTCGCAGTTCGCAGACAGTCTGCACTCTTTAACTTGTACTACCCAAAAGCGCGGCCGGTCCGCGCTTTTTCTGTTTCTGGAGTTTGAGTCATGGTCAACGTCACGCTTCCCGATGGTTCTGTCCGCGAATTTGACGCGCCGGTGACGGTTGCGCAGGTTGCCTCCAGCATAGGCGCGGGCCTGGCCAAGGCTGCGCTCGCCGGGCGGGTGGATGGCAAACTGGTTGATACCAGCCACGTGATCGACGCTGATACCAAGCTGTCCATCGTCACTGACAAGGACGCCGACGGCCTAGACATGATTCGCCATTCCACCGCGCATCTATTAGCTTTTGCGGTGAAATCGCTGTTTCCGGACGCGCAGGTGACCATCGGTCCGGTGATCGACGACGGCTTTTTCTACGACTTTGCGTACAAGCGCCCGTTTACGCCGGAAGATCTGGTGGCGATCGAAAAGAAAATGGCCGAACTGGCCAAACAAGACATCCCCGTTGTGCGCAGCGTGATGCCGCGCGACAAGGCGGTGGAGTTCTTCAAGGAGATGGGCGAGGCCTACAAGGCCGAGATCATCGCGTCGATCCCCTCCAATGAAGATATTTCGCTGTACCGCGAAGGCGACTTCATCGACCTGTGTCGCGGCCCGCACGTGCCGTCGACCGGCAAGCTCAAGCATTTCAAGCTGATGAAGCTGGCCGGGGCCTACTGGCGCGGCGACTCGAAAAACGAGATGCTGCAGCGCGTCTACGGCACGGCATGGGCGAAGAAGGAAGACCTCGAGGCCTATTTGCACCGGCTGGAAGAAGCCGAGAAGCGCGACCACCGTCGCCTGTCCAAGCAGCTCGACCTGCTGCACATGCAGGAAGAAGCGCCGGGCATGGTGTTCTGGCACCCCAAGGGCTGGATCGTGTGGCAACAGATCGAGCAGTACATGCGGCAGAAGTTTGTCGAATACGGCTACCAGGAAGTGCGCACACCGGCGGTGATGGACCGCAGCATGTGGGAGAAGTCCGGCCACTGGGAGAACTACCACGAGAACATGTTCACCACTTCGTCGGAGAACCGCGACTACGCGGTGAAGCCGATGAACTGCCCGGGCCACGTGCAGATCTTCAACAGCGGCCTGCATTCCTACCGCGACCTGCCGATGCGTCTGGCCGAATTTGGCTCGTGTCACCGTAACGAGCCGTCGGGTGCGCTGCACGGCATCATGCGGGTGCGCGGCTTCACCCAGGACGACGCGCACATCTTCTGCACCGAAGACCAGATCGAGCAGGAGGTTGCCGATTTCATCGTGATGCTGGAGAAGTGCTACGCGGATTTCGGCTTCACCGACGTGTTGGTCAAGCTGTCGACCCGGCCCGACAAGCGTGTTGGTTCCGACGAAAGCTGGGACAAGGCGGAAGCGGCATTGGCCGCAGCTCTGGCCCGCAACAAGCTGGTTTATGACTTGCAGCCGGGCGAGGGTGCGTTTTATGGCCCCAAGGTCGAATTCACGCTGAAAGATTCGATTGGGCGCTTGTGGCAATGCGGCACCATCCAGCTCGATTTCAACCTACCAGTGCGCCTGGGCGCCGAGTTTGTCGATGAGGACAACACCCGCAAGCCCCCGGTGATGCTGCACCGCGCGATCCTCGGGTCGATGGAGCGTTTCATCGGCATCCTGATCGAGCACCATGCCGGCAACTTCCCGCTGTGGCTGGCGCCGGTGCACGTGATGGTGATGAATATCAGCGAGCGTCAGACCGAATATGCGGAAAAAGTCACACAGGCCCTGCGGCAGGCAGGCATCCGGGCTATATCGGACTTGAGTAATAATAAAATTACCTATAAAATCCGCGAACATAGCTTGCAGAAGCTGCCTTATCAGGTGGTTGTCGGTGACAAGGAAGTGGATACCGAGGTGGTTTCCGTCCGGGCACGCGGTAACCTGGATCTGGGGCAGATGAGTCTGGAAGCCTTGATTGCACGTCTGAAGGACGAAATTCTCACGCGGCAATAAATGATTAAATGAGGTGTCGGATTGGATCCGGCGCCTCTGCTTTATTTTAAGGGTCAGGCTTTCGGGTCTGGCATGTTCAGCCCGGGCGTGATCGTCCGGGTATTGTTTTGGAGTACGGCTCATCGCGACAGAAAAGAAGCAGACACGCATCAATGGTGAAATTACAGCCCCTGAGGTGCGTTTGGTCGGAGTGGAAGGCGAACAACTAGGCATTGCGAAAATTGGCGATGCCTTGCGTCAGGCAGAAGAAGCAGAACTGGACTTGGTGGAAATTGCGCCTACGGCACAACCGCCCGTCGCCAAGATCATGGACTATGGCAAGTTCAAGTACCAGGAAAGCAAGAAGCTGCACGATGCCAAGCTGAAGCAGAAGCAGGTCCAGATCAAGGAAATCAAGTTTCGCCCGGGTACGGACGAAGGTGACTACCAGATCAAGCTGCGTAACCTGATCAAGTTTCTTGAAGATGGCGATAAGACCAAGATTACATTACGTTTTCGGGGTCGCGAGATGGCTCACCAGGAAATCGGCATGGCCCAGTTGCGGCGCGTTTCGAACGACCTGGCGGAAATCGCGGTCGTCGAACAGTTCCCCAAGATGGAAGGCCGTCAGCTGGTGATGATGCTGGCGCCGAAGAAGAAAATTTGAGATGTTCTTGATTGCATTCGCTTGAGTGCAAGCGGATATGAGACCGGCGTTTCTCAGGCCTGACGGGTTAAACCAGTAGGTCAAAAACGCCACAATACGTGCAGTCGGGTTGGTGAAGCATTCCACGCAGTGGAGTCACCTGGCCGCATGAGATAAAAGGAAGCATCATGCCTAAGATGAAAACCAAGAGCGGGGCCGCCAAACGGTTCCGTGCGCTGGGCAGCGGCAAGTTCAAGCGTTCGCACGCGTTCATGCGTCACATTCTCACCAAGAAGAGCACCAAGCGTAAGCGCCAGTTGCGCGGTACAGAAACTGTTCATGCAAGCAACCACAAGTCGGTTGCACGCATGTTGCCCTACGCTTAAAGGAGAGAAAGCATGCCACGCGTCAAACGGGGTGTAACAGCCCGAGCCAGTCATAAAAGAGTCCTCGATGCCGCCAAAGGCTATCGCGGTCGTCGTAAAAACGTATTCCGGGTCGCCAATGAAGCGGTGATGAAGGCCGGTCAGTATCAGTACCGTGACCGTCGTCAGCGCAAGCGCCAGTTCCGCGCCCTGTGGATTGCCCGTATCAATGCCGCATCGCGTCAGCATGGCCTGACCTATAGCGTGTTCATGAACGGTTTGTCCCGTGCCGAGATCGGCATCGACCGCAAGGTGTTGTCCGATATCGCGATTTTTGACAAAGATGCTTTTGCCAAGATCGTTGAGCAGGTCAAGGCCAAGCTGGCGGCTTAAGCCGTCAAACTGTCACAAAAAAAGGCCGCAAGGCCTTTTTTTGTTGGTAGTGTCATTTCTCAATCAAGCATTCATCGCAGTTTC
Organism: Thiobacillus sp.; assembly: GCA_030679915.1. Lineage (GTDB taxonomy): Bacteria > Pseudomonadota > Gammaproteobacteria > Burkholderiales > Thiobacillaceae > Thiobacillus. The sequence goes on from JAUXRY010000023.1 coordinate 11,118, forward strand.
ACTGTTCGGGCTGCTTGATTCGGAAATGGACTAAGCGAAACGAGAAACCGCCATGCGCAATCCCAACGAAATCGTTGCCGAGGCTCTGAATGCCATCCAGGCCTGTCCCGACCTGCCATCACTGGAGCAGGTGAAGGCCACGTATCTGGGCAAAAACGGTCAGATGACTGAATTGCTGAAAAGCCTGGGTGGCATGCCGGCTGACGAACGCAAAACGGCCGGTGCGCGCATCAACGAAGCCAAGCAGGCGGTAGAGGCAACACTCAAAGACCGTCGTGACACGCTGCTGCAAGTCGAACTGGATCGCCAGTTGGCTGACGAAACACTGGATGTGACGCTGCCTGGCCGGGGACTGGCGCGCGGCGGGCTGCATCCAGTGTCGCGTACGCTGACACGGATTCAGGATTTGTTCCGCTCGATTGGATTCGAGGTGGCAACCGGGCCCGAGATCGAGACCGATTTCTACAATTTCACTGCGCTCAATATTCCTGAAGACCACCCAGCACGGGCGATGCACGATACCTTTTACATGCAGGGGGGCGAGTTGCTGCGCACCCATACCTCGCCGGTGCAGGTGCGCTACATGCAAACCCATCAACCGCCGCTGCGCATCATTGCGCCGGGTCGGGTTTACCGTTGTGATTCCGATGTGACCCACACGCCGATGTTCCATCAGGTCGAAGGTCTGTGGGTGGACGAGACCGTTTCGTTTGCCGACTTGAAAGGGGTGCTCGCCGACTTCATGCGCAACTTTTTCGAGCGTGACGATTTGCCGGTGCGTTTCCGCCCCTCGTTCTTTCCCTTTACCGAGCCGTCAGCCGAGATGGATATCGGTTGCGTGATGTGCGGCGGCGAAGGCTGCCGGGTGTGTTCGCATACCGGCTGGCTGGAAGTGCTGGGCTGCGGCATGGTGCATCCCAATGTGTTCAAGCATGTCGAGATCGATACCGAACGCTACGTCGGCTTTGCCTTTGGCCTGGGCGTCGAGCGCCTCGCCATGTTGCGATACGGCGTCGACGACTTGCGCTTGTTCTTCGAAAATGATCTTCGCTTTCTCAAGAAATTCACACATTAGGGCGCTTTGAACATGCAATTTCCAGAATCCTGGCTGCGCAACCTCGTTAACCCGGCGCTCGATACAGCACAACTTTCCCATGTGTTGACCATGGCCGGGCTGGAGGTGGAAGCCGCGACCCCGGCCGCGCCGCCATTCAACAACGTGGTGGTGGCTGAAATCCTGTCGGCGGCGAAGCATCCCGACGCCGATCGTCTGCGCATATGTCAGGTGGATGTCGGTGAAGCATCGCCCATTACCATCGTGTGCGGCGCACCCAATGCGGCGGCTGGACTCAAAGTGCCATGCGCCCGCCCCGGCGCGATATTGCCCGGTTTCGAAATCAAGATAGCCAAAGTCCGCGGGATAGAGTCTTTCGGCATGCTGTGTTCGACCAAGGAACTGGGCCTGGAAGGTGCGGCGGATGGCCTGATGGAACTGCCTGATGATGCGCCGGTGGGCGAGGATTTCCGCAGCTGGCTCAATCTGGATGACACGCTCATTACCCTGAAACTCACGCCCAACCGCGCGGACTGTTTGTCGATGCAGGGGATTGCACGCGAAGTGGGCGCGATTACCGGCGCCGAAGTCCGGTTGCCGCAAATACGCGTAATCGAAAGCCGTATTCAGGACACCGTGCCGGTGCAAGTGATGGCAAGCGAAGCGTGTCCACTGTACTTGGGACGCGTGGTACGCGGCATCAACGCGCAGGCGATCACGCCGCGCTGGATGGCCGAGCGGCTGGAGCGCAGTGGCATCCGACCGCTGCTGGCACCGATTGATATCACCAATTACGTATTGCTTGAACTCGGTCAGCCGATACATGCCTTCGCCTTATCGCGCATTCAGGGCGAAATCGAAGTGCGAATGGCACGTGCAGGCGAGCATTTGCAATTGCTGAATGGCCAGACCGCCGAATTGACCCCGGACATGCTGGTGATTGCCGATGCCAACGGCCCCGTGGCGTTGGCCGGCATCATGGGCGGACAACCGAGCAGCGTGGAACGCTTCACCGTGGATGTTTTCCTGGAAGCGGCTTTCTTTGCACCTGCGGCGATTGCCGGACGGGCACGTCGACTGGGCCTGTCCACCGATTCATCGCATCGTTTCGAGCGTGGTGTCGACTTTGGCGCTACCCGCCTGGCCATGGAGCGCGCAACGGAATTGCTGGTCGATATCTGTGGGGGCCAGGTTGGCCCCATCACCGAGGCCGTGGCAGCGTTGCCGCAGCGCCCACAGATTACGCTGCGGCTGGCCCGCCTTAAGCGTGTGGCCGGAGTCGAACTGGATACCGAGCAGGTGGTGCGCGATCTCACTGCACTGGGTGCACTGGTTGAGCGTGATGACGACCAGCTGATTGTCACGCCGCCCAGTTTCCGCTTTGACCTCGTCATCGAGGAAGACCTGATCGAAGAAGCCGTGCGCCTGTTCGGCTACGACAATATCCCGGCCCAGCCGCCTGCCGCGCCTTCGCGCATGCTGCCGCAAGATGAAACCGTATTGCCTGACGATATCCTGCGCCAGATGCTGGTGGGGCTGGACTACCAGGAGGTCATCACCTACAGTTTTGTCGATCCGGCGTGGGAGACGGCGCTGGATGCCCATGCCCAACCGATGCCCCTGTCCAACCCGATTGCCAGCCAGTTGTCGGTGATGCGTACCACGCTGTGGGGTGGGTTGATCGAAGCACTACGCCATAACCTCAACCGTCAGCAGGAGCGGGTGCGCATTTTTGAACTGGGGCGGGTGTATGCGTCGCTGGCCAAGCAACCGCTGAAAATTGGCGGCGTTGTTTACGGTGAGGTGTTGCCAGAGCAATGGGGCGCATCGGCGCGGCGTGTCGATTTCTTCGACCTCAAGGGCGACATCGAACGTCTGTTCGGTCATGCATTGGATACGCGGTCGGGCGTTCATCCGGCGCTGCATCCGGGGCAAAGCGCCGAACTGTGGCATGACGGCAAGGCGATAGGCTGGATCGGCGCCTTGCATCCGCGACTGGTGCAGGCGTTTGATTTGTCCTCCGCGCCGATGCTGTTCGAAATTGACGCTCACGTGCTCGCTCAGCGGAGCGTGCCGCGCCATACGGCGGTGTCACGTTTTCCACTGGTGCGGCGCGATCTGGCGTTTGTTCTGGATGTTCAAACCCCGGCTGGTGAGTTGCTTGCTACCTTGCGTGAGGGTGCCCCGGCTCACGTGTGCTCGATCGACGTATTCGACGATTATCGTGGAAAAGGCATGGCCGAAAACCAAAAAAGCCTTGCTATCCGGGTAGTTATGCAAGATACTCAACGCACATTGACGGATCAGGAAGTGGAAGATTCAGTGCAAAAACTGGTCGAAACTGCGCGTCGTCAATGCAATGCCAGCTTGCGTGCGTGACGCCGGATTAACGAGCCATCACTGACAATACACTATGACCACCCTAACAAAAGCGGATCTAGCTGAACTCCTGTTCGAGAAAGTGGGTTTGAATAAACGCGAAGCCAAGGATGTCGTTGAATCCTTCTTCGACGAAATTCGTTCGTCGCTCGAAAAGGGTGACATCGTCAAACTCTCCGGTTTCGGTAATTTTCAATGCCGCGAAAAACCTCAGCGTCCAGGTCGCAACCCGAAAACGGGTGAAGAAATGCCGATTTCCGCGCGTCGCGTGGTGACCTTCCACGCCAGTCAGAAGCTTAAGTCTCATGTCGAAGGCGCCCAAATTGGAACGCCCAGCGCGGAGTGAACTCCCGCCGATTCCGGCAAAACGCTACTTCACTATCGGTGAAGTGTCTGAGTTATGTGCGGTCAAAGCACATGTATTGCGTTATTGGGAGCAGGAGTTCACCCAACTGCATCCAGTCAAACGCCGTGGCAATAGACGTTACTACCAACATCACGAAGTCCTGCTGATCCGACGCATCCGCGAGTTGCTGTATGAAGAAGGTTTCACCATCAGCGGTGCACGCCAACGTCTGGAACATGATGCGGAAGCCCCAGCCGAAACAGCCCCGGTATCGAGGGCATTTGACGTGCGCAAACTGCGCGAAGAAATCACCGCCATCCTGAAAATATTGGGGTGACGGGCTTCCGCCGGACGCGGCTCCTCTGTTAGAATAGCCGGCTTCTCGGGGCGTAGCGCAGCCTGGTAGCGCACTTGACTGGGGGTCAAGTGGTCGGAGGTTCAAATCCTCTCGTCCCGACCAGTTTTTCATTGTGAGTGCAGGAATCCAGCACTTCGCAACTTCTGTCAGACAACGCTGTCCGACTCATTCAAAAATCACTGTAGTCATCTAAATCGCACATGTTCAAGTGCGTCCCTGGATTTATTGATCCTTGGGACGCACATGAGACTGCAATGTTAGTTGGCACACTTGTCGTTTGTTGTTTGTTCAATTGAGGAGAGAGTTATGGAACACACTTTGCCCGCACTGCCTTTTGCCATGGACGCGCTCGCGCCACACATGTCCAAGGAAACATTTGAATACCATTACGCCAAGCATCATCAGGCTTATGTGACCAACCTCAACAACCTGATCAAGGGCACCGAGTTCGAGAGCAAGTCGCTTGAAGACATCGTCAAATCAGCTCCGGCCGGCGGCGTCTACAACAACGCAGCCCAGGTTTCGAACCACACCTTCTTCTGGAACTGTTTGTCACCCACCGGCGGCAACGCGCCTGCTGGCGCACTGGCAGATGCCATCAACGCCAAGTGGGGCAGCTACGATGCGTTCAAAATCGCATTCCAGACCAGCGCTGTTGGTAACTTCGGTTCCGGCTGGACCTGGCTGGTGAAGAAGGCCGATGGTTCGGTTGATATCGTCAACATGGGCGCTGCCGGAACACCACTGACCACGGCCGACAAGGCTTTGTTGTGCATCGACGTATGGGAACATGCCTATTACATCGATTTCCGCAACGTGCGCCCGAAGTTTGTTGAGACCTTCCTCAACAACCTGGTGAACTGGAAATTTGCTGAAGCGAATTTCGCTTAAGTTCAAAAGTTGAGCCGTTGATCAAACCGGGACCTTGTGTCCCGGTTTTTGTTTCAGCTCGCGCGGGATTCACCCAGCAGCAAGATTCCAAGATAGCCACCTTGCATGAGCACCTGTGCCTCGTGCCACAGTTCGGCCTGTTCATCCCTTATCGTTTCTCCAGCCACGGCGACGTCCAGCAGGCGCAACATCTGCGTCCATTTCGCACATTGGCTTGTCACGTTCAGCGGGGCAGGATGGCCGGCCCTTCGGAGTTCAGTCGCACGGCTGACCAAACGGAATTTGGCGGCTTCAAGTTGTGGTGGCAATGGCAAGGACAAATCAAACGGGATATCCAATCGATAGGCGTCGTCAATTGGCCGGGGTTCCGGCGCGGGCGGTTGTCTCCATGAGAGTTCAGTAGGATCGGGTGGCGTGGCGCGTTCGGGATCGAGTGGAAATTTGAGGAAACCCCACTTCGCACCCATCCAGCATTCGATGAAAACGCGATCATCTTCGCCAATGCAGAGGTTGTCGGTGGCGGTGTCGAGTGCGTCAGGCCCTGCGTCATTGAGTGGGCCGTATGCGCGTGGGTCCAACTTCCATTGTGCAAAGTTGCGATGCGGTGGTGCACCGTAGTCGGCTTCGAGTGCGTGCCAGGTGCTGATGAATTGCCGGTAGTCGGAGTGGTATTCCGGATTGCGCCGCAGGAATTCCCATGCCCATTGATCGCGCGTCAGGGTGGCGCAATGGGCATAGGCGTCGTCCGTTGTCATCAGATCGGCAGAAAGACCATGCTGGCCAGATTGACCACGCCGAAACGAATCGCGCGGTTGTTTTTATCTTCGATCACTTTGGCCAGCGCGTCCTGGATGCCGATGAGCTTGCCGAATTCGCGTTCGAAGCTGAGATTGGCCACGCCGTTTACGTCGAATCCATTGGAAAGCAGAATGAATTCGCCACGCAGATTCCTGGCGTTGGACAGTTTCCACACCACGGCCTCGGTATTGCGCGCGGCGTTGTAAAGTTTTTGCGCGTCCATTTCGGTCAGCAGGTAAAACTCAGTCTGATGATTGAACGCCGCCATGTGCATGACCAGCAGGCCGTGCATCAGCGCCTTGACTCGGTCACCCGTAAAATCATCACGCCACAAATCGCGCAATGTGGTTTCCCAGCTGAACTCCTTTTGCATCGAGACGTGCCAGACGGGGACTTGTTTGAACAGTTCTGCAGTCGCGTCGGCTGCGTTGGCGAAACCGGATTTGCGCCATTCGTTGGGGTTGCGACGATAGAGTTTGAGCGCAAGCGTTCTGAGGATGCCGAGGGCTTCCTTCTGGTGGATTTCGATCACATCGTCAATATCGCCCTTGGCCAGATCCTTGACGCTGAAATTGCGCACCGTGTTGCTGCTGCCGTCCTTGCGTTGAATGGGTTGCCCGCTGCACGCGGTGAGCATGGCAACAATCAGCAGGGTGGCGAGCAGCGTTGTCGTTCGATTCACGAAGAACAGCTTACCTCAATCTGCTTCGCCCAGTCGGGTGGCTCGGCGGCATAGGCCTCAAATTCCGGCTGTTCGTCAAAAGGGTGCAGCAAGATTGCATGCAGGCGCTTGATTTCGCTGTAATCGCGGTGGTCCGCTGCGCGGCGGATGGCGACTTCAGCCAGGTGGTTGCGCAGGATGTACTTGGGGTTGACCGCACGCATTGCCACGGCGCGCGTGGCGTCATTCGAATTCATGGTGCGCAGCGTTTCGGCATAACGCGTTGCCCAGGCGTCGAACGCATCGCGGTCGATGAACAGGTCACGCAACGGCGCGTTCGATGCGCCGACCTTGCTGTCGAAATCGCACAGCCGGCGCAGAAAGTTCGTGTAATCAATATGGTTCTGCGCCAGCAATTGCAGTGCATCCATCAGCAGGGGGACCATCTCGCCACCCGGGACCAGGCCGAACTTGGCGGCCATGCGTTCGATGTAGGCCTGTCCAAATTGCTGCGGATAGTCGCCGATCGCCGCCGACGCGGTTTCCACTGACAACAACGGCACAAAGGTCTGCGCCAGCTTGGTGAGATTCCATGCAGCCACGTCCGGCTGCTGGTCGAATGCATAGCGGCCGCCGGTGTCGGAATGGTTGCAGATGTAGTTGGGGTTGAAGGCGTCAAGAAAGCCAAACGGGCCGTAGTCCAGGGTCAATCCCAGGATCGACATGTTGTCGGTGTTCATCACCCCGTGCGAGAAACCTACCGCCTGCCACTGCGCCATCAATTCGGCCGTTCGGCGAGTAACCTCGCGCAGCAGTTCTGCATAGGGTTCGTCACGGCTGGCCAGCTCCGGGTAATAACGTGCGATGACGTAATCGGCCAGCTCGCGTATCGGTTCGATCTGGTTGCGGTAGTAGAACACCTCAAACGAGCCGAAGCGTACAAAGCTTGGCGCCAGTCGGGTGACCAGCGCGGCGGTTTCCTCGTCTTCGCGATACACCGGCCGGTCGCTGCCAATGATGGCGAGCGCGCGTGTGGTGGGAATGCCGAGCGCGTGCATCGCTTCGGAACACAGGTATTCGCGAATGCTCGAACGCAACACTGCACGGCCATCGCCGCCACGCGAATAGGGGGTGCGGCCTGCACCTTTAAGCTGGATTTCCCAACCTTCGCCGGCCGCGTTCTTGACTTCGCCCAGCAGAATCGCCCGGCCATCGCCGAGTTGCGGCACAAAATGGCCGAACTGGTGTCCCGCATAGAGCGCAGCAAGCGCATCCATCCCCGGCAGCATCTGGTTGCCGGCCAGCGTGGCGATCATCTCCGGACGCGTAATTTCGTTCTCGTCCAGATCGAGCAGGCGCAGTGCTTCCGGGCTGTGGCAGACCAGATAAGGATCGGGTACCGGGGTTGGGCAGACGCGCGAATAATAAGACTCGGAAAGCCGGGCAAAACCGTTGTCGAAGGTCAGTGATTCAAGTTGAAGCATGGGGTGATTTTAAAGCTTGAGTCGGGTTGAGCGACCCCGCCGTGGGCAGGGATATCGTTTCCACGAGTGGGTGTTGGGCTGTAAAACCATGCTGCATCTGCGGTTTATCTTCGAATACCACGGCCGATACCCTCTATATCAGCTGCCTGGTCATAGGCAGGCGCAATCCAATAAACCAAGGAGGCTACCTGCCCCATGAGCCCTCTCGACATGCAGCCCGCTACCGAGGTGGAAGAGCTTTCGCTTTCATCCATCATCGGCTCGCTCAGTTATGCCCTGGATCTGACCGAGGGGCTGCCTGCGGGCCACAGCCTGCGCTGCTGCTGGGTGGGCATGCATGTTGGGCAGCAGATGGGGATGGATAGCGAAGCGCTGTCGCACCTTTATTACACTCTGCTGCTGAAAGACGCGGGGTGCAGCAGCAATGCCGCGCGCCTGTTCGAGTTGTATGGCACCGACGACCGTGAGGTCAAGCGTGATTTCAAACTGGTAGACACCGACAGCCTGGTGCGTCTGAGCCGCTTCGTGTTGTCGCATACGGGTGTCGGCAAATCGCTGCACGAGCGGGTTAACCGCATTCTCAATCTGGTGCAGAACGGCGAGCAATTCGCCACGGAACTGATCTCCACGCGGTGCGAACGCGGCGCGCATATTTCCATCCAGTTGGGATTTGACGAGGAGGTGGCGGCTGGCATCCGCTGTCTGGACGAACACTGGAACGGCAAAGGCAAACCGGCGCGCCTGAGAGGGGATGTGATTCCGCTGGGTTCACGCATCGCGCTGCTCGCTCAGGTGGTGGAAGTCTTTCATTCTGCGGAGGGTAAAGAACAGGTCGTTGAAGAAATACGCAAGCGTTCGGACTCATGGTTCGACCCCGCTGTGGTGGAGGCCTTTCTGGAAACGCAGCGGCAACCGGGATTCTGGGAAGGCTTGAGTGATAGCGATCTGCAACAGCGCATCGAGCAGATCGAGCCCGCATCGAAAGTGGTTCGTATCGACGAGCAGCGGCTGGATACGATTGCCGAAGCCTTTGCCCAGGTGGTTGATGCAAAGAGTCATTACACCTATGGTCACAGTGCGCGGGTGGCAACCTATACGGAAGCCATTGCAACAACGCTTGGCCTGCCGAAACAGCGGGTGCGCTGGCTGCGTCGTGGTGCGCTGCTGCATGATATCGGTAAGTTGGGTGTCAGCAACGCCGTGCTGGACAAGCCGGGAAAGCTGGACGAATCCGAATGGGAACAGGTCAAGGCGCATGCCGCTTATTCGGAACAGATTCTGTCGCGGCTCAATATTTTCTCGGAGCTGGCCTTCGTCGCGGCGGCACACCATGAGCGCCTCGATGGCAAGGGCTATCCACATGGTCTGACTGCCGAACGGATTCCGCGCGAGACCCGCATCATTACAGTGGCCGATATTTTCGACGCCATCACGGCGGAACGGCCTTATCGCGGTCCGATTCCGGTACCCGAGGCGATCGCCATGATGGAAAAGGAGCGCGGCGCGGCAATCGATGGTGCGTGTCTGGACGCCTTGAAACAGGCCTTACCCGCGCTCGGGTTTTAAAGGCGCTCGGTCAATCCACGCTCAACCACGCCACGTTAAATCAAGCTGGACTTAATCAAGCCAGGGGTTTGCGTAGCCGCTTGGGTGCGGCGTAGCTGCAGTGGCCCAATGCAATCACCAGCGCGGGCAATTCGCCGGGTGGAATGGCCAGGGTTTTGGTCAACGCACCCGAGCTGAATCCCCCAATCGGGCAACTGCCGAGCCCCATGTGCGTAGCCTGCAACAGCATGTGTGCTGCTGCAAAGTTGCATTGGCCTTGCGCCCAGGCTGCAATGGTGTCGGCGCGGTAGTGGGCCCGATAGGCTTCATAAATATGCGCACAGTTAAGGCCGCGCGCTTCGGCTTCGAAGCGTTCGCGCACGTAATCCGAATCCGGATTGAGCGAATCGACCAGCGCCACAATCACGATGAAGGCCGCAGCCGTTGTGGCCGTGGGCTGATCGAAACAGGCGCGGGCGATAGCGGATTTGCCAGCCGCATCGGTTACGGTAATAAAGCGCCAGGGCTCCAGCCCAAAGGCCGATGGGGCGAGGCAGCCGGATTCCTGTAACCAGGCCAACTCGTCCGCCGAGACGGACTGACCTGCCGAAAACTCATGGCAGGCATAGCGCTGTTGAATGGCGTTGAGCAGGGTGGACTGCATGCGAACCTCCTTCAGTGATGCTTCAACCATAGTGCATGGATGGAGGCGGGCGGCGCAAGATCAATGTCCGCTCATCGCTGCCCGTGTTTGTACCAGTTTTCCCGCCTGGTAGTCGGCCATGGCCTGTTCGATTTCCGCGCGGGTGTTCATCACGAAGGGGCCGTATTGCACCACCGGCTCGCCAATCGGCCGGCCAGCAACCAGGATGAAGCGTGTGCCTTCTGCACCCGCTGTGACGTCCACCGTGTCGCCTTCGTCCAGCACCGCCAGCGTGTGCTGGGAAAGGGCGTCTTTTGCCAGCTGGGCGCTGCCTTCGAAGACGTAGACGAAGGCATGACGGGATTCGTCCAGCGGCAACGAGAATGCTGCGTTCGCGGGCAGGGCAACATCGAGATAGAGCACATCCGTGGAGGGGTCCTCGATGACACCGCGCGTGCCGTTGAATGTCCCCGCCAGCACGCGCACCTTGCCAGCACTCAGCGCCACTTCCGGAATCGCCGCAGACGAAAACTCCTGATACGCCGGGTCGGACATCTTCTCGCTGGCCGGCAGATTGATCCACAGTTGAAACCCGCGCATCAGCCCGTTGGCCTGGCGCGGCATTTCAGAATGGATTACGCCGCTGGCCGCCTTCATCCATTGCACGCCACCGGGCATGAGTTCACCCTGGTTACCCATGCTGTCACGGTGTTGCATGTGGCCGTCGAGCATGTAGGTGAAGGTGATGAAGCCGCGATGCGGATGGTCCGGAAACCCGGCGATATATTCGTCCGGGTTGTCGCTGCCGAAGTGGTCCAGCATCAGAAACGGGTCGAGGTTGCGCAAGGCCGGCGTGCCGATACTGCGGTGGACGGTGACGCCCGCGCCTTCGGTCACTTCAAGGGCGGGAACGCGTTGGCGGATAGTGCGTGTGCTCATGGCTGACTCCTGAATGTGTATTCCATTGTGACTGTTGAATGCAGGGCATTACGCCGCAGCGAGGGCCGGCCAGTCGCGCGCGAGCAGTTGGTCAATGCGGTGGGTTGCATGCTCGCGGGCAGCGTCGCCCCGCATCATGGCGCGGTCGGCTGCGATCACTTCGACATCCGTAATCCCTAAAAAGCCCAGCACGAACTTCAACCACGGTGTGGCGAAGTCAATTTCACTGCCCACCTCGGTCCCCCCTGTCGCCGTCAAAATATAGACCTTCTTGCCGGTCAGCAGCCCTTGCGGTCCCTGGTCGGTGTAATGAAAGGTGAGGCGGGCGCGGGCGATTTGGTCGATCCACGCCTTGAGGCTGGCTGGCACACCGAAATTGTAGATAGGCACCCCGATCACCCAGACATCCGCCTCCATCACCTCGGCCACCAGTTCATCCGATCCCGACAGGGCTTCAAGATGTGCCGCGCTGCGCGCATCCGGGTCGGTGAAGTTGGCGTTGACCCAGGCAGCATCGACAAACGGCAGCCCCTGCGCCACATCGCGCCGGGTGACGGATACGTCAGCAAGCCGCGCCTGTAAACCATCAATCATCTGGTCGGCCAGCCGGCGCGTAATCGAACCCTCAACGCGGGCGCTGGCATCCACGCGCAGCACGCGCAGGGTTTGGGGAGTAGAAATGGTGTTTTGCATGTTGCATCTCCTGTGAAGGTGGGCCGGACTGGCACCGTGATGCTATTGTTGTCGTTACGGTAATCGGGATAAAGACTGATTAATTCAATTAACTGTTCATGGAATCGGGACAAATGGACAAGTTCGCACACATGCAGATCTTTGTCGGCATCGTCGAAGCCGGCAGCATCAGCGGCGCCGCCGAGCGGCTGGGTCTGCCCAAATCCGCTGTCAGCCGGCGCCTCGCCGAACTGGAAGCGCGTCTCGGTGTATCACTGATCCAGCGCACCACGCGCAAGCAACACCTCACCGACAGCGGCCGCGCCTTTTACGAACGCAGCGTTGCCATCCTCGCCGATCTGGACGAGGCCGAATCGGCCGTGTCGCAAGCCCATGGCGCACTCAAAGGCGGGCTCAAGGTCGCGCTGCCCTTGTCCTTTGGCTTGCTGCATCTGGCGCCACTGATCCAGGCATTCATGACCCGGCATCCAGACGTGCGCTTTGAACTCGATTTCAATGACCGCCAGATCGACCTGATGCAGGAAGGTTTCGACCTCGCCATCCGCATCGCCACGCTGGAAGACTCCAGCCTGATCGCGCGCCGCCTCGCACCGATCCGGCATATCGTGTGCGCCAGCCCCGACTATCTGGCCAAACGCGGCACGCCAAAAGCGGCGGCCGATCTGGCCCAGCATGTTTGCCTCGCCTACAGCAACGTGCGCGATCCGAGCTTGTGGACCTATCACGGCCCGGACGGTCAACCGGGTAGCGTGCGCGTCCCGGTGCGCCTCGCCTCCAGCAGCGGTGAATTCAACATTCGCGCCGCCATGGCGGACGAGGGTATGGTTCTGATCCCTTCCTTTTATTGCCACGAGGCCCTGCGGACGGGGCAGTTGGTCAAGGTGCTATCGGATCACACCTGGCCGGAGCTCTCGGCCTACGCCGTCTATCCGCCCACCCGGCATCTGTCGAGCCGGGTGCGGGCGTTGATTGATTTTTTGGTGGAGCGGATGGCGGGGGAGCCGAGTTGGGATCGGGTGGAATGAGTAGCGTTGACCGTCTGCCGCGCCAAGCAGGGATGCGCTAATATTCAGTTATACAAACCATTTCTCAGTTTGAAGGGTATCGCTTTTTCTTTTTCTCCAACGAAGGCAGCCCCCGTGAACCCGTGCATGTGCATATTCGAAAAGGCGGGAATCGCGCCAAATTCTGGCTGCACCCTGTCTGTTTGGCGAACAATCAGGGATACACCGGTAAAGAACTGAATAAACTGGCATAAATCGTGGAAGCACGTACAGACGAAATAGAAAGGGCATGGCATGAACATTTCGGCAATTGACCTGAGCTTTGATGATTCCATGATGTGGCTGGAATTGTCGGACGGTCGCAAACTTGGCGTGCCTCTGGCCTATTTCCCCCGACTGTTGCGCGCCACCCCCGAGCAACGCATGCAATACGAAATGTCAGGCAATGGCACAGGCCTGCACTGGGAAGCGCTGGACGAAGATATCAGCGTAGAAGGTCTGCTGAAGGGTGTAGGCGATCAGACGCAGGATCACTCGCTGGCGGCTTGAGCACACTATCCAAAAACCATTCACTTTTCCCCTTTTTCCTTAGGAATTCAATCCGAGACTCGACCCTTTGATTGCTGTGGACTCAAAAAGTGGCTGGTATTCATGGAGCTTCGAAGTGCGGCAGCCACATAACAAGTCCGTCAACTGGACGACAGCAAGCTGCGCTTTTTGGTTTCCACCGCTGCGTTCCGGCGCCGGTTACTTCCAACGTTAAGAAGCGAGTCTTCCATGTCCCTGCAACGAAAGCACGAAGATCAAGTCCTATCGGCGGTTAGAGAATTTGCCGGTTCGCTCAACTCCGGCCGAAAGGTAGTCGCTGACATATCAGAATTGGTCGAAGCGACATCACCCCTACCTCTATCGAGTTTGGACAATTGGGAACGTCTAATCCGTTTGGAATTCCATCAAGCGCTTTCAAACACAAAGCCTGCCAAGTGGAAGTTTTGGCGCCAACCCACGCACTTCCTGACATGGATTGATTTATGCAGCGATGATGGCTTTAAGCGCGAAAGAACACTACGCGCCTTATCCGGGGCAGCGCCCAACCGTTTCTTCTTTGCTATGGCTGTCCGACGCCTTAACGATTGGGTGCCTCAGGTTCGCGCAGCGGCCTACGAGCGGCTACTTTCAATTGCCAATGACTCAGATCCAGAAGACGTTGTGGATGTTCTATGCGCCGTCTTTCCTCATTGGAACTCGTGGGGTCGCATGGACGAAAATGGCAAACAAATTTTGTTGAAAATTACTTCAATTGAAACGGTAGCCCGCTCGCTCAAGTCACGTCTTGTATCTGCAACCGCCGGGCCATTGGCTTCAGTGCTAGCACAAGCTGGGCAAGCTACTGCACTAGATGCATTTCTACCTGAAATGGCAAGTAACGCCATCCAGCCATCGGTAAGAGCAAAGGCATACAGATGCCTACTAGATAGGAAAATGGTCTGGTTGACCGGGCGAAAGTGGGAGTGGTCTGACATACGCTATTGCAAAGGCCACTTTAAACCAATGTTCTGCGATCGCTCCTTGTCTGGCAAGAGCCCTATTGAGGAAACGCTAAGAGCTGCGTCAGTAGATCGGTCACCAATGGTGCGACGCGTAGCAGGAGAAGTACTTATTCGTGAGTCAGGCACAGATTGGTTCTGTCGCTCTCGAATTGGCTACCTTACTTGCGTCAGATTCCCATCCATCAGTAGCAGAGAGGGGGCAATTCGCTCTAAAGAAACTCTCGCAAATGGTTCCTGGCGCTGGATGAATATCGGCTCACCACCTCCTAACCTTGCTCCGAGGGGACGGCCAAGAAGCTGCGTGTCTCGGTTCCCCGTCGCCTTTGGCACAGGGTCGCCCCTCAAGCTGAAGTCGAAGGCTGCTTAGGGTCAAGCTACCGGAGCTTCGCAAAGGCCACTGTGAATTCCTGTTGGCCGGTTGTTGCCCTTCGCTATTCATCCGGCACCGCCTGTCGGCGGTGCTCAAAATCAACGGATGAACCAGAGCGTTCAGCCCCCAGTCATCGACATGAATCGCAAGATCTTGTGCGGCGCTTCGTTGAATTCGTGGCGTTCGGGTTTGAGGTTGATGGCCTGGATGATGGCCGCTTCCAGTTCGGCATCGCTACAGCCACCGCGCAGCATCGGGCGAAATTCGAATTTCTCGTCCTGCCCCAGGCACATGTAGGCGGTGCCGTCGACGGCGATACGGACGCGGTTGCAGGTTTGGCAAAAGTGCTGCGATACCGGGGTGATGAAGCCGACGTTGAAGCGGCCGTCGGCGGTGCCGAGATAGCGTGCGGGGCCGGCGCCGGGGAGGGTGGTCTCAATCAGGTTGAACTGGGTGCGCAGGCGTTCTTTGACCGGCTGCAAGTCCATATATTCGGCGTTGCGGCCGGTGTCGCCCATCGGCATCGCTTCGATCAACCGCAATACAAAGCCGCGCTCCATGCAGAAGGCGACCATTTCGTCTATTTCGTCGTCGTTGGTGCCGGCGAGTGCCACCATGTTGAGCTTGATCGGGGCAAAACCGACTTTTTGCGCTACGGCAAGTCCGTTCATTACCTTGGCGAGCACGTCGCGGCCATTGATCTTTTCCACTCGCGCCTGTTGCAGTGAATCGAGGCTGACGTTGAGGCGGGTGACGCCTGCATCTTTCAAGGCCTGCGCGTGTTTGTCGAGCTGGGTGGCGTTGGTCGACATCGACAAATCATCAATGCCGGGCAGGGCGGTGATGCGCCGCGCCAGGCCGGATATGTCGCGTCGCAACAGAGGCTCGCCACCGGTCATGCGGATGCGGCTGACGCCCAGCCGGCCAAAGGCGCCGATGAGGCGCTCGATCTCGTCAAAGGTGAGCCAGTGTTCGGGTTCTTCAAACCCCTTGAAGCCTTCGGGCATGCAGTAGCTGCAGCGCAGATCGCACCGGTCTGTGACCGATAGCCGCACGTAGTCGATGCGGCGGTTGAATTGGTCGATGAGCACGGGTGAAGTCATGGCGTGGGTAGCAGTTGGCAAGCAGGGGTTATATATGGAAAAATATAACCTATTAATCCCATCCCGGCTAGCCGGGCAGGCACCAAGCATGAAAATATTCGGCATTGCGGGTTTCAGCGGCAGCGGCAAGACGACGCTGATCGAGCGCGTCATTCCGCAATTGACCGCACGCGGACTCCATGTGGCGGTGATCAAACACACCCACCACGACTTCGATATGGATCGCCCCGGCAAGGACAGCTGGCGCGCGCGCGAGGCGGGGGCTGCGACGGTGTTATTGTCGTCGGATCACCGCACGGCGCTTTTGACCGAGCATCGCGACACGCCGCCGACGCTGGCCGATCTGCTGGCCAGGTTGCCGCCCTGCGATCTGGTGCTGGTGGAAGGCTACAAGCGCGAGGCCCTCCCCAAGCTGGAAGTGCATCGCGCCGAAACCGGCAAACCCTGGCTGTTTCCCGATGACCCGCATATTCTGGCCGTGGCATCTGACGTTGCCGCCCCGAACGATTTCCCGCGCATCGACATTGATGCGATTCCGCTCATCACCGACTTGATTGTGAACCATGCTCTCCGCTACCCAACTGCTTGAAAACCTGCTCGCCCGTGCACGTGGTGTCACTGAAACCGAAACCGTGGCCATTTCTGCTGCGCTCGGGCGTGTGCTGGCTATGCCGCAAACCTCTTCAATCACCGTGCCACCGTTGGATAACAGCGCGATGGATGGCTATGCCGTACGGCTGGCTGACGTGGCCAGACCGGGCGTGACGTTGCCAGTGTCGCAGCGCATACAAGCGGGTGCGGTGGGGCAGCCAATGACTGCCGGCACAGCCGCACGCATCTTTACCGGCGCGCCGGTGCCACTGGGCGCGGATGCCGTGCTGATGCAAGAAGACTGCATCGCTGAGGGTGAAAATGTGGTCATCAACAAACTGCCGCGGTCGGGCGAAAACATTCGTCGTGCCGGAGAAGACATCGAAACCGGCGCGCAGATTCTCGCCGCGGGAACACGCTTTAACGCAGCCGAGATGGGACTGGCCGCTTCGGTTGGACTGGCTGACGTGCCGGTATTCAAGCGACTGAAAGTAGCGTGTTTTTTTACCGGCGATGAACTGGTGACCCCCGGCGCGCCGCTGGCGCCCGGCCAGATTTACAACTCCAACCGCTATACGCTGACAGGGCTGGTCAATGACCTGGGCTGCGAGCTGATCGATCTCGGTATCGTGCCCGACACACTGGAAGCCACCGAAGCGGCATTGGCCAGCGCTGCGCGCGAGGCCGACGTCATCGTCACGAGCGGTGGGGTGTCGGTGGGCGAGGCGGATTACGTGAAAACCGCAGTCGAGAAACTCGGCCAGGTCGAGATGTGGAAAGTGGCAATGAAGCCCGGCAAGCCCGTGGTCTACGGTCAGGTTGGCAATGCGGATTTCATTGGGCTGCCCGGTAATCCGGTATCGGCTTTTGTGACCTTTTGCCTATTCGTTCGACCGTTCCTGCTCAAGCGCATGGGCGTGGCCGATGTGCTGTATCGCGCATTTGCAGTACAGGCGGACTTTGCCTGGCCCAAGCCGGGGATGCGCCGTGAGTTTTTACGCGCACGCTTGCAACCCAATGGCAAGCTGGCGTTGTTCCCTAATCAAAGTTCCGGTGTGCTGACCTCGTGTGCCTGGGCCGATGGGCTGGTTGATCTGGAGGTTGGCGATACTGTGCAGCCGGGTGGCTGGGTGCGCTTTATTCCCTTTTCGGAGCTGCTGAAATGAAGCTGCGCGTGCTTTATTTCGCTCGCCTGCGTGAGCGTTTTGGCGTGGCTGAGGAAAGTTTGGAGTTGGCCGGTACGACGGCGGCTGATCTGATAGCGCAGCTGCAGGCTCGCGGTGGCGTGTGGGAAGAGGAACTGGCACCGGCTCGTGCATTTCGTGTGGCGGTGAATCAGGAAATCGTCGCACTCGAAGTAGTGCTGACTGATCACGCTGAAGTGGCTATTTTTCCACCGGTAACCGGGGGGTAGTTTGATGAAGATTGTTGTTCAGACAGAAGTCTTCGAACTGGGTGCAGAAGTCAACGCGATGAGCCAAAACCGCACCGACATCGGCGCCATCGCCAGCTTCGTCGGTCTAGCCCGTGACATGAACGAAGGCAGCGGCGTGCAGGCGATGACGCTGGAACACTATCCCGGCATGACCGAGAAGGCGCTTGCTGCGCTGGTCAAAGACGCCAACGCGCGCTGGGCGCTGCTCGACGTGACGTTGATCCACCGCGTCGGCCGCTTGCAGCCGGGCGACCCCATCGTGCTGGTGGCGGTGGCCAGCAGCCATCGCGGCGAAGCTTTCGCGGCTTGCGAATTCATCATGGATGCGCTTAAAACCCGTGCGCCGTTCTGGAAAAAAGAAGAAACCGCTGAAGGCGAACGCTGGGTTGATGCACGTGTGAGTGACGACACGGCGGTGGCACGCTGGGAAAAGATCCCCTGATCAAGCACAGCCCGGATTGCTTATTTCCCGCTGGTGCGCTTCGGCAAGGGGCAGGCTGTATCCTCCTTGCGCCACAGTCGGCGTATCTTCAGAAATCCTCTATACACCCATTCCAGCAGGTGAGTCACACCAGGCAATGTAGCGACGCGACCCACCCAGTGGAATGCGGGCAGTGTCTGCCAAAGCGCTGCAAAAGCCGCCGCACCCGACACCAGTTGACCGTTTGGCCAACGCGCGTGCAGGCGGGAATAGGCCGCTTTCCGGTTCAAGTCGACACCCAATTCACTGTCTTCGCATTGCGCCAGATCGATCCAGCATATGTGGTTGGCCCCCCGACGGCGCTGATAGAAGCCAATTTCTCGCGTGCATACTGGGCAACCGCCGTCGTAATAAATCGTGAGCTGGGGGAAAGAGGATAGCGTCATGGTATGTTCGCGTGGTGATGTGGAAGCTTGCGTGTCATGAGGGCATCCTACAATGAAGCTCGACATGTTGACGCAGAAGGAAAACAGAATGAGTTCGCCCATTGCTGTACTAAAGCCCGATGAGATCGACCGGATGGACGCCTATTGGCGTGCCGCCAATTACCTCTCGGTCGGGCAGATTTATCTGCTGGATAACCCTCTGCTCAAGCAACCGCTGACACGGGCGCATATCAAGCCGCGCCTGCTGGGCCACTACCACGCCCAGCCTGAACTTCATTTACGTTCACATGAACCGGGTGATCAAACAGCATGATCTCAGTATGATTTATGTCACCGGCCCTGGCTACGGCGGCCCGGGTCTGGTGGCGAATACCTACCTCGAAGGCACCTATAGCGAGGTGTATCCCGACATTTCCTCTGACGCAGAGGGCATGCGCCGGTTGATCCGGCAGTTCTCCTTTCCGGGGGGTATCCCCAGCCATGTTGCGCCGGAAACATCCGGCTCCATCCACGAAGGCGGCGAACTGGGCTATGCGCTGCTGCATGCCTATGGCGCGGTGTTCGACAACTCCGACCTCATCGCGTGTTGCGTGGTGGGGGATGGTGAGGCGGAAACCGGACCGTTGGCTACGTCGTGGCATTCCAACAAGTTTCTTGATCCGCGTCGCGATGGTGCGGTGTTGCCGATTTTGCACCTCAATGGCTACAAGATCGCCAACCCGGCGGTGTTGGCTCGTATTCCTCACGCCGAGCTGGAAAGTCTGTTCCTGGGCTATGGATACAAGCTCTCGACATGGTGGTGCTCAATACCCTCGACCGTTTTCATCTGGTGATGGATGTGGCCAACCGGGTGCCGCAGCTGCAGGGCCAGGCCGCCCACATCAAGCAGCACATGCGCGACAAACTTAACGCGCACACGCAATACATCCACGAGCACGGCGAAGACATGCCGGAGATTAGCGAATGGCAATGGCCGCAGTGAGTCGATCCATACTCACAATCAACAGCGGGTCATCCCGTCTCAAGGTGAGCCTGTTTCGAGCTGACGGATCGCGCCGCGATTGGCACCACAAGTAAACCGATCCGTCTCACCGGCATAACCAGACCGAGGCATTCGACGCGCTGCTGGAAGACTTGGGCGGCGAAGTGCCGGATGCAATCGGCCACCGCTTTGTTCATGGCGGCGAGGTCATCGATTCGGCGAGAGTTCTGGACGCTGCCGAGATCGAGCGGCTACGCGGTCTGATTCCGCTGGCCCCGCTGCACCTGCCGGGCAATCTGCTCGGGGTGGAACTGTGCCGGGCACGCGCAGCGGTGACCTCGATCCCGGCGTCATGCTCGAACTGGCCCAACGGCATGATTACGCAGCATTGAGTGATCTGGTTTATCACCAGATGGGTCTGCTCGCGCTGTCTGATGGGGAAAGCAGCGATATGGCGACGCTGCTGGCAAGTGACAGCGAATCAGCTCGTTTCGCGGTGGACTACTTCTGTCGTCAGGTGCGGGCCACCATCGGTGGATTCGCCGCCAAGGCCGGCGGTATCGATGCCCTGGTATTCAGCGGCGGAATTGGCGAGAACGCGCCGGAAATCCGAGCCCGCATTTGCGAGCCATTGCGCTTTCTGGGTTTCGCATTGGATGCTGAAGCCAATCGGGGCAATCAGGCGCTGATGCACTCGGAGGGGGCCAAGCCGGTGTTGCGGATTTTGGCCAACGAGGAGGAAACCATTCGTGAACGGGTTGAAGCCATGCTGGCTGGGGCTTGATGAAAGGCAATGGTGCTGCTGCGACTTTACTGAGCAGAGGTGTCTTCAGCCTCACGATAGGTGTTTTTGCCATCACGCTTCGCTGCGTATAGCGCCGTATCAGCTTGTTTGAGCAAGTCATTCAGCGTATCGCTGGCAGTGCTGTACATCGCTATCCCCACTGAAGCCCCGATGTGTGCGGTGCCCCCTTCGGCAAGCGGGATGGGCTGGCTCAGACTTTTTACGATTCGGCGTGCAACCTCGTGCGCAACCCCCGCATTGTCGATCTGTCCCATCACAATGACGAACTCGTCACCGCCCAAACGTGAGATGACATCTGATTCGCGTAGCAACACCTTCATGCGCGCAGCCGATGCCAGAAGTACCTCGTCGCCTGCTGCATGTCCATAGCGGTCGTTTACGGCCTTGAAGTCATCCAGGTCAACGGCCAGGACCGCTAACTTTGTTTGTGAGCGCTTGGCACCGGCAATCAGATGTTTTTCGTTTTCTTGCAGAAACCGTCGATTGGCCAGACCCGTCAATGGGTCGCGAAGACTGAGTTGTTTGATCGTGTCCTCGGCATGGATCCCCGCTTTGATCAGACGCTGGGTTTCACGGTACAGCCCGAATAGCGTGAGTCCCGTCCATAGTCCGGCTATGCCGAGCAGCGCGGATGACAAGTTCTGTTCGTAAATTCGCGCCGTTTCCCGCTTATCCAGCTGGTTGAGTTCTTCCCTTCCGGCCTCGATCAGAATGCGGTGGATCTGATCGATGGCTGACTTGTCGAAACCCGCCAGTTCCCGTTCTTTGGGAGTGACATCGGTCCCGGATTTTGCACGTTGCTGAAGCGCGCTGAATCCTGTCTCCAATGCGGCCTGCAGCCCAGGAAGAGGTGCAAGGCGCGCAACTTGAGCATCGTCCATATTGATCAAGGCGATCAGTTTCTCGGCACTGGGGCATCGCGATTGACGACAGATCAGGTTGGGATCAAGGTCGGTGGAATTTTGCGAGTCGGTATATTTGCGAGCGGCGGTGTCCAGGTTAAGCAGATAAGTACGGAGTGCATCGATGTACCCGACGACTTGCCGCGTATGTTCCACTGAGCGAACCGATTCAGCGGAGCGTTGGTACTGGTAGAAAAGCATGGCCAGCAAAACCGTGATGATGAGTGCAAAGACCAGCACCCCCTTGCGTAGCACCAGCTTGAAACCGGCAAAGACGGAGCCGTCGATAGGGGTTGGCATTTATTGCGAGCTCAAAATCATTACGTGCACGGCCCCGGGCGTTATTCCTGAAGCATTCCTGGTTTGTTTCATAACATGATCCGAATGAGTTTGACCTATGGAGACCGTGTAGAGGGACGAAAAGTTTTCGGCATCGGCCTGGGCATCACCGGGCATGCTGATCGACCCCAGAAACCGTCCACATCTCCCGATATCAATTTCATACCACATACGATGAAATGTGATGCTTGGTCGGGCAGGGAAACGCATTGTCAATTTATAGAAGGCAGAGCAGACCGGCAAATCGCTCGGTATCAGCTTGTTTGACTTTTGTTCTAACACGAACTAAATTGGTTCGTGTTAGAACAAACCGGATATCTTGTGACGCGTCAAACCGATTGCCTTCCTACCGTTCAGGCACTGGTGCAGTGCTACCAGGCCTTCGAGGCCTATTCCGCTGCGCATGTGCGCGACTTGGGGCTGACACCACCCCAGTTCGACATCATTGCCACATTGGGCAATACCGCGGGGATGACCGCCACCGAGCTTGGCGAGAAGACGCTGATCACCAAGGGCACACTCACTGGCGTGGTCGATCGATTGTCAGCACGTGGCTGGGTAGAGCGTATGGCGCACGAAAGCGATGGGCGCTGCCAGATCATTCGGCTGACGCAAGCGGGCGAAGCCTTGTTTGCCAAAGTGTTCCCCGCGCATTTGGCTCACATGAATGCCTGCTTCGCTGGGGTGCCGGCTGTTGAGCACGCACGCTGGCAAGCCACCTTGCACACGCTGAAACAGGTTTTGAGAAAGGGCGCTGCATGAACACCGTACTGCGTTACTCGCCCCCCGCTGTCGTGCTGCACTGGCTGATAGCGCTGCTGATCTTCGTGACGTTTCCGCTGGGTGTGTACATGCACGAACTGCCCCTGTCGCCCGACAAGCTCAAACTCTACAGCTATCACAAGTGGATCGGCATCACGATCCTGATGCTGGCGTCGCTGCGGGTGATGTGGCGGGTGACGCATACACCACCGCCTCTACCGGATGACATGGTCCGTTGGCAGCGCCTTGCAAGTCAAGCTGTGCATGGTTTGCTCTATGTCCTGATCCTGGCCATTCCGCTTTCGGGCTGGTTGATGAGCTCGGCCAAGGGGTTTCAGACGGTGTGGTTCGGCGTGTTGCCGCTGCCCGACCTGATCGGCAAGGACAAGGCGCTGGGTGACCTGTTGGCCGAGGTGCACGAGATCCTGAACTTCACCCTGCTTGCTCTGGTCATTCTGCATGTGGGCGCCGCGTTCAAGCACCATTTCTTCGAGCGCCAGCCATTCATGCAGCGCATGGGATTGGGTAAAGAGGAGCGTTGATGAAACTGATTTTAAACACCCTGACTTTGTTCGCCGTACTGGCTTCACCCGTTGCGAGCGCGGTGGAATACCGCACGGTGTTGCCTGCACAAAGTGCAATTGGCTTTGACTACAGCCAGATGGGCGTGTCGATCAAGGGCGGATTCAAGCGCTTTGTCGCGCAGCTGGTTTTTGACCCAGTCAAACCCGAAGGTGCCCGCGCACAGATTGATATCGATCTCGCCAGCATCGACGCGGGTTCGTCCGAGGCGGACGAGGAATCCGCCGGACGCTTATGGTTCAACCGCAGCGTGTACCCCAGAGCGCAATTTGTTTCCAGCCAGATCCGGCCGCTCGGCAATAACCGCTACGAAATGCGCGGCACGCTTACGCTCAAGGGTCGCAGCCGCGAGCTGGTCGTGCCGGTGACATTCAGCCAGGGCAAAACGGCGGC
The DNA here is from genome assembly GCA_030679915.1 of Thiobacillus sp. Classification (GTDB taxonomy): domain Bacteria; phylum Pseudomonadota; class Gammaproteobacteria; order Burkholderiales; family Thiobacillaceae; genus Thiobacillus. The sequence goes on from JAUXRY010000023.1 coordinate 34,594, forward strand.
CACTTTTGATGGCAGCTTTATCCTCAAGCGATTGGATTTCGGTATTGGCGAAGGCATGTGGGCGGATGTCGCCACGGTCGCCAACGAAGTCCAGGTCACATTCCGTATTGTTGCCACTGGCAAATAACCCGCTGTTCATCGTCACCTCAAGGAGAATCAAATGAGTCGTCTACTCACCCTGTCTGTACTCTTCGCTGTGTCCACCGCTGTTCAGGCCGCACCTGAAACCTTCAACATCGACAACACCCATACGTACCCACATTTCACCTACAACCATTTCGGATTTTCGAACCAGACGCACAAATTCGACAAGACCAGCGGCAAGGTAGTGATCGACCGTGTGGCCAAAACCGGGTCAGTCGATGTGACCATCGACGCCACTTCGGTCAACACCGGCTATGCGCTGTTCAACGAGCACATCCAGGCTGCGGACTATTTCGATACCGCCACCTATCCTGCGATCACCTTTAAATCCAGCCAGATGACGTTCAAGGGTGACCAGCCGGTGAGTCTGTCGGGCGATCTGACGATCAAGGGCGTGACCCAGAAGGTCACGTTGAATATCTCCCATTTCAAGTGCATGCCGCACCCGATGAAAAAAGTGGAAGCATGCGGCGCCAATGCGAGCACCGAGATCAAGCGTTCGGCATTCAACATGGGCAAACACGTGCCGTATGTCAGCGATGAAGTCATGCTGACGTTGGCAATCGAGGCTGTCAAATCGCAGGCGACCGCCAAGTAATCACGCAGGGTCGCTGATCCAGTCTTTGCATGATTGAGCAGGGCGACGTGGGTCGCCCTGCCTTCTACCTCGCACGCGCTCGCGTGCGACACCCTTAGTGACTCATTTTCAGTCAAGTTCCAGGGCAGGAAGCCTAGGCTTTCCCGTGTCCGGACGGCCATGATCCAGGTGATTGGCGCTGTCAAATGCTCACTATTTCGACACTGCCTGTCAGATTTCCAGCAGACGTTTCAGTTTTAAACAAAATCATGCCAGCAGTCGCATGGTTATAACTGTTTGTTTTTTATGGATTAAAAAAGTATTCGCGACGAATATCCGGGGTGGCACAGCGGTTGCAAGTTATGCCGTACAGCCTGTCAGGGCTTGAACCACTCAGGAAATGCTGGACAGACTCTCGTCAGGGTGAGGTTTCCGGGTGTTCACAATAAAAAAGGAGAACTTCACATGAAACGTCTCGCCATGCTGGCCACAATTGTTGTATTTTCTTCCCCCGCTCAGGCCGCGCCTGAAACCTACTTGATTGACAACAGCCAGACCACGTCGCAGTTCAGCATGAAGTATTTGGGCATAGTCAGCCAGACTCATTCTTTCGACAAGGTCAGCGGCAAGGTGGTCATCGATCCGATTTCCAAAACCGGGTCGGCTGAAGTGAACATTGATGCCAGCTCTGTCAACACGGGCAATAGCGCGTTGAACAATCAGCTGCAGACGGCTTCTTTCTTCGATACCGTCAATCATCCCGCGATCGTCTTCAAATCCAGCCAGATAAAGCTTGATGACGCTCAGACCAGCATGGCGGGTGAACTCACGATCAAGGGCGTGACCAAAGCGGTGACGTTGGCCATAAACGGATTCAAATGCTCGCAGGATCAGACCTTCAATGTTGAGTCATGTGGCGCTCAGGCGACGGTGACGGTCAAGCGATCGGATTTCAATATGGGTAAACTCGGCTTTATTGCCAGCAACGAGATCACGCTGCATATGGCCATCAAGGCGGTCAAGGCACAAACCTATCAGCAAATTGCAAGCCGCGATCCCGCCAAGTAAGTAAAATGGCGTTTTGCTGTCTGGAACGCCGCCGTGGAACCCCATCAACTTGAATTGCTCGCGCCTGCGCGCGACGCCGATATCGGTATCGAAGCCATCAACCATGGCGCCGATGCGATCTATATCGGCGGCCCGTCGTTCGGCGCACGTGCCTCGGCGTCCAACGACGTTGCCGACATCGCACGGCTGGTCACCCATGCCCATCGTTTCAACGCGCGGGTGTTCGTTACCATCAACACCATTCTGCGGGACGACGAGCTGGAACCGGCACGCCAGCAGGTCTGGCAGCTTTACGAAGCTGGTGTCGATGCCCTGATCATTCAGGATATGGGCCTGCTCGAACTGGATCTGCCACCGATTCAGCTGCACGCCAGCACCCAGACCGATATCCGCACACCGGAAAAAGCCCGCTTCCTGCAGGATGTTGGGTTGTCGCAAATCGTGCTGGCGCGCGAACTTGATCTCAAGCAGATCGCAGCCATACGCGCGGCCACAAGCTGCAACCTGGAGTTTTTTGTCCACGGTGCGCTGTGTGTCGCCTACAGCGGCCAGTGTTTCATCAGCCATGCCCATACCGGGCGCAGTGCGAACCGGGGCGATTGTTCGCAGCCCTGTCGTCTGCCGTATCAGGTTAACGATATGGAAGGCCGCATCGTCGCACACGACAAGCATGTGCTGTCGATGAAGGACAACAACCAGAGCGATAACCTGGAAGACCTGATCGACGCAGGCATCCGCAGCTTCAAGATCGAAGGACGTTACAAGGATATGGGTTATGTGAAAAACATCACCGCCCATTACCGCACGCTGCTGGATGAAATCATCGAGCGCCGCCCGCAATTCGCGCGCGCGTCCGCGGGCCGCACCACTTTTGCATTCACGCCCGACCCGAACCAGAACTTCAACCGCGAATTCACCGATTATTTTGTTGGCGGTCGCAAGGACGACATCGGTGCGTTCGATACGCCGAAAAATCCTGGCTTGCCGGTGGGTTATGTCAGCAAGGTGGGCGATAAATGGGTCGAGCTGAACACCGAGTCGCCCAATATTGCACTGAACAATGGCGATGGCCTGTGTTATTACACGCTGCAAAAAGAGCTGGCGGGGTTGGCAATTAACCGTGCCGAGAAAGCAGGCGAGGGCGTATGGCGCGTATTTCCGCGCGAACCGATTTCAAGCTTCAAGGATCTGCGTGCCGGCACGGCGGTGAACCGCAACCGGGACATGAACTGGGTGCGTATGCTGGACAAGCAATCGAGCGAACGCCGCATGGGTGTTTGGATGCGGCTGGATGAAACCGCCGAGGGCTTTTCGCTGACGCTGGCCGACGAGGATGGCCATTCCGTCACGGTGGCGGCAGCGCACGCCAAGGAACCGGCCAAGGATGCCGCCAAGGCTGAGACCACACTGCGTGAGCATCTGGGCAAACTGGGCACCACCTCGTTTGCTTCGATGGACATCGCGCTGGAATGGGCGCAGCCCTGGTTTGTCCCGGCGTCGTTTATCAACGCGCTTCGGCGTGATGCGGTCGCCGCGCTGGAGACTGCACGCATTGCGGGTTACAAACGCCCCCAGCGTGCACAGCCGATCGAGCCTCCCGCGACGTATCCGGAAGACACGTTGAGTTATCTCGCGAATGTGTTCAATCACAAGGCGCACGATTTTTACGCCAAGCATGGCGTGAAGGTCATTGCTGCCGCCTACGAAAGCCATGAAGAGGCCGGTGAAGTCTCGTTGATGATCACCAAGCATTGCGTGCGGTATTCACTGAGCTTGTGTCCAAAACAGGCCAAAGGGGTCACCGGCGTGCAGGGTACGGTGCGTGCCGCACCGCTGACGCTGATCAACGGCAGCGAAAAACTCACTTTACGTTTCGATTGCAAACCATGTGAAATGCATGTAGTCGGTAAAATGAAATCGGCTGTCACGAAAGACACGTCGATGCCGCTGACTTTTTATAAAGCCCGGCCGTGATCTAAAGCACTTACACCGAATTGAGCGTGAGTGATTTGGCAAGATTAGCCATGAATGCAGCATGCTGCGTCTCAGCGTGTTGGTACGCGGTAATCAAGCGCTCAGCATCTTCCGTCAAGCGGCTACCCGCAGGGCCACTATCAACCAAGGGTGACTGCCAGGCAGTGTTCATTGCATCGACCGCATCCCATGCCGCCTTGTAACTCATCTTCATCGCTTTTGCGGCTTTGGAGATGGAACCGGTTTCACGAATGCGTTGCAGCAGTTCGATGCGGCCACGCCCCAGAAAGTTCTTGCCATCCAGTGTCAGCCAGAAACGTCCGTCCGCTTTAAGTTGCGCCTTTTTTTTGACTATTTTCGCCATGCGGCCAGTGTACCAAACGACCATTGCCGACTTTCCGCAAAGGGCGGAAAATAAGGCTTTGCAATCAAAGGAAGCCGCCATGAAACACCTGCTTGCCATCTTCGCGATGCTCTGTTTGCCGCTTACTTCAACAGCTGCAGAATCGTACACCGCGCTGTTTCAAACGCATGGGAAGTTTAAGGATGTGCGCGACTCGGTCGCCATGGCAATCGAAGGCAAGGGGCTGTTGATCACCCATAGCAATCATATCGCCGAGATGCTCGAGCGCACCGGCAAGGATCTCGGTGCAAGCAAGCGAGTCTACGAATTTGGCGAGCAGATGGAGTTTTGCAGCGCGACGGTTTCACGCGTCATGATGGAAGCCGACCCACATGCCATGGTGCTGTGCCCTTATAGTGTGTCAGTCTACAAACTCCCCAAAGATGAGCATATTTACGTGGCATTCCGAAAACCGCCCACGTCGAAAAACCCTGCCCTAAAAAAAGCCTTGGCTGAGGTTGAAAAGCTCCTGACCGAGATTGTGAAAGACGCGCTTTAAGCGCTCTGTTCTGAAGCTGTCGGCTAGAATGTGCGCATGATCAAAGCCCAAGCAAGTCTTACGTGACGGCGTTTCTCGCCATTGGCTTGGGCGCCGCTATTGGTGCATGGCTGCGCTGGGGATTGGGGCTGTGGCTTAACCCGATGTTCCCAACAATACCGCTCGGTACGTTGGCGGCCAACTTGACCGGTGGGTATCTTGTGGGTCTTGTTATTGCCTGGTTCTCCGAGCATCCGGGCATGCTGCCGGAAGCACGCCTGTTTCTCATTACTGGCCTGCTGGGTGGCCTCACCACCTTTTCCACCTTTTCTGCTGAAGTCGTGACCGCCATGATGCGTGGCCTGTGGGTGACGGGCGGCTTGATTGCGCTTGCCCATATGGCAGGCTCGTTTTTCGCCACGGGTTTGGGCTTTTATTCGATAAGGATCTTCAAATGAATGCTGTTTGTCTGCAAGTGTTTGTATCCGAAGCGAACCACCACCATGGCAAGTTGACTTATGAATGGCTGCTTGATCAAGCGCAAGAACTGGGCATCAGCGGCGGCTCAGCATTCCGGGCATTGGCCGGATTTGGCCGCCACGGTCGACACGACATAGGTTTTTTTGAGCTGGCAGGCGAACTCCCCGTGGTGGTCGAGTTTTTAGTCGAGGTTTCATTCGCGGACAGGTTGTTGGACATTATTTCTGACGCTGGCTTGAAACTGGTCTATGCCAAATTTCCGGCCGAAATCGGCATTACAAAATAGCTAATGTACTCGATCAGCTGATTCTGTTGGTGGCGTCATTCGCGGCCAATTTTTTCTCGGCCCTGTCAGGAGGGGGAGCCGGGCTGATTCAATTTCCCATGCTAATTTTTCTTGGTCTGCCTTTTGGCGTGGCGCTGGCTACGCACAAAGTTGCCAGTGTGGCGCTCGGCGTCGGCGCCACCCTGCGGCATTTGAAAGAATCCCATCTCGAGCGCCGTTTTTCACTGATCATCCTGGGCGCGGGTCTTCCCGGTGTGGTGCTGGGTGCCGTCACTATCCTGCAGGTTCCCGAACGTGCCGCCACGCTGGCATTGGGTTTTTTGACGCTGGGGATCGGTCTCTATTCAGTGTTCAAACCTCGCCTCGGTATGGTATATGCACCGAGAAACCAGCACGGCAGGGGATTGCTGGTGGGGATGACGGGCTTGTTTGTCGTGGGAGTTCTGAACGGCTCGATCACCAGCGGCACCGGGCTTTTTTTAACGATCTGGCTGATCCGCCATTTTGGCCTGGATTACACCCGGGCAGTCGCCTATACGCTGATCCTGTGCGGCCTGGTTTGGAATGGAACCGGCGCACTGGTGCTGGGAATGATAGGCACTGTGGCCTGGGGATGGATGCCTGCCCTGCTGACCGGCGCAATCATTGGGGGCTATCTGGGCAGCCACCTGGCCATTCGTAAAGGCAACACGTGGATCAAACGGGCGTTTGAGGGGGTGACGATTCTGATTGGTCTGAAACTGATCCTGAGTTAATCAACTCCGGTGTGGACACGATTCCGGCCACTCCGCTTGGCTTTGTAGAGCGCCTCATCTGCAGCCTTGATCAAGGTGTCGCCGCTTGCATGAAGTGGATAGGTCGAGATGCCCCCACTGACGGTGGACATGAAATAACTGTCGCGATAGGGGTGGTGAATCTGCGCGAAATCCTGCCGGATACGATCCATCAGGGCGTAAGCCTGTTCCGCATCGGTGTGTGGCAAACCGATCAAAAACTCTTCGCCACCGTATCGGCAGATGATGTCCTGTTTGCGCAGACGCTGCTTGAGTAGCCATGCCAAGCTGCGGATAACTTGATCGCCAACCGGGTGACCGTAGTTGTCATTGACCTGTTTGAAATGGTCGATGTCCATCATCACCACCGACAACATGCTGCCTTCGTGTGCCATGCTGGAGAGCACCATGTCCAGCGTGTTCTTGCCGCTGGAGTGGTTGAGCAAGCCGGTCAGGCTGTCGTGGTACATGGTGCGACGCAACGCTCGGTAGCGCTCGATCTTGCATTTCACAATGGCGTTGAGAAACACCGGATTGAAAGGCTTGGTGAGGAAATGGTCGCCGCCGAGCCGCATTGCATCGACCTGCAGGGCGACGTTGGTTTCGCCGGAGAGATAAACGATGGGCGTGCTGAGAAATTCGTTGTGTTGCCGGATGATGCGCGCGAGTTCTACGCCGGTGCAGTTCGGCATGTACATATCCATCAGGATCAGATCGGGGTTGAACTGCCGGAGTGCGGTCAGCGCCTGGCGCGGATCATTGACGACTTCGGAGACGATCTGGTTTTCTTCCAGCGTGCGCCGAATCACATGCCCCGCAGTCTTGGAGTCTTCTACAATCAACACGCGATAGGCTTCCTGCTCGTGCCGGTCGCTTAAATCCATGATGTGTTCGATGATGGTGTGCGATGGCGTGCCTTCAAGCAGACAGCTGTCACTGCCTCCGCGCAAGGCTTGTTGCAGCTGCTCAAAGTCGGACAGCACCCCGAGACAGATGATCTGTCCCATGGGAAACCGTTGCCGCAACGCCTGAATCCGGCTTGTCCAGTCAGCATCCGGCAGGCTCCTCATGTCGAGCAGCAGCAGCGGCGCTGTATCCGCGTTATCGGGTAGGTCTTGGTTCCATAAGCTGAACTCTGCTGCCATGCCAAAATAGCCGAGCTGCACCAGCAGTCCATTCCAGACTATCGGGTCGTGACCAATCAACCAGGTTTGCCTCACCCTCTGCTCAAGAGTGATGGCATGTTGATGGTCTTGCCGTCGTTCTGCCATTCCGGCGGCGGCAGTGGCATGGGTATCGGCCATACGCCCCAATGCCAGAATGCGTTCGTTTAGATCATCCTGCGCGGCCTGCGCCAGCGGGTGCACGATATCCTTGTTGAATAGTGTCAGCGTGACCTGTTCAAGCTGGTGGCTGGCATGATGCAGGGCGGTTATGCCCTTGTCGATCAGAAACTCAGTGAAACTGTTGATCGATACGGCCAGTTCAACAAAGCATTCAAAGGTGGGCGTAGTTTGATAGCGCTGCCATGTATTCGACAAAGCCAGAGTTTTCTGGAGAAGTTCTTCGGGAGAGCAAAACATGAACAGAGAGCGATAAGTATGGGTGGTTATTGCATGGACGCAGGATTATCGCGCTTTATTGGGGGTGAGGCATAGCCCCAAATTGCTTTTATGCCTCAAGTGTATGGAAATAAAGGGTGCATGCCTCAAGCAGCACGGTCCCTGTATTCATAGGCCGGTCTCCATCTCAAGTCGCAGATACTGGTTATAGGCATTTGCCCGGTTGGCTTCGTTAAAAGCGGGCAATTTACGATATTTTGACCAGTCGATGGATTGGTAGGCTTTTTCAAAAGGAATGAGGTTACGGGCAGATTTACCTAATTGACTACGTAAAAACTGCAGGTAATCCCGGGTAAAGACCAGATCGGTCTTCGGTGATTTTGTCAGGCCGCCGTGTCCAGGAACCAGGACGCGGGGCTTCATCTCAATCAACTTGTCGAGCGAAGCAATCCAGGCGCGGCTATCTGCGTCGCCCACAAAGGGTATCCGTCCGAGAAATACCAAGTCCCCGGAATAGAGTACGTTATCTTCCTTAACCATCATCACCATGTCTTCTCTGGAATGCGCTGGGCCGACGTAGCGCAGGTTGAAATGAACACCCCCCATTTCGAAATCCTCATCGCCTGCCAGGTAGCGGTCGGCTTCCAGCAACCGAGTGGTTTCGTCCACCCATGGGAATAGCGCTTCCTTGCGTTGAGCAAAACGCTCGGCGGCATCCTTACTGCGGGTCGTACCTTCGCCCGCTCGATGTGCCCAGATTTCCGCGCCCAGCGCCTTGAACACCTGCAGGCCGTAGTAGTGATCAGCGTGATAATGGCTGACGATCACGCGCTTGATCGGCTGACTGGTGATTTTACGAATCACCTGCACCAGTTTTTGGGCCAGTGGCGGCGAGGCCAGTGCATCGAAAACCACGACGCCATCGCTTGTGACGACAAATCCGGCGTTGGACATGAAGCCCTGGTTGGCACTGGACGCAGCACCCGGCAGGCCTTGCACGAAATAGCTGTGGGTGCCGACCTTGATGGCTTTCATGGGTACGCTCACCTCGGCCATGGCAGGTTGCGTCGCCGCATGGGCAGCCGGTAGCAGGCCCAGGCATAACAGGGAGAACAGCAGGCGTGCAATCATGAAGACTCCAAAAAATGAGTGACTATTATAAACATCACAAAATGACGAGGCTGGCTGAACGGGTGAATCACGTACTGGGTATTCCCGTTAGGTCATCGCGTCAGGCTGCGATTCGGAAGGCATAGACTGGACCGATATCAGGTGCGAACGTTCGGATGGCTTCACTCCGCTTCTGGGTGGATGGAGTCTGGCCTGTGGTATCTTCGCGAGGAGAAATGGGGGAAATCGGTGTTCAAAAAACAGTGGCCAGCTTTTTTGCTGGCATTCGTATTACCGCTTCTGGCGGTGTTCTGGTGGTGGGGCGGATTCAGCTCGGTCAGCGTTTCGGAGACTGAGGCAGGGCCTTATCGCTATGCCTACATCGACTACGAAGGGCCGATCAGCAATATGCGCAAATCCCAGCGTACCGCCCTGGATAAATTCACCGTCGCCAAGGTGGCTGCAGGCGACACCATCAGCGTGATACTCACAGACCCGCGTGCGGCCAACGGTAAAGTGCGCGCCCAACTGGGTTACACCCTGGCCGTCAACGCTCCCGTTCCTGCCGGTATGAAAGAAGGACGCATCGAGCGCCGTGCGATTTATGCCGCCCATGTTCAGGCTGCAACATTACTGGCGCCGTCCAAAACGTATCTGGCCTTATCTGAAACCCTGGAGTCGAAAGGTAAAACCCTTGTCATGCCGACAGTCGAACTCTATCGACCCGCCGGACAGGCCAGCCGGATCGGCACCTTTACATTGGAAATGGATCGCTGATGGCTTTTTTCTCCGTTCTCGCCGCCGTTGCCCTCGAACACATGCGCCCGCTGCGGCACAGGTTGCCGCATTATCAGCTGTACACCCGTTTCATTCTGTGGCTGGACCGGCGCTTGAATGCAGGTGAATACAGCCATGGCGCTATCGCCTGGGCACTGGCTGCGCTGCCAGTGTTAGTGGGCGTGTGGTTGATTTTTTCTGTGCTCAGCGGTATCCATCCTGTGCTGGGTTGGGTCTGGAATGTGGTGGTGTTGTACTTCACCATGGGCTTCAAATACTTCAGCGATACGGCTGAACAGATTGCTCGGTTGTTGCGCGCAGGGGATCTCGATGGTGCACGTGCGTTGCTGGTTGATTGGCGAGGTGGCGATGCCAGTGAATTCAGCGAGGATGACATCACGCGCGTCACAATCGAACAGACGATGACGTCGAGCCACCGGCAAATGTTCGGCGTGCTGTTCTGGTTTGTACTGCTGATTCCGCTTGGCCCTGTAGGTGCGGTGTTGTTTCGCTGCGCTTCGATATTGTCGCGACGTTGGGTGGACTCGCGGGGACGGTTCGGTGTATGCGCACAGCGTGTGTTTCATTTCATCAACTGGTTGCCTGCGCGCCTGACTGCTTTGACTTATGCCATCGCCGGAAACTTCGAGGATGCAACCTTTTGCTGGCGCACCCAGGCGCCAACCTGGCCAGAAACAGAAGAAGGCGTCGTGCTCGCTGCTGGCGCGGGCGCCATGGGTTTACAGTTAGGGCAGAGTATCAAAATAGGCAATGAAACTGTATGGCGACCTGAACTCGGCACGGGTCAGTCTCCTGAGGTCGATGGCATCGACAGCGCCGTGAGCATGATCTGGCGCGGTCTGGTGATCTGGTTGGTGGCAGGTTTGCTTGTCGTCATCGCGGGTTGGGTGGCGTAACGCCTTATGCTCAATGCGCTGTGGATCGGCTTCATTCTCGTTGCCTTTCTGATTGCGTGTTTCAAGCTTATCTTTCTAGGCGATGCCGGAATTTTTGCAGCGCTGGTCAAGGCATTATTCGACAGCAGCAAAACCGCATTTGAGATTGCCCTCGGCCTGACCGGCGTGATGGCACTGTGGCTGGGCGTGATGAAGATCGGCGAGCGTGCCGGCATGCTGGACCTTCTCACGCGTGGTCTCGCCCCCTTGTTCAAACGACTTTTTCCAGAAGTACCGCCCAATCATCCAGCACTCGGTGCGATGACCATGAACATGGGCGCGAACATGCTGGGCCTGGACAACGCAGCAACGCCGCTCGGCATCAAGGCAATGCAGGAATTGCAAAAGCTCAATCCCACGCCAGATACCGCAAGCGATGCGCAAATTCTTTTTCTGGTTATCAACACCGCCTCGGTCACCCTGCTGCCGGTCACCATCTTCACCTACCGCGCGCAGATGGGCGCGGCGGACCCAACCGACGTTTTCGTGCCGCTGCTCATTACGACCTATATTGGCACCCTGGTCGGGCTACTGGTTACCGGGTTGTATCAACGATTGCACCTGTGGAACCGCGTCACTCTAAGCTATCTGGGTGGCGCCACCGCGATCATAGGTGGGTTGGTGGTGTACTTTGGCAGCCTCGATGCCGCGGAGATGACACGGCAGTCGTCCATTCTCAGCAATGTATTGTTGTTCGGTCTGGTCAGCACTTTTCTGTTAATGGCTGTGTTGCGCAGGGTCAATGCCTACGAAGCGTTCATCGAAGGCGCGAAAGAGGGGTTTCAGACCGCCGTCACGATTATTCCGTATCTGGTCGCCATGCTGGTCGCCATTGCCGTATTCCGCGCGAGCGGTGCGCTTGAGCTGCTGATGAACGGCATGCGGGGTGTCATTTTGGGATTCGGCTACGACGCGCGCTGGGTCGATGCACTGCCGACTGCCTTGATGAAACCGTTCTCCGGCAGCGGTGCGCGTGCCATGATGATTGACACCATGCAGACACACGGTGCCGACTCATTTGCCGGGCGGCTTGCCTCCATCGTGCAGGGCAGCACCGAGACGACGTTTTACGTGCTGGCCGTATATTTTGGTGCAGTCGGCATCAAGCGCGTGCGGCATGCCGTGACATGTGGGCTGATTGCTGACGTCGCTGGCATTCTGGCGGCCATTGGTATGGCTTACCTCTTCTTTGGTACCTACAAATGAAATCCTACGACACGCTTGCAGCTGTCGACATGGGCTCCAACTCCTTTCGTCTGGAAGTGGTGCGCGTGTCTGGCGATCAACTCTATCCGCTCGATTCGCTGAAAGAAACCGTGCGTCTTGCTGGCGGACTCAACGACGAAAAAAAACTCGATGAAGCCACCCAGGCCAGCGCGCTGGCCTGCTTGCAACGTTTTGGCGAACGTCTGCGTGGCCTGTCTCCCGAAGCCGTGCGCTGCGTTGGCACCTCGGCGCTGCGCATTGCCAAAAATGCCGATTCATTCATTCGCAAAGCGGAAATTGCGCTGGGTCATCCGATCGAGATCGTAGCCGGGCGCGAAGAGGCACGGCTGATTTATCTGGGCGTAGCGCATTCGTTACCGGCTTCACCCAATAGCCGCCTGGTGGTGGATATCGGTGGAGGCTCAACCGAGGTGATCATCGGACAGGGACTCAACCCCCGCGAAGGCGAAAGCCTGCACATGGGATGCGTCAATTTTTCGCAGCGCTTTTTTGCCGGGGGCGTCATAGACAAGACTGCGATGAGAGCTGCCGAAGTGACTGCCCGGGTCGAAGTCGAGCGCATCGCCAAAAAGTTTTCCCGGGACAATTGGCAGCAGGCCCTGGGTTCCAGCGGCACAGCGCGCGCACTGCGCGAAATTCTCGAAAAAAATGGCTTGTCGGAAAACGGGATTACGGCAGATGGGCTGGCAAAGTTGCGAAGCCTGATGATCAAGGCAGGGCATAACGATGCGCTGGAGCTTGCCGGATTGCGCAGCGATCGCCGTCCCGTTATCGCCGGTGGATTTGCCATCATGGCGGGATTGTTTGCCGAGCTTGGCATCGAGCAGATGGATGTGGCGGAAACGGCCATGCGCGAAGGCATTTTGTATGACTTGCTCGGGCGTTTTCACCAGCAGGACATGCGCGAGGCTACGGTCGATGAATTCATGCGCCGCTATCACATCGATACTCAGCAGGCAGCACGCGTCAGCCAACTGGCACTCAAACTATGGGTCTCGACCGGAGCCAGCAGTGAAAACGACATGCGTTTTCTCGACTGGGCTGCGCGGCTGCATGAAATTGGTTTGTCGGTATCGCATAGCGGCTATCACCGTCATTCAGGCTACATTCTGGAAAATGCCGATATGCCAGGTTTTTCGCGTTCGGATCAAGCACGATTGGCCTTGTTGACACGCGCTCAACGCGGTGTGCTGCTCAAACTGCCGGAGTTTTCTGCCGAATCTGGTTTGGCTGAGAATGATCGCTTGCTGATTTGGTTTCTGCGTCAGGCCGTTATCCTGTGTCGTAGCCGCGCCAAACCGGACTTGCCGGACCTCAAGGTGGAAGTGACCGGAAAACGCATTCGTCTCGCATTACCTGAAGGCTGGCTGGAGAATCGTCCATTGACCCAGCGGGCATTGGAAGAAGAAGCCGTCCACTGGCACGCCGTGGGGATCAAATACGTATTTGGTTAGATGGAGTGTCTAGCCTATTCGGTATCGCTTGCGTACTGGCTCAATGATGTTCCACACGCATGACATGCCAGCAGGAAAGGTCACCAGATTGCCTTTGCAAATTTCAACCGGATCGCCTCCTTCGGGCGTGATGATTGCTCGACCCTCGATAATGTAGCTGGTCTCAGCTTCTTCATACGTCCAGGGCATGATCGAGCTTTCTTTTTCCCATTCTGGCCAAACGTTGACTTTGAGCTTTGAAAGGCGGGTTGCATCCGGATGCGCTTCGATTTTTATTCTTTTCATATCTGGTTCCGTTTTTAGCTGATACATTTATACCATACGGCTCCCTGGTTTTAAAAAAATTGGTTAAAGATCAACAGTAAAATCGAGAAGGCAGTGTATGTCACCATTTGACTGCTTGAATCCAATTTGGGGCATATCCCCCTGTTCAGGGACAAGCGGGCTGCGCCAGCGCTTGCAGGGTTTTGCCCTGAGCATCTAACAAAAACGCCGCCACACCCAGATCGGCAACTTTCCAGTCAGCCTGCAAGGTGAAGCGATGGCGTGACCGTGGTTCGAGTGGTCCAACCAGTTCGCGTACTACATAGTCGTGTTTCAACGTGCGCCTGGCATTTTCGCCCGCCACTACCTTGGAGCTCAGCTGGTTTTCATACAGTGCCAGGTAGAGTTGCGCCTTGTTGTCACCGGCTGAAGCTATAAAGCGGCTATCAACCTGGGCGTCGATGCTCTTGTGCGATTGGGTTAGCGTCAGGCTGAGATTCACCTGAGCGGGCGCAGGCTTCGATAAGAGGTTACGGGCGCGATGCCAGTTGCGGTGATTGGCACCATCCAGCATCACCTGCGGCGTGTACACCCACCCCAGCCCGCTGTTGCGGGCGCGCTGGCGCTGGCTGAAGGCGGCCTGGGCAAACGGGTCGCGCCAACCCAGCTTGTCCCAGTAGTCCACATGAAAAGCCAACGGCACGACACCGCCATTCGGTGATAACTGCGACAGCCAGCGGTCGGCCGGTGGGCAGGAGCTGCAACCCTCCGAGGTGTACAACTCCAGCAGGCTGTTGCGTGTTACACCGCTGGTGGCAGTGCAGGTAGCCGCATGGGCGGCGGGGGCGAACAGGGCACAAGCCAATATGAAAATGCGCATGAGACTCTCCAGACTGGAAGTCTACTAGTCGTGCAAAGGGAGGATTCCCTTACACAACCCATCGGAAGTCGTCGTGATGGAGCTACCTGAGTCTTCACCGTTTCGAGGTCTTTTCCTTTGACAACGATGCAGACGCAGGTTTGGCTATCCTTGATAGGCAATCAAGATGCCAACTTGCCTTTCAGAAAGGCGACACTGCGTGACCAGGCCAACTCGGCCGTCTGTGGGCTGTAGCGGGCTTCCGACGTGTCGTTGTTGAAAGCATGGTTAACGCCTTCATAAACGTGCAATTCATAAGGCTTGTTGGCCTGCTTGAGCGCACTTTCGAAGTCTGCAATGCTTTCGTTGATGCGCTTGTCGAGCCCCGCGTAGTGGAGTAACAGCGGCGCCTGGATATTCCCCACGTCCGCCGCCTTGGGCTGTCGGCCGTAGTAGACCACCGCAGCAGCGAGGGAGGGTTCATGTACGGCCAGATCGCCCACCATGCCGCCGCCCCAGCAAAAACCCATCGTGCCCACTTTGCCATTGCCATGAGCATGCTTTGAGAGCCAGCCCACGGCAGCACGCAAGTTCGCAACCGTCTGTGTGCCATCAAGCTTGCCGATCATCTCGCGTGCGGTGTCCTCGTTTGCAGGGGTGCCGCCCAAGGGGGAAAGCAGATCAGGTGCAAGCACGAGAAACCCCTCCAGTGCCATCCGGCGCGCGACATCTTCGATATGGGGGTTGAGTCCGCGATTCTCGTGAATCACGATGACTGCAGGTAGCTTGCCCGTGCCTTTGGGCCGGGCCAGGTAGGCCTTGATTTCGCCCGTGGCACCGGGATAGCCAGTGTGTGCTGTTTCCAGTCGCGCATCTTCCGCAGCCACGCGCGCCGCGTGGGCCTGATTCGCAGCGAGCAGGGGAACCAGGGCCGATGCCGCAGCAAGGCTACCGGTCAGCTTCGCGAGTCGGGTCAGAAAAAACCGGCGATCGAGTGGGGTGTGGGTGTATTCGTCATAGAGGTCAAAGATGGTCTGGTCCATAGCGATTCTCCGGTCACTGTTGAATGAACGGGCCTGCTATAGCAAACCCTTGAATAAGTCTTCAGGCAAACTTCAATCCCACCAGCACGCTACAGGTTCCATATCTGGCGGCATTTCAATGGCCTCGTAAGACTGACCTTCCACCCATCCCCACCAGCAATCATCGGGCATGAGATGCTCAGGAAACCACGTCGACACTTCCTCTGGCGGCTCGGAGGTGACGATCCAAACCGTGTCAGAGAACGGCCAATCCGGACTGTCGAAAGCCGTCACTTGAACGCGAACATCAGCGACGTCTCTCATTTTTCGGATGCGTAGCAGCAATGCGTAGAACTCAGCGGGTACAGGTGCCGTTTCCAGGTTGCGACCTATTGAACCCAACACATCGTTGCCCTCAAAAAACTCCTCAAGCGTCAAAAGTGGACGCGGCGTTGCGACCCCATCAGGGTCGCCATGCAAATTGATACGCTGCGTGATCTTGTCTAGTGCAGTCACTGAGATTTTCTCGATATCCAATACGTGGATTATGGGCGGAATATCAAAAAATACTGCTTGATGGTTGGTTTGATTAACGGGGCCGAAAGAAGCCAGTCCCAAAAACAAACAATTTGATTGTGTCCGTTTATACAAGGGTGGTTATCAGCAATGTCCTACAAAAAAATCATAAGGTAGAGCGTGGACGGGACAGGCGACACCAACGTATCGTCAAGGTGTTTGCTGGTGAGCTTGGCAGGCAGATGCAATCGTGCATCACTTTGAACAATTTATTGATTAGAAAGTGAGGGATGGAAATGAAACTGACAACTGGATTACTTCTTGTACCGGCACTCGTTTTTGGACTTTCGGCATGCGACGTGAAACAAACCCAGGAAGGTCAGCTGCCTGACGTGGAGGTGAAGGGCGGGCAAGTTCCCAAATATGATGTCGACGCGGGAGACGTGGACGTCAAGATGGAGAAAAAGGTGATCGAGGTTCCTACGGTTGAGGTCGACACGCCAGCTCAGGACCAGAAAGAAGACGGCACGAAGTAAAGTCTTCTTTGGGGTTTGCGGTAAAGCGCATGGCTTGCCGTAGCCCCTTGCGCGCGAAATCCCAGGGTGGCGGTGGTTGAGTTTCACTCTTTGATAAAAAGCAGTCTCAACCCGGTATTTTCTTGTCTCCTGCACGTCGCCCTGACATCAAAAAAACTGGATAGTCCTTCTGCTCTGTCTCACGTTCCTTGTTGATCGTGAACACCGTCTGAAACTGGATGTCGGAAAACCCGGCCTGTGCTGTGCGTCGGCCCAGATCGGCCTGATCGAAGCCGTGGTGCACGTCAACTTCCGGGCCATGGAAGGATCCGTCTTCCTTGTCGAGATCAGCAATGCACAGATAGCCGCCAGGGTTCAGCAGGTCGTGGAAGACGCGCAGGATGTGGTCGGTGTCGGGCACGTGATGTAAGGTCATCGCGGTCACGATCAGGTCGAATTTTTTCGTCGGGGCGGGATCGGTTTGCAAGTCGAGTTTCATCACCGTCAAGTTCGTTATGCTTAGCGCGGTGATCTTTTCGGCCACCACCTCAAGCATGCCGCTTGAACTGTCGGCAAGCAGGATTGTGCCGAGCTCGTCCTTGAGCGGAAACGATAGCAGGCCCGTACCGCAACCGTAATCGAGAGTGTTCATGTCGCGATGCAAAGGCACGGCCTTGCGAACCGCGTCAGCAATCTTTAACCCGCGTTGCTTGAATACCGGGTTTTCATCCCATTGGCGGGCACGGGCATCAAAATGGTTGGCATCGAGTTGGGTGGGTAGTGTCGTGATCATGGTGTTGGAAGGGTTCAATGTCTCGCGGCCGCTTCAACGCTTGAAGGTGCTTGAAACGCCAAGTCTAGCTTTTTTGGGTTTGCAGCACACCCGCCCAGCGTGCCAGCTTGTCATCAAAAGTCATGGCGGCATGAGCCGGGCTGGTGGAGGGGAGTGTTTCGGTATGGATGGCGCGTAGGGTGGCCGGCAAAACGGGCAGCACCAGCCGCCGGTAGAGGTCGGCCGCCTTGCCGCCATTGAAGCCGATCAAGACAATATCCAGATGGGATTCAATAAACGCGGCGAAGTCATTCGGCACCACGCTGGCGTGCACGATGGCGGAATCGAGGCTGCCGGGTCGTTTTGCTGCAGCGCACACATCCCACAGCGCGATCCCGTTTTGCATCAGCCGTTGCACGCGTTCCGTGTAGGACAATCTGGGGTCTACATCGAAGAGTCGCCCCATGATTTTCCAGAATGCATTGTTGGGGTGGGCGTAATACTGCTGCTGCCGAAGCGAAACCTGCCCAGGCAGGCTGCCGAGAATCAGAATCCGTGCGTGTGCGTCGGCAATGGGTGGGAAGCCGGTATCAGACATTGGCTAATGCGATCGTTCAAACCCCGTCAGCCGTACATCCACGCTCAGCGCCAGTGCCGTCAACGCCGCAGCTTGTGCGCGGCCTTCGGCACTGGCGCGGTAGAGATGCGGTGTCATGGTTAGCAGATCGGTAATCTGTTCGGGGCGGGTCAGCTCAATCGAGAAGCGGACCGTTTCCGTGGGCAGGCGGCTAAAGCCCGGAGGCACTTGCTGGTCGACCGGGCGTTCCGGTTTCAGGTTGGGGTAGATGATTTCGCGCAGCTCACGCAGATGATCGGGCCCGGCATCAACCTGCAATAGCAGGCCGCCCGGCTTCAACACCCGCGCAAACTCCGCATACACCGGGAAGCCGAACATGCATAGCACACGATCCAGCGTGCCTGGCAGAACCGGCAGGTTGGCGTTGCTGCCCACCACCCAGTTCACGCGTTTGTCCTGCTTGGCGGCCGACAACACCGCCCATTTGGAAATATCCAGCCCCAGCAGCGCCAAGGTTTGTGTATCACCCACCGCTGCGGCCAGTTGGCCCAGGTAATAGCCCTCTCCACATCCGGCATCGAGACAGCTGATCGAGGCATCAGCCGGCAGCTCGGTCAGCACGGCCCTGCTCACCGCTGCGGCAATCGGCTGGTAAAAGCCGGCAGTGAGAAAACGCCGCCGCGCCGCGATCATCTCCTTACTGTCGCCTGGATCGCGCGAGCGTTTGTTTTGAACCGGTAATAGATGGGTGTAGCCCTGACTGGCGATGTCAAAACTGTGGCCCGAAGCGCAGCGCCAGACGGCGCCGCTGCAATGCAACGGCGTGCCGTCCAATGGACAGGCGAGCGACTGGAATGGAGTGATGCGCATTGACTATTGTCCTGACAGCCAGGGGTGCGAGCGAAAGGGATGATGCGAAAGCATGGTGTGCGAACCGGAGGGGAGTGGTCTCCTGTTGTTTGGGCGGGTTTTCTTAACGGCTCACCACATTCAAACCCGGTTTTAATTCATCTTCATCGATATAGCCGATGGCACCCGGTGTGCTTCGCACAAAATCGATCACTTCGGCGGTACTCGAGAATTCTTTGGGCGGGATCCCTTTGCCGATGAATCGGCGTACCGTCCAATAAGCCGTGTATTTGTCATCGTCCTGATTCAGGTAGCGTTGCAGGAAACGATCCCGTAGCGCACCTGATTTTAGGTTGATCGCAGTGACATGCACCCCGTCAACTTCGATCGCTTTCCCGGTAAATATTCTTTGTATGGTGGTTGTGTTCAGCTTGCTTAAACCGGCATGACCGATGATGACCACGTTTTGCGCGTGCGCTTCACTTAGCGCAAATGCCAGCAGGGTGAAGATCAGCTTGAGGGTTGTTTTCATCATGGCTGTCTCCCTTAGAACGTAAAGTTGTAAGAGAGAGAAAACACATTGATGTGCTGATCGCTTGATTCACCACCCGGTGCAGCATCAACAAAACTGGACGCTACGCCAGTTTGTACGACAGACCATTCGGCCTTTATTTTGCTTTTGCTATTAAGTGCGTAGGAGGTACCCAGCGCCCATGAGTCCTGATCATAGACCACGATGGTGTCGGCGATTGCACGTTCAAAAGCGTTAAAGGGTGAGGGTGATGGCTGCGCACTATTCACCGCCTGATACAGACCGCGGTTTTTAGTGGTGAGCCTGGCGTAGGTCAGGTAGGGGGTCCAGCTACCGAGATCCTTTTGCAGGGTCAGGTAAAAGCCTTTGCTGTCGGGGGCAAGGCTGGACCCCGAGTTCTTGCGCCTGACGTATTCACCCATCGTTCGGAAGCCATGCCCCAAATCGATGCTTGCCCCCAGATGGGCGGTGGTGGTGGTAATTTTTAACGCGTCCGTAGACGGCACGTAGAGATCGCCAGGGAGTGAAAATGGCGCAGGCACAGGAACATAAGTTGAAGGGCCCAAGTTTGGAATATCGCGTGGCGTGGTTACTGCACGATGGATACCCGCGATGAATGTGTTCTCCCCCTGGTTAAGACTCAGCCGCAAGCCGCCCGATTCAGTCCTCAGTTTGGCAAAGAATTCGCCTGATTGGCCGTCTGACGTTAGCTGAGGTGAAAATGGATCGGGAGGGCCGTTGGGGTCGCGTGCGTAAAAGCGCCATGCTGCATCATTGGCTTTACCCCAGTAGCCATCGAGAATCACCTCGTTTTCATTGAGTTGCCATGTCTTGGCGAATGATGCGCCGACAAAATCCACCGTGGCGGCGGTCGAATACACCTCGATGGGCAGGCGTGCAGGCGTATAGGTCGTGCCTACGTCTGCATTTTCGGAATTCAGATAAAAGGGGATGCGTAGTTTTCCTACACGAAACAGCCAGTCATCGGATGGCCGATAAGATAAGAATGCCCAGCTGAGTGTCACCTTTGCGCTTTGACTGCTGTCTGCAGCGGGAGCCAGCTTGGCTTGTAGCGTTGCGCTCCATTCAGGATTGAATCGGGCACCCAGTTGTGCGCCCAGAACGGTATCACGCTTAAAACTACCGTCTTTATCTATAAACCGCTGGTAGGTGTTGTCTTGATCAGACTGCGCATAGCCGATTGTGCCGTAGCCGGACAATGAATAATCGACGGCGTGCGCAGACAGGCTTGCCGCGCTCAACAAGAGGCAAGCAAGTGAGTGAATTCGGTTACGCAACCGTTGTTGCATGGCTAGGGTCAGGGTTAAATCAGGATAAAAAAGTCGGCTGGTTTTCTTGGGAACCAGTCCATCTCCGCGGTGTGGCTTTTTTGAATTATTACATTAGAACCCGGATCATCATAATGGAGTGTCTTTCCTCACCGGGTAGCCGCCTAGATTGCGAAATTGGGTTTTTTGCAGTAGCCGTTGAGTTCGACATAGGCTTTTCCGCTCGTTGCGCCGCTGACGTCACACGCGCCTTCCCAATACACCGGTCCGACCCAGAAGCTATGGTGTCCGCATAATTCCTGGTCTTGTACGCTGGGCTGCACTGTAAATATTTCACTTCCGATTGTGACCGTCCAACCGGATGGATAGACGCATCCGGTTCGGGGACTGGTCCAATGACCGAGAACCGTCACGTCGAATTGATGGGCAGCAAGATTCGTGGTGCGTCCTTCGGCATCGGTGATTGAGCCGGATTTTTCGACGGTAGCGTTGTCACCGTTAAAGTCGAACAGCATGACCTGGCGGTTGTCTGCCAGTTCGATGGCAAACCATTGCCAGCCCTGGCTGATAGCCTGAAACAGCTCGCCGTATTGGCGATCAAACCAGCTGGTTCCTGTGACCTTGTAGGATTTCCCCGCAATACTCAACGTGCCCGTGGTAGCCATGTGGGTGCGTGAGTAATAGTAGGTATAGCCGCCAAAAATATAGGGATGCGCATCGCCGCCGTAGTGCAGCGCGGGTGCCTTGGTCGATTGCAAATCGATATCCAGCACGTAGTCGCCTATGGCGCTGTGCAGATGATCCGTGCCATTGCCACCGATGGCAGTGACTGCCTGATCAGAACCGGAACTGAGATTGAAACCATTGGGCGTTTTGTTGGGGATGTGAAATTCAACACATTCCTTGAACTCAAAACGGTTGCCGTTTACATCGGTAATGGCGGCTTGCACCAGCTGATCGCGCATGAACAGAAATGCATCGAAGGTGAAAAACACCACCTCAAAGCCAAAGCGTTGGCCATCTTCGGTTTCCAGATGGCCGGTCCAGTACCACCACTGAACCTTCTCGGCAGGGAGAAAGGCATCGTCTGCCGGCAGGCTCACCGGTCCAATCAGTCCTCGTCTGGGTATGAACCAGCACATGAACATGGTCACCACCAGGAGTATCCATGGCAGCAAGGGTGGAAATTTCCAGGCAATCAGTGTCAAAACAAGCGCTACGAGCCAAGGAAAACTCTGCCAAATTTTTTTCATTCAACTTTCCTGTTTTATTATTCAATGTGGCGAATCTGATTTCGCCCTGTGTGCTTGGCCTGGTAGAGCGCCTGATCGGCACGCCTCAACAAATAGCTCGTCGACTTGGGGTCGGACTGCGCACGGCAGGCCACCCCGATACTGATGGTGACGTGTTCGGAAATCGGTGACAACGCATGGGGGATTTTCAGGCTGGCCACAGTCTGACGCAAGGTTTCTGCTACTTTGCAGGCACCTTCCAGATTGGTTCCCGGAAGCAATGTGACGAACTCTTCACCCCCATAGCGCGCCAATAAATCCATCGGACGGTTCATGACAGCCTGCATAGCCTGGGCGATTTGAATCAGGCACGCGTCGCCTGTTCCATGGCCATAGCAATCATTAAACGGCTTGAAGTAATCCACGTCGATCATCAACAGCGACAGGGGATATTGCGTCCGAATCGCGCGATGCATCTCGTTATCCAGGGTGTTATCGAAATGCCGGCGATTGGGAATATTGGTCAGACCATCAAAAAGCGACAGTCGCTTCAGTGCATCGGTTTGCAGTTTCAGTGCAATGTGATTGCGTACCCGCGCCTTGATGATGGGTGGACTGATGGGCTTGTGGATGTAATCCATTGCACCCAGCGTCAGGCCCAGTTCCTCATCCTCAACCTGATTCTGAGCCGTGACGAACAACACCGGAATATCGCGGGTCTTGGGGTCGGATTTGAGGCGTTTGCAGACTTCATAGCCATCCATGTCCGGCATCATCACATCCAGCAAAATCAAATCAGGCGCGCCGGCCGCCACCAGTTCCAGGGCCTTGGCACCACTGGTCGCCAGCTGGATCCGATAGTCATCGCGCAAAATGTTGCTCAACAGACTCAGGTTGGCGGGGACATCGTCCACCAGCAATACGGTCGCGCGTTCTGATTCGGCAGACATGGGATTGTTTTCCATCGTTTCAGTGCTCTGGCAACAACGTCAGGGCGGCGTCAAAGTTAAATTGATCCAGCGCCACCGAGATGCGGTGCACAGTTTGTAATGGCATCCTGCTTGCGAATTCGGATAGGTTGGCTTGCCATAGTTCTACTGCCTCAACACTGCATTCCTCCAGTAACACTCTTAGCCGGGGTAAGCAGTCTGGCCATTGGTCTGACAGCGCAGCATCCTCTGAGATTGTGTTCCCTTCTTGCGATAGCGAGGCGACTGGAATCTGCGCTGCCAAGCCAGTTTCTGACATCAGGGGATCACGTTTGATCGTGGACGCATGACCCGTTTCCTCATTCAGCAAATGCCGTAGCGCCTCGGGCAACACCGGTTTGGACAGAAACAGACGTGCATTCAAACCGGTAAGGGCCTCGTGCATCGCATCCGTATCGTAGGCGGAGACGATAACCGGCACAGGCAGCCTATCGGGGTGTTGGTCATGCAGGCTGCGCAAGACGTGCTCACCGCTCATGTCGGGCATGACCCAGTCCAGCATCAGAAGGTGATACGGGCGGCCCGCTTGCCGCGCCTGTTCAATCATTTCAAGCGCGGTCTTTCCGTTTGTGGCGCTATCAATACCGGCGTCCAGCGCCATGCCTACGCCAAACTGATGCAGCATATTCACCAACACCATACGTGCTTCGTCTTGATCGTCCACGACCAGGGCGCGCAGGTTCTGTACGCCGGGTAGATACAGCGGGACCGGCACGCGATGTGGCGCGCGCAAGAAACGAATGGTGCAAACGAAGCGTGAGCCTTCACCCGGCGTGCTTTCTACCCCGATGTCTCCGCCCATCAGACGGACAAAACGCTTGGTAATGGCCAACCCCAGGCCGGTCCCGCCATATTTACGGGTGATCGAACCATCCGCCTGGGTGAACTCATGGAACAAATTCCCCAATTGTTCAGCCGTCATGCCGATGCCGGTGTCACTGACGCAAAAACGGAGTGTCATTGACTTGCTGTCCTGATCCTCGATGTTTACCGCCAATTTCACATGGCCCTGATCTGTGAACTTGATCGCGTTGGACAACAGGTTGGTGAGGATTTGACTCAGTCTTAACGCGTCACCCAGCAAGGCGCCGTTCTCGCCCAATAGATGGGGATCCCTCACGTCGAACAGCAGTTCGACATCTTTTTCATAGGCACGCTGTTGCAACAAGGTCAGCGCGTCAGCGACGACCTCATCGACCAGGAAGCGGCTGTGTTCCAGCTCCAGCTTGTCGGCTTCGATCTTGGAGAAGTCCAAAATGTTGTTGATGATCTCCATCAGCATCCTGGCAGCGCCGTGGGCTTTGGAAATGTAATCGCGCTGACGCGCATTCAAATCGGTTTTAAGGGCCAGATAAACCATTCCGATGATGGCGTTCATCGGTGTGCGGATTTCATGGCTCATGTTGGCCAGGAACATCGACTTTGCCTTGGTTGCGTTCTGCGCCTGATCTCGCGCCTCTTCCAATGCGAGTTGTGCCGCCTGGCGACGCCCGATATCGGCCTCGATGGATTGAGCCATGGTGTCAAACGTCTCCCCCAGCACGGCAAGTTCTTCGACACCCCCACCGCGGATCAAACCTGTGTGGGAACGGCTGGAGTAGTCGCCTGCCGTCAGTTTGTCGGCAGACAGTCTGAGTCGCTCGATCGGCCGCAGTACCTGTCGGCGCACCGTAATGAGCGCCAACATAACCAGGCCGATCGTGGCGACCATGCTCACCAGCAACACGGCGATGAGTTGTTGCAAGCGTTCGGTCGCTTGCTCGACTTCGTTTTGGGTACGGCTGCTGACCTGTTCCTTCAGCTGGTTAACCGCGTGTGACAAGTCGGACTTCAACACGCTGTAGTTTTGGCTGTGCACCAGTTTGCTGGCAAAGTCGAGGCGAGGTGTTCCCTCGGAAACGAAGTCCTGCAGTTCAGGGTCGTACAGCCCCTGGGTTGCGGCAAAGGCAATTTGCTCGGTTTGCTTCATCGCCTCGGTGGCGGCGAAAACCTGTCCGAGCGTCTTGAGCTCCTGCGCATTGAAACCCAGGGCGCGCATCCGATCCGTCAACACGTGCCGTTCACCCTGCGTGGGCGGCACATGCTGTATGCGTCCCGCAATCACATCATCCCAATACGTTGCAGGATTAATCATTGCCGGCGCCGGTTTTTCGCCTTGGCGAACCGCAAGAATATCGTAGTAATAAAACAGATAACGCGGTTCGCCGGTAATCGTATAGGCGCGCACCAGTCGTGTCAGTTGCTCGGTCTCCTGTTGGAGTTCGTTGGACACCTGGATGGACTGCTGCCGGTGTTCCTGCGCAGCCATCATCCTGTTGTAAGCCTGATCGATCAAGACGATGCATGCCATGTTGGCGCTCAATACCAGCAGCACCCCCGCAGAGAACCAGAAGGATAGCTTGCGTAGCGTCATTGGCGTAACCCACTCACTACAGCGGTGTTTTGACTAGATTCAGACATGTTTGCCGTGCGCTTACCCATACGAATAATTGTTATCAGACACCCTGCTTTTCGTCACGGCGCGCTCAGGCTTTAAGGTGATGGGACGGCCGGTTTATCCAATGCAGCCTGCATCGCCTGCTCGGACACCGGGTAGGTCAACACGGCATGGATGGGAAACAGTTCCAGCAGCTTGCCGATATGCGGTTCTTCATTGGGCTGCATGAACACAATCATCTTCGCCTGTGGTGCAAGATATTGCAGGGAGCGTAGGGTGACATCCAGATTGGAGACATTCGCGCCTGCGTAATTGTTGCCCCAGCCGTAGATGAATTCCCCGACGAAAAAATCCGGTGTCTGTTTCTGCATCGCCCGGTGAAGATTGCGGGCGGAGTCGAAGCGCTCCTCCGCAATGCCCAGTTCCTGATACAAAATGCGGAAATCGGGGTGGAAGGGCGATTCGATCAGGGAAAAAAGGGTTTTCATGGGGATGCAGTTTACATGGGCGCGCATTGAGCATTGGTCTGGCTGCCTGAGGTGCAAGCCCAAGAGGTGGCGCGAAAGCCATGGCTCGTTGTCATAAGGTACCCATCATGGAACGCAGCGCCGAGCCCCCGAGGCCGTAACAAACCATGCAAGGGTGCAGCAATTGAGAATGACTGTGGTCCAAAACACGATCTGAAATGATTGTTTACTGGACTTATGGCGCAGCAGGCGTTGTGCCGCCAAAGCGCCTGGCCAACCCCCAGCCAATCCGATGAGGTGCAAGGTACTTTCTTTGGTCCGCCACCGGCCGTTTGTTGCTGCAGATTTGTCGAAGGCATACACACTGAACGCAGCAAGGCTGGCAGCCAGATAAAACCAGGCCACTTCGACTTGCAACTTGCCAGTTACGCTTGATCCTGCGACATAGGCAACAAAGGCCGCAGCAAACACAAGAGTGATATTCCCTTTCCCGGATCGGGAGGCTGCCGTCGAGTGTTTAAGAACGAATATAACGTTTCCAGCTTGGGGCCGACCTTTGGGATCGTGCCCGAGTTCGTAAGTAACGAATTCATTTCCAGCGGGCCGTTGCTGTCTGCCAGAAAATGATTTGATGTGAACAAAAACGCGCTGACCCCCACTCTTAGGCGTGATGAATCCGAATCCTTGATCGTCTCGCCATTCAGCGATTTTTCCCTGATAACGCACAGTGCTTGACTCTGAATAGTTGTGAAGTAATCGAGCCCCTATCTAGCGCGCGGCCCTGCTGGTGCGCCGAGTTATGGACTTGTTAAGAGGGCTCGACCCTATGTAATTTTTGAATTTTCACTTCGCTTTTGGCGCCAATTCCTCCAGCTTTGATTTGTCGATATGTTTGGAAAACCCGACAAAGCCATTTGCCACGGCGGTGTTTGACATCAGTTCCTGCATCGCGACCTGTCCCAGAACCTGGAAACTCAGTTGCATCGCAGCACTGCCTTCGTACTTGAGCGCTTCTTGTGTCTGCTTCCGGCAGCTTTCCGTCAAAAGGCGTTCGAGCAGCCGAGCAACCTTGCGATTCATGTCATCACGCTGCTTTTCCGACACCGCAGCGACACTGCTAAGGTCGGGATGAAGTGCCGATATGGTAAATATCCAGCGCACAAGATCAGTCTTGTCCTTGGCTGAGGTATTGCTCACCAGGCAGCGGCTCATGTCATCGGAGTAAATGCCAGCGTGAGCCATGCTGCTCGCGACCACCAGAAAACACGCTGCGACCAGTTTTGTGTATGGGAATTTCATTGTGTGTCTCCAAATTTAGTAAATGTGGATATGGAATCTGTGGCCCCATTTTTTAGCCCTTGGGCGTTACAAGCGCACGTTATTCTCCAGCAACCCGTTTCAGCAGTGACGGCCGAACCAGAATAGGGGAGCCACCGGTCTTGTTTAGCGCCACACCGATGTCCTGGCGCTCGTCTATGACCTCCACCTTTGTGATGGTATTGAAGTCATTGCGTGTGTATCGCAGCGTTCCGATATAAACCGCCTTGGCATCATTTGGCACATCAAAATAATAGCCGCCCGGAAACCAAAGCCTCTCCTGCTCTTTAACATTCAGGAAGGTTACACCTCCGTTTAGAAAAGTCCTTTGCCGGGGTGCCTTCACCATAAAGGGCACCCCCCACTTGATTTCAAGACTGTTGCTGAAGTCCGAGCCATTCAGCTTCGAGGTGTCGACCGGTTTATATTCGGCACTCGTAGCAACGAGTACATGATTCAGCATCCGGTCTTCCCCGATTACGTTCCAATGCTTGCGCTGCTCAAACTCGGCGCTGATTGGTGGTACCAGTTCGATCTTGCCAATGACAACGACTTCCGAACTACCCCCTTTCAGGTCTGTCGCTGTGGGCAGGATTTGTGGAAGCGTACAGGCCTGGAGCACCAAGCAGAAAAGCATCAACAGCGTCTTTTGCATTACAACTTGTCCAGCTCGCGCTTAATCCTCTCGGCCACCACCGGCACATCCGACACATCCTTCAGAATCTCCTCGAGCATCTCGCGCTTCGATGGCGCGTTGTTTGCGGGCACAGCATCGAACTTGCCCTGTTCGAAAAATCCAGTCTTCACTTCCTTCAGCTTGTATGAACCCAGCGAATACACCCCGGGGTTCTTGATGGTCACCGCACCCACGTCATCGCCCTGTTTGCCGAACGAATACTTGTAAAACGTGTTGGTGCAAATGATGCCCAGGCATTTCTGGCCGGCGGCGGAGTTGGTTTTGTGCGATCCGTTGGGGAGAACTGTAGAGTAATAAAGAAACCCATTCTTGAAAGCTTTCACCGTCGCGGGGTAATAGGGCTCAGCCGTTTGAGGGCGGAATTGATAGATGTCGACGGCGTGCAACCGGTTGGCGTCCACGTCTTTGATATCCAGCCATCCGTAGCCTAGTGAGCGGTCGTTGAACTCTGTGATACGTGTTCCGGTGGCACAGGCTGAAAGCAACAGCACCGAACAAAGAACCATCAATTGCTTCATCATGAAATACATCCCCTTATTACGTTATGTGGGCCAGGTTGGCCTGTTATTGAATCCTTGGCACATAACGGAACTCAGATGGCGTTCTTGAATTGGAAAGAGGATCCGTCGAAAAGTGATGAAGATTAATGCGTACGATTATCTTCACCTGCGTGACAGAACGCTGAGCCGTCCTCACTACACGTCAGAACTGGAGGTGTGCACGCCGGTGTGAATACCTCCGGTGTGCCCGACGCGCTGCATTCCATAATGCTGGAATCCTTGGCGCGCCTCAAAATGCTGGCAAAGAGAAATATCCACCAAATTGGTCGCATCGAAAAAAATCGGATTCGCGCGCCCTGGCTAGCGGGGGTAACGAGCGTGATCGGCTAGCCGCTTTTAATTCTTTTGATCGGAAACGGAATGATGAAAGCAGTGTCTATGCTTACTTGCCATAGGGGCAAGTTGGCGTTTTCGCCTTTACTTGATATATCCAGATGTTGGATCCGTTATCACCCAACCCAGTATAAGGAGATAGATCGAAATGATTAAAGCCTATGCAGCGTCTGAACCAAACGGGAAACTTGAAGCTTTTGAATACGATCCGGGACCGCTGCGTGCGCATGAGGTGGAGATTGACGTCAAGTTTTGCGGCATCTGCCACAGCGATCTGAGCGTCATTGATAATGAATGGGGCATGACGCAATACCCGGTCGTGCCAGGGCACGAAGTGGTGGGCACCATTTCGCAGGTGGGCGACCACGTTCACGATCTAGAAGTAGGGCAGGTCGTCGGCCTGGGTTGGCATTCCGGCTACTGCAATGCCTGCGAACCCTGCCACGCGGGTGATCAGAATCTGTGTGCAACCGCCCAGCCGACGATCATTGGCCACCATGGCGGCTTTGCCGACAAGGTTCGGGCCGATGCCAACAGCGTGGTTCCCATACCCGAAGGCATCGACCTTGCCTCGGCCGGCCCGCTGTTTTGTGGCGGGGTGACCGTTTTTAATCCCCTGGTTCAGTTCGATGTTCAGCCGACCGACAAGGTCGCGGTCATCGGCATTGGTGGGCTCGGGCATATGGCGTTGCAGTTTCTGAATGCATGGGGCTGCGAAGTCACGGCGTTTACGTCAAGCGAAGACAAGCAGAAGGAAGCGCTGGAATTGGGCGCACACCACACGCTGAATTCGCGCGATCCCAAAGCGCTAGAAGCGGCAGCAGGGCGGTTTGACCTGCTCATTTCAACGGTCAACGTCAAGCTCGACTGGAATCTGTATCTCGGCACGCTGAAACCACGCGGGCGACTGCACTTTGTCGGTGCCACCCTGGACCCGCTCGACATCAATGTGTTCTCGCTCATCATGGCCCAGCGCTCGATATCGGGTTCTCCGGTTGGAAGCCCAGCGACGATCGGAAAAATGCTCGAATTTGCCCTGCGCCACAACATCAAACCCGTGATCGAGGTTTTCAGCTTTGATCAGATCAACGATGCGGTTGACCGTCTCCGCTCCGGCAAGGCGCACTACCGTGTGGTGCTTAGCCGCTGAATTAAATGCGCTCTCCGGGCTGGGTCCGTAGCGGCTTACAGGGAGGGCGCGCCCCGATTGCCCGGGCCGCAGCGATGCAGCCTCACTCCATTGATTGCAATGGTATTCAGCCGTGCTATGACACTTCGTGCATGGTGGGCAGAGGCCGTCTATCAAGTTAGACTGCAGAAAACGCATCACTTAAACCAGAGAGGGTAATTCATGAAAACCAACCGGCAGTTTGTTCTTACCAGTTGCGCTGCAGCGCTGTTTGCCACGACCGCGTTTGCACAACAGGACTTCTCGAAAGTACAGATTAAAACTGAGAAACTTTCGGCGACAACGTACATGATGACCGGAGAAGGCGGGAACCTCGGTTTATCGGTTGGTGAAGATGCCGTGTTTGTGATCGACGACCAGTTTGCGCCGCTTACCCCCAAGATCAAGGAAGCCATCGCCAAGCTGACAAAAAAGCCGATCAAATTCGTACTCAATACCCACTGGCACTTTGATCACACCGGCGGCAACGAGAATCTGGGCAAGGCGGGCGCATTGATTATTGCCCACGAGAACGTTAGGAAACGATTGTCGGCTGATGGTTTCATTGCATTTTTTGGAATGAAGACCGAAGCCGAGCCCAAGGTGGCACTCCCGGTGATTACTTTTACGCAGGATATGAGCTTTCATATCAACGGCGATGAGCTGTACGCCTATCACGTCGCCCATGCGCACACCGATGGCGATGCGATCGTGCATTTCAAGAACAGCAATGTGATCCACATGGGCGATACGTTTTTCAACAAGCTCTATCCGTTCATCGATACCTCAAGTGGAGGCAAGGTGGACGGCATGATCGGGGCTGCGAATCGCGTTTTGGCGATAGCCGATGACAACACCAAAATCATTCCAGGTCATGGCCCACTGGCAAGCAGAGCTGATTTGCTGGCCTACCGTGACATGCTCGCCACAGTTTCCACACGTATCCAGGCACAAATCAAAAGCGGCAAAACATTGGACGAAGTACAAGCCAGCAAGCCCACGGTCGAATTCGATGCCGTGTGGGGCAAGGGCTTTCTGGCGCCGCAAAAATGGGTTGCAATGATGTACGAGAATCTGAAAAACTAGGCTGGGACGCCACGGACTAACGATGCATATCGTGCTTGGATATAACTTTTAACGCTACATGCCAATCCATGTATGTCCGTGGAATACGGGTGAGCTCAGCTTGTCCCTATTTGTTGCACCACTGTTGCTCACATGGCGCGCCATCGTGGTTTCCATCCATCTCGACATTCGGGCAATTTTTCAGAAAAAACTCCGCCTCAGCGCAAGACGTCATTTGTGAGCAATGAGTTCGACCGTCGCAATGGAAGGGGCTGGTTTGGGCAGCCGTGTTTCTTGATTGAATTGCGTGAGTAGTTAGTGGCGTTGTGCGTTTGGTGTATTCGTTATAACCGTAGGCTCCCAAGGCGATCACCAATACTAGTGGAATGAGGCGCCCGAACAGACTTGGTTTGCCGCTGCGACGGGCGGGTTCGCTCAGGCGATAAGGCTTTTCGGTCTGTCGAGTGGGACACAGGATGTTCTTGGCTTGTTTCTTTCCGTCTTTACCCGTGACAATCTCAAAGCTGAGACGTTCACCGATGCGGGGACGCTGCTCATCCCGGGGAAAGGCTGAAACGTGGGCAAATATTTCCGCCCCGCCCTGAGAGGGCTTGATGAATCCAAAGCCGCGATCATCGTTCCATTTTGTAAGCGTGCCTTCTATGCGCATGAATATTTGAGCCTGGCCTCTTTGGTGGCAACTTAGTATTCATTGTTATCGTCATCAAAGCCTGGGTGCTCATCCTCGGGTGCATAGTACTCTGCCGCATCATAGGTTGAAGTCGACTTGTAGGTTGCGCCTAATCCGCATGCACTGAGTTGCGAGAGCCCGGCAATTTTCAGCTGACATGCAACGCACTCGAACTTTGATGGCAAATACTCTTGCGCTTCAATGATGAGATCGCCATCAAGTTTGCGGATAGGCTCAGAGATGGGGTTGCCGACGACTAGGGCCTCGTTCGCACAAGCTGGACAAGAAACACGATGCCCAGCTTGCCGCGTCGCCCAGACTGACGCTTGGCGTTTTAGTTTTTCTTGTTCGTCAGCATCTTTAGATTCCCACACGGTTTTGTGTGCGGAAATTGCTTTGGCGACGGCTTTCGCGGACTCATCTTTCGAAGCTGAGATGAGCTCTGATGCAACCATGGATTCCTTGTCTCCGACTAAGAGAGCAAGCTCCTCTCCCATAGAGGCCAGGAGTACGGCTGACGTCTCGTAGAAGCGTGCGAGCCAATTGGTGCTGAGGCCATCGAATGGCGTGCTGCCAGCATGGAGCTCTTCATTGCGGCGACTTACATGTTGCGCGGAGAAACCCTCCAGCTCACTTGTAAACGCTGGGATCGTATCGCGCAATCTGGCGAAGACTTCCGTGATTTCGATCGACTTTGGTATGAACTTTGGTGCGGTCGGAGTATGCCCCAACGAAAAGTACAGATTGCTCCAACTCTTTGGCTCTGCGAGTAGTGCTGGACTGATGTTCGCGAGAGAGGCGCGGGCCAAGAACTCAGGTACAAATGTTGAAGTTAGACCGAACTGCCAGTCGTCACGTGAGTTGAATAGCATTTCTTGCGCATAGCGCTGGGCCTTTGTGAGCAAGGCTTCTTTTGACCACGGGTGTACAGTTTTCGTGGCTTTGTTTGGGCGTGTTGTCATTTGATCGATCTTAAGTAGGCTCTGTCAATTTGTCGAGTTCTAGCATTGCCATCTGCGCACGTGCGCCCATGAAGGCACCGCCAATTATCGACTACTAGCGTGTCACCGCGCTCAAGAAGTACGAATTCAGGCGGCTGGATACTTGAGATGAACGCAGATACGTTGGCTAAAAGTTCTTTTGAATGGGCTGTTGCTGGTTTCAAGTACACAGTATCCCAGCGCAAGCGAAAACCATCTGGGGACTCTGCTCTTTCTAGTAACTGCAAGAGTTGCTTGCCGTTTCGCATGGGCCGGCGAGGCTGCACGAGTATCGTGCGCATAAGGTTGGTACCGAAGTGATTTGTTAAGGCCCGGCCATCGAGTACTTTGGTTGCCACTAACTCCGACCCGAGAACGCACCGAAGCGCAAAGTACCTTGGAGGCATACCCCAATGAGCCAGATCAGTATGGAGAGGAAACTCTGCGACTCCGAAGTTCCCGCTATAAGTATTGGGTGGTGCATTGGATATCTCTTGCGGAACGAGAGATTGCACTGAGCTTAGGCCCTCTACGGTGTCGACTTGACCGAGATCAGAAAGTGCTTCAAACGAGGGCGAACGGGGTCTGTGTCCGCGGATGAGCGCATAGCCGTGTACTGCTACTGTTTCAGCTATTGGCATAAAAGGGCTCAAACACCCATCAGTCGGGTTTACATTTGTGAACGCAGCAGGGCGAACGTATGTTCCATGAGCTTTTCGGTCCACGGCCGTTTTTCCCATTCGGCATGCGTGAATTTCCGCGATTTTTTTAGATCTTCTTCAAATGTGTCGATCTGGCGCTGCGCGAACGCATGGTCATAGATATTCAGGTTGGCTTCGTCGTTGAGGCGGAACGAGCGTGAATCGAAATTGGTCGAGCCGACCGAGACCCATACGTCATCAATGATCATGACCTTGCAGTGGAACATGGTGGGCTGGTATTCATACATTTCTGCGCCGGCCTCGAGCAGTTCGCCCCAGCGTGCACGCGATGCGTTTCGCACAGGTTCCGAATCGGTGTGCGTGCCCGGCATGAGGACCTTGACCTTGACGCCGCGCTTGAGCGCTGCGACGAGCGTTTCCACCGACAGGTCGTCGGGAACGAAATAGGCGTTGGCGATATATATTGTCTTGCGTGCCGAGGCAATCGACAGCAGATACATCAGGCGGACGCTTTCGCTGCCTTCTGACGACGAGCTCTTGAAAACCTGCGCATAGTGCTCGCCCGTCGGCTTCAGCGCTGGGAAATAGTCTTCCCCATGCAATACCTCGCCGCTGGTCTTGATCCAGTTGTCCATGAATGCCGCCTGCATTTGCGCCACGGCCGGACCTTCAAGGCTGAAGTGCGTGTCACGCCAGTGGTCGGGATCCTGTGCATGGCCGAGCCAGTTATCGGCTATGCCCACGCCGCCGGTGAAGCCGATTTTGCCATCGACCACCAGCAACTTGCGGTGGGTGCGATTATTCATGCGCGAGATGTTGTACCAGTGCAGCGGATGGTATTTTTTGATCTCAACGCCCGATTCTTCCATCAGGTCCAGCAATTCCTGGTCCATTTTTGCAGCACCGACCCAGTCGACCAACACATGCACCTTGACGCCCGCTTTTGCACGTTCAGCGAGCGCAGTGGCAAATTCTTTACCAATTTTCCCCGACCAGTAAATGTAGGTTTCAAACGTGATGGTTTTTTGGGCGCCGCGAATCGCCTTGAGCATCGGTGGAAATATTTCATCGCCGTTGAGTAGTTCCTTGACTTCGTTCCCTGCCACGAGGGGTGGGCCCAACAGATTGCTCATCGAGCGCAGGAACTGGTCGTCATGGACCGCGTAGATTTCGCTGATCCGGGTCTGGACTTTCTTTTCGCTCGGAATGAAATTGAGCGCGATCACGGTGACGATGATTGAAGCAAGGACGATCCAGAAAACAAACATTTTTTTGGTTTTAAAAAAGGTTGTGAATTGTCGAGGCATGATAAATGGAATCAGAAACCCGTTACTTTCATCATGGGTGAACTGGCGTAGCCGATTGAGTTACGCCAAGCGTGTGCCGCATTGATTCTGGTGCCATATCGCGCGCCCTTACCACGTCGCGCACCGCGGTGAGGAAGACATCGGTGTCGGGATCATCCAGTGTAGAGGTCATGTATTCCACAATCATTGTCTCGTTGTCGAGGCAGTCGGCGGCATCGAGGGTGAAAAATTTGACCATGGCTCAATGTATCCCGTTGAATTCGCTTCTGCAACTGCTTATCGGGCTGACCATGAAAAAGCGCGACTGATTGCTCAGTCGCGCCGGGTTACAGATTAAGGCCGTGGGGGGTTTGATTCCGCGATACACCTGTCCGGATGGACTGGGACAGTTTCCCTTAGACAAACTCAGGGCGAACGGTATCAGGGGTCGATACTTAGCCTGGCAGCATCGCCAGCAGCCCATTCAACCGCCGCACAAAACTCGCGGGATCATCCAACTGGCCACCTTCCGCCAGCAGCGCCTGTTCGAACAGCAGGTTGGCCCAGTCGGCAAAGCGGTCTTCGTCGGATTCGCTATTCAAGCGTGTGACCAGTGCATGGCTCGGGTTGATTTCCAGTGTTGGCTTGACGCTGGGGGCAGCCTGTCCGGCGGCCTTGAGCAGGCGTTCGAGGTTGGCGCTCATGTCGGCTTCGCCTGTGACCAAACAGGCTGGCGAGTCGGTGAGGCGGTGGGTGACACGGACGGCCTTGACGCGCTCGCCGAGTGCAGTCTGGATGCGCTCGACCAGCGGCTTGAGTGTGTCTTCGGCTTCCTTCTGCGCGGTCTTCTCGGCTTCGTCTTCCAGGTCGCCCAGATCCAGCCCGCCCTTGGCGATGGATTTCATCGGCTTGCCGTCGAATTCGTTGAGGTTGCCGGATAGCCATTCGTCAACGCGGTCGGACAGCAACAGGACTTCGATGCCTTTCTTGCGGAAAATTTCGAGGTGTGGGCTGTGCTGGGCGGCCGCGAAACTGTCGGCGGCGATGAAGTAAATGGCTTCCTGGCCTTCTTTCATGCGGCCAACGTAGTCCTTGAGCGAGACAATTTCAGCGTTGTTGTCGGCATGGGTGGAGGCAAAGCGCAGCAGGCCGGCGATACGGTCCTTGTTGGCGTAGTCTTCGCCGGGACCTTCTTTCAGCACCTTGCCGAATTCTTTCCAGAACGCGACGTATTTCTCGGGGTGGTTCTCGGCCAGATCTTCCAGCAGCCCCAACACTTTTTTCACCGAACCAGCCTTGATGGCGTCGATGTCGCGGCTGGATTGCAAAATCTCGCGCGAGACGTTGAGCGGCAGGTCGGCCGAGTCGATCACCCCGCGCACGAAGCGCAGGTATTGCGGCATCAGCTGCTCGGCATCGTCCATGATGAAGACGCGGCGCACATAGAGCTTGATGCCGTGGCGCTTCTCGCGGTCGTAGAGGTCGAACGGCGCGTGCGGCGGCACGTAGAGCAGTGAGATGTATTCCTGCTTGCCCTCGACGCGGTTGTGCGACCAGGCCAGCGGCGGCTCATGGTCGTGGGCGACGTGCTTGTAGAACTCGTTGTATTCGTCTTCGCTGACGTCCTTTTTGGGACGCGCCCACAGGGCGGAGGCGCGGTTGACGGTTTCGTCCTCGTCGGTAGGGGTTTCCACGCCGTCCTTCCATTCCGTCTTTTTCATCACGATGGGCAGGGTGATGTGGTCGGAATAGGTGCGGATGATCGATTTGATCTTGTAGTCGGAGAGAAACTCATCCGCGTCGTCGCGCAGATGCAGCACGATTTCGGTGCCGCGGCCAGGCTTGTCAACGGTTTCCAGCGTGTAGTCGCCAGCGCCTTCGGATTCCCAACGCACGCCATGTTCGGACGAGAGGCCGGCGCGGCGGGTGGTGAGCGTAACGCGGTCAGCGACGATGAAGGCGGAGTAGAAGCCGACGCCGAACTGGCCGATCAGCGCAGCGTCCTTTTGCTGGTCGCCCGAAAGCTTGCTGAAGAATTCGCGGGTGCCGGATTTGGCGATGGTGCCGATGTGCTCGATGACTTCCTGCCGGTTCATGCCGATACCGTTGTCGGTAATCGTCAGCGTGCGGGCGTCTCGATCAAATGCGATTCGGATCTTGAGCTCGCTGTCGTTTTCGTACAGCGCCGGGTCGGACAAGCCTTCGAAGCGCAGCTTGTCGGATGCGTCGGCGGCGTTGGAAATCAGTTCGCGCAGGAATATGTCCTTGTTGGAATACAAGGAATGAATCATCAGCTGCAGCAGCTGTTTGACTTCGGTCTGGAAGCCCAGGGTTTCTT
This sequence comes from Thiobacillus sp., assembly GCA_030679915.1. GTDB lineage: Bacteria > Pseudomonadota > Gammaproteobacteria > Burkholderiales > Thiobacillaceae > Thiobacillus. Next base: position 71,280 of record JAUXRY010000023.1, read on the forward strand.
TGGTGTTGGCGGTCATGCCTCTATCTCCACAGTAATCAAACACTGACAAACAATAACAACGTGCGAGAGATGGGGGCAGGGAGCGAAGTTTTCAAGTGTGGCCGGGGAACGCCGTAAGATGCGACCTGGTCATAGATTGATCATTAACCAGGCAGGCTGTTCCAGTAAGGAACATCTGTCGACAGGAGAACCGTATGACCCTTCGCACTTTGGTGATTGTTGCCGGGTTGGCCACGCTGGTTGGCGGATGTTCCACCCCTTCCGAGCCGCGCCAGCAGGATGATCGGGGATATCCGCATGACCACCGCGTATACCGTGATACCGACTCCTACGAGGGCTACTACTATGTCCGGATCATCTATATCAACGGTGACCCTTGGTATGTAGATGATTATCGCCGTGTGCGCCCGATCCCTCGCCATCTGCACAGCCATTTCCAATATTCGACGTGGGTCCGCTCGCTGCCGCCGCGCTTTGGCCGTGAGCGCGAGATGCGTGATGGCTATGATCTTTCGCGCATCGTTTATATCAACGACGTTCCCCACTATGTAGACGATGATCGGCGTACGCGTGCGGTGCCGGACCGACTGCACAACCGATTTGAATACCGGGTTGTCGTGCCTCAGCAGAGGGAAGGCCGGCGTGGAGATGATCGCCGGGGAGATGAGCGGCCGCGGCCTTCGCAACGCTATGACGACCGCGAGACGCGACCGGTGCCGCCAGCATCCGGTCGCGAACAGGAAAGACAGGAGTCGTCGGCGCATGAACGTGAGCGTGAACGCGAAACGTCGCTGCAAGACAAGGCTCGCATTGGCGATGATGAACCACGTCGGGGGCGTAGCCAGACTCCTGGCGGGACTGAACAAGACCGTGGCAGGAGTCAAACCGTTTCCCAGCCGGCCAAGCCTGCCGTCGATGACCGCAAGACCCGAACAGGGGCCACTCAGGGCGAAGAACGGCGCACTGATACCGCAGCTGAAAAAAAGAACGGAAAGACCAAGGGTCGCGACAGGGATGAGCGGAAAATGCGGGAAGAAGGGGAAGACAGAGACGGCAATACCGAGGATGCCAGAAAGACTCGCAGAGAATAGCGGCCGCCCTGAACTGTGCGGGCACTTCACCCGCACACGTTAGAGCGATTCGCACCTTCGCCCGGCCCTGTTTGGCCGGGCTTTGTATTTCAACCTGGTACAAACTCTTTCTGCTGGGCGGGATGCAAATGACCCACAAACTGCTCGGTGGCTGCGCGCCAGGAGAACTTCTCCGCATGGGCGCGGGCGGTGCGGCGGTCGATCTTGAGCGCTTGCAGGCAGGCGTAGCGCAAATCATTGTGCATGACGCCCGCTGGCGAGTCGCCCAGCACGTCGATCGGCCCGGTAACCGGATAGGCTGCCACGGGCAGGCCGCAGGCCATGGCTTCGAGCAGCACCAGGCCGAAGGTGTCGGTTTTGCTGGGGAAAACAAAGACGTCGGCAGCCGCATAGACTTCGGCCAGTTCGGGTTGTTTCATCACCCCGAGGTAATGGGCTTTGGGATATTTGGCCCGCAGGCCGGCCAGTGCCGGACCATCGCCTACCACCCATTTGGAGCCGGGCAGGTCGAGTTCCAGGAAAGCCTGGACGTTCTTTTCGACCGCTACTCGGCCGACATACAGAAAGATCGGATGTTCGGTATTTAGGCGCTTCGATTCCTGCACCTTGAATACGTCGAGGTCGACGCCACGCGACCACAGCACTACGTTGTTGAAACCAAAGGCTTCCAGGTCGGATTTGACGGCGCGTGTGGGGGCCATCACGGCACACGCGGGGCCGTGAAACCAGCGCAGAAAGCGATAAGTCAACGAAAGCGGCATGCCAATGCGGGCTTTGACGTATTCGGGAAAGCGGGTGTGATAGGCGGTGGTGAAGGGCAGGTCGTTGCGGATGGCATAGCTGCGCGCGGCCAAGCCCAGCGGACCTTCGGTGGCGATATGCAGGGCGTGTGGGGCGTAGTCGCGGATGCGCTGCTGGGCCGCGTTTCCGGCCAGAACCGACAGGCGAATGTCCGGATAGGTGGGGCAAGGCACCGTGCGAAATTCAACGGGGGAGAGGATGTCCACCTCATGGCCCATGGCCTGCATCTCGCGGCGGGTAGTGGTGAGCGTGCGCACCACGCCGTTGACTTGCGGTGACCAGGCGTCGGTCACAATCATGACTTTCATAGTGTCTCCATTACGGTTGCTGTGTGTGTGGCGGGGGTGTCGTCCAGACAATGCGGCCAGTGAAGGATTTCGAGGGTGCCGTCGGCGGATTCGGCGAGCGCGGTCAGGCTTTCCACCCAGTCGCCATCGTTGCAGTAGAGAAGGCCGTCTAGCATGCGGATCTCGGCCTTGTGGATGTGGCCGCAGATGACGCCGTCGCAATGGCGTCGTCGCGCTTCGTCGGTCATCACTTTCTCGAACGCGGTAATGAAACTGATCGCATTTTTGACCTTGTGCTTGATGTATTGCGACAGCGACCAGTAGGGGTAGCCCATGCGCGTGCGCATGCTGTTGAACCAGCGGTTCAGCGCGAGGATCAGGGTGTAGCCGCTGTCCCCCAGATAGGCCAGCCAACGCGCGTGCTGCATCACGCCGTCGAACAGGTCGCCGTGGGTGACCAGAAAGCGCCGACCGTCAGCGGTGACGTGGATCACATCGTCGGCCACTTCGATATCGCCAAACGCCAGTCCGATGAACTGTCGCGCCATCGAATCGTGATTGCCGGGCACGTAGATTACGCGGGTACCTTTGCGTGCCTTGCGCAGCAGCTTTTGCACCACGTCGTTGTGCGATTGCGGCCAATACCAGCCTTTGCGCAATTGCCAGCCGTCGATGATGTCGCCGACCAGATACAGCGTGTCGGATTCGTTGTGCTTCAGAAAGTCGAGCAGGTAGCGGGCCTGGCAGCCAGCGGTGCCGAGGTGGATATCGGATATCCACAAGGTGCGGTGGTGGCGGGGCGAAGGTGCGGAAGCGGTGGGCGTTTCCGTGGTCGGTGAAGAAGCCAGGGCCGAGGCCCAGTGAGCGGTGTCAGATGGCTGCCGAGTGTTGTAGCCGGGCTGACGCGCGCGAAACAGGTGGGTGACGCGATTCATCATGCCGCTATCAAGCCATCGCCAGATGACGATGACGTGGCATTTGGATGAATCCTTGCTGACACCTGGTGCGACCAGCGCTGCCGAGATGGATTTCAAGGCCGCCATACCAAAAAAAACGGAGACCGAAGTCTCCGTTTTTGCGATGTGAATCAGATATGCGAAATGATTATTTCTTGATCTGGTTCAGCTCAACGCGACGATTCTTGAAGCGACCTTCATCCGTATCATTGCTTTCAATCGGCTGTGATTCGCCATAGCCTTTTGCAGTCAAACGATCGGCTGAAATGCCCTTCGTGATAAGGTAATCACGAACGGCATCGGCGCGGCGCAGCGACAAGCCCATATTGTATTTATCACTTCCGCGGCTATCGGTGTGGCCTGAAACTTCCACATCGATATCGCCCCATTCTTTCAGATCGGCAGCATTCTGGTCGATGATGGCGATATCTTCCGGACGCAGTGTGGACTTGTCATAATTAAAGTTTACGCCTTCCAGTACAAGCCTTCTTGGAATGTCAGCAGGGGCTGTAGGCGCAGCAGTGTAATCAGCGGCTTCAGCAGGCTTGGCAACGGGAAGCGGGCAGCCATCAGCTGTTTTGGCATAAACATCAGGACACTTGTCATCACCGTCCACAATGCCATCGCCATCACGGTCGAGTTCACAACCGTCTGCATTCACCTTGCGGCCAGCGGGCGTATTGGGGCATTTGTCTTTGCTGTCAACGACGCCATCGCCATCGGTGTCAGCTTCTTTGGTGGGTTTGCAAGGGGTGCCGAGCAATCCTTGATTAGGACAGCCAACCGTCCGGAACGCTTCATAATTGGTCGTGAACCCAGTTGGGCTGGCGGCATTGGACGGGTCATAAAACTTACCGTCAGCGGCATGTGCGCTTACTGCACCGGCAGAAATCAGGGTTGCGGTAAGAATGCTTAAAAACAGGGGCGTAGTACGCATATTGAGTGTCCTTTTTATTTATGGGAGTTCAAGTAAAACCAAGTAAAACCTTATGTCCTGCCAAGAGAGTCCGTTAGCACGAATAAACCAAGAATAAGTAAAAGTGGGAATAGGTTCTGTGCGCTGACGAACATAACGATGCGTTTTAAATCATATCAGATCGAATTGTCAGTCAAAGATACTTAAAATGTTAGTTTACGTTTCGTGTTATTTCTAGGTCAACAAGCTTAACAGCTCAAACTGCGCGCTGTAATGCTTGGCTCGGCGTGGCTTGCGGCGGCGATAGCTGCCATCTGACTGCATATCCCAAGCCTGTACATTGTCGCGCAGATAGGGTTTCAAGCCTTCGGCAATCACGCGTTTTTTCAGTTTTGGAGCAAGTATCGGGAATCCGGTTTCGATACGGCGGAAGAAATTGCGGTCCATCCAGTCGGCACTCGACAGTATGACTTGTTCGTCGCCGCCATTCCGGAAGTAAAAAATCCGGGTGTGCTCGAGAAAGCGACCAACGACCGAGCGCACCCGGATGTTGTCAGACAGGCCGGCAATGCCTGGGCGCAGTGCGCACACGCCGCGAATGATGAGGTCGACCTTGACGCCCGCTTGTGAGGCGGCGTAAAGCGCAGCAATAACCTGGGGTTCAAGCAGTGCGTTCATCTTGGCTATGATGGCGGCGCGTTTACCGGTCTTTGCCAATTCTGTTTCGCGGTTGATCGCAGCGATGACTTCGCTGTGCAGAGTGAAGGGCGATTGCCACAGGCGCTTGAGCTTGCCCGCCTTGCCCAGGCCGGTGATCTGGGTGAACAGGCTGTTGACGTCGGAGGTGATGGCTTCATCGGCGGTCAATAGCCCAAAATCGGTGTACAGGCGCGCGGTGCGGGCGTGGTAGTTTCCGGTGCCGAGGTGGGCGTAGCGGCGCAGCACGCCGTCTTCCCTGCGGATGACCAGCGCGAGCTTGGCGTGGGTTTTATGGCCGACCACGCCGTAGACCACGTGCGCACCGACTTCTTCCAGCTTGGCGGCCCAGTTGATGTTGGCTTCCTCGTCAAAGCGCGCCAGCAATTCGACCACGACGGTCACTTCCTTACCCGACTGTGCGGCGCGAATCAACGCCATCATCAGCTTGGAATCGGTGCCGGTGCGGTAGACCGTCTGCCGCATGGCGAGCACATTGGGGTCGGCCGCGGCCTGCTCGATGAAGTCGATTACCGGCTGAAACGATTCGAAGGGATGGTGCAGCAGGATGTCGTTCTTGCGGATGTGCGCAAAAATATCGTCCTGCGGGGCCAACCGGGCTGGCAGCGCGGGAATGAAAGGAGGAAACTTCAGCTCGGGCCGATCGACCCAGTCGGGCACCTGCATCAGTCGCACCAGATTGACCGGCCCCTGTTCCTGGTAGAGATCCTCGGGCTCAAGTTCAAACTGACCCAGCAAAAAATTCGCCATCGCGGTCGAGCAGTTGTCGGCCACTTCCAGCCGCACTGCCGCGCCGTAGTGTCGCTGCGGCAGTTCGCCTTGCAGGGCCTGGCGCAGGTTTTTGGTCTCTTCGTCGTCGACAAACAAGTCGGAATTGCGGGTGACACGAAACTGGTAACAGCCTTCCACCTTCATTCCGGTAAAGAGGGCGTCGACATGCGCATGCAGGATAGAGGACAGGAACACAAAGCCGTATTCGCAGCCGGCAATGTTTTCCGGCATGCGGATCACCCGGGGCAACGAGCGTGGCGCCTGCACCACGGCCGCGCCGGAATTGCGGCCGAAGGCATCGCGGCCGGACAACTCGACGGCAAAGTTGAGACTTTTGTTCAGCACGCGTGGAAAGGGATGCGAGGGGTCGAGTCCCACCGGGGTCAGCACCGGCATCAGCTCACGGAAAAAATAATCCTTAATCCAGGCCGCCTGGATTTCGTTCCAGTGGGTGCGGCGAAAGAAGTGAACGCCGTGTTCGGCCAGGGCGGGAATGATTTCGTTATTGAACAGTGCGTACTGTTTGGCGACCAGCGCATGCGCCATGTCCGACACTGCGCCGTACTGCTGCCGCGCGGTCATGCCGTCGACCGAGCGTTGGGTGGATTTGGCGATAATCTGTTCTTTTAGGCCGGCAACCCGCACCTCGAAAAACTCATCCATGTTGCTGGAAAAGATGCAAAGAAACTTGAGCCGTTCCAGCAGGGGGATATCGGCGTCGTCAGCCTGGGCCAGCACGCGATGCTGGAAGGCGAGGATGCCGAGTTCGCGGTTGATAAGGGTTTCGGGGCTGGGCAGGTTCATGATCTAGTATCAGTAATTACTGCAATGATAAGCCCCTAATGAAATCCTGATATGACAGATATATGACAACACCGCACCATGACACCACCTGATCCGGTTGAAATTGAACTCAAGACGGCATTACCGTCCCATCAGGTCGCCATGTTTCTAAAGTTGATGGCGCGCCGGCGTTGCGTGCCGGTGCAGCATGATCTGGTTACCCGTTACTTCGACACGCCGGATTTCGCCCTGAGCGCGCAAGGCATCGCGTTCAGGGTGCGGAAACAGGGACGGCGCTGGCTGCAAACGCTGAAAACCGAGGGTGAGCGGCAGGGCGGACTGTCGCAACGTGCCGAATATGAAGTGGTGATCACCCGCGGCACGCCGGACTGGAAGCGTTTTCCGGCCGAGGCGTTGGCGCTGGTGCCTGAAGCGCTGCGCACACAGCTGGTGCCGGTGTTTGAAACGCAGTTTCACCGCACGGCCTGGCTGCTCAAGGGCCAGCGTGGTGTACAAATCGAAGTGGCGCTGGATGTGGGCGAGGTGCGTGCCGGCAAACGCAGCCAGCCGATTTGTGAGATCGAACTTGAATTGAAAGCGGGTCAGCCGGATGCGCTGTTTGTGCTGGCGCAGGGTTGGGCACAGCAGCTTGATTGCGTACCGCTGGATATTAGCAAGGCCGAGCGGGGGGTACGCTTGGCGCATGGTCAGGCTGAGGAGCCGGTCAAATCTGCATCGGTGGCGCTTAACCGCGACATGAGCGTGGAAGACGGCTTTGCCGCGATGGTTCAAGTGTGTTTGGCGCAGTTCCAGGCCAATCTACCCGGCGTGCGGGCATCCGATGACATCGAATACGTGCACCAGGCACGCGTAGCGCTGCGTCGTCTGCGCGCGGCACTGCGGCTGTATCGGCGGCTGTGTGTGCTGCCGGATGAGTTGATGGACGGTCTGCGCACGCTGGTTTCTGCCCTCGGCCCGGCACGTGATTGGGATGTGCTGTGCACGGAAACCTTGCCGGCGATTGCTCCGCATTATCCCGATGCCAACGCCTGGCAGCATGGCTTCAGTGCGCTGGCGTCACGTCGCGCCGAGTTGCGGGCCACGACGCAAGCGGCGCTCATGCAGGCGCACCCGGGCGCGTGGCTACTGGCGTTTCAGCGCTGGATGCTGCAGCGCGGCTGGAGAACCTCTTCGGAAACCCAGCGTTTGGTCCAGTTGTCGCCTTTAAAGAAATGGGCACGCCGGGCGCTGCAGAAAGGCCATCGTCCGATTGTTCGCGGTGCGCGCGATTTCGGGCGCCTGCAACCGGTGCAGCGCCATGCTCTGCGAATTGCCATCAAACGCCAGCGCTATGCCACAGAGTTTTTTCAGTCGCTATTTACAAAGCGTCTGCAGGCTCGATACCAGGCTGTCCTGCAGGAGCTCCAGGACAGTCTGGGACGCATCAATGATGCAAGTGTGGCAAAGCGACTGTTGATGGATGATGAGGTGGACACGGGGCCGATGGGGCCATTCGTGCTCGGCTGGCTGGCGGCGCAGCAGGCGAATGAAGCAAAAGGCGAGATTGAAAAGCAATTGAAAAGTTTCATGAAATGGGTGCCTAGCTGGTAGATTGCGACAGGGCCGCCTTTGTTTTTCTTCGCAAAACGGATTTTGTAATGACTCCAGACACGTCCCGATCACAATCCGACACCATGAAAATTGCTTTCCTCGAAGACGACGAAATGTTTGCCGCCAACATCACTTTATGGCTGGAGACGGTTGGTCATGGCGTGACCTGGTTCCGCACCGGCCGCGAATGCATTCGCGGGTTGTCTGAGGAACGCTACGACTTATGCCTGTTTGACTGGATGTTGCCCGACATGAGCGGTCTTGATGTCATGGCCAGTCTGAAGCTGAAAGGTACGTTGCCCCCCGTCATCTTTTTGACTGGGCGTGATGCAGAAGAAGATGTGGTACAGGTCATTCAGGCCGGCGCAGACGATTACATCGTCAAACCGCCCTCGCGGAGCGTGTTGATCGCGCGCATTCATGCGGTGGCCCGTCGTTGTTCTGCCCAGTTGCGGCCGGAGCCGGTGCAGGACTTTGGGGCACTGAAGGTGGATTTCAGTAGCCGCAGGTTCGTGTTGGATGGCGAGACGGTCAAACTGACTGAAAAGGAGACCGAACTTGCGGTGTATTTCTTTGGCCAAATGGGCATTCTGTTGCCACGCGGCCATCTGATTCAGGTTGTGTGGGGCACCAGCCCTGACATTGACACCCGTACGGTAGATGTTCATGTCAGCCATCTGCGCAGCAAGTTGAAACTGGTACCGGAAAACGGTTGGCGTCTGACCTCCGTATATCGTCAAGGCTATCGGCTGGAACAAGTGGAATGAATTTCAAGCCTTCGCGCTTCGGGCTGCTTTCGTTTGTAGAGTTGCTTGTAGCGGCACCGGCTTTCTCCGGTTCGACGTCGACCGATACGGATGTGCCTGAATAATGCAATACCCTGCGTCCCGGCGGTACCTTGATTAGCGTGTCGGCGCGCTATCAGGCTGAGCCCGCCGACTGGTCCAAGGCTCATAAGCACAATCAAATTAGCCGCCCGCGGCAACTGACTCTGTGAAAAACGCTGTGTATCCCGGTGGTCTGGTTGCGTCAGGAGCTGGCACCGGATTGGGTCGGGATTTCGTTCGTACCGTGGCAGTACAGCATGGCAGAACCGTCGCAGTTGAAAGCGAACCCAAGGGGGCGACCCGCTTTGCGCTGTGGCTCCCCTTGGATTCGACCGCCGCGCAGTGAGGGGTGTCGCTGTCAAATTGGATACTTCAAGCGGGTGCACAATGGCCAACACAGAAAACCGGATTCAGAAATTGTTGAGGGAAATGAAATGGAATTGATTTTATGGCGTCACGCTGACGCAGAAGACAGCAGTCCTGATCTCGATCGAGAACTCACCGACAAGGGTCGCAAGCAGGCCGCACGCGTGGCCGATTGGCTCACCCCGCGCTTGTCGCCCGATATCCGCATTCTGGTGAGCCCTGCTGCACGGGCGGTGCAAACTGCGCAGGCATTGGGGCGTCATTATGAAGTGTTGCCCGAGCTCGCACCTAATGCGCGTGCCGAAGCAGTATTGGCTGCTGCAGGATGGCCGCATGCGACTAGTCCGGTGATGATCGTTGGACACCAACCTACGTTAGGTCAGGTGGCGATGTTGCTGTTATCAGGACACGCGGGCGACTTGACCGTAAAAAAAGGCGGGGTGTGGTGGTTTCAAGGTCGTGCACAGATGGGTGAATTGGAGGTGGTATTACGCGCTGTGGCAGCGCCTGACTGGTTATAATCGGCATGTGACTATCCAACCCCATTTCATCAAGACATTTGCGCCGAGCCGGGCTATGCACAAGAGGTGTGAACAGTGCCGGGCTGGCTGAGCAGTCTGCGTGAACTGATCGCGGATGCGAGTCCTGTGCGTCGCATCATGCTCGCACTGCTGCTGCTGGTGCCGCTGATTGCCTTGGCTGTCGCGTATCTGAAGCTCAATCCCCCAGTCTATCGCGTGTTGTACGCGCACCTGTCTGATCGTGCTGGCGGAGAGGTCATCACCGCACTGGATCAGCTGGATATCGCTTATCGACTGTCGGATGCCGACGGCACCATTGAGGTTCCGCTCGATCAGTTACATGCGGCCCGTTACCGGCTGGCGGCGCGTGGCTTGCCAAAAACAGACGATGAACGGCAGGACGAAGCGGAACGAGGCCCCAGCTTTGGCGCGTCGTCATTGCAGGAACAACAGCGATTCCAGCGTGCGCTCGAATTCGATCTGGCCCGCTCGATCCAAAAGCTGGAAGCGGTCGAGATCGCACGGGTTCACCTGGCCCTTCCCAAGGTTTCCCCTTTTCTGCGCGATGCGCCGCCCGCAACGGCTGCCGTTCTGGTGCGGCTACGCGAGGGCGCGCAGTTGTCGGCGGACCAGGTGACAACCATCCAGACGTTGGTGGCGGCTGGGGTACCCCGCATGAAGCGAGTCGACGTCCAGGTGCTCGACCCGAGTGGAGTGTTGCTGGGAGGGACGGTTTCCGAGCCGGTGCAATCCCAACGGCTGGCGCTGGAGCAGGATCTGGTTAGACGGGTGTTGGCCGTATTGACGCCGTGGCTGGGTCAAGATCGCGTCAGGGTGCAAGTGACAGCAACGCTGGAAGACAGCGAGACCCGGCAGACGGTTGAGCAGGTACGCAATATCGTGGTTGCAGGCAAGAAGCGTCCGCTGGAAAAAACCGTGCGCACATCCAGCGTGCCTGAAGGCAGCATCCAGCGTATCCATGCCACCGTTATTCTGGGTTTTGAAGCCAGTGCCAATGAACGCTGGAAGGCTGGGCAGATGGCGCGTCAGGCGCTGGGTTATCAGTCTGCGCGCGGGGATACGGTCAACGTTTATGCACTGCCTTCAGCTGCGTTGGAAAAGCCGGAGACAGTTGCCCCGCAAATGGAAATGAAATCGCCCCCCACGCTGCCCGCACCCATATCGATCCCCCAGGTTCAGCCCCGCCCTGAGGTTGAGCGTGAATTTCCGTTGGGATGGGTTGCCTTAGGCGCAGGAGTGTTGCTGCTGCTAACCCTGGGGTGGCGCCGCGCTCGGCGTACTGAGCCATCTGATCTGGTGATGGATGCTTTTGACGGAGACCTCGACTTGACACGTCATCAAGTGATGGCAGACCCGCGGGTGGCGGCCGATGTCATCAAGTTGTGGATGCGCGCATGAGCCAGGCCGGAATCGAAAAAGCGGCAGTGTTGTTACTCGCGTTGGGTGAGGAGGCGACGGCAGCCGTGTTCCGTTACCTGAGCCCGCTGGAAGTCAGCCGCCTGGGCAGTGCCATGCGCGAACTGGATGTGGTGCCACGTGAGCGGGTGCGTGCCATCCTGCGTGATTACGCTGCCGAGTCGTCTGAGCAAACCGGATTTGCTGCGGATACCAACCGCTTTCTGGACGAGACGCTGAAGCTTGCCTGGAGTCCCGAGCGCGCGCAATCGATGTTGCAGCGCCTCGGTGCATTGGGAACCCAGGCACTGGACAAGCTGGCCTGGCGTGAGCCTGCAGAGATAGCCGGATTGCTGGAAGCACAACCGCCGCAATTGATCGCGGTTGTGCTGTCGCAGCTGCCTCGTGATGTCGCCGCTGCCGTGCTCGACGTGTTGCCTGCCGTCATACGCGCCGATACGCTGTTGTGCCTGGCGCAAAGCGATGCATCCAGCCCCGACATGATGCGTGAACTGGATGACTGGCTGGCGAGTATGGACTCTGCATCGCCATTGCAGGGAGAGGCCGCAGTGGTCAATCTGCTGGGACAGATGAGCGAAGGCAGTGCTGCCGCTGTGCTGAGCCAGCTGGGTCAGAATGATGCCGGGCTGGCAGCCCGTTTGCGGGTACGCAATCTGTCGTTCGAAGATCTGGCGCGCGTGCCTGAAGCGGGTCGTAAAACTTTTTTGCGTCATATTGGCGCACGTACTTTGTTGCACGCGCTCAAAGGAAGTGATGGCCGCATACTTGATGCCCTTTCAGAAGTGATGAGCCCTACCGCAGCGCAGCGCATGCGCGATGATCTGGATACCCTGGGCGCGTTGCCGGTGACCGAAATTCAGGCGGCGCAGGACGCCGCCGGTGTGACGTTGCGGCGGCTTGCAGCAGAGGGTGCGATCCAGTACCCGGAGGAGGAAACAGCATGAGCACGCAAGACGACACCGCGTTAAATAACACCACCGCGTTCGAACATTGGGAAGTGGTCGAGCTGGCAGCGTCCAATCCTGATCAGACCCCATCGGCCGCAGACGCTGAAGCCGAGTTGGCGCTCATCCGGGACGCGGCACGTGAAGCGGGTTATGCCGAGGGCCTGGCCGCAGGGCGGGTTGAAGGCGAGCAGGCCTGCAAGCGCATGAAGGAGTTATCTGAAAGCTTTGCTTCGACGCTGGACAATCTGGATTTTCGCCTCGCCGACATGGTGCTTGAGCTGGCACTCGATGTGTCACGCCAAGTGGTGTCGGCCGAGTTGTCGGTGCATCCTGAACACATCCTCGATGTGGTGAACATGGCGCTCAAGCAAATGGCTGAAACCAGCCGCGAAGCGCGCCTTCTGCTGAACCCGGAAGACGCCGTGCTGGTGCGCCCGCATCTCGATCAGGTGCTGGACAAGAACCGGCTGCGCATCGTCGAAGATGTGCGAATTGTGCGGGGCGGCTGCCTGATCGAAACCCCGCAGGGGGATCTCGATGCCACCTTGCCCGCACGCTGGCGCCAGGTAGTCATGGTGCTGGGATCCAACCTGAACTGGATCGAGTAATGGATCGCATCGTCCGCCTGCGCGAATACCTGGCAGATTGCCGCCGTGCAGTCAGCTGGGCGACGCCGATCGCATCCAGCGGACGACTCACCCGGGTGTCGGGTTTGGTGATGGAAGCGGTGGGCTTGCGCTTGCCGGTGGGCAGCCAGTGTCATATCCAGGTTCCAGGCGGGCAGAGTATCGAAGCCGAGGTGGCCGGATTTTCCGGTGACCGTCTGTTCATCATGCCGGCGACCGATATTTACGGTGTGATGCCGGGTGCCCGCGTGATACCCGACAACCCAATGGCGGCTCAGCCTCCGCGTTTGGGCCTGCGCTATGTGCCGCGTCGTCGCGCACAGGATCGGGTACGTCAGGTTCCGGTGGGCGACCGATTGCTCGGTCGCGTGCTTGACGGTGCCGGCAGGCCGCTCGACGGCATGGGCTCGCTCTCGCTGGAGCGCCGGATTCCGCTTTACAGTCGCCCGATCAATCCGCTGGAACGTGCCCCTATCCGACAGACGCTGGATGTGGGTGTGCGCGCAATCAACGGGCTATTGACTGTGGGCCGTGGGCAGCGACTGGGCCTGTTTGCCGGCAGCGGCGTGGGTAAAAGTGTATTGCTCGGCATGATGGCGCGTTTTACCGAGGCCGACGTGGTGGTGGTGGGGTTGATCGGCGAACGAGGTCGCGAGGTCAAGGAGTTCATCGACACCATCCTCGGCCCTGAGGGGATGGCGCGTGCGGTCGTGGTGGCTGCGCCTTCCGACCATCCGCCGCTGATGCGCCTGAATGGTGCGGCCTATGCCATGTCGATTGCCGAATATTTTCGTGACCAGGGCAAGCACGTCCTGCTCATCATGGATTCGCTCACCCGTTACGCGATGGCGCAGCGCGAGGTGGCCCTGGCGATCGGCGAACCGCCCGCAACCAAAGGCTATCCGCCGTCGGTATTTGCCAAGTTGCCGCAATTGGCCGAACGCGCCGGAAACGGCCGCGCGGGGAGTGGCTCGATTACCGCATTTTTTACCGTGCTGATGGAAGGCGACGACCAGCAGGACCCGATCGCCGATGCGGCACGCGCCATTCTCGACGGGCACATTGTGTTGAGCCGTGATCTGGCCGATGCCGGGCACTATCCTGCGATTGATGTCGAGGCGTCAATCAGTCGGGTTCAGCCTGATTTGTTGAACGAAGACCAGCTTGAGCGAACCCGCCGTTTCAAATATCTATACTCGCGCTACATGCGCAGTCGCGATTTGCTTTCCGTTGGCGCTTATGTGCCGGGCGCCGATCTGGTGCTGGATGAAGGGGTGAAGCTGTATCCAAAAATGCAGGGTTATCTGATGCAGGGCATGCGAGAACGTGCAGGGATGGATGAAGCGCGCGCAGGACTGGATGAGGTGCTCGGGTGAAGCCGTTTGCGCTGGCGCGGGTGTTGCAGCTTGCCGAGCGTAAGCTCGAAACCCAGGCCCGTGCCGTCAAGTTGGCACAAGGCATCTGGCTGCGCGCGCGCGGCAGGCAGGTGCGACTGACCGCTTTACGCGATGCGCATATTGCGCAACTGGCATTCGAATTACGCGGCGGTGTGTCTGCCGATCAGCTACAGGAAAAAAATCGTTTACAGCTTGCGCAGGCAGCCGATCGGCAGGCGGCACAAGCGACCATCGATGCCGCGTATCAAGAATGGCAAAGTCGTCTGGCCGTATGGATGCAGGAGGAAAATCGGGTGAAGGCTTTGCGATTGCTTGAACAACGTTATCTGGAACAGGCTGCAATCCAGGGAAAACGGATCGAACAACGTCAGCATGACGAGTTGGTGGAGTTGATGCATGGTCGAACCGCGGGTGGGTGGAGGGCTCGCTGATGCAGTTGCTTGAACTCACGCCGGCCGAATTGGCTTTTTTGAACGCAGCACCTGTTGCAACCCCACACATGCAACAGCGGTTGACACGACATCTGGCCAGCGTCCTGACAGCACGACTGCGCTTGTCCGTCACGCTGCTGGAAGTACCGACCGCTGAACCTGCCCATGCCCAATCGACCCCGATATGGCTTCCCGGCGTCGAATTGGCAAGCTTGTGGCTGACGCGTCGGCTGGGCGGCAAGCATGTATCTGGCGTGGCACCCTTTGTTCCGCAGTCGCTGATCCAGACACTGAACGAGGTGTTGGCCGAATGCTGGCTAGACGGAAGCGTACTTGACGCCTTGCCGACCGCGTTGACGTGGCAACTCAGCGCGGATCAGAGGCAGGCACGACTTGCAGTGCAGTTTCCACAACACCTGTCAGACATGACGAACTGGGCGCGAGGCATGATAAACCATGTGTAATTTTGTTTCGATCCATCTCAGGATGACGTCATTTCTAGTTATTCCTGCCTTGCTGTTGGTGTCACCCTCAGCCAAGGCTGCAACCGATACTGCAACCAGCATGTTCACGGTGCTGCTCAGTCTGATCTTGATTCTGGGCGGATTTGTTGCCGTGGCGTGGTTCGCCCGCCGATATCTGCCAGGCATGGGTGCGCAAGGCGTGGTCAAGGTAGTGGGGACAACGGCGGTGGGTACGCGCGAAAAGGTGGTGGTGATCGAGGTGGACGGCACCTGGCTGCTGCTCGGTGTGGGCGGTGGCAATGTACGGTTGCTGCACACCCAACCCAAACCGGCAGATTCGAGTAGGTCAGAATCCAATACCTTTCAGGTTGATCAAGCATGATGAAGCAACTTTTGGGGTGGGGGCTGCTCCTGTTGGCGTCCTCCGCATGGGGTGCTGAGAGCAGTGTGCCCTTGCTGAGCGTGACACCCGGTGCAGGCGGGCAGGTGATCGGCGTACCGGGCGCAAGCTTGCCCTGGTTAGTGTTGTTCCCATTCTTGCCAGCCTTGTTGCTGGCGTTCACCGCGTTCACCCGCATTGCCGTCGTGCTGTTCCTGTTGCGGCAGGGGCTGGGCAGTCATACTGCACCACCCAATCTGGTGTTGATGGGGCTGGCGGTGCTGCTGACAATTTTTGTAATGTCACCCGCGCTCAAGACGATCAATGCCGAGGCCTATCAGCCTTATCTTTCGGGGTCGCTGACGTTTAATGATGCCGCTGAGAGGGCCGCGACGCCGCTGAAGGTTTTCATGTTGCGGCAAACCCGTGCCGAAGACCTGAGCCTTTTTACCGAGGGCGATATAAAGATTGATCCGAAGCTGGTAAACAGCGTGCCGCTGGCAGCTTTGGCGCCCGCTTTTCTCACCAGCGAACTCAAGACCGCATTCCAGATCGGCTTCATGGTCGTGTTGCCGTTCCTGGTGATTGATCTGGTGGTGACTGCCGTGCTCACTGCGCTGGGCATGATCATGCTGCCGCCGCAGCTGGTGTCGCTGCCCTTGAAGCTGCTGCTGTTTGTTACCGTCGACGGTTGGCACCTTCTGGTGGGTTCGCTGATCGGGAGCTTTTGATGGAAGGCCTCGCGCGCGATACGCTCTGGCTGGTGGTGATGCTGGCCGCCCCGGTGCTGTTGGCAGGATTGCTCACCGCATTCGCCATCAGCCTGTTTCAGGCCGCCACGCAAATCCTCGAACCTACGCTGTCCTTTGTACCCAAGCTCATTGTCATGCTGGTCGTGCTGGCCATTCTGGGTAGCTGGATGGGAGGACAGCTGGTCGAGTTTGCGCGCACCTTGTTGACCGATTTCCCGGGCTTGCTCGAGTGACGGGCGCATGCCGCTGAGTGAAACCCATCTCGCAGTCTGGCTGTTTGCCTTTGCCCGCCTGGCCGGGTGGACGCTGTTTGATCCTTTGATCAGCCGTTTGCCGATATTGATGCGTTTGTTCATGGCAGCCGTTCTGGCCGCGGTCATGGTGCCCGGCTTGTCGAATGCGGCACTCGACCCCTTTACCGTGCAAGGTCTGCTGGCGCTGAGCATGGAGATGCTGTGGGGCGCAGCGCTGGCATTGTGCGTGTGGATGGTGTTTGCTGCAGTTACTGCAGCCTGGGTGTGGACCGGCCATACCGCCACCGGTGGCTTGCTGACGCTAACGGCCGAGCAGGCGGCACCGGCGGATGCAGCCTGGCGCAATCTGGCTGGCTGGCTGGCGGCGATGGCATTTTTGGGTGCGAATGGCCATCTGCTGGTTATCGATGCCCTGCGTGACAGCTTCGTGGTCATGCCGGTCGCAGCCTTGCCCGCAGCCAGCGATTTACGCCAACTGGCCGAAGTTGCCAGCTGGCTATTTGCTACCGGGATGCAGCTGGCGTTGCCTTTGCTCGCGTTGATGCTGTTGATTCAACTGGCGTTCGGTATTGTCGCGCGCACCACGCCGGGACTGGATATGGTTTCGATCGGTTTGGGGTTGGGTACGCTGGGATTGATGGTCGTCTGGATATGGGCCGTGCCACTGGTTGCCGTGGGTATCGGTCAGGGCATTGAACAACTTGCGGTCTGGATGGGGCGGCTCGCTTCAAGATAACACTTGCTTGAGATGGCCTTGGCTGTGACCAGATAGATTAGAATGGCAGGATTTATCGCCTCCTGGCCAGTCCAGCGGCGCATTACGGAAACAACGGAAACAAGAGCGGCGGAATCACTATGGCAGAATTCAAACCAGCCAGCGGAAGCCTGGTTGCGATCGTTACCCCCATGTCAGAAGGGGGCGCGCTCGATCTCGATGCATTGCGACGTCTGATCGATTGGCATATCGCAGAGGGCACGGATGGCATCGTTATCGTTGGCACCACCGGCGAATCTCCTACTGTTACGTTTGATGAACATTGTTTGCTGATACGCACCGCAGTCGAACAGGCTGCAGGGCGCGTGCCGGTAATTGCCGGAACCGGCGCCAATTCCACCGTCGAGGCGATTGAGCTCACCGAATGCGCAAAGGCAGCAGGCGCGCAAGCTGGATTGTCGGTCGTGCCTTATTACAATAAACCGACACAAGAAGGCCTCTACCAGCACTACAAGAAAATTGCCGAAGCAGTCGATCTGCCCTTGATTCTGTATAACGTCCCGGGTCGGACCGTGGCGGATTTATCCAACGACACCACATTGCGTCTGGCCGCAGTGCCTGGCATCGTCGGCGTGAAAGATGCCACCGGCAGCATGGAGCGTGCGGGTGACCTGATCCGTCGAGCGCCCAAGGATTTTGTACTTTACAGCGGCGACGATGCATCAGCGATGCCTTTCATGTTGTTGGGCGGGCATGGCGTAATTTCGGTTACTGCCAACGTCGCACCAAAAATGATGAGCGAGATGTGTGTGGCCGCGCGCGCAGGGAACCTGCAACGCGCGCGCGAACTCAATAACGCGTTGCTGCCGTTGCACAGCAAGCTGTTTGTTGAAGCCAACCCCATTCCGGTCAAGTGGGCGTGTGTCGAGATGGGCCTGATCCCATCCGGCATGCGCTTGCCGTTGACCCCGCTGTCTGGCGAACAGCATGAAACCGTGCGTGGCGCGTTGCGTCACGCGAATTTACTCTAGCAGGGTGCGCGTGCACCCCGTCGGTTTAATTTAAGACTATCGATTTAGGATTCCCTTTTATGCGTCTATTGCCTCTGTTGTTGATCATGTCCGTCACCGTGTCGGCTTGCGGAATCATCGAAACCAAAAAGATCGATTACAAATCGGCCGGCAAACTGCCGACGCTGGAAGTCCCTCCCGATCTGACTGCGCCAACCGGAGACAACCGCTACGCCATTCCCGACACTCAGGGCAGCGGTAGCGCAACATTGTCGAGCTATAGCCAGGAACGCAAGGCGACGCCATCCGGCTCGACAACGTTGTTACCCACGCAGGAAAAAGCACGGATCGAACGCGCCGGCAGCCAGCGTTGGCTTGTGGTGCAGGCGACCCCGGAGCAGGTGTGGCCGGTACTCAAGGATTTCTGGCAGGAGACGGGCTTTATCGTCAATCTGGAATCGCCCGAAACGGGTGTCATTGAAACTGACTGGGCAGAGAACCGCGCGAAAATTCCGCAAGACCTGATTCGTCGCACGCTGGGCAAAGTGATTGATGGGATGTACTCGACTGCCGAGCGCGACAAATTCCGGACCCGCATCGAAGCGAACAAGGAAGGCACCGAAATTTACTTGAGCCATCGCGGCATGATCGAAGTTTACGACTCTGCCAACAAGGACAGAACCGTATGGCAACCGCGTCCGTCTGACCCCGAGCTTGAAGCTGAAATGCTGCGGCGTTTGATGCAGCGCTTTGGCGTCGAGAAGGCGCGTGCAGACAACATGCTGGTGAAACAGCAGACGCCCGAGCAGGCTCGCCTGATCCAGGAGTCAGGTGCGTCTGTACTGGAGATGGATGAAGGTTTTGACCGTGCCTGGCGTCGTGTGGGTTTGGCGCTGGACCGCGTGGGCTTTGCCGTGGAAGACCGCGACCGTTCGAAAGGCGTGTATTACGTTCGTTATATCGACCCCGAAGTCGACAACAACAGCAAAGCCGATACCGGCCTGTTCGCCAAGCTGGCTTTCTGGCGCAGCAAGAAAGCGCAGACTTCACCGCAGTTGCAGGTTGTGGTCAAGGATGCCGGTGAAAAGAGCCGTGTCATTGTCAGCGGTGCTGACGGCAAGTCAGCCGATGCCACGACACAGACCCGTATCCTCAACTTGCTGCAAAAAGAGCTGAAGTGATGGACGCCCTTAGAAATCGTAGCGAGCGGACATCAGTCGGGTGCGCCCGGAGCGCAGGAACCGGAATGTACATGCGGGTACATGAGGATTTCGAGCACCGGACGCGCCCGGATCATGGCCGCGCAGTAGATTTATAAGGGTGTCGATGCGGTTCGCCAGCCTCGGTAGTGGCAGCGAGGGCAACGGCCTGGTGGTCGAGGCCGGCTCCACCCGGGTGCTGATGGACTGTGGGTTTGGACTGGCTGACAGTGTTGTGCGATTGGCCCGTCTGGGGTTGCAGGTATCCGATCTGGCGGGCATTGTGGTCACACACGAGCACAGTGATCACATTGCTGGGGTGGGGCGCCTGGCACGCAAGCACAAGTTGCCGGTGTGGCTCACTGCAGGCACCTTGGCGATGGCGCAGGATCTCGGTGGGGTGACGGTACACGTCATCGACAGCCATGCGGTGTTTGCCGTTGATGGCCTGGAGATCCAACCGTTTCCGGTGCCACATGATGCGCGCGAGCCCGTTCAGTATGTGTTTGGCGATGGCAATTGGCGTTTGGGTGTGTTGACCGATGTGGGGTGCAGTACGCCACACATAGAGACAATGCTTGCGGGGGTTGATGCGATGGTGCTGGAATGCAATCACGACGCGACGATGCTCGAAAATGGTCCTTATCCGGTGAGTTTGAAGCGTCGTGTGGGTGGGCGCTTTGGTCATCTTGAAAATGCCCAGTCGGCAGCTCTGCTGACTAAACTCATGCATGACAAGTTGCAATACGTACTGGCCGCGCATGTTTCACGCAAAAACAACACCAACGCGCTGGCACAGGGTGCACTGGCCCAGGTTTTGAACTGCACGGATGAAGACGTCCGTGTGGCCTGTCAGACGACAGGCTTTGATTGGGTCAGCATTTAAATTGGATAGCGCTTTGACGACTTTTGCTGAACTCGGGCTTGCGCCCGACATCCTGCGTGCCCTTGACGACATGGGTTACGCAACACCGACGCCGATTCAGGAACAGGTGATTCCCCTGGCCATGCAGGGTGGCGATATTCTGGGCGCAGCACAAACCGGTACCGGCAAGACGGCAGCATTTGCTTTACCGCTGATCCAGCGGCTGCTGCCGTTTGCCAACACCGGCACATCGCCTGCCAAGCACCCGATCCGCGCACTGATTTTGACCCCTACGCGTGAACTCGCCATCCAGGTAGAAGAAAGCGTCAAGGCCTATTGCAAGCACGTGCCTATCCGTTCGTTGGTGGTGTTTGGTGGCGTCAATATCAACACCCAGATTCCCTTCCTCAAGGCTGGCGTCGAAATTCTGGTGGCCACCCCCGGCCGTCTGCTCGACCATGTACAGAACAAAACCTTGATGCTGAACCAGGTCAACACCCTGGTGCTCGATGAAGCCGACCGCATGCTCGACATGGGCTTCATGCCCGACTTGAAGCGCATCGTTGAACTGTTGCCTGCGCAGCGGGTGAACATGATGTTCTCGGCCACCTTTCCGGAAGAAATCCGCAAGCTCGCCGACAAGATACTCAACAACGCCACCTTTATCGAAGTGGCGCGAAACGAAACGGCCGTCACGGTTACCCAAGTGGTGCATCCCGTACACCACGAGCGCAAGAGGCAATTGCTGGTGCATCTGGTCAAGACCCGCGACCTAAGCCAGGTGCTGGTGTTTACCGGGACCAAACTCGGCTGTAATCGGCTCGCCAACGAACTGAACAAGCTCGGCATTCATGCCGATGCAATTCATGGCGATAAAACCCAGCAGGAGCGCATCAAGGCGCTGGATGCATTCAAGGCCGGCAGCATTCGCGTACTGGTGGCCACCGACGTTGCTGCGCGTGGTCTCGATATCGAAGCGTTGCCTTTCGTCATCAATTACGACTTGCCGCATAACGCAGAAGATTATGTTCACCGGATTGGCCGGACCGGACGTGCGGGGGCCAAGGGGGAGGCGATCTCACTGGTGAGTGAGTCCGAAACGCGTTATCTCAAGGACATCGAGAAGCTGCTCGGTCGCAGTATCGACGCTGTCATCGTTCCCAATTTTGAGCCTGGAGTGGCTGATGTGCCCGCCTTTCAGTCACGCGAGCCGCGGCAGTCGAGCCGTTCGCCTGAACGCCTGACCGAACAGCCGACCCAGCGTCCGACCGAACGACCCGCTGAGCGCCCAACCGAACGGGCCCCCAATGCGCCTGCGGAGCGTCGCCCGCAGCGTGCAAAGCCTGCTGCAGCACGGGATGCCTTATTTGATGCCCCCTATGTGCAGCGTGAATCGGCTATCGCCGCCCTTGCACCCGATTCGGCTCAGCGCGGACCGAAGCGACAGGTGGCGGCGCTGTTCCGCACACCGGTCAAACCTGAACCGACCAAGGAGTGAGCTGGGAAATAGTCCTGCTGGTCGTGCTCGGCGCATTGGCCTGGTATTGGTATGCCGGCATGCAGGTCCGCGAGCAGGCCATCGCCGTGGGTCGCCGCAGCTGTGCCGAAGCGGAATTGCAGTTCCTGGATGACAGTGTGGCCTTGAGCCGCACCCGGT
This sequence comes from Thiobacillus sp., assembly GCA_030679915.1. GTDB lineage: Bacteria > Pseudomonadota > Gammaproteobacteria > Burkholderiales > Thiobacillaceae > Thiobacillus. Next base: position 93,060 of record JAUXRY010000023.1, read on the forward strand.
TTGCGCGCAACAGCAGCGGGCAACTGGTGTTTCAACGTGACTATCGTTTTGAGTTTTCCGACACCGGCAATAACCGTCTCCCCGGCATGATCCGGATGCTGGGCGAACGCGTTGAATGGGTGAGCCTCGACGGCGAATGGCGGCCCGGATACGTGGCCAGTGTTTCCCGACGGATAGATTGATTCCGGGTTGGCTGGGCGCAGTCCGATGACTGCGTCAGCCTGGTTTTATTCCTGTTCGATCTCCAGAATAGCCAGGCTGATGTGCTTGCCGACTGTGGCATCGAACCCGTTCCACTTCTTGTACGCTGCCAGCTTCTTTGCCACAACCGGCTTCATTTCAAAGTCACTTTTACCCGCGTTATATTCCACTTTGACGGCGTCATACAGCGTCTGGAAATAGTTGCGCTGGGCTTGCAGGATAGCGATTCCTCCCGACGTTCCATGACCTGGCACCACTACCTTGGGCTGCATCGCGAGACCGCTGTCGATCGCCCGGATATTGCCTTTGAATGTCCCATCGTCCAAACGGCCAACGCGGCCATTCAACACATTGTCCCCCGTGAACAGCACGCCATTATCGACCTCGATCATGATGTCGGTCTTGCTGTGGGCATCGTTGGATGAAAGCACCTTGAACACGCGCGTGCCGATCTTGGACGTCATGCCGTCGTAGGTAGCAACAGTGGGGATTGCTGCACGGGTGCCTTCGGTGTAGCCCCGGGTCATTTGCCCCATCAGCCTGACCCAGTTTTCCGCTTCGCTTACCTTTGCCTGGGCGATCATGTCGGGATGGGCGATCAGCACCGCCTTGGGCCAAGCATCGAGTATGGCCTGGTTGCCCAGCCAATGGTCGCCGTGGATGTGGGTGTTGTAGACAGTCGTGACCGGAAGCCCGGTGGTTTTTTTGATGGCGTTAACCACCATGCGACCGGCCTGCACACTGGAGCCGGGATCGATCACCACAACCTGATCACCCGCGATGATCCAGCCGGGGTTGTTCATGAAACCCTGGTTTTGTACGGACGGTTCGCCCAGTGGGCCGGTGACCACCCAAGTGCCGGGAGCAACTTCCTTTGCTGGGTATGGCTTAACAGTATCCTGAGGGCCTGCATGGGCACTCAGCGTAAAACAAGCGGTTAACAGCAGGGCAGCGATTCGCATGAAAGTCTCCGGATATTGATTTCTATGAATTAGCGTTGTATGAATTAGCGTAGTGCAGCCAAAGGGGGTTGGCGATAGTAAAAAAGGCCGCTACCACCATTTTTCGAAAATGATGCGGTTCATCGGCACGCCCAGATCATGCAGCAACGTGCTCATGTCTTCGACCATGCCTTTTGGGCCGCACAGGTAATAAAGCGTATCGTCCGGCACGTCGAGCGCATGCAGTTTGACGGGGTCAATCCGGCCGGTGAGGCCATGCCATTTGGCATCAGGCTGGGTCACAGTAATGCTCACATGCAGATTGTCATGCGCGTGAACCGCTGCTTCGAGCTCGTCGCGGAACAGGATTTCACAGCTTTCCGATACGCTGTAAACCAGATGCGCTTGCGTCGACAAACCCGCATCGCGCACATGTCTGAAAATGGATAACAGCGGCGTAATGCCTACGCCACCGCCAATCAGCACCACGTTGTCGCTCATCTCCGGCAAATACACAAACGGCCCCTGGCCTTGCGTGACCCGTACTCGGTCGCCCACCTGCGCGCGCTCGTGCACCCAGCGCGACAACGGATGCCGCGCGCTGCCTTTGATCGCCAGCTCGATTTCGCCGGCATGCACCGGCGACGTGGTGATCGAATAACCCGAGGTGTGCGCCACGCCATCTATATCCACCCCGAGATCCACCCATTGCCCCGGCAAAAACCGGAACCGCGGATCCGGAATCGCAATCCGCAGTGTGTGGATGCTGGGCGTAGCCGGCGTAATCGCAGCAATCTGCGCATCAAAAATATGCAAGGCTCAGTCCTGCTTTTTTTTGAAACTCAGCGAAGCCGAGTTAATACAAAAGCGCAGGCCCGTGGGGGCTGGGCCATCGGGAAACACATGGCCCAAGTGCGAACCGCAGTGGCGACACAAGGCTTCAACGCGTTCCATGCCGTGGCTGACATCGTGTTTTTCAGCCACCGCATCGGCATTCAGCGCCTGATAAAAGCTCGGCCAGCCGGTGCCGGAATCAAACTTGGTATCCGATTCAAACAGCGGTTCGCCGCACGCCGCGCACAGGTATTCGCCCGCTTCGTGGTTGTCCCAGAATTCTCCGGTAAATGCCGGTTCGGTGCCGTGCTCGCGCAGAATGCGATATTGCTCGGGGCTCAGTTCAGCGCGCCATTCGGCGTCGGTTTTGGTTTTGTCAAAGCTCATGGCGGGTCTCCTTCGACCCAAGAGTGTAACGTGGGAAGCGCAGTCGCGGTATGCAAGGCCGATAAAGCGGTCGCCATGAGTAAATGGCCGGTCAAACCATAGCAACACCATATCGACAAGGCCGCGTCCTTGGGTGCGAATTTTGCTATGGCTAAACTCGCCGCAGTTGATTCCGCCAACTACCCCATCAAGCCGGTTAGAGGCAGTAACGGAGACAAGCGTTCTGTGCTAAGTACGCCGACGCGCATTGCGTCAGAGTAATGCGATACGAAATATGCTATGGGATAGGTGAAGCCATGTCAAATGGGTACGAGGGTCAATTTCCATCAACATGGAAACCCCGGGATATATCTGTCTGACTCAAGAGAATACTTAACTGATTCTCGTCATGAAAACAGCCTCTAATTAACAGGCGCGTCAATACGTCTTTAGTCGTAGAGCAGATGCGCTATGTACTCTGCGCATAGCAAATGCGAAATTCGCTGTATTCGCTGTATTCGCTATAAATGTTCAATTTGGATAAGCCATCTGAGCCGAGTGCACAGACACGCGTTGTGTGTAGTACCAAAAATAACTAATCAACATAGTACGAAATTGGGAGGGAAGTCATGCCGAATGAAAGCCAGTCATTTCATCAATACGAAGTCGATGCGGGTTGTGCTGGCCAGAGATTATTTAAAAATCAGTCTCCAGAAAAACCAATATTCACTTCGCAGAGTTTTAAATTGGATCAGACTTTTGTGTTTATGGTGATGACGCTTATCGGGCTACTTATTGGATCAAGTGCATACGGAGAATCGATTGATGGAACGTGTTTTCCTTTGTATCGAGACGCGGGTGCCATACCTAACACGAAGCCTTGTCCACTAATGGCTTCGACAGCACATGTCACGCTTGGAACGTATTTTTGTACTGCCAGCTCGGGGGTTAGTAGTATTGAGCGGTATTGCGGGAGTGGCCCTAAAGATATGGGCGGGACTTGCAACGGCGTTGGTGGCCCAATTAACTCCAGCAATGGTAATAAATACAAACTTGAAACGGATTATCCAGGCACGGACTTCGCCTTACATTTCGACCGCTACTACAACAGCTCGCCATCTGCAGCTCCGGGCCAAAGCCTGGGGGCATACTGGCGTGGAAGCTATGATCGCGCCGTTTCAACAATAGGCAACAGTAGTGCAGCAGTTTTCCGTAATGACGGAAAAATTCTTTATTTTAATTTATTAAACGCTGTTTGGAAGTCCGATGCTGACGTCGCTGACCGCCTGGTGGAGATTAAAGACACCAGCAACATCCGCACTGGCTGGCGCTATACTGCCGCTACCGGCAAAGCGATTGAAACATACTCTTCCACCGGAAAGCTCATCACTATTGCCGACCGTAGCGGCCGTGTGCAGACCCTGACCCACGACTTGCCTGTCCTAAATGGGGGCGATGGCGACGCCAGTACCCTCGATATTGTCACCGACGACACAGGTCGTCAGCTACGCTTTACTTACGGCCCCGACAAACGCATCTCAAAAGTCACCGACCCCGAGAGTGGCGTTATCACCTACGGCTACGATGGCCGAAGCAATCTTATCTCCGTTACTTTCCCCGATGGCCGCAGCAGGGCTTATCACTACAATGAACCCGAACATACCGATGGCGCCAACCTGCCCAACGCGCTGACCGGCATAACTGATGAGAATGGCGGCCGCTACGCGACCTACCAGTACAGTGCCGCTGGGAAAGCCAATTCCACCGGATACGCCGGCGGCGCCGGCCTGCATACCTTAGTTTACGGTTCCAACAGCACCACCGTTACCGACCCTTTAGGTACGGCACGTACTCACACCTTCACCACCATCCTAGGCATTGCAAAAAGCACCAGCCAATCCCAACCCGGAGGCGCCGGTTGTGGTGCATCGACTAGCGCCACAACCTACGATACCAACGGCAATGCCGCCAGCCGTGCCGACTTCAACGGCAACAAGTCCTGCTACGCCTACGACATGGCGCGCAACCTCGAAACCGCACGTGTAGAAGGTCTCGCCGCAGGCAAAGCCTGCCCCAGCAACATTGCCGGCTACACCCCAGTTGCCAACACCGCCGAACGCAAGCTCCTCACCGACTGGCACCCCACCTACCGCCTGCCCGTCAAAGTCACCGAAGCCGGCCGTGAAACCTCCACCAGCTACGACAGCCGCGGCAATCTCGCCAGCCAGAGCGTCAAGGACACCGCCACCCAGGCCGTCCGTAGCACGTCCATCACCACGGTTTACCACCCCATCGTCCCAGGCGTCATCGAACAACGCATCGTAGACGGCCCGCGTACCGACGTGGTCGACCGCACCACCACCGACTACTACCTGCCCGACGAGAGCTGCACTGGCGGCCACTTCGGCTGTCGGGCCCAGGTTCGCCAGATCACCAATGCGTTGGGCCATATCACCCGCATCAACCGCTACACCACGCACGGCCAGCCCGAAGAGATCATCGACCCCAATGGTCTGGTCACCACCTTGAGCTATGACCCGCGCCAGCGGCTCACTCAGCGCAGCGTCGGAAGCGAAGTCACGCGGTACACCTACGACGGCGTCGGCCAGCTCGTTTCGATCACGAGCCCCGATGGCGGCGTCATGACGTATGCGTACGATGCGGCGCATCGGCTCACAGCCCTCAGCGACGCGCTTGGCAATAAAGTTGTCTACACCCTCGATCCGATGGGGAACCGCATCAAGGAGGACGTCCTCGATCCTGCCGGTGTGCTGGCCCAGACCCGACGGCGCGAGTTCGATGCGCTCAACCGACTGTGGAAGGACGTCGGTGCCCAAGGCCAGACCACCCGCTACGAATACGACGCGAAGGGCAACCAAAAGCTGGCTTCCGGTCCTTTGCAGAACACCTATACGCAAACATTTGACGCATTGGACCGCCTGATTCGCATAAATGATCCGGCAGGGGGACAGACGCTCCAGTCCTTCGATGCCCTGGACCGTGTCACCCAACTGACCGATCCCAAGGGGATCGCGACCCCGTACACGTTGAACGGCTTTGGCGAGGTGACGCGCGAAGTGTCGGCAGACCTCGGCACGATTGATTACACCTACAACCAAGCCGGTGCCTTGGCGAGCCGTAAAGACGCTCGCAACCACACGCTCTACTTCAGTCGCGATGCACTCAACCGGCTCACCGGCGTCAAATCAAATGCCGGCGGCGCCATGCGCTTCGAGGCGACGTTCAGCTACGACCAAGGCGCGAATGGCCTGGGCCGTCTCACCGGACTAAACAGCTACGGTGGTGGCTACCTGCGTTATGGCTACGACGCCCAAGGTCGGCTTACGCGTCAGGAAGAAGGCTTGAGCAATCCGCTTGTTCGCGAACTGACCTACGATAGCGCCGGCCGGCTCCAGACTCAGCGTTATCCGACTGGTGCGCAACTGAGCTATAGCTACGATGCGGCCGGGCGGGTGACTGGGATTCTGGTCAACGGAATGCCGCTTCTGAGCGGCGTGGTGTACCAGCCATTCGGCCCGCCCAAAGGCTGGACCTGGGGAAATGGTGTGACGTACAGCCGCAGCTACGATACCGACGGGCGGATCCGCCAATACTCACTGGGTGCGGAAAACCGGCTTCTAACGTATGACGACGCCAGCCGCATCACCGCTATGAGCCACGGTAACGCTGGACTTGACCGGAGTTACGGCTACGACGTACTCGATCGACTTGTGGTCGAAGTCGACCCCGTGGGGCCCGCGCGCTGGATCTATGATCTCAACAGTAATCGAACAAGTTCGCAGCCCGGCACGGCTAACTACGCCTATACCTATCAGGCGGGTAACAACCGTCTGGCGAGCGTGGCGGGCCCCGTGGCAAAGACCTACAGTTATGACGCCGCGGGAAACGTGACCGGTGACGGTCGTTACGCCTACACATACGATCGTGTCGGGCGGCTCGCGTCAGTGTGGCAAGGAACGATAAAAAAAGCCGGATATTGGATTAACGCGCTGGGGCAACGTACGAGTAAGGTGGTGGACGGCGTTGAGACGAAGTTCTTTTATGACGAGGCAGGCCACCTGATTGGTGAATACGACGCGGATAAAACGCTTCGGCAGGAAACGATCTGGTTAGGCGACATCCCGGTCGCGACGCTTAAGCCGTCCGCTGCGACAGGGCAGGTGCAGTTCTACTACACCTATACCGACCATCTCAACACGCCGCGCGTCATCAGCGACACGGGCAACAAGGTGATATGGCGTTGGGACAGCGATGCGTTTGGCACCAGTACGGCGAACGAAGACCCGGATGGGGATGGCGTGAAGTTCACCTACAACCCGCGGTTTCCGGGGCAGTATTTTGATAAGGAAACGGGGCTGCATTACAACTACTTCCGGGACTATGAGCCAGGGACGGGGCGGTATGTGCAGGCAGACCCCATCGGACTCGCGGGGGGAATGAACCTGTATGCCTACGTGTTATCCAACCCCCTGTCCTACACTGACCCGTTGGGTCTCGATGTAAACGTTTGCTTTTACAGCGATGCGGCGATGGGCTTTGGTCACATTGGCTTTGGGCTACCAGGCGAGGTGGGTACTCAAGGTTTTTACCCAACCAGCAATCCGTTGAAAAGCCCCGGGGACGTCAAACCAGATACGCAGAAAGAACAGCAGTGCAAGTTAATTGAGTCACCGCCGGACAAAGATCAGTGCATGCTGAGCTGTCGCGCACGACGTGATGCAAACCCAGGTAATTACAGCCTCACCAGTCGGCAATGCACGAGCTTCGTTAGAGACTGTTTGAAGGAGTGTGGTTTGCCTGCGGGGAATTACTCTGGCCCGAGGCCGAACCCCTTCTTCCAAGGCCTGGGGGGCAAGAAATGATGATGCTTACCGGCAGGCTGACGCAGACAATGCTGCTATTCGGGTTTATGGCCTTTGTGGGACCATTCGTGCGCTGGGTGACTTGGCCGCCGTCTGCGTTTGAGCGAGGAACGTCAACAGCGTTGAGTAGCTTCGTTTCCGACTTGGTGTTTCTGCTATGGCCAACTCAGTCGCTGGCAGTTATTGAAGTGAATACTGGCCCCGTTGTTGCTGCCGTGGTGGCAGTTGGCGCCAACGTTTTGTTGTTTGTTGTTATTGGCGTGTTGGCAGGCATTTTAGTTAAAACGCGTCTCGGATTACCCACGCTCTATCTGGCGGTGGGACTGTTGCTTGCTCTTTTTGCTCTATGGGGAGCGGGCTTTAGCGTCGTCTACCTCAATGTAGTTGCTCTCGCGGTCGCGTTGTTGTTGTACGCGGTTCCATTTGGCTTGACAGCCCGCATGGATGAGTCGGCTGCCTGAGCGTTAGCGGCCGGGCTTGGGCGGGGGTTGCGTGGCCTGCCATTCGCTGTACCTGGCACGGATGTCGGCCATTGTCGGTGCACCGTCTAATAGTTGATGAATTGCTGACAATCCACAGCGGGCTTCGATGATGGTTTGCAGCATCGCTTTCAGCTCGGATTCAACAATGTCGGTATGTGCGGCGGGGTGGGTCATGATCATGGCTCGACTTTCAGGTGGCGTACACGCTGAATGCTGCGATTTCCATGCCAGCCTCCCGATAGACGCGTTTTAGCTAATGAAAGTTGCCCCCGTGCCACCCGGAAGGCTTTGAAAACATTGGGCTGCCTGAAAGTGAGGTTGACAGCGTTATCGGTGCGGGTTTAATCTTCGTTCAGGTATTAGACTAAGTCTAAAGACCGGATTTCAGCCGCTGTCCCGTCTGCTATAAATCACTGGCCAGATGTGGAGGGCGATGAAAAACTCAGTGCTGCAAAGCATGTCCATTTAACCAAGGAGACCAGGTTATGCAACTCAAAGGTTCTAAAACCGAAGACCATCTGAAAGCCGCTTTTGCCGGTGAATCACAGGCAAATCGCCGTTACCTCTATTTCGCAGCAAAAGCTGACGTGGAAGGCTACAACGACGTGGCTGCTGTGTTCCGCTCCACTGCTGAAGGTGAAACCGGCCACGCGCACGGCCACCTGGAGTACCTGGAAAAGTGCGGCGACCCCGCTACCGGTATGCCGTTTGGCCCCACCGCTGACAACCTGAAGACTGCAGTTGCTGGCGAAACCCACGAGTACACCGATATGTATCCCGGCATGGCCAAGGATGCACGCGGTGAGGGTTTTGACGAAATTGCTGACTGGTTCGAGACGCTGGCCAAGGCCGAGCGTTCACACGCCAACAAGTTCCAGAAGACGCTGGACTCGCTTGACGCGTAAATCAGCTTGAATAAAAGGCGGGTCGGGTTCGGCCCGCTTTTTTTGAATCTCGTTTCAACTTTATACCAAGTTAAGAGCCTGCTTCAGTGGAAATCATGCCCCGCGCCAATCGGATGCGCGAGGCAGTGCAAGGCGCGGGCTGAGCTGTGTAGTCATCTACACAAGCAGCACGCAACGCAGCAATGTGCGCGCAGCCGACTGGCCCTTCGGGTTGAGGCCAGGGTCGGCGTCTGCGGTGTTGTGCCGCTTGCCAAGGAAACACCCTTGGCAGCGCGCCACGCCTTGCATCCATCCGATCCTGACCTCAACGCGGGGCATGATTTCCACTGAAGCAGGCTCCAAGGAGTTCGCATGAGCATAGGCGAAGGCAATCTCGAAGCCCCGACCCGTCACCCGTTGGATTGGAAAAATCCGGATTTTTATGACGAAGCAAAACTCCATCAGGAGATGGAGCGCGTGTTTGACGCCTGCCATGGCTGTCGACGCTGCGTCTCGCTGTGTACCGCGTTTCCGACGCTGTTCGATCTGGTGGACGGGTCCTCGACGATGGAAGTGGATGGTGTCGCCAAAGTTGAATACATGAAGGTGGTCGACGAGTGTTATCTGTGTGACCTCTGCTACATGACCAAATGTCCTTATGTGCCGCCGCATCCGTGGAATATCGATTTCCCGCATGTGATGTTGCGTGCCAAGGCTGTCAAATTCAAGCAAGGCGGGACGACGTTCCGCGACAAACTACTGTCATCAACCGATGCGATGGGCAAACTCGCGTCGATTCCCGTGGTGGTGCAGGCGGTGAACGCCAGCCTGAAGAGCAAGCCGATTCGCAAGATTGTCGACAGCGTGCTGCACATTCATGCCGACCGCGATCTGCCGGAATACGACAGCGCGACCTTCCGTTCTACGGCCAAACCGCAAGGCGGATTTGAAGCGAAAGACGGCCAGCGCACCCCGGGCAAGGTGGCGATTTATGCTACTTGCTATGTGAATTACAACGAACCCGGCATTGGCCACGATTTGTTGAAACTGCTGGCTCACAATGAAATTCCGGCGGTGATGGTGGAAAAGGAAGCCTGCTGCGGCATGCCCAAGCTGGAACTGGGTGATCTTGCAGCGGTGGAAAAGTTGATGGAAGTCAACATTCCGCATCTGGCCAAGCTCGCCAAGGCAGGTTACGCGATCCTGACGGCGGTGCCTTCGTGCACGCTGATGTACAAACAGGAACTTCCGTTGATGTTCCCTGACAACGCCGATGTGCAGGCGGTGAAAGCCGCGATGTGGGACCCGTTTGAATACCTGATGGCGCGCAATGTTGATGGCCTGCTGAAAACCGAATTCACCGCGCCGCTGGGCAAGGTGGCGTATCACGTGCCGTGCCACCAGCGGGTGCAGAACATCGGCAACAAGACGCGCGATGCGCTGGTGTTGGCGGGTGCGAAGGTGACGCTGGTTGAGCGCTGCTCGGGCCACGACGGCACCTGGGGGGTGAAGAGCGAATTCTTCGACAAGTCGATGAAAATCGGCAAGCCGGTGTTTCGCCAGATGGCCGATCCCAAGGCCGATTACGTGAGCTCGGATTGCGCGATTGCCGCGCGCCACATTATGCAGGGCATGGGTGAAACCACGGCGCAGAAACAGCACCCGATCACGCTGATGCGCATTGCCTACGGTCTGGATTGAATCGTTTGGAAAGGATGAACCAGGAGATGAATATGCCGCACATAACCCGTGACAGTCTGATGACCCTTGAGGCGTATGCCAAGGTGCGCCCCGAAATGCGCGCTGAAATCATGGCGCACAAAAAGAACCGTATGGTCGAGCTGGGCGATCACGTCACGCTTATTTTCGAAGATGAAAAAACCATGCGTTACCAGATCCAGGAAATGCTGCGTGCCGAGCGCACGTTTGAAGATGCCGGGATTCAGGAGGAACTCGACGCCTATAACCCGTTGGTGCCGGATGGCAGCAACTGGAAGGCGACGATGATGATCCAGTATTCCGACCCGGATGAACGCAAGGTGGCGCTGGAAAATCTGAAGGGCATTGAAGATCGGGTATGGGTGCAGGTGGCCGATCAGGCTCGCGTGCATGCCATTGCCGACGAAGACATGAAACGCGAGAACGCCGAAAAAACCTCGGCGGTGCATTTTCTGCGGTTTGAACTCGACGCAACTTCAGTCGCTGCCGCCAAGGCCGGCAGCCCGATCCGCATGGGTATCGATCTGGCGGCCTATCAGGTTGACCCCATGACGCTGGCCGAGAATAACCGTTGTGCACTAGTGGTGGATTTGTCCTAGATTCAGATAAGGGCGGTAAAACAATACGCACCGCCTGTCTTTGAAGGAGGGCGTGATGCTGGACCAACTGTTGATTCACCAGGCTCGTCGGCGACTGGAAGCCTCTGGTCTGCCGCTGGCTGTTGAGCTGTGGAATGGCAAACTGTTAGGATCGAGCGCACTCGCTGCGGTGCGTATTCGGCTGCATCATATGGCTAGCCTGAAAGCCTTGGCAAATCCCAATCTGGGGGCTTTGGCGCGGGCTTATGTTGAAGGCGCGCTGGATCTGGAAGGGAGTGCCCGCGACATCCTGGCGCTGGGTGACCGCCTGTGCAATGCAGGCGGTTTGATCCCGAAAATGGGCTCGGAAAGCTGGAAGTGGTGGCGCCATACGCGCACCCGGGATCGCAAAAATATCCAGTATCACTATGACGTCTCCAACGATTTTTACGGCTTGTGGCTGGACACGAAGCGGGTCTATTCCTGCGCTTACTTCAAAACCCCGGACATGAGCCTGGATGCGGCGCAGGAAGCCAAGCTCGATCACATTTGCCGCAAGCTGGACCTCCAGCCGGGCGAACGTTTTCTCGACATAGGCTGCGGCTGGGGTGGACTGGTCCTGCATGCGGCACAACATTATGGGGTGCAAGCGGTCGGCATTACGCTGTCGGACGACCAGCATGCGTATGTGCGTCAACAGATCGAAGCACTGGGTCTGGCAGGGCGGGTAGATGTGCGAACCATGGATTATCGTGATCTGCAGGAGCCTGACGCTTACGACAAGATCGCCAGCGTGGGCATGTTTGAGCACGTGGGCCAGGCGAATCTGGGCGACTATTTCGACAGGATCACACGCTTGCTCAAGCCGGGCGGGCTGGTGCTCAACCACGGCATCACCACCGCCGAACCCGATGCCATCGGGCTCGGCAGTGGCATTGCCGAATTCATCGAAGACTATGTGTTTCCGGGCGGTGAACTGGTGCATGCTTCGGACGTATTGCGTGCGGCTTCCCGCAGTGGCCTCGAATGCCTGGATGCGGAAAACCTGCGACCCCATTACGGCAAAACGCTGTGGCATTGGGTCACCCGACTGGAAGACCATGCCGACGAAGCCCGGAAGATCATAGGCGAACAAAAGTATCGTATCTGGCGCATCTACATGGCCGGGTCGGCCCATGCTTTTGACCATGGCTGGATGGAACTGTGGCAAGTGCTAGCGGGCAAGGGGGTCGAAGGTTCTCAGCCACATTATCCGTTCAAGCGGGATTCCATGTACCGCAGCAAACAAGCTGAAGCATGACCGGCGGTCACCTACTGAAAACGGTCAAGCCCGTGTTTGCCGCCTCAGTGTTCGTGCCGGTCCAACTCCTGGTCAGCCAGTGAGACGGGGTCTTCCATCGGCTCCAGATGGGTGGTGATGTGGGCGTGTGTCACTACCAGCCGGATGTCGGCTTCGATGCGCTCGGACCAGTCATGGCCATGCTGGACGGTCCAAGCACCGGGTACCAGGACGTGCACGGTGATAAAGGCACGGGTGCCGGCCTGACGGGTGCGCAGGGCGTGAAATTTCAAGCCGTGCTTGCGATAGTCATCCAGGATGGCTTCTATTGCCTGGAGCTCATCCTCCGGTATGGAGACATCCATCAAGCCTGCCGCAGAACGCTGCAACAACTGCCACCCGGTCCATAGAATATTCAAGGCCACCAGCAGAGCAACCACGGGATCGAGCCACAACCAGCCTGTCAGCCAGACCAGGCCCACGCCCACGATGACCCCAACCGATGTCCAGACGTCGGTCATCAGATGATGCGCATCGGCTTCCAGGGTGATGGATTTGTGTTTCTTCCCCACGTTCATCAGGGTGCGTGAGGTGGCCAGATTGATGATTGAAGCCACCACCGAAATGGCAAGCGCGATACCTACGGCTTCGAGTGGTTGTGGGTTGAGCAGGCGTTCGATGGCCGTGTAGCTGATGGCGACTGCGGCGATCAGGATAAGAAATCCCTCGAACGCACTGGAAAAGTATTCGGCTTTGCCGTGGCCGTGGGCATGGTTGTCATCCGCGGGTTTTGCCGCCAGCGTCAACATGGCCAGCGCCATCATGGCACCTGCCAGATTGACGAACGATTCCAGTGCATCGGAAAGCAGACCCACAGAACCCGTAATCCACCAGGCCCAACCCTTGAGCAGGATCGTGGCCAGGGCGGCGGCTATAGAGAGCCAGGCGTAGCGTTTGAGAGAGGCGTGCAACATAGGGGAAAGAGTAGGTGATGAAGGACAGAGGCGATTCAGAAAACCTCTGGATACGCCATGGATTTTAAGCCATGGTGCCTGACTTGAATATTTTGATTTCGCGTGTGATTCAGGAGGCGCTGATCTTAATGGGAGACATACCGCCGCTGAATCAATAAAATAGCCCCCATGAAAATTTTGCTCGCTGTACTTCTTTGCCTGCCGTTTGCCGCTCACGCCGAATGGGGTCAATTCGATTTCGAGTTCGATCAGGACAAGCCCTGGTCCGAGGTGGTCGTCAAACTTCCGGCTTATCCTAAATCCGAAAACCTGATTCCCTTTAACGTGTCCTCGGCAACCCAGAACAAACATTTCATCGATGCCGAATCGATCAGCGTCGGCGAAGACTTGGTGGTTCGCTATACCGTAATCATCGTAGCGGCCGGTGGCGCAAAAAACGTGTCGTTCGAAGGCCTCCGCTGCGAATCGGCCGAGCGGCGCCTATACGCGTATGGTCATCCTGACGGCACCTGGTCCAAGGCGCGCAATGCGGGTTGGGAAGGCATCAAGCTCCGTTCGCTGTTTTCTTATAGAAAAGCACTATTTGAAGATTTTTTCTGCCCTGATGGCATCCGCGTCAGGGATGGCAAGGAAGCAGTGAAAAATTTGCGGCAGGCGGCTCGATGAGTGTCTCGGTTGTAAAACACGCCCGCCGTATAGTCGTCAAAGTCGGTTCCAGTCTGGTTACTGGCGGCGGCAAAGGGCTGGATCACGCAGCGCTGTCACGATGGGCTGAACAGATTGCGGCATTGACTGAACAGGGTCGAGAAGTCGTGCTGGTATCGAGTGGGGCCATTGCCGAGGGTATTTCTCGACTGGGCTGGGTTAAACGTCCCAAGTCGGTCAGGAAATTGCAGGCCGCAGCGGCGGTAGGACAGATGGGGATGGTGCAGGCGTATGAATCCATTTTTCGCGCCCACGGACTGAATGCTGCACAAGTGCTCCTGACCCATGAAGATATGGCCGACCGTAAGCGTTATCTGAATGCGCGCTCTTCATTGCGGATGCTGCTGGAGCTTCGCGCAGTGCCCATCATCAATGAAAACGACGCGATTGCCACTGATGAAATTCGCCTGGGTGATAACGACACACTGGCTGCGTTGGTCACCAATCTGGTTGAAGCGCATTGCCTGATAATTTTGACGGATCAGCCGGGTTTGTATACCGGAGATCCGCGCAAGGACCCATGTGCGACGCTGGTGATGAATGCTCACGCGGGCGACCCGGATCTGGACCATATGGCAGGCGGTGCGGGCAGCAGTGTGGGAACGGGCGGGATGCTGACCAAAATTCTTGCGGCCAAGCGTGCGGCCCGCAGCGGCGCCCATACCGTGATCTGTAGCGGGCGTGAGGAAAACGTATTGCTGCGGCTTGCGGACGGCGAACCCATCGGTACCCAACTGGTGTCGCGTCAGGAAACCTTGGTGGCGCGTCGTCAGTGGCTGGCGGACCATTTGCAGATGCGGGGTGGGGTGGTGATCGACGATGGGGCAGTGCGTGCGCTTCAGGAAGAAGGCAAGAGTTTGCTGTCGGTGGGCGTAATAGGCATCACGGGTGATTTTCTGCGGGGGGACGTTGTCGCGATTGTTGATACAGAGGGCAATGAGATCGCACGCGGCCTGACCAATTACAGTTCAAGCGAAGCACGGCGGATTGCCGGCGTACCCAGTACGTCGATCGAAACTGAACTGGGTTATATGGATGAACCGGAGCTGATCCATCGGGACAACCTGGTGATGTTGGCATGAGCATGACGCTGGATTTGATGCGCCATGGCGAACCTGTTGGTGGACGAAAATATCGGGGTCAGGTCGATGACCCGCTTTCAGAAAAAGGCTGGGCACAAATGCATGCTGCGGTGGGGGACGCCCGACCCTGGACTCGGCTGGTTTCTTCGCCGTTGCGGCGTTGCCGTGAGTTTGCAGAAACCCTCGCGAGTCGTCTTGAATTGCCCCTTTCGCTTGACGATAGACTCAAGGAAGTTGGTTTTGGCGTATGGGAAGGCAAGTCAGGCGCCGAAATTGAGCAGAGCACCCCTGGCGTGCTGGCGCGCTTCAAGGCTGATCCGATTCATGCGCGTCCGGAAGGAGCGGAACCGCTCGCCGATTTTCATACACGGGTAGCGGCTGGCCTGGATGATTTGCTCGCGAACAATACCGATCAGCATGTTCTGTTGGTCGGCCATGCGGGCGTTATCCGTATGGCGTTTGCCTGGGCGCTGCATGTTCCCCTGGAACATGCTTATCGTGTTGAGGTGGCAACCGCCTCGTTTACACGACTTCGCTTCGACTCCCTGCGTGCAAGTTTGATTTTTCACGGCGGAAGTCTGGCCGAACAGTGATCCATCGCATCACTCTTGGGCTGTGCCTGCTGCTGGCGATGTCCGTGCAGGCTGCGACGGTTCGTCTTGTTGATGACGCAGGGCAAACACTCGCGTTCAGCCAGCCTCCCCAACGCATCATTTCATTGACGCCCCATCTCACCGAATTGTTGTTTGCTGTGGGGGCGGGATCGCAGATAGTGGGCGTCGATAGCGCCAGTGATTTTCCAGTGGAGGCGAAAACGTTGCCGCGCGTGGGGGATTTCAGTCGCATCAACTTTGAACGTGTGCTTGCCCTGAAGCCGGATCTGGTGATTGTCTGGGTGGGAGGTAATCGCGCAGCGGATATTCATGGCCTCAAACAAATGGGCGTGCCTGTTTTGCACACACAAGCCACCCGGCTGGAGGATGTGGCGCGCTTATTGCGCTTGATCGGTCAGGCGAGTGGGCATGCGGAGTCGGGTCATGCCGCTGCCCGAAAATTCTCCTCACAGTTGGCACAACTCAAAGTGCCGACCAGCCAACAACCACCAGTGAAGGTGTTTTATCAAGTTTGGGATCGACCCTTGATGACGGTGGGCGGTACACACTGGATCAGCGATGCGCTGTCGTTGTGCGGTGCGCGCAACGTGTTTGCCGACTTGCGGGGGCTGTCTCCGGTGGTGTCACGCGAAGCGGTGTTGCAGCGAGCCCCCGCACTCATCGTGGGGGGGAATGATGC
Source organism: Thiobacillus sp. (assembly GCA_030679915.1). Lineage (GTDB taxonomy): Bacteria > Pseudomonadota > Gammaproteobacteria > Burkholderiales > Thiobacillaceae > Thiobacillus. Next base: position 109,281 of record JAUXRY010000023.1, read on the forward strand.
ACCCGACATGCGTCGGACATGGCAATCATTCGCAAGCCTGCCTGCCGTGAAAAACAATGCGTTCGTTAGCGTGGATGCAGACTTGCTGCATCGGCCCACACCACGTCTGATCGAAGGCGTGGCAGGGCTATGTGCGGCAATCAGACCTTACGCGCGGTGACGGGATTCGTTGGTCTTGCGATTGGGACAATTTTCCTTGATGCAATCAGCGTAAATTTGCAGTGAGTGATCGTGGATGGAAAAACCGCGTTCCTTGGCAATGCGGTGCTGGCGTTTTTCGATTTCGCTATCCAGGAATTCTTCGACTTTTCCGCATTGCAAACAGACCAGATGGTCGTGGTGGTCGCCTTCGTTGAGCTCGAAAACGGCTTTGTCACTGTCGAAGTGGTGGCGGATCAATAACCCGGCCTGCTCGAATTGGGTGAGGACACGGTAAACCGTGGCCAGACCGATATCCAGGTCTTCATTCGACAGCAGCCGATAGATTTCTTCGGCGGTCATATGGCGTTTGTTGCTCTGTTCGAATAAATCGAGAATTTTCAGGCGAGGCAGCGTGGCTTTGAGACCAATGCTTTTGAGATCGGAAGGATTGCTCAATGGGGTCTCCAGATTGGGAACGCGAATACGTTATGATACGTTTTTTTCCAACCGCTCAACCTTTCCGGTTTCCTGGCTATGCGTCATTTCCTGATATCTGCTCTGCTTATAAGCCTGGTTTCCGGGTGTTCCAGCGTCAACCTCGGCCCACACCGCATTGATGTCCAGCAAGGCAATGCCCTTGATCAGGAAAACATTGTCCGCCTGAAACCGGGCCTCAACCGCTCCCAGGTTCGTTTCCTGCTGGGGACGCCGCTGGTAGTCGACCCGTTCCGTACTGATCGCTGGGATTATGTGTACGTGTTTTACAAAGCGGGCAAGCTGGCCGAACAGAAGCACATAACCCTGTTTTTCGACGGTGAAATACTGGCGCGGATCGAAGGCGATTTGCCTCCGGTTGCCCCTGCCGTGACGTCCACTGTGGCGACGCCAAAGCCTGAGTCTTCAATGGCTTCTAATACAGCCGTGGAGGCCACTCCCTTGCCTGCCCGTCTGACGCCTACTGCCGAGGCCATTCCGGTTGTCCAATCACTGCCCCCGCAGCAACCTGTTCAGTCAGCATCTGCCGAGGCTTCACCCAAGCCTGTCGTTCAGCCGTCGGTCGAGAAGCCAATCGCTTCCCCGACATTGCAACCGGATCAGTCGGCTGCTGTAACAAGCAGCGTCGTGTCCCCGCTACCCAGCCCCAAGAATGCACCGGCCTATGTTGACCCGCACACACCCGCTGCGCTGAGTTTGCAAGCCGAAACCAATGTCGATCAAGTCAAGCCGGACGTGATTCCGTCATTTCCAGGGGCATCCAAAGGCGCGGATAAAGGCGATGAGTCGATCATCAAGGCGTTGAATACCTGGGTTGGTGCATGGATGCGCCGTGACGAGGCCGCGTATTTCGCGGCCTACGACACCAGTTTTGTACCGCCAGGCGGAGACAGCCGCGCAGACTGGGAAAAACGCCGCCATTTGCTGTTTGGTGTGGCCGAAAGTATTGATATCAAGATTGACTCACCTTCAATTGACCGCACTGAAGAGGGGGCTGTCACGATGACGTTCAATCAGCATTATCGTTCCGATAATTATCGCGATGCTGTAGTCAAGCAGTTGCTGATGGTTGAACGGGACGGCCGTTGGCTGATTGCCGAGGAAAAAGTGTTATCGACCCTGTCAGGCACCAAGCGATGACCGTTCGGATCGCGCTGGCTGGGGTGTCCGGTCGCATGGGGCGGACATTGCTCGAATCGGTGGCGGCCGATGAGGGCTGCATCTTGCATGCGGCAATCGATCGTGCTGGCAGCCCGCTGCTAGGGCAGGATGCTGGCGCTGCCTGGGGTGCGGCAAGCGGGGTCCACGTCAGCGATCAGCCATCAACTGCCCTGCAAGCCGCGCAGGCATTGATTGACTTCACCCGTCCGGAAGCCACTTTTGGCTATCTCGACGCGTGCGTCGCAGCGGGGGTGCCGCTGGTTATTGGTACCACGGGTTTCGATGATGACGGAAAGGCGCGTATTGCAGCTGCGGCGCAGCGGATACCGATCGTGTTCGCCCCTAATATGAGCGTTGGTGTGAATTTGCTGATGAAGCTGGCCGAACTGGCTGCCGTGGTGCTGGATGATGGATATGACATCGAGATTATCGAAGCGCATCACCGTCATAAAGTGGATGCGCCCTCCGGCACCGCGCTGGGTCTGGGACAGGCCGTAGCCAATGCGGTTCATCGTGATCTGGCCAGCTGTGCGGTCTATGGTCGCGAGGGTGTGACCGGTGAGCGTGACCCCCAAACCATTGGCTTTTCCACCGTACGGGGTGGCGACATCGTGGGCGACCATACGTTGTTATTTGCCGGTATCGGCGAACGGATCGAGCTGACCCATAAAGCCAGCAGTCGCGCCACCTTTGCGCAAGGCGCGCTGCGCGCAGCCAAATGGTTACAGGGCCAAGCGCCAGGCTTGTACGATATGCGCGACGTGTTGAACTTGAAATAGAAGCGATTGACTCACTGCGCTTGAATAAACCGTTATCAAACAGGAAAGAAGCATGAATGCAGTCAAGGTTTACAGTACGGGCACATGCCCGATTTGCGTGAAAGTCAAAGCTTTTCTCGATAAGCGTGGGATTGCTTATGACGAAGTCCGCATCGATCTCGACCAGGAGGCGATGAAAGAATTTGCCGTGGCGACCGATGGCGCGCGAACCGTGCCGCAGATAATGATTGATGGGGCCTGTATCGGCGGGTTTACCGAGTTGACCGAGATCGATATGGACGGTGGGCTGGATCATTTAAACCCTTGATACGAGGGGAAGCCGCCCCGGAAGTCATTGAAGCGGGGGGCTGGATCGACTATAATCATGGCATTCAAGTTCAGGCGGGTTCGCGCAAGCGGCTCGCCTGAATTTTGTCACCAGCGCCACGTTTATTGTCTTGCGGAGTCTTCCTTGTCTCGTACCCAGCCCGCCATCCTTGTTTTAGCTGACGGTTCGGTTTTTCGCGGCCTTTCCATCGGCGCCGACGGCATCACAACCGGTGAGGTGGTGTTCAACACCGCAATGACCGGCTATCAGGAAATCCTGACTGACCCTTCGTATTCACGTCAAATTGTGACGCTGACTTACCCTCATATCGGCAACACCGGCATTAATTTAGAAGACATTGAGTCAGATCGCATCCATGCAGCAGGATTTGTGGTGCGTGATGTGCCACGCTTGTATTCAAACTTTCGTGCCGGGTCTTCGCTCACGGATTATCTGAAAAGCCAGCATATTGTGGCCATCGCCGACATCGACACGCGCCGGCTGACCCGGGTTTTGCGGGAGAAGGGCGCGCAAAGTGGCTGCGTCATGGCGGGAACGCTGGATGAAGGGAAGGCGCTCGACGCGGCGCGCGCCTTCCCGGGGTTGGCTGGCATGGACCTCGCCAAGGTGGTGAGTACATCCAAGGCTTATGAGTGGAATGAAACCGAGTGGAAGCTCGGACGTGGCTACAGCCAGTTGAATGAGCCCCGTTTTCACGTCGTGGCCTTCGATTACGGTGTCAAGCGCAATATCCTGCGCATGCTGGCCGAGCGTGGTTGCCGTTTGACCGTGCTGCCTGCCACTGCCACCTCGGCCGATGCGCTGGCGCTGAAACCTGATGGTGTCTTTCTGTCCAATGGCCCCGGCGATCCGGAGCCGTGTGATTACGCGGTTCAGGCTATTGCTGAACTGGTGGCTGCGGGCGTGCCGACTTTCGGTATCTGTCTTGGGCATCAATTGCTTGCGCTGGCTTCGGGCGCCAAAACGACCAAGATGAAGTTTGGTCACCACGGTGCCAACCACCCGGTCAAGGATCTCGACAGTGGACGCGTGGCGATCACCAGCCAGAACCATGGCTTTGCAGTGGATGCCACCAGCTTGCCCGACACGTTGCGCAGCACCCATGTCTCACTGTTCGACGGTTCGTTGCAAGGCCTTGCGCGCACTGACGCCCCCGCATTCAGCTTTCAGGGGCACCCTGAAGCCAGTCCTGGCCCGCACGACGTGAGCTATTTGTTCGACCGATTTATCAAGCTGATGGCCGATCACGCCGGAGCACACTGATCATGCCCAAGCGCACAGACCTAAAAAGCATACTTATCATCGGCGCCGGCCCCATTGTCATCGGGCAGGCGTGCGAATTCGACTATTCCGGCGCGCAGGCATGCAAGGCGTTGCGTGAGGAGGGCTACAAAGTCATCCTCGTCAACAGCAACCCGGCAACGATCATGACCGACCCGGACATGGCCGACGTCACCTACATTGAGCCAATTACCTGGCAGGTGGTCGAGAAGATCATCGAAAAGGAACGCCCGGATGCGCTGTTGCCGACCATGGGCGGACAGACTGCGCTCAACTGCGCCCTTGATCTGGCCAAACACGGCGTACTGGAAAAATACAACGTTGAAATGATCGGTGCGTCGAAGGAAGCCATCGACAAAGCGGAAGACCGTGAAAAATTCAAGGCCGCGATGACCAAGTTGGGCCTTGGCTCGGCGCGCTCGTCGATCGCACACAGTCTGGAAGAAGCCTTGCAAGTACAGGCAGCGTTAGGCTTTCCGTCGATCATCCGCCCCTCGTTCACCATGGGTGGCTCGGGCGGCGGTATTGCCTATAACCGAGATGAATTCGTTGCCATCTGCGAACGCGGTCTGGAAGCGTCACCGACGAATGAGCTCCTGATCGAGGAATCCCTGCTCGGCTGGAAAGAATACGAGATGGAAGTGGTGCGTGACCGCAAGGACAACTGCATCATCATTTGCTCGATCGAAAACTTTGATCCGATGGGCGTGCACACTGGCGACTCCATCACCGTTGCGCCGGCGCAGACCTTGACCGACAAGGAATACCAGATCATGCGCAACGCCAGCCTCGCAGTGCTGCGCGAGATCGGCGTGGACACCGGCGGCTCCAATGTGCAGTTCTCCATCAATCCGGATGACGGCCGCATGGTGGTGATCGAAATGAATCCGCGGGTGTCGCGTTCGAGCGCGCTGGCATCCAAGGCAACCGGCTTTCCGATTGCCAAGGTGGCGGCCAAGCTGGCGATAGGGTACACACTCGACGAGTTGCAGAATGACATCACCGGTGGCGCGACCCCGGCTTCGTTCGAGCCGTCGATTGATTACGTCGTTACCAAGATCCCGCGTTTCGCCTTCGAAAAATTCCCTCAGGCCGATGACCGTTTGACCACCCAGATGAAGTCGGTGGGCGAGGTGATGGCAATCGGCCGCAGCTTCCAGGAATCATTGCAAAAAGCTTTGCGCGGACTCGAGGTCGGTGTTGATGGCTTTGATCCGAAGACAACAGACCGCGATGAAATCGAGTCCGAATTGATGTCGCCCGGCCCCGAGCGGATTTGGTATGTCGCTGATGCGTTCCGTATTGGTATGAGTCAGGCCGAGATTTTCGACCATTCGAAAATCGATCCCTGGTTCCTGGATCAGATTCAGAATTTGATCGAGATGGAGACTTCGCTTGCTGGCCGCGCCATAAGCGATATTGGGCGTGATGAGCTGCGTCAGTTGAAGCGCGCCGGTTTCGCAGATCGCCGTCTGGCTAAGCTGCTGGGCACCGATCAGCATGCGGTTCGCGCGCATCGTACGGAGCTGGCTATTCATCCGGTTTACAAACGGGTGGATACCTGCGCGGCGGAATTCGCTACCGAAACCGCTTACATGTATTCAACTTACGAGGAAGAGTGCGAGTCTGCGCCTTCCAATGCGAAGAAAATCATGGTGTTGGGAGGTGGACCGAACCGCATCGGGCAGGGGATCGAATTCGATTACTGCTGTGTGCATGCCGCGCTCGCGCTGCGCGAAAATGGTTTTGAAACCATTATGGTCAACTGTAATCCCGAGACGGTTTCGACCGATTACGACACCTCTGATCGCCTGTATTTTGAGCCGCTGACGCTGGAGGATGTGCTTGAAATCGTGCGCATCGAAAAACCCTTCGGCGTGATCGTGCAATACGGCGGGCAGACGCCGCTGAAGCTGGCACGCGATCTGGAGCGTAACGGCGTGCCCATCATTGGCACCAGTCCTGACATGATCGACGCAGCAGAAGACCGCGAGCGTTTCCAGCAAATGCTGCACGAATTGGGCTTGAAACAGCCGCCGAACCGCACTGCGCGCGATCCTGAAAGCGCGATTCGCATGGCCGAAGAGATTGGTTATCCGCTGGTCGTGCGCCCAAGCTACGTGCTGGGTGGGCGCGCCATGGAAATTGTCCGCGAAGAAGCCGATTTGCGTCGTTACATGACCGAGGCGGTGAAGGTCTCGAACAAGTCTCCGGTGCTGCTCGACCGCTTTCTTAACGATGCGATCGAAGTCGATGTCGATGCGCTGTCCGATGGCGAACAGGTTGTGATCGGCGGCATCATGCAGCACATCGAACAGGCCGGCGTGCATTCGGGCGATTCGGCTTGTTCGTTGCCTCCCTACAGTTTGTCGAAGGACGTGCAGGACGAATTGCGTCGCCAGACGGTGGCGATGGCGAAAGCATTGAAAGTGATCGGTTTGATGAACGTACAGTTCGCCATCCAGGGCGACACGGTGTATGTGCTGGAAGTGAATCCGCGTGCGTCGCGCACCGTGCCTTATGTGTCGAAAGCCATCGGCGCACCGCTGGCGAAGATTGCCGCGCGTGCGATGGCGGGCATTTCGCTGAAATCGCAAGGCTTCGAAAAAGAAATCATTCCGCCGTATTACTCGGTGAAAGAGGCGGTTTTCCCGTTCCGCAAATTCCCCGGCGTCGACACCATTCTTGGCCCGGAGATGAAATCGACCGGCGAAGTAATGGGCGTGGGGAATAATTTTGGCGAAGCCTTCGTTAAGTCGCAGATGGGCGCAAGCTCCGACCTGCCCAAGCCTGGAGGCCGGGCATTTGTCAGTGTGCGTGCGGGTGACCGTGCGGTTGTTATCGAGCTTGCACAGGCGCTGCGCGATTTGGGCTTTTCACTGGTGGCGACGCGCGGCACCGCGCAGGCAATTGAAGCGGCCGGCATTCCTGTAGCGGTCGTGAACAAGGTCAAGGAAGGCCGCCCGCATATCGTCGACATGATCAAGAACGGCGATATCGACTTTATCGTCAACATCGTTGAAGACAAAAAAGCGGTAAAAGACTCCTACACCATTCGCGCCGAGGCTTTGGTGCGGCGGGTGGTGTACTTCACCACACTGGCTGGTGCCCATGCAGCCTGCATGGGCATGCAGCACGGTAACGAACTCGAAGTGTATTCCCTGCAAGCGCTGCATCAGCGCCTGCATTGAATTGAATCAGCACTGAACTGAAAAAGGTAAGCTAGTGGCCAAAGTCCCCCTCACCGTCGTAGGCGCGGAAAAACTTCGCGTTGAATTGCAGCATCTTAAAAGTGTCGAACGTCCTGCCGTGATCCAGGCGATTGCCGAAGCACGCGCCCAGGGTGACCTGTCAGAAAACGCCGAATATGATGCTGCCAAGGAAAAGCAGGGCTTCATCGAGGGCCGCATCGCGGATTGTGAAGGCAAATTGTCCAACGCGCAGATTATCGATCCGACCACGCTTGATGCGGAAGGCCGCATTGTCTTTGGCGCAACGGTTGAACTTGAGGATGTGAACTCCGGCAATACCGTGACTTATCAAATCGTTGGGGATGATGAGGCTGACATCAAGCAGGGCAAAATTTCCGTGTCGTCGCCGATTGCACGCGCCCTGATCGGCAAGTATGCCGGCGACAGCGTGGATGTGCAGGCCCCCGGCGGGGTTCGTCAGTACGAAGTGCTTGACGTCATGTACAAATAAATATGCGGCGCTTCTGGGATGGCCTTGCCGGCGTGTCGCTGGTGCTCTGGATCGGCGGTATGTGGGCGATCGGCTATGTTGCCGCGCCGGTGCTGTTTGCCAACCTGGATGACAAGCAACTGGCCGGCATGCTGGCCGGCAAGCTGTTTGAATTGATGGCGTGGATCGCGATTGCGGCGGCGAGTTATCTGTTGATTTATCGTCTCGTACGCGATGGGGGCGCCGCGTTGAAAACGTTTTTCTTCTGGGCGGTGGCGTTGATGCTGGTGTTGACCCTGGCAGGTCATTTTGGCATTCAGCCGATCATGCAGAGTCTGAAGGATCAGGCGATGCCGCATGCGGTGATGCAGAGCGTGTTTGCCGACCGGTTTGCACGCTGGCATGGCGTGTCGAGCATTCTTTACCTGATTCAAAGCGCGCTTGGATTATTGCTGATCTGGCGTTCGGGACTGGCGCGATAAGTCCCTCCGGCAAGTATTCACTTGGGCAGGACGATGGCGGGTTTGCTCGCCGCACGATAAATCACCAATACTTTTCCAATTTGTTGCACCGACGCTGCGTTGGTTGTGGCACAGATTTCGGCCATCCAGGCGCGCCGCGTCTCTAGCTCGTCGCTACTGGCCTTGATCTTGATCAGTTCGTGCGCATTGAGTGCGAGTTCGATTTCCTTCAAAACGGCCGGGGTCAAGCCGTGATTACCGATCATGACGACAGGTTGGCGGGTATGCGCCAGTCCTTTGAGATATTGCCGTTGTACGGTTGTGAGTGTTTTCATAGCGTATTCCTTAAACTGAGCGAGGATTGTAGCCGATAGAGATGGGCCAGAAAGCGAAGCGAACCAAATCGGGCAGTGCCTGGATGCACGAGCATGTAACCGATCCCTATGTGAAAAAAGCGCAATTGGACGGTTATCGCTCACGTGCCGCCTATAAGTTGCTGGATATCGATAAACGTGACCAGTTGTTGCGTCCTGGCATGACTGTGGTGGATTTGGGCGCTGCACCTGGCAGCTGGTGCCAGGTGGCAGTGCAAAAGATGAAAAAGCAGGGCAGGGTGCTGGCGATCGACTTGCTTCCTATGGCTCAATTGCCTGGGGTCGAGAGCCTGGAGGGCGACTTTACCGAACCGTCGGCATTGGTCTGGTTGGAAGAAAAGTTGAAATCCGGGCGGGTTGACCTTGTATTAAGCGATATGGCACCCAACATCAGTGGCGTGATGCTGACCGATCAGGCGCGGCATTACGAACTGTGCGAGCTTGCACTTGATTTTGCGATGGCATGGCTGAAACCTGATGGGGCATTTCTCGTCAAAGTATTTCAAGGCGTTGGATTTGAGGATTTTCGGGCGCAGATGAGGCTGGCTTTCAAGCAGGTGCATATCCGCAAGCCCGAAGCCTCACGCGACCGCAGTACCGAAGTGTATTTGCTGGGACGCAATCCGCTTGAAATCGAATCGGCGGCGCATGACTCTGCCGTGACAAGTCTGCAAGAGTAGGCTTAGAATGAGTCTAAATGTAGGTGCCTGGATTAAACGTGCTGAATTTGGCACCAAGGAGTAATTGTTGAACAACTTGCCTAAAAACATCGCCATCTGGCTGATCGTCGCCGTTGTCTTGATGACGGTGTTTAACCAGTTTGGCGCGCAGCGTACCGCGCAGACGCAGATGCCCTATTCGCAGTTTATCGAGGCAGTACGTGCGCAGCAGATTACCAAGGTGGTGATCGAAGGCAACGTGCTCAAGGGTGAGCGCGGTGATGGCCAGCGTTTCACCAGCTATGCGCCGAGCGATCCGTGGATGGTGTCCGACCTGCTGAAAAACGGTGTGTCGGTCGAGGCCAAGCCTGAAGAGCAGCCGTCTTTCCTGGTGAGCCTGCTGATTTCATGGTTCCCCATGTTGCTGCTGATCGGTGTGTGGGTATTCTTCATGCGGCAGATGCAGGGCGGCGGCAAGGGCGGTGCTTTTTCGTTTGGCAAGAGCCGGGCGCGCCTGCTCGATGAAAACACCAACCCGGTGACGTTCGCCGACGTGGCAGGTTGCGACGAGGCCAAAGAGGAAGTTGCCGAGTTGGTTGATTTCCTGAAAGACCCGACAAAATTCCAGAAACTCGGCGGACGGATTCCGCGCGGCGTGCTGTTGGTCGGTTCGCCTGGTACCGGTAAAACACTGTTGGCGCGCGCGATCGCGGGTGAGGCCAAGGTGCCGTTCTACAGCATTTCCGGCTCTGACTTTGTGGAGATGTTTGTCGGCGTGGGCGCGTCGCGCGTGCGTGACATGTTCGAGCAGGCCAAAAAGAGTGCACCTTGCATTATTTTCATCGACGAGATTGATGCGGTGGGTCGCCAGCGTGGTGCGGGTTTGGGCGGCGGCAACGACGAACGCGAACAGACCTTGAATCAACTGCTGGTTGAAATGGATGGCTTTGAAGGCGTCAGCGGGGTCATTGTGATTGCCGCGACCAACCGTCCCGACGTGCTCGATCCGGCTTTGTTACGCCCCGGTCGTTTTGACCGTCAGGTGGTGGTGGGCTTGCCCGATATCCGTGGCCGCGAGCAAATTTTGCTGGTGCACATGCGCAAGGTGCCGGCTGCGCCCGACGTGCGTGCCGATATTCTCGCGCGCGGCACGCCGGGCATGTCGGGTGCGGATCTCGCCAATCTGGTGAATGAGGCGGCGCTGTTTGCTGCACGCAGCAACAAGCGTCTGGTCGATATGGACGATTTTGAGCAGGCAAAAGACAAAATCTTCATGGGCGCCGAGCGCAAGTCCATGGTGATTACGCCGGAGGACAAGAAAAAAACGGCTTATCACGAGTCGGGTCATGCGGTGATCGGGATGACCTTGCCGGGCTGCGACCCGGTGCATAAAGTGACGGTGATTCCGCGTGGCCGTGCACTTGGCGTGACCATGTCGCTGCCGGAAGTGGATCGTTTCAGCCTGTACCAGGATCAGATGCTGGCGCAGATCAGCATGCTGTTTGGTGGCCGGGTGGCGGAAGAAATTTTTGTCGGCAGCATTTCGACGGGTGCGTCGAACGACTTTGAACGCGCCACCAGTATCGCGCGCGACATGGTGACGCGTTATGGCATGTCGGCCGCGTTAGGTCCGATGGTATACGGCGAAAATGAAGGCGAAGTGTTTCTTGGGCGTTCGGTGACGACGCACAAGAACATGAGCGAAACCACGATGCAAAAGGTTGATGCTGAAATTCGTCGCATTCTGGACGAACAATACGCGCTGGCGACGAAAATCCTTACCGAAAATCGCGACAAGGTCGAGGCGATGACCGCCGCGTTGCTGGAATATGAAACCATCGACGCCGAACAGATCGGCGACATCATGGCGGGGCGTCCGGCACGCCCACCCAAGCCGTCGGCGACGCCCCAGCCACCGGCGGGTGGTGACAAGCCCAGCGCGCCCGCGCCAACCGCTCAGCCCGCGCAGGAAATCTGAGCGGCGATCTGGGTACACGCACTACAATAGAGGGGCTTCGGCTCCTCTATTTTTATGTCCGTTCTCCACGCAGGTTCATACCGTCTCTCGCTGCTTAGACCGCTCATCATGGGTATCGTCAATACCACGCCGGATTCGTTTTCGGATGGTGGACGCTGCCTGGATGCCCAGTCGGCGATTCGGCATGCGTTACAGCTTCGTGAAGAGGGGGCTGATATCCTTGACGTTGGAGGGGAATCGACTCGCCCGGGTGCGGCACGTGTGTCTGTCGGGGAGGAAATCCGCCGTGTGGTGCCGGTCATCGAAGCACTCGCCCGTCAGGGGTGTGCAGTGTCGGTTGATACGAAAAAGCCCGAAGTGATGCGGGCTGCACTGGATGCGGGCGCGGTCATGGTGAACGATGTGATGGCTTTGCAGGCACCTGGCGCGCTGGAAACGGTGGCAGCATCCGGTGCGGCGGTGTGTTTGATGCACATGCAGGGCGATCCGCAAACCATGCAGCAGGCGCCTCGTTACGCCCATGTGGTAGAAGACGTGTTGTGTTTTTTGCAGTCCAGGGTGCAGACCTGCGAGGCGGCAGGCATCACGCGTGCGCGGATGCTGATTGACCCTGGCTTTGGTTTTGGCAAAACCCTGCAACATAATCTGGACCTGCTGAAACATCTGGATCGCCTGCTTGAATTGGGCGTGCCGGTGCTGGCAGGGTTGTCGCGTAAATCGATGCTGGGACAATTGACCGGGCGTGAACTTGATCAGCGTGAATTTGCTGGTGTGGCAGCCCATCTGATTGCAGTCGGACGCGGCGCGCGCGTGTTGCGTGTGCATCATGTAGCGGCCATGCGGGATGCACTGGCCATTTGGAATGCTGTGGAGGAGACATAAAAATGGGACGACAATATTTTGGCACCGACGGTGTGCGCGGCAAGGTCGGCGAATCGCCCATCACGCCAGAGTTCGTCATGCATTTGGGCTACGCTGCCGGCCAGGTATTGGTGGCTGACCGCGGCAGCCTGCCGCCGAACCAGCATCCAACGGTGCTCATCGGCAAGGACACGCGTATTTCGGGTTATATGCTGGAAGCCGCGCTGGAAGCCGGGTTTACTGCTGCCGGGGTGAATGTATTGATGACCGGGCCGATGCCGACGCCAGCGGTGGCCTATCTGACACGGGCATTGCGGCTTCAGGCTGGGGTGGTGATATCCGCTTCGCACAATCCTTTCGAAGATAACGGCATCAAGTTCTTTTCTGCCAGCGGACAGAAATTGCCGGACAGCGTGGAGGAGGCGATCGAGGCGCGGCTGGACTTCCCCATCGTGACGGTCGGGGCACGCCAGTTGGGGCGTGCGCGGCGCATCGAGGATGCCGCAGCGCGTTACATCGAGTTTTGCAAGAGCACCTATCCCAATCACCTCGACCTGCGCGGGATGCGTATCGTCGTCGATTGTGCGCACGGCGCGACCTATCACGTTGCACCACATGTGCTGCACGAACTGGGAGCCGAGGTGATTGCCATCTGCAACGAACCCAACGGCTTCAATATCAACGATGAATGTGGCGCGACTTACACCAAGACGCTGTCGGACGCAGTGCGCACCCATCGTGCCGATCTCGGCATTGCGCTGGACGGCGACGGCGATCGTCTGATGATGGCTGATGCGACGGGTCGGATTTACGACGGCGACCAACTGGTTTACGTCATCGCACGCCATCGTATCCAGACCGGCTACATGAAGGGCGGCGTGGTGGGTACCTTGATGACCAACCTCGGCACCGAACACGCGCTTGGGCGCGCTCAAATACCGTTTGAACGCGCCAAGGTGGGGGATCGCTATGTGATGGAACGCCTGCTTGCCAACGGCTGGACGCTGGGCGGCGAGACATCGGGACATATCCTGTGCCTGGACAAACACACGACGGGTGACGGTATCGTCTCTGCCTTGCAGGTATTGCGTGCGCTGCGCGAAACGGGCGAGACGCTGGATGCGTTCACGGCTGATCTGGAAACCTATCCCCAGGTGATGATCAATGTGCCCATCGCCAAGGGGTTCAAGCTGGATGCGTCACCCGCAGTCAGTGCGTCAGTCGCTCAGGCGGAATTGGCGCTAAACGGCACCGGCCGGGTTGTGCTGCGTGCATCAGGCACTGAGCCGCTGATTCGGGTGATGGTGGAGGGGCGCGATGCCGATCAGGTTCGTCATACGGCTGAAACCATTGCCGAGGTAGTGAAGAAGGCTGCATTGGGTGGCTAAGGCTGGGCGGCTATTTTCCCTGCCTGAAATATAACTGTAATATTCCGCCGCTAATATGACACGGTCGCCGATGCGGCACCGTCTATTACTACTGGAGATAAACATGCAAATACTCAATAAATTGGCTCAAGGCGCGTTGGTTGCGGCCATGGGGTTGGCTTTTTCGGTTAGTGCGCTGGCTACCGACATCAACGGCGCAGGTGCGACCTTCCCCTACGCTGTTTACGCCAAATGGGCTGAAGCCTATCAAAAGGCAACCGGCAACAAGGTCAACTATCAGGCCATCGGTTCGTCGGGCGGCGTCAAGCAGATCAAGGCCAAGACCGTCGATTTCGGCGGCTCGGATGCTCCGGTTCCTGAAGCCGACCTGGATGCAGCGCATCTGGTCCAGGTGCCGACCGTAATGGGTGGCGTGACCATCGTCATGAATGTACCCGGCATTGCCTCCGGCAAGCTGAAACTGGATGGCGTCACCGCTGCCAACATTTTCCGCGGCGCCATCACCAAATGGAACGACCCCGCCATTGCCAAGCTGAACCCCAGCGTGGCCTTGCCGGATCTGGCCATCACCGTGGCGCATCGCTCGGATGGCTCCGGAACCACCTACGCCTTCACCAACTATCTGGCCAAGCAATCGGCTGATTTCATGCGTGAAGTCGGTGCGGGCAACACGGGCAACTGGCCGTCCAACGCAGTGGGCGGCAAGGGCAATGCAGGTGTGGCTGCCACGGTGCAGAAGATCAAGGGCACGATCGGTTATGTCGATATCGCCGATGCAATGAAAAACAGCATGAACTTCGTTGCACTGAAGAACAAGGCAGGCAACTACATTGTGCCGAACCAGGATTCCGTGGCAGATGCTGCTGCGGGCGCCAACTTCAAGGTCAAGGGCATGGCGCCCGATCTGTTGGATCAATCCCACAAGAACGCATGGCCCATCACCAGCGCCACCTATATGCTGGCTTATGAAAAGGGCAGCGATGCCGCCAAGCAAAAAGGCGTGGTCGAGTTCTTTACCTGGTCGTTGAACAACGGCCAGAAAATGGCTGAAGAACTGGGCTTTGTGCCGTTGCCTGCCGGTGTGGTGAAGATGGTTGAAGCTGAAATGAAGAATATCAAGTAAGCCTTTTCTCTGACTTGATGTGAGCCGGGGCAGCGTGCTGCCCCGGCGCTCTGCGTAAGCGGCTGTCTTTGCGGCGGCTGTTTACGCAGATTAACCCGAACCGATAGGCGTCCTACTGTGAGCGAGCCCAGCGCATCAGCCGGAATCGATCTGCACGCCAGGCAGATTAGAAAATTCCGCATGCAGGACAGGATTTTCCACTACTCCACTCAACTGTTTGCGTTTGTTGTCCTGGCGTCGCTGGTGGGCATACTGGTGTCGCTCACGATTGAAGCCTGGCCCAGTCTCAAGGCATTCGGGCCGGCTTTTTTTTGGACCAATATCTGGAGCGTGCCAGACGATCAGTTCGGCGCGCTCGCAGCCATCTATGGCACGATCGTGACATCCGTATTGGCGCTGCTGTTTGCGGTGCCGGTCAGCTTTGGTATTGCCTTGTTCCTGACCGAGACCTGCCCGGTGTGGCTGCGCCGTCCCTTGGGCACCGCGATTGAATTGCTGGCAGGTGTCCCCTCGATTGTGTACGGCATTTGGGGCCTGTTTGTTTTTGCGCCCCTGTTTGCTGATTATGTTCAACCACCCATGCAGGCTTTGCTGGGGGATGTGCCGATCATCGGCGGCTGGTTTTCCGGCCCCCCCATCGGCGTGGGTATTCTGACTGCCAGCATCGTGCTGTCCATGATGGTGATTCCGTTCATCGCTTCGGTCATGCGCGATGTGTTCGAAACCGTGCCGCACGTGCTGAAAGAGTCAGCATATGGCCTGGGCTGTACCACCTGGGAAGTGGCGCGCAACATCGTGCTGCCTTACACCCGTGTGGGCGTGATCGGCGGCATCATGCTGGGGCTGGGGCGCGCGCTGGGTGAAACGATGGCAGTCACTTTTGTGATCGGCAACGCCAATCGCATCAACGGTAGCCTGTTCGCTCCGGGGACGTCCATTGCAGCCACCCTGGCGAACGAATTCGGTGAAGCCGACCCCGGCCTGCACATTGCTTCCCTGTTCGCGCTGGGTCTGGTGTTGTTCGTCATTTCCTTTGTCGTGCTGGCGATTTCACGCTGGCTCATCAGCCGCAGCATGGGCTCCGAGGGCTTGTAAACCATGATGAGCCTGTATACCCGCCGCCTCTGGATCAACCGCATCGGCATTGCGTTGTCGATGGTCGCGATGAGCCTGGGGCTGGCCGCACTGATGTGGATTTTGTGGACGCTGTTTTCCAGGGGATTTGCCGCGTTAAGCTGGGATTTGTTTACGCAGGACACGCCCGCACCGGGTTCCGAAGGTGGTGGCTTGCGTAATGCCATCGTCGGCAGCAGTCTCATTTTGATGTTTTCAATGCTGGTCGCAACGCCAATCGGCATCCTGGCCGGAATTTATCTGGCTGAATACGGGCGCATTTCGAAATTTGCGTCGCTCACCCGTTTCCTGACGGACATCATGCTGTCGGCGCCGTCCATCGTGATTGGTCTGTTTGTTTATGCCCTGTTTGTGGTGACGACGGGTGGCTTTTCCGGCTGGGCGGGCTCGCTGGCGCTGGCTCTGATTGCTATTCCGGTGGTGGTGCGCACGACTGAAAACATGCTGAAACTGGTGCCGACCAGTCTGCGTGAGGCAGCGTTTGCGGTGGGTGCGCCGCGCTGGCAGGTGTCGCTCAAAATCACGCTGCGTGCGGTTCAGTCTGGCGTGGTGACCGGGGTTTTGTTGGCAATGGCACGAATCACCGGAGAAACGGCTCCTTTGTTGTTTACTGCGTTGAACAACCAGTTTTTCAGCACCAATATGGCTGAACCGATGGGCAACCTGCCGGTGGTGATTTACCAGTTTGCGCTGAGCCCGTATGACAATTGGGTCAATCTGGCCTGGGGCGGGGCATTGTTGATCGCCTTGCTGGTGTTGGCGATCAACATCGGCGTACGCGTCGCCTTCCGCAATAAAGACAAACGCTAATTTTCCTGAAGCTACGCTGTGCCCACCGAACTCATGCCCAATCAAGCCATGCCCAACCAAGCGATGCCAACTGGCGAAAACGCTGCCTTGCAGATTCGCAATCTGGATTTTTTCTACGGCGAGTTCAAAGGCCTTAAAAACGTCAATCTGGATATTGCCGACAATAAGGTGACCGCCTTTATCGGGCCATCTGGCTGTGGCAAATCGACCTTGTTGCGCACCTTCAACCGCATGTATGACCTGTACCCGGGGCAGCGCGCAGAAGGCCAGATCATGTTTCACGGCAAGAATCTGCTGGACAAGAGCCAGGACGTGAACCTGGTGCGCGCCAAGATCGGCATGGTGTTCCAGAAGCCGACGCCGTTTCCGATGACGATTTACGAAAACATTGCCTTTGGTGTGCGGTTATATGAGCGCATGTCGAAAAGCGCGATGGACGATCGGGTCGAATGGGCGCTCAACAAAGCCGCGCTGTGGGGCGAGGTGAAAGACAAGCTGCAGCAGAGCGGTCTGTCGCTTTCCGGCGGGCAGCAACAGCGTCTGTGCATCGCGCGCGCGGTTTCCGTCAAGCCTGAAATTGTGTTGCTGGATGAGCCGACCTCGGCGCTGGACCCGATCTCGACCGCCAAAATCGAAGAACTCATCAACGAACTCAAGAGCGAATACACCATCGCCATCGTCACCCACAACATGCAGCAGGCCGCGCGCATTTCCGACTTCACCGCCTTCATGTATCTGGGTGAACTGATCGAGTTCAACGAAACCGGTACGATTTTCATGCGACCGGGCAAGAAACAGACCGAAGACTACATTACCGGCCGTTTTGGCTGATTTCCCTGACGCGTACACGCGCTTGACGGTTGACCGGCCGGCGCGATGCGCTTACCATCGCGCACTTTTGTCTGGCGGATCCCATGCGTAAAAAGCTCGTAGCCGGTAATTGGAAAATGCACGGTAGTCTGGCTGAAAACGCCGCACTACTGGCTGCGCTCAAACCCGCTTTGGAAGGAATCGAGGCCGTGGTGTGCGTGCCTTTTCCCTATCTGGCTCAAGCGCAGGCGGTGTTGGGCGGATCATCCATTGCCTGGGGTGCACAAAATCTCTCCGAACAGACCAAAGGCGCGTTCACCGGCGAAGTGTCGGCGTCCATGCTGCTGGATTTCGGCTGCCGCTATGTGATCGTCGGACATTCCGAACGACGCAGTTTGTACGGTGAGTCCGATGAACTGGTTGCAAGCAAGTATGTGGCTGCCCAGGCTGCAGGATTGACCCCCATTTTGTGCGTAGGTGAATCGCTGGACGAGCGTGAGTCGGGTGTGACCGAGGCAGTTGTTGGGCGTCAGTTGGATGCGGTGATCAAGCTCGCTGGCGTGGCTTCTCTGGCCAAAGCTGTTGTGGCGTATGAGCCCGTGTGGGCCATTGGAACCGGTAAGACGGCATCGCCTGAGCAGGCCCAAGCGGTGCATGCGTTTATTCGTGGCAAGATTGCTACCCTTGATGCGGGAGTCGCCGCTCAGCTGGTGATCCAGTATGGGGGTAGCGTAAAGGCCGCAAATGCGGCAGAATTGACGGCTCAGCCCGATATTGATGGCGGCCTGATTGGCGGTGCATCTTTGGTTGCCGATGAGTTTGTGGCAATTTGCCGGGCAGCAGCCAAGTAAGAGTCAAAAAATATGGAAACACTGGTTTGGGTCGTTCACATCATCGTTGCAATTTCCGTCATTGGGCTGGTGCTGATCCAGCATGGCAAAGGTGCGGATATGGGGGCGGCATTCGGTAGCGGGTCTTCCGGAAGCCTGTTCGGTGCGACAGGTTCGGCCAATTTTCTGAGCCGCACAACTGCCATTCTCGCCAGCCTGTTTTTTCTGACCAGCCTGGGTTTGGCTTATTTCGGATTGCAGCAGCACAAGCCGACCAGCGTGCTGGATCGGACGGCCGCACCCGCGACGACAGGTCAGCCTGTCGTTCCTGTTCCGGGCCAGAGTCCTGGCTCGAAAGCGGCTGATATCCCGAAATAAAAACCGTAGTAAAAACCTCGTAATAAATCAGCAGTATTCAATCGGGCGCAAGCCCATTGGCCGACGTGGTGGAATTGGTAGACACGCTATCTTGAGGGGGTAGTGACTTAGGTTGTGCGAGTTCGAGTCTCGCCGTCGGCACCATCAAATTCCCTGATTCATTCATTAGCCAAGACTATCGAATAACTTATTGATCCATAAGTTAAATTCGGCTATTTTTCAGCTTGACAGTGGGCGCGGCGCGCACATAAACTCCACGCATAATGACTCAACCCGCAAAGGGTAGCCGGAGGATCAGTGCTGGAGAATTATCTCCCCATTCTGTTGTTCATACTGGTCGGGCTGGCATTCGGCATTGGCCCGATCGTGGCGGGTTCCTTGCTGGCACCAAATCGTCCGGATAGCGAAAAACTTTCTCCCTATGAATGCGGCTTCGAGGCTTTCGAAGACGCGCGCATGAAATTCGACGTGCGCTATTACCTCGTCGCGATCCTGTTCATCCTGTTCGATCTGGAAATCGCATTCCTCTTTCCCTGGGCCATCGTGCTGGAAGAAATCGGCTTGGCCGGTTTCATCGCGATGATGGTTTTTCTGGGCATTCTGGTTATTGGTTTCATCTATGAATGGATGAAAGGCGCGTTGGAATGGGAATGAACCCGTGAGCATCGAAGGCGTCCTAGAGCAAGGCTTTGTCACCACCAAAGCTGATCAGCTCATCAATTACATGCGCACCGGCTCGATGTGGCCGATGACCTTTGGTTTGGCATGTTGCGCGGTGGAAATGATGCAGGCCGGCGCATCACGCTACGACCTGGACCGTTTTGGCATTGTGTTCCGCCCGAGCCCGCGCCAGTCCGACGTGATGATTGTTGCCGGCACCCTGTGCAACAAAATGGCACCTGCGCTGCGCAAGGTTTACGACCAGATGGCCGAACCGCGCTGGGTGATTTCGATGGGTTCGTGCGCCAACGGCGGCGGTTATTACCATTATTCCTACTCGGTGGTGCGCGGCTGTGACCGCATCGTGCCGGTCGATATTTACGTCCCCGGTTGTCCGCCCACTGCAGAAGCGCTCTTGTTCGGCATCATTCAGTTGCAGAACAAGATCAAACGTACCAACACGATCGCTCGTTAACGATTGATGACACAGACTGTGGAAGCCCTCTCTTTGTCCCTTGAAACCGTGCTTGGTGATGCGCTGGCGAAATCGTTTGTTCGGCTGGGCGAGTTGACGCTGGTCCTCAAGCCGCAGCATTACGCCACAGCGATGCTCACTTTGCGTGACCATCCCGCTTGCCGTTTTGAACAGCTGATTGATTTGTGCGGCATGGACTATTCAGGCTATGGCGCCAACGGCGAGTGGGATGGCGTGCGCTTCGC